>CALUTJ010000010.1 GCA_944323685.1 Candidatus Gastranaerophilales bacterium | reverse complement strand
AATATGTCCGCAATAAAAGATGATGCAACCCAATTTACTTAAAAAGCTGTCTGTTTCAGACAGCTTTTCTATTGCTTTTAATTATTGCATTTGTGTCATTTTATCAGCTTTATCAATTTTACAAAGAATAATATCTATCTGCTCTTTTACGCATTCAAGCAAAGCTTTTAGTTCAAATTTAAAACTGTACGCACCAGGCCAAAAATATTTATCCATAAATTTAACTCCTATGTTTTATACAAAAAAGATATCGGCATATATAAGCTCAAACTTTAAAAAATATATTACAAGTGTTAAGAAAAATTAATAAATATACTGTTTAACATTAATATTCTTTGAGCTAAAATGTTGGTGTAAAATTTGATAGCCGCATATTAAAATAAAAAAAATCTTGCGCTACAGGGGAAAGTAAAGAAAAGGAATGTATCATGTGGGATTATACGGATAAAGTAATGGATCACTACAAAAACCCGAGAAATGTCGGTGAAATAGAAAACCCTTCCGCTATAGGCGAAGCCGGCTCTCTTGTTTGCGGTGATGCACTTAAATTATATTTAAAAGTTGATGATAACGGCGTTATAACAGATGCCAAATTTCAGACCTTTGGCTGCGGCTCTGCTGTTGCTTCTTCAAGTGTTTTGACGGAAATGATTAAAGGCTTAACAATAGAAGAAGCCTCTAAAATAACAAATCAGCAGATAGCGGACGCTTTAGGCGGGCTTCCTCCTCAAAAAATGCACTGCTCTGTTATGGGGCACGAAGCTCTTGAATCGGCTATTGCTAATTATAAAGGCGAGGATGCTGCACTTCATTGCGATGAAAAAATTATCTGTAAATGCTACCACGTAACTGAAAATGCTATCAGAGAAGCGATTGAAGAGAATAATCTTACAGATATCGAAGACGTAATGAATTATACAAAAGCAGGCGGCGCCTGCGGGCAGTGCCACGTTGCAATACAAAAAATCATTGATGAACTTAAAAACAAGAAGGAAAAAGTTGATATAAAAAACATGTCCGTAACTCAGCTAGTTTTAAAAATCAACAATGTTATAGAAAAATATATCTCAAACGAACTCAGAAAAGACGGCGGAGATATCGAGCTTATAGATGTAAAAGACAACAAGGTTTATGTCGCTTTAAAAGGAATGTGCAAATCTTGCAAGTTTTCTTCAAATACATTGACGAACTTTGTAGAGGCTTCTTTAAAAGAGCACATTTCTCCCGATATTGAAGTTGTGGAGGTGTAATTATGCCGTTTGAAAGCACACAAAAAGTTGTTTATTTAGATAATAACGCAACTACAATGGTTGACCCTAAAGTATTCGAAGCAATGAAACCTTATTTTTGTGAACTGTACGGCAATCCGTCCAGTATGCATTCGTTTGGCGGACAGGTGCACAAAGCGGTTGATAAAGCCCGTGAGCAGGTTAAAGATTTTTTAGGCGCAACAGATGCAAAAGAAATTATCTTTACGGCATCAGGTTCCGAGGGCGATAATATGGCGATAAGGGGTGTGCTGGAAGCAAATAAAAGTAAAAAACACATAATAACCACTAAAATAGAACACCCTGCAGTATTGAATTTATATAAATATCTTGAAAAACAGGGCTATGATGTTACTTATCTTGATGTTGATTCGCAGGGAAATCTTGATTTGAACCAGCTGAGCGAATCAATAACGGATGATACGGCTTTAGTCAGCATAATGTATGCAAATAACGAAACAGGTGTTATTTTACCTGTTGAAAAAGCGGCAAGAATTGTCAAACAAAAAAATCCTAAGATAAAAGTACATGTTGATGCCGTACAGGCTGCCGGTAAAATTCCTATTGATGTAAAAAATACAGATATTGATCTTCTTTCAATAGCTGGTCACAAAATCCATGCACCAAAAGGCATAGGGGCACTTTATGTAAAAACAGGCACTTTGCTGCCGGCATTTGTTATAGGCGGTCATCAGGAAAGAGGCAAGCGTGCAGGAACCGAAAATGTTCCCTATATTGTGGGGCTGGGGCTTGCATGTGAGCTTGCAAAACAATCTCTTAACTATGAAATGACAGAAGTAAAACGTCTGAGAGATAAGCTTGAACAGGGTATACTTGATAGAGTTTACAACGCAAAAGTAAACGGTTCGACTACAAACAGAGTACCTAATACGACGAATATAGGTTTTCAGTATATCGAAGGTGAACTCATTCTTCTTCACTTAAGCGACCTCGGTATATGCGCAAGCTCAGGCAGCGCCTGCACCTCCGGCAGCCTTGAACCGAGCCATGTTCTCAAATCAATGGGCGTTCCGTTTGAATCTTTGCATGGCAGTATTCGTTTCAGTTTGAGCAGGTTTACAACTGAAAAAGAGATTGATTATGTGCTTGATGTATTGCCTGATGTCATTAAAAAGCTCAATCATATTTCACCGTATCAAAGAGAGCTCAAAGACCTTGAGGCAAGGCATAAATAATTGATTAATAATATAAAAACAACGGGGCAGTCAAAGACCCGTTGTTTTTATCTAATCTAGTGTCGTAGTTGCCGCCTCGAGCCTTCGAACTGTCACTGCTCACCTTTGCCTTCTTTTTCGGCTGAACTGTGGTGAAGCCTGAAAAATGGCTTCACTATGTGAACAATGTGACACTACAAAAATTCGTTCACGTCGCTTTGCTTCTTATCTCGAATTTTTCTTGGACATATTAATTGGATTGATTACGTTTTTTTAAGTAAGTGCTATTTCCGCTTTTTTTATAAATTCTTTAAAGATTGTTTTTATTTTAGGGTTTTTTAATGCGGATTCTATGGAAAATTTGTTTCCGTTGGCAATGGTCATGTCGTGCACTTTGCCTGTTTCGTAAGGCGAATACGCCACAAACGAGATTGTACGGGTTCTGAAATCCTTTTTGTCCGCAAGCGGTTCAATGACAATAGATGCTTTTTTTATAACGGAATCTTTAAAAGGTTCCACAATATCGGCTTGAATCGGTTTAAATTTACCTATTTCCACTATTTGAGAGAACTTGTCACGCAGGGTTTTTAATGCACTGTCGATTTTTTGTGACGAGGTTTGTGTTGAAGGATTAGGGTTATGCGGTCTGTGAATTCGCTGGGTTGTTGTTGTAACATTTAACTTGTTCATACTTTATCTCCAATTATTAATTATTTTTTTGTAAGTTTCTTTAAATCGGCTTTGCCGTATCTTTCTTTTAAAATTTTTGCGGTATCGTCGATTTGCTGTAAAGCTTCAAAACTGAGCAGATGTTCGTATTCTCCGAGTCCGAAATCAGTCAAAATAGGTCTTGTGCAAGATTGGCGGGAAGCAGGATTTTCGTTATGTCTTATCCAGGAGTACATTGCTCTTTCATAGTCTATGTACGCAGCTTCTTTCTGCGGGTTGCCAAATACCTCATGCACTGCTTTTTCTATTCCTATTGAATCATAGTATTTTTGAAGTTCGAGAATATCTTTACCTATATTCTTTTTGGCAAGAATATCGTATATTAAGTGTTCTATTTGTCCTATTTTATTTAATGCCTCACTTCTTAACTGAAGTTCAACCCAAACATATTTGATTTTTCCGCTTTTGTCTTTAACCGGGTGTAAAATATTCATCTGGGTTGTTGTGTAGCCGTTTTGTTTTCTGATTGCATTTGACTGTACAACTTCAATACCGGGAACAGATTGTTTCCAGAGTTTTACTGTGTCCTGACTTATGTAAGGATAGATGTGGTTTGCGTGATAGTTGCTTACTCTTGTTACATTGAATTTTCCGCCAAGAATTGCCTCTGTTAGATATTGAGCCGCCACATTCATATCAGCACTGTCAGGGATAATCATTCTGAGCCCTATCAGGTCTTTTATCCAGTCAACAGCTTCTTCGTAATCTTTTTTGCCGGTTGAAAGGATTTTTTCAAAAGCCTTGTAATCTCGTGATTCCAGCTTTACGTCCCCGTCAAAAATTGACAGTTTGACCAGTTCTTTTTCTGTTTTATCAAGCATTTTATACGGTTTTTGATACAATTTTCTTGAAAATATGTTCATTATTTCCGTATTGACTTTCTTGTCTTTGAATTCTTTTATTATTTTGTTGTAAATTGATACGGAGTCTTTTGAGGAGGGCTGTCCGTTTTTACTTCTTGCATGCAGGTATTTGCCGTAATTTTTTTCACCGCCGAAAACTGTTTTTACATCTTTTATAATTTTTTCAATCGTAGAGGAACCAAGGGCTTCGAGCCTTTTTGACATACCTTTGTAGAAGGTTGCTTTTTTAACAGCCAAATTTATAACTTTTGTCTGATTCGGTGTAAAAATTTTTGCTCCCGAGGCTGTTGTTTTGGGCTGTAACAGGAACATAATTTCTTCATTAAAGAGCTTTTCTTTTTTTATGTATTCAAAATCAATAAGAGTCTGATGCTGGGTTGCAGCAGTCATTCTTTTGGACTCGTTCTTAGACGGTCTGGTTTGAGAAGTCTGTTGTGCTGCTGTTGACGCGTTTTCTGCCTGCGCGGCTTTTTCGGCCTTTGCGGAAGCAGATATGTTTTCTACCGGCGAAGTAGCCGTAAACGTATCTCTTGCAGGAGTGCGTTCAAGCGTATTAACAGCCCGCTGTTGTTGTACGGCAGAATCAGTTAATGCTGTGTGAGAAGCAATTTGTGTTTCTGTTTGTGTCTGTATGACTTTTGCTTTTTGTGCAGCTCTTGCTTTTAAAGAAACAGCTGCCTTGACAGCTTTTTTTATTACTGAGCCTTTTAAGAGTTTTATCATTTTTATTCCTGTATGTTCCGGTTGTTAGTACATAATAATTAAAGCCATAAACAAAAAAATTTGTCATTGTATGGTACAAATTTTTTTTAAATGAAATATTTTGTTACATCAATTCCTACCTCGCGCAGTTCATGTTAAAATTTTTTGTATGAAAACGTTTTCCCCCTTTTGTTTAAATCGGGGTTAAAACGGTGGAAGACAAGAAAGTCAGGCATGTCTAAACGTAAGATAGCATATATTATAATTTTGGCAGCGGTAGTTATAGGATGCAGCTGGGCATTTATAGCAGCAGGGGTTATAACCAAAAACTTTAAAAGAGAAGCCCTTAACGAAGCCGGACAAAAACAGGAAGTTAACGTAAGCAACCTTATTATTACGGAAACCAAAGAGGATAAAAAATACTGGGAGTTATATGCCGAAAAGGGATATTATGACAGCCAAAACAAAGTTGTTATCCTCTATAACGTAATTGGCAATTTCTATGACAAAGACGAGGTTGTCTTGAGCATGGAATCAACAAAAGGTACTTATAGCGAAGAAAAGAAAAAAGTTGTACTTTATGACAACTCTTATTTTATTTACAAAGACGGAACGGATGTCAGAGCAGACCGTTTTGTATGGCAGGGTAACGACAAGGATATTACCGCACAGGGCAATGTTGTGATTCGTAAAAAAGGAGAGCTACGGACTTTCAGCAACGAGGCAGTGCTGAGCGAAAAGATGACTAATATCAAAATCATCGGCCGCTCGAAAACAGAATTGTACAAAAAGGGGAATTTTGATGAAAAATTTTAAACATATAGCTATTTCGACCTTACTTTTGCTGGCAAGTGCAGGGCTTGTGTTTGCGGCTGATTTGTCTATAGAATCCGACCGGCAGTCCTTCAAAATGGAAGAAAATAAAGCCAAATTTGATGGCAATGTTAAAGTAAAAATGGAGGATTTAAATGCAAAAGCCCCGAGAGCTGAAGTTTTTATTGATCCCAAAACAAAACAGCTGACCGATGCGGTTATGTATGACCAGCCTTATGTTGTACAGGTAAAACAGGATAAAACAAACGAAATTAAAGCCAATATCTTAAAAATGTCGTTGCTTAACAAAACAGTAACGGCTCAAGGCAATACACAGACAACGGTAACACCGAAAGACGCTCCTAAACCTACTGTCATAATCACTGCTGATACACAGTCATACGATACAAAAACAAAAACTCTTACGGCAAAAGGCAGCGTAATTATTTATTACAAAGATGTTGAAACTTTTTCTGACTCGGCAGTTGCTAATATGAATAAGAACGGTGATTTGCAAAAAATTACCCTGACCGGACACGGAAGGCTAAAACAAAAAGACAGTGTTATCACTGCCGACAAGTTTATATATGATGCGGTACAAGAAGTTGCATACGGGCTTGGCCGCGCGCACAGTGATGTTGATATGGACGGTACACGTATAAATGTCTGGTCGGACAGACAGGAATATTACAAGGCCTCTAACATTATTCAGGCTTCGGGCAAGGTTCATGTTATATACAAGGATTACGACGCAAAAGGGCCTAAAGCTACTGTTTATCCGGACCCTAAGACAAATAAACCTAACGAAATTGTCTTTATCGGACGCTCTACGATTGTTGAACAGATGCGCTCCATCGAGGCTGACAGAATCAAAATGTTTATCAATCCTAAAAACTTCTTTGCCGAAGGCAATGTAAAAACGGTTATAAGAAACGTTGACAGCAAAAGCAGTAATTTTAACGAATAGTCAAACGGGTTGATTGTGCCAATCCTTGCTGCATATGTTGTATTAACTTTTTAATATAACAGCTGTATAATTTTTGTTATGGATTGTAACGAACAAAACCTCATGCTTTGCAATTATGCCGTTTATCTTGAGTTTTTGAATGAAAAACTCAATAAGTTTTTTGAGTCGCAAAAACCGTATATATTTTGCCGGAAAGGGTGTGCAAAATGTTGTAAAAATTCTCAGTTTCCGTATTCGGCAATTGAGTTTCGCTATCTTTTAAACGGTGCTTTGACTCTTGATAAAAGGATACAAGAAAAGATTGAAGCGAATATAAAGGAATTGCTTGAAAAAAAGAAAAATTTCCGCGGTAAAAAATTTCTTTACGATTGCCCTTTCCTTATAGATGATGTCTGTAGCGTTTATCCCTATAGAGGGGTTATCTGCCGGACTTTCGGGCTTATGACAAATACCGTCAATCAAAAAATAAAAGCTCCGTTTTGTGCTTTTAAGGGGCTTAATTATTCTAATGTGCTGAACTTGCGTAAAAAAACTATTTCTGTAAGAAAATTTAAAAAATTAAATACAAAACTTGAGCCGCTCGGGTTTAATATAAGTTATAAATATTTAACTTGTGAAGATTACGAGCGCACATTTAATATTAAATTCGGAGAAAGCAAACCTGTTATAGACTGGTTTGAGGCTCCGCCCGTATAATAGAGGTTTTACAAAATGGATAAATTTAAAGAAAAAACGCTTTCATCAAAAACCGTTTATAAAGGGAAAATTTTTGAAATTACCGATGATGAGATTGTCCTCTCAGACGGGCTGGTGCGTCATCGGGAAATTATCCGTCACCCCGGCGGTGTTGTGATATTTGCTCAAAAGGATAACGGTAATGTTTTGCTGGTAAAGCAATACCGCTATGCTGTAAAATCACTACAGACAGAACTTCCTGCGGGAAGGCTTGAAAAAGGTGAAGACCCGTTGACAGCCGCCAAAAGAGAACTTAGAGAAGAAACCGGTTATATTGCAAAAAATTGGGAATCCCTCGGATATATTTTTACTACCTTCGGTATTTGCGATGAAAAATTGTATTTGTTTAAAGCTACAGATTTAACTTTTGATAAGCCGGAGCCTGATGAAGGTGAAATATTGGATTATTTTGAACTTCCCTTAACAGATGTGCAAAAACTTATAAAAAATGGTACAATTAATGATGCAAAGACTCTTTGTGCTCTTGCAAGGGCAGGTGCAGCAGGTGTTTTGGGCAAAAATGATTTATAAAAATATTGATATAACCTGTCATGAACAATGTTAAAATGCTGGTTCTGGATATAGACGGAACGATTTTTAAAAAAGATTATAAAGCAACTCAAAGGGTGCAAGACACCCTTAAACGACTTGTGCAAGACGGTATAAAAGTTGTTTTGTGTACAGGCAGAATGTATGCAGCAACAAAATCAATTGCACTTGAACTTGGGCTGAAAGACCCTGTAATCTGTTATCAGGGCGGGCTTATAAAGGATTTTGTAAATAACGATAAAACTCTGTGGGAGGTTTCTATGGATACAAAACTTGCCGCAGACGTGATTCAAAATCTTAAAAAACGTAACGTGTTTTTTAATCTTTACATTAATGATGTTTTAATGGTTGAACATGACGACAGGCTTGTGCAGGAATACGTTGACGATAGAAATATCCAGTATAAAGTTATCGGCAATTGTGATGATATTAATTTAGACGGTATTAATAAGATTCTGGCCATTGACGATGATGTAAATTTAATATCAAATTTACAAAAGGAAATGGCAGAGCTTTATAAAGATAAATTGTATGTAATTCGTTCTACACCAAGATTTTGCGAGTTTTCTGATCCGAAGGCCACCAAAGGTAATGCTGTTCGTTTTCTTGCAAGTAAGTGGAACATAAAAAAAGAAGAAATTATGGCGTGCGGCGATCAGGATAACGATATAGAAATGCTGCTTGCTGCAGGTATAAAAGTGGCAATGGGAAATGCTACAGAGGATTTAAAAAAGGTTGCGACGTATATCACCGACTCTGTAGATAACGATGGTGTTGCCCTGGCGGTTTCAAAATTCATAGGAGAAAAATATGCACTTTAGAATCGGACACGGATTTGATTTACACCAGTTTGCGATGGACAGGGATTTAATTCTCGGAGGTGTGAAAATCGACCACACAAAAGGTTTGCTCGGACATTCCGATGCTGATGCACTATGCCATGCAATTATTGATGCAATGTTCGGCGCACTGGCTTTAGGAGATATCGGACAACATTTTCCCGATACTGACCCTCAGTATTACGGGTGTGACAGTACGGAATTGCTTTCTCAAACACTTTATGAGGTGGTCAAAGCAGGTTATAAGGTGAATAATATTGATGCAACTATCAAAACTCAATACCCCAGACTTGCTCCTTATATAAATGAAATCAGAGCAAATCTTGCTCAGGTTTTGAATCTTGATTTTTCTCAGGTGTCTATTAAGGCGAAAACTATGGAAATGATGGGCCCTATTGGTGAAGGCAAATGTCTTTCTGTGGATGCTGTTGTTTTATTGGAAGAAATCACTATATAAGTTTGAGAAGAAAATTTTGCGGGTAGTTAAAATTACGACACAAAACTAGTAGCGGCTTATTTACAGCTTATTTTGTATTAGAATTGTTGTAATCATTAACCGTATCCTCTATTATATAGAAGTGATTTAATTAGCCATAGAAAATCGGGCAGGTGTCAGGATTGTTATTTAGACAAAAGAGTTCTGCCTGATTAGATTAAGAGGTTGATATGAAAGTTTTGATTCTTGCCGGCGGTTACGGCACAAGATTGAGTGAAGAAACCGATTTAAGACCAAAACCCATGGTCGAAATCGGAGGAAAGCCGATATTGTGGCATGTTATGAAAATCTATTCATATTACGGTTTTAACGATTTTATTGTGCTTACCGGATACAAATCACACGTTATTAAGGATTATTTCATTAACTATTACAACAGATATTCCGATATTACGGTTGATATGTCGAACAATTCAGTCGAAGTTCATAAAACTCATAATGAACCCTGGCGGGTAACAATGCTTTATACCGGCCAGCACACGCAAACAGGCGGCAGAATTAAAAAAGCCCAAAACTATATAGGCAATGAACAATTTTTGCTGACATACGGCGATGGTGTGGCAGATGTGAATATTAAAGAGGTTATTGATTGTCATAATAAATCGGACAAAATGGTGACAGTTACTGCTGTACAGCCCTCGGGAAGATTCGGTGCTCTTGATATAGATGAAAACAACAGCGTAAATTCTTTCAGAGAAAAACTTAAAGGTGACGGCTCCTGGGTTAACGGCGGGTTCTTTGTTTGCAACCCCGGAGTTTTTGATTATATTGACAATGTCGAGGACAGAATTTTTGAGCAGGAACCACTGGAAAATCTTGCTAAAGACGGACAGTTAAACGCTTATAAACACAGAGGCTTCTGGCAGCCAATGGATACAATCCGCGACAAAAAACTTCTTACTGATTTATGGATTAACGGTAAGGCTCCGTGGGCGCTGTGGTTAAGGGATTCTGTCAATGTTTAACAGTGTTTATAAAAACAAAAAAGTGTTTGTAACCGGCTCTACAGGCTTTAAAGGCAGCTGGCTGACTCTGTGGCTTCAAGCTTTGGGTGCAGAGGTAATCGGGTATGCGCTTGAACCGGAAACTGAGCCTTCAATGTTTGACAAACTTACCCTTAAACATCGAATAAATACGGTTTTTGCAAATATCCTTGATAAAGAGAAGCTTGCAAAAACCATTAATGACTTTAAGCCTGAAATAGTTTTTCATCTGGCGGCTCAGCCTCTTGTGTTGCGTTCTTACAGCGAGCCTGTTTTGACTTATGAAACAAACGTAATCGGTACATTAAACGTTTTAATGGCAGCTAAAGAGTGTGAATCCGTTAAAGCTTTTGTAAATGTAACAACCGACAAATGCTATGAAAATAAAGAAATTCAAACAGGTTACAAAGAAGATGACCCCATGGGCGGGTATGATATGTATTCTTCTTCCAAGGGGTGTGTAGAGATTATGTCCTCGTCGTTTCGGCGGTCATTTTTGCAGGGAGAACAATCCTTTGCACTTGCAACAGCGCGTGCCGGAAACGTCATCGGCGGAGGCGACTGGGCGCAAGACAGACTTATTCCCGATTGTATTAAAGCAATAAATAACAATATCCCGATAGAAATAAGAAACCCTCTGGCTGTGCGTCCGTGGCAGCATGTTTTAGAACCGTTAAGCGGTTATCTGCTTTTGGGACAAAAACTGTTAGAATACGGAAATTTGTATGCTCAGGGGTATAATTTCGGCCCGTTGGAACAAAGTGTGCTTACTGTTGCGCAGGTTGCACAAAAGGTTGTTGAATGCTATGGCAAAGGCAGGGTAACAGTCGGAGAGAAAAAGTCTTTTCATGAGGCTGGTCTTTTGATGCTTGATATTACAAAAGCAAAAGCAGAACTCGGCTGGACACCTTCATTGAACGCAGATGAGGCAATAAAAAACACTGTTGACTGGTATAAGAAGTATTATAATAATGATGAAATGTATGATTATACTTTGCGGCAAATAGCGCAGTATGAAAAACTTTGCGGGGAAAAATATGCATGACAGATAAAGAAATCGAACTGAGAAATAAGGTTAAAGAAGCCGCTAAAGAATATTTTGAAGCGGTTTACGGCGGCGAAAGAAAATTTGACTACATACCTGCCTCGGGTAAATTTTTGGGGTTTGAAGAGCTGGCGAATATGATTGATGCCTCGCTTGATATGTGGCTTACTTCAGGACGGTTTAACAGGGAATTTGAGTCAAAATTTGCCGGATATCTCGGGGTAAAATATGCTCTGTCTGTTAACTCAGGCTCGAGTGCCAATCTTCTTGCTTTATCCGCTCTAACTTCTTACAAATTAGGCGAAAGAGCATTAAAAAGGGGTGATGAGGTTATTACCGTGGCAGCGGGTTTTCCCACAACCGTTAACCCCGTAATACAAAACGGGCTTGTTCCTGTGTTTGTGGATTGTAAGGCAGGTACATACAACATAGATGCAGACAAAATAGAAGAAGCAATTTCTCCTAAAACAAAGGCGGTATTTATTGCCCACACTTTAGGCAATATGTTTGATATGGCAAGGGTTAAGGAGCTTTGCTCAAAATATAACCTGTGGCTGGTAGAAGACTCGTGCGATGCTTTAGGTGCGCAATACAACGGCAAAAAAGCAGGTACCATCGGCGATATAGGAACCTTTAGTTTTTATCCTGCACACCATTTGACAACGGGTGAAGGCGGGGCTGTTGTCACCAACAACAATGATTTGTACAAAATAGTAATGTCTTTCAGAGATTGGGGGCGTGATTGCTGCTGTCCGCCCGGAAAAGACGGTGTTTGCGGCAAAAGATTTTCGCAGCAGCTTGGCAAGCTGCCGTTTGGTTATGACCACAAGTACACGTATTCTCATATCGGATACAATCTTAAAATAACGGACTGGCAGGCTGCTATAGGCTGTGCTCAGATTGACAGGCTTGACGGATTCTTAAAAATAAGAGAAAAAAATGCGAAATATCTAACCGAAAAATTGTCGGATTTAACAAAATATTTGATTTTGCCTGAAATTGAAAAAAACTGCAAGCCCTCGTGGTTTGGGTATTTGATATCCGTCAAAGAGGGCGCGCCGTTTAGCAAGCAGGAACTTGTTGAATATCTTGAAAAAAATAACATCGGCACGCGGCAACTTTTTGCCGGCAACATTTTGCGCCAGCCGTTGATCGTTGAAAATGATATTCCGTTAAGAATCGGCAGCGGGGCGTTGATGTATTCAAAACAGTTATCGGAAGAAGATTATAAATTATTGCCCGATACCGAATTTATTATGAACAACACTTTCTGGGTCGGAGTGTTTCCTGCCTTAGGAGAGAGCGAACTCGACAGAACAAGTGATGTTATACACGATTTTGTTAACAAAAAAGCTCTCTAAGATAAGAGAGCTTTTTGTTGTTATTTAATTTTCTCATTAATTCGTTAGCAGCAGGCTGTTTCTTTGTTTTGGGTATCTTTGCCTACGCAGGTGTATTCAAATCCTCTTTGGATAAGTCTTTTGGCGTCATACTGGTTTCTGCCGTCAAAGATAACCGGTGTTTTTAACAGGTCTTTGATTCTGTCAAAGTCAGGACGTCTGAACTCGTTCCATTCCGTTAAAAGAAGCAGCGCATCTGCGTCTTTGAGTGCGTCATAAGAAGATTTGGCGTATGTTATTTTGTTGCCGAAAATCATTTCCGCACAATCAAAGGCTTTGGGGTCATAGGCTTGAACCTTTGCTCCTCTTTCTAAAAGTGCGTTTATGATAGTGATAGCCGGAGCCTCTCTCATATCGTTAGTTTTGGGTTTAAAAGCCAGCCCCCATACGGCAAAGGTTTTGCCTGTAAGATTTTCGCCGAATCTTTTTATGATTTTGTTTATAAATATTTGTCTTTGCAGCTTGTTGACTTTGTCAGCGGATTCTAAAAGCTGATAATCGCAGCCGAAGTCTTTTGCTGTTTTTAACAGCGCCTTAACGTCCTTAGGAAAACAGCTTCCTCCGTAACCAAGCCCGGGGAATAAGAATTGCGAGCCGATACGTTTGTCCGCGCACATGCCGATTCTTACCATTTCAGCGTCAGCGCCGACTTTTTCGCAGATATTGGCGATTTCGTTTGCGTAAGAAATTTTTACTGCAAGGAAAGAATTGGCTGCATATTTTGTCATCTCGGCTGATTTTACGTCCATGATGATAACAGGGTTGCCTGTTCTCAAAAACGGAGCGTAGAGTTCCTGCATAATTTCTGTTGCTCTGTGTGAGTCAGAGCCTATTACAACTCTGTCGGGTTTTAAGAAGTCATCAACTGCTGCGCCCTGTTTTAAGAACTCGGGGTTTGAAACAACGTCGAATTCTTCGTTAGTTTGGGCTTTGATTATTTCCGTAACTTTTTGCGCCGTGCCTACGGGTACTGTTGATTTGTCGATAATAACCTTGTATCCGTTCAATGCTTTCCCGATTGATTTTGCAACGTCATAAACGTATTGCAAATCGGCAGAACCGTCCTCGCCCTGAGGTGTGCCGACTGCAATAAAGCAGACTAAAGATTTTTTTACTGCCATATCAAGGTCGCTTGTGAAAGACAGTCTGTTTTCCGCAACATTAACTTTGATTAATTCTTCCAATCCCGGCTCGTAAATCGGTATAATACCCTGTTCCAGCTTGGCAAGTTTGTCTGTGTCTTTGTCAACGCAAATAACATCGTTGCCCATCTCAGCCAGACATGTGCCCGCTACCAAACCTACGTAACCTGTACCTATAACGCATATTTTCATGTGTTTATACTCCTAATATTCCATGTTTGTATTATTGTAGCACAAGAATACCTTGTGCATTAGTTATAATCTTTTATTTTTTTGAAGTGTATAAGAAAAACATTTTTGTTGTGATAAGGTGACATCCATATTTGATATATTTTAAGATTTTTATCTTGAAGCATATATTCCTTTAATATTGAGCCGTTATCATGTTTTTGCGCGTAATGCCCGCCTAAAAGCCAGATATCTGCGGACGGAAGACTTTTTATTATCTGTTTTGCTTTTTGTTTATCCAAATAGGTATTATTATAATGTGTGTTTATTAAACATTTAAAGTTCTCTTTTTTTATGTAGTAGTAGGTTGGGTCTTCATTAAAAAGAATATACAGGTTGTTGTATTCAGGGTTGTTTTGATTGATTATTTGGGTAAATTGTCTTAAATATTGTTTGTGCAGTACATATTTATCAGCCGGATTAAATATGTTTTTCAGGCTTAATGCACTGATTATTATTAATAATATAACAGTAGTTGTTTTGCTTTTTTTTAAAAGCAATATTGTTTGGCAATACAATATTATTAATAACGGAAGTAAAAATAATATCAGTCTTTGTTCAAACGGATAAATTTTTAAGAAAGCAGCTGTTATCGATAACAGTATAGGAATAAGTATGTAGTACTTATTCCTATACTTAAAATCTCTGAAGGAAAATAAAATCAGTATATTAATAAACAAAAATACGAATAATATGTCTGTGTAAGGAAAAGAAATCAACTGCTGTATTTTTTCAGGAAATAACTCTGTAAAATTATTGATATTAAAAAAAGAAGGAACAGCGTGAGACCAAAAGTCGTGCATATATTGTGTCATAGCTCTGTTAACCCTTCTGAAGAAAAGAAAATAATATGCAAGAATATCTGCCAGCATTGGCAGCAATAATATCGAGGCTTTGACTTTATCAAAATATTTGTTTTTTATTGCATCAGCAAGAATAAGCAAATAACCGGTAAATATGATAATACATGCAGTGTTGGAAAACCATATTGCCAGCATAAACAAAGTACAGTACAAACCAAGTTTTTTGTTAGAAACTGTTTTTATATCAAGATGCAAAAAGGCAATGAGCAGAATCAGAGCAAACATCATTTCGCAAGAATATTGTTTGAATTCCTGCGCATAATTTATTGCAGTAGTATTAAATGCAAGCATTGCCGTGCATACCCAGAGCATATATTTGTTATCAAACATTTTGTGTATAAGATATGCAAACAAAGGCAGTGAAATTATTGAGCACAGGCAGGGAAACAATCTAAGTACAAGGTCGCGGGTTACAATATTTCCGGCCTGTTGCGAAATATCGAGGATAAATTTGCACACTACCATAAAAAACGGCGGGGCAACCTGTCCTATTTTTAGCGGTTCAAACAATTTAAAATAATTCTTTTCGATGATATTTAACCCTAAAGCCGCCTCATCTCCAAAAAAAGATGAGTTGTAAAAATATACCTTAAGCCTCAAAATTATCCCGCAAAGGATAATAAAACAGACAAAAATAACGCTCCAGTTTATTTTTGAAAGTATATTTAAAATTTTTGTTTTATAATTTGATTCCATTTTTGTTTCCTTTATTTGCCCTTTCCGGCAAGGTTAACATATCGCCGAGTTTGTAGTCCCATTCAACAGGTTGAAAAGCTTCCATTCCATTACCCGGGTAGAAGGTAATTTCTCCAAAATAAATTTGGTTTTCCAATTCATAAAAGTCCACTCTTGCAAATGGAAAATTTTTAGATAAAGTTTCTGCTAAAGCAATCATTTTGTTGAGATTATGAGGTTTGGGTATTCCGGCGGGAGAATTATGGTAAACACGTTCAAACGGTAATTTGTTCCAACCTGTATCATAAAAATCAAAATATTTCTTATCAAATCTATCCGATACAACAAATAAATTTTTTATTTTTCCGTTGTATGAAAAGAATTTATAATCATATAAATCATTGTTAAGCTGTTGTATAAATTCTTCTGCAATGATTTTTGGCTGAATATTTTTGTAACACCATTCAAAACTATAAAAATAGTGATTAGAGTGAGGTTCCATCCATTTGTTAAGCTTTTGGACAGTGTCTTGTATATCCAGCTTGCTTTTGTCTTTTACGATAATATTTTGCCCGGAACCCCAGTTGACTTTCAATACAAATTTATCAGGCAGTTTGTCAAAGTCAATATCTTCTGCTTTATCCCATACGCCGAGCATTGGTATAAGGTATTGTTCGCCTATTTTTTCTTTAACATATTCTCTGACAAGATACTTATCCGCACATTTTGTTAAAAGCGGGTCTTCATTGTACAGCTTTAGCCATTGAATTTTTTCGTTGAAGGTTTTAGGTTTATCAATGCTTGGTTTGTATCCGACATATCTTTCAAACTGTTCTTCGAGTATTAATTTCTTTTCTTTAGTTGAAAGCTTCGGGTCATAGCGTTTTGCTTTTGCTTTTGCAAGGGCTTTTTCTTTAGCTTTGTCCGTACGTATTTTTATTTTTATACCTGCGATTGTTATGACTTTGTATTTTTTTGAGTTATTATATTCATTTTTTATCGAAAAAATTTTTTTTAATAACATTTTTGTCTCCAATTATTCCATAATATTGTATCGTTTTTCTTCAACAAAGTGCCATTTATATTGTAAAATATTTCCTTCATTATTTATTCGAATATTTTTTGCTAAAAGTTTTTGAGCTTTTTCTATATTTCGAGAGAGTGAATGTTCTTTGAATCCTTCAGCTAGTCCAATAATTTTTAATTTTGGACGAATAAATGTTACATCATTTTTTAATAATTTTTTTCTAAAGAAAATATCTTCACCGTAAAAACCGCAGAATTTTTCGTTGTAACCACCATATTTTAAGAATGTTTGTTTTTTTGTGCAATAGATGTTTGGGTGAATCGTTCCCTTTGTTGTTCCATCAGGGAAGTAACTTTCAAACACAACAAAAGAATTGTCTGGAATTTGGCTATTAAGGCAGATATCTATATTCTCTTCTGGGATTAGCCAGTCAATGTCAGCTAATATGATTTTTTCTGTATCAGCGTAACAGGCACCAAGATTTCGAGCTCCAGAATTATTCCATTGAATATTTTTGTCAATTCTTAATAATGTTATGTTAAGATTCACATCAGGTATTGTTATTGGATATTTCGAACAATCATCAACTATAATAATTTTTAATCTTTTTTTTGTATCTTGGCTATAATTATCGTATTCTTTTATTCTATTGACAAAAGAATCCTTGTTATTATGTTCGTAGTATACTGGATAAATTATTGTAATTTTTTCATCAGCGGAATTTTTTATTGTTTTAAGTTCGACTTCAGGCAGGTTTGCATAGTTTATAAGTCCATAATTTATGTCATATTTTTTCCAATTTGTGTATGAAAATATTTTTCTGTTCAAAAAATAAATTTCTCTTTTGCCGTTGTCATATTTTTTCTTTGTTAAAATTTTCATTTCATAACCTTTTTTGATATTTTATTTCAATATTAATGTTCTTTAATATCTGCTAAATATTTTGATAAAATACGAACTCTTTCTTTATAGTATTTATAAAGTCTTTTCTTTTCTTTTCTTTTCTTTCCCAGTGCTGTTTTGTATAACCAGAAATATTTTGTAGCTTTTGTTTGTGCTTCTTTTATATTTGATTTTAAATCAGCGGAATACATTGTTTGGGAAAGATTTTTATCAGTTTCTTTGTTATATATTTGTATGGCAGTTTTATAAATTTCAATTAAACTATTGTTATAAAATCTTTCAAAATGTTTTTGTATAAAACTTACTTCTTCTTCGGGTATTGTGTATGTCCAGTTTTGCGTCAACAAATTGAATACATCCCAGATTTGTTCTCTTGTGCTCTTGTCAATAACGATAGCGCCTATATTAGGATATGGGGTTGTGACATATTCGGGTAAAATTTTTGTACCTTTAATTGCACTCATTAACAAACCGTTTGTGTTGGTTTTTTGGTATGTTTTCGTCCAACCGATAATATCCACCTTGGTTATAAAGTGTAGTGCAATATCATGAAAAACAACGATTGCTCCATCTTTTAAATATGGAAGAATCATTAAAAAATCTAAAATCTCACCGGGATTTCTATGTACCGTATCTATTAAACAAAAATCAATATCAGTACCAATTTTATCAATAAATTTGCAGGCTAACCCCCCTGTATATAATGTCCATTTGGGGCTTAATTGCGGTATTCTTTCTTCAACAACATAACCTGTTTTTTTGCTTTTATCACAGTACAAATTTTCTAAATAATCAATTGAGTATAGGTGAGAATTTTCAATATCTTTGATTGCATTTAATATTAAAATTGACGAACCACCTTTTGCAACCCCAAGTTCTAATATTTTTTGAGGTTTATTTTTTCTTATTAAAGCATTTAAAAATGCTCTTTCGTAATCCGCCATCATTGAACAATCTTCGATTACATCTTTTATCTCTTCTAAAATATCGTACCCAAAAACATTCTGTATTGAATTTATTCTTGTTATTGTTTGCATATTAATATTTCCTTCTTGTTGTTTTATTTATATCTTTTTTATTGCGTAAGATGGATTCATAAACAGATGATCCATAGTTAAGTAGCAAAGTTCATATTGGTCATTTTTGTATAAAAATTCATTAACTGCTTCAATTATTCCGTATTGTGTGCAATCTACAATTTCGACCCTGGTATAATCGTGTCCGCATATATATCCTGAATCTTTCATTTTATTTTTTAATGTATTCAGTTCATTTTTGGGATGTTCATAGTCGTGAAATGCATCTATGTATGCAAAATCTAAACTTTTATCTTCTATTTTTTTTAACATTTCAATCGAGTCACCTTTTAATATCACAACTTGCCCGCTTTGAATTTCATTTTTAAATCTTTCTCGTACAAATGGTTCCCAGTCTTCGTTACCCATAGCCCAAAAGTCTATCAGATATAATTTTTTAGGTTTGCAAATTTCAAGTATTTGTTTTGCGTAATCACCTTTTGCTGTTCCTATTTCAACAAATACGCCTTCTTTTGGCATAAGTTCCAGAAGTTTTGTTCGATTTGCAACAAGTTTGCAATTTTGTATTTGTTCCTGACTGAGTTCATATCTGGGCCAATTATTTCTTTCATTGTATCTGTCAAGATGGTATAATAAGGTAGGCGGCTGCTCTGCCCTGCTCTTTATTTTTATACCAAACAGTGTTATATACTTGTATTTTTTATTGTTTATGTATTCGTTTTTAATGGAAAATAGTTGTTGTAGTATATTCATATTTTCTCCTTTTTGCGTTTTCACAGTGCTATCCATTCAGTTATATTTTTAGATGTTGTTGCCCAGGGGGTATCTTTTTCGTTTCATTATTTCTTTCTCCATTCTACAAATTTTCTGATGCCTTCTTCAAAAGTTGTTTGCGGGCAGTAGCCCAAAAGTTTTTTTGCTTTTGTTATGTCACTCACTGTTTTATCCACGTCCCCGGGCTGCATAGGGAGTTTATCGATTTTTGCTTTTTTACCCAGCACCTTCTCAATGGTTTCAATCATTCCGTTTAAGGTTACGGGCGCACCGCCGCCGAGGTTTATAATTTCGTATTTTGTTGCATTGTAATTTAAGGCAGACATTACTCCTTCAACAATATCATCTATATATGTGTAATCTCTCATTGTTGTACCGTCGCCGTAAACGGGTATTGGTTTATCCTGTTCAATAAGTTCGATAAATTTTCTTATCGCAAGGTCAGGACGCTGGCGTGGACCAAAGACCGTGAAAAACCTTAAACACAAAGCCTGCATATCATAAAGCTTTGAATAAGTGTATAAAAATTGCTCACACGCTGATTTTGTAGCCGCATAAGGCGAGATAGGCTCTGTCACCTTTAAATCTTCTGAAAATTTTTCTGCTTTGCAGTTGCCATAAACAGAGCTAGAAGAAGCAAAGACTATTTTTTTAACATAATGTTTTCGCATTGCTTCTAAAATGTTAACTGTACCTTCGATATTGGTTTTTGTATAGGCAAGCGGATTTTCTAAAGAAGGTCTTACACCTGCGCGTGCTGCGATATGGACAACCATATCAATTGAGTTTTCCTCAAAGACTTTCTCTACAAAATCTATGTCTTCTATATCCCCTCTGTATAATTTGTAATTTTCATTATTAATATTGTCTTTTACGTTGTTTTCTTTTATTTGCGGGTCATAGTAGTCGTTAAAATTGTCGATAACAACAACTTTATTAGCTTCTTTAATCAATCTGTCTGCCAGAGTTGAACCTATAAAACCTGCCCCGCCTGTGATTAGTATGTTTTTGCCCATAACTGGATAATTTTGTTTTTGTAATTCACAGTTTTTATAGTCATATCTTGCATTTTGAAAGGTATGTTTACTTATATCTATGCCGTTTTTCCATATTACATACATAAAGCTTGCCTGATCGCGTTTGGAATAGTTTTCGACCATTTGCCACCATTCTTCCATAATTTTTATGATTTGCGGTTCTTTGTGTTTTCTAAAAATTATGTTGTTTTCGGTTAATCCCAGTTTTTCAGGCATTTGTTCCTGTCTGTATTTGTTTCGCAAAACGTCAATTTTTTCTTTAGTTTCTTTATTTAATTCAACAATGTAATCAAGTTCTTTGTATACGCAATTGTTTTGATAATGCTCGGGTAATAGCATATTGAGTTTTGTTTGTGCAATCAATTTTGAGTAATAAGGCGTAAGTATATTAACATTGCCGTCTACATACAGGCTTTGTTCATAATCAGGGAATAATATATGCGGGTGCATTTTGTGCCATCTGTTGTTTTTTGTATTATCGAGTTTATTAAAAACAAGCGGACGTATTTGCCATATACCTGTTTGTTTTTTCTTCAGAAGATTTTTGTTATCTGTAAAGCAAATATAATCCCAGCCGTAGTTTATATAATCGTGGCTGTATAATTGTGCATAGTTGCCTGTTATGCAGGTGTAACAAACAGTTTTTGCTTTTCTAAACGGTTTTTGTATTTTGTAAAGAGATATGTTTAAATCTTTTTTGAATTGAGTTAAGTTCAGTTTTATTCCCAATAAAACCAATCGTTTTATTTTCCGATTGTTTTTATATTCATTTTTGAGTGATAAGATATTCGAAAATAATGAATACTTTATGTATGATTTGATTTTTGCAAAATTGTTTTTAACAGGATAAATTTTGAAACCGTTGTCCTCAACAAGAAGACAAAATAGTCTTTCGAAACTATGTGCGAAAGAGCCGCTTACACGTGTTTGTGAATAATTGGAAAAATCGTTTTCTTTAATAGCTGTATTAGCGAGCTTTTGAAAACAACACGCTCTTGCAAGAAACATTGTACCTGCAACAAAATAAGGATATTGACTTTTTATATTAAATGCTTGTTTTACTTTTTTAAGATTTTCTAAATCCTCTTTTAAAGAATATTTATTTATATCAATTAAATAATCTTTAGAACATATAAGCCCGATGTTGCCAGTTTTTTTCAACAATAATAAGTTGTTTAAAAAAATATTTTTTGAACCGATTAAAGGTTCAATTAGTGCATTTCTCCAGTCGTAACCTTTTGCTTTATATGAAGCATAAGTAACAAAATTTTTGTATTTGTTTTTAGTGTGTAACTTTAAAATATAATCGTAATCAGATAAGTTGACAGATTGAATCACTTTTATGAAGGGTAAAATGTCATATCCAATATTTTCTGTTTTAATAAATTTTGTATTTGGATTTAACTTTAATAATTTATTTTTCACTTCAGGATTTTCTTCACAATAGGTGACGAATAAATCCCACTCACAATGATTTATATTTTTGAGTTTATTTATAAAATAATTTATTTGATTTTGATAATATAAATGTAAATGAACAAGCAATTTCATTAAACTGTCTCCTCCAGTGCTTCTTTGGTTGCTTGAAGATAGGCATAACCGTATTTTTGATCGGGTTCAAGGTGAGCGCCTTCTGCCCATTCGTTCCACGCGTTTATAAAGACAAATTGTTCCGTGTCTTTGTTGTGTTGTTTTGTCCAGTCAATGCAGCCTTTTAGCCAGTCTTTATATAAATCAGGCTCTGTTTCAAATACCCAGGCACCTGTGTAAGCTTTACGCGCTGTATTATCCCAGCCTGGAAATACTGCTTTATAAAGAGTATAATCTGTGTCATAAATATAAGATTTATTTTTTATAAAATTGCTTATATCAAATATTCTGCCTGCAAAATTAGGATTGATATATGTATGCGGTTTATACAAGGGAAGTTTTGAGTCAATTAAAAGCGGAGGAAATTCTACAGCCGCATCAATACCAAAATCTTTTGGGGTATATGTGGGCGATGTTCTTGCCATCATTAAATACAAGTCGTCAAATCCTGCTTCTTTGGCGCCGTTTCTTATTTCTTCAATAAATTTAAGCATTTTCTCTCTATCAAACAGCTGTGCTCTGTAGATAATAAGTACCGGTTTGTTGTTTATTTTGATATACCTTTCATCTTTAAAAAACGGCATTATGTCATGTATAAATTTTATTCCGTCACCGTCTTGGAGTTTTTGTTCTATGAGTACTTCGCTATCTCCGCCATCCCATCTGCGCGACCAATTTTCGTTAGCCCAACAAAGGCAAAAGGGAAGATTCAGCTCTTTATTATTCAGGTAATTAAAAATTGGTTTTTCCATCAAACGTTTGCCTGAAAACCAGTAGTAATAGAAACAAAAACCTGATATACCGTATTGTTTGGCTAATTCAATCTGGCGGTACATTATTTTGTCTGTCGACAAATCATAAAACCCGACGTCAATCGGCAATTGGGGTTGATGATGACCTGTAAATTGAGGAATAGCTTTGGTTACATTAGTCCATTCCGTAAAACCTTTGCCGTGCCACTCTTCGTTTTCTTTAAATGTGTGAAATTGTGGAAGGTAAAAAGCAATTAATTTTGTATCATTGCTATTGTTATACTGCTCTTTTGAGAGAGGCACAAAACAATCACTTTTTTTTATGTTATTTTCAATTATTTGATTTGCATAAGCGAGTTTATATTTTTTAGATTGGTATTTTTTATACTTTTTACTTATTTTAAAGCCTAGTATTCTTAATACTTTTCGTTCCCCTTCATTTTTTATGGAAAAGATTTTTTGAATAAAACTATTTTTTTTATAACTACTGTGGGATTTAAACTGCTTATCAATTTTTGCGTAATTGTCAATATCTTTCTGTTTTATTTTGTCAAAAACTGGATTATTGCATGTCAAAGACTTCACATGTTTTATTTGGGTATTTTTTACTTCATAACAAATTTTTTTGTTGTCAATATTCTTTTTTAAGAGATAATTATCTCCGCACCATATTTTTAAACTTTTTGGAATTTCATAATAATTTTCTTTTTTTCCGAATATTGCTGACCCCCAGCATATTGTATACAATTTGTTTTCCATAGGGTGGAATACAAGCTGAGAATTTGGCGGATAGCTGCTAAAATTTTCAATTGGCATATGGTCTACGGAAGAAGAGTCTAAGCCGATAAGACCGGCATTATTATTTGCCTTTAAAAATTCGTATACTTGTGAGCAATAGTTTTTTGGTAACAAAATATCATCATTAAGAATTCCAAAATACTCATATTTAATATGTTGTATTCCAAGATTCCAAGCTTGATTAACATATAAATTTT
This sequence comes from Candidatus Gastranaerophilales bacterium, assembly GCA_944323685.1. GTDB lineage: Bacteria > Cyanobacteriota > Vampirovibrionia > Gastranaerophilales > Gastranaerophilaceae > Limenecus. Next base: position 58,021 of record CALUTJ010000010.1, on the reverse strand, counting down.
TTTTAGGCAAAATAACTTTAACTTTATCAGATGTATAATTTAAACCTTTTAAAGAGTTGTCTATAATTATTACCTCTCCAATAGTGTTATCTTCTGTTAGTTCTTGAAGTAATTTATATAAAATATCTGTATTTTTTTGTAATGTTGGAATTATAATAGACAGCATTTAACTTTCTCCTTTTTGAACAAAAATTTAATACCGAATATCCTAAAACATTTATATGATTGATTGTTTATATTTTCATTTTTTAGTGAAAATATTTGTTGAATAAATTCTTTAGTTTTATTTTTTTTAGGCAAGTATGTTTGTATGTCGGGAAATTCATTTTCTACATGTTTTAAAAATTGTTTTTGTAATGATTTATTCATCTCTTCACAATATACAAGCACATCGTTTGCTAGGCGTTTTTTTACAATGCCTATCCAGTCTTGTTTGATATCTTCATCAAGTTCAAAAGTAGAAATTTTTTCAATAATTTGTTTGTAGACTGTTGTCATTTGAAAATCTTTTTGAGTTTTTTGCCTTTTGGTTTGGGAAGACTGGACAAAATTGTAATAATAATCAGAGTCGTCTAAAAACATTAATTTATTGGCAACAATAATAGAACAGATATTGAAATAATTATCTTCTGACGGGTTGTTAATTTCTAAAAATTGAATATTATATTTTTTTAACATCGATGTTTTATAAATTTTGTTACAGCATATTCCTGTAGTGGTAATAACCTTTGCTTTTTTTATCATTGAATCAACAGGGTTTTGGGTTGCATCAGCGCCTGTCTCCTTTTTATAAAGAAGCTTGTTGTTTTGTATTATGTTTACAGAGCTTGTTGCAGCAATGTCTGTTCCTGTAGTTTGTGCCAGATTATATAACTTTTCAAAATAATCGAGATCAATCCAGTCATCAGAATCAATGAAACCAATGTATTCACCTGAAGCAATTGCCAATCCTTTGTTCCTTGCTCCGCCGGAACAGTGGCAATTTGTATTAATAATTTTTATTCTGTTATCTTTTTTAGAATATGATTCAAGTATTTTAGATGAATTATCAGTAGAATCATCGTTAATACAGATGATTTCAATATTTTGTAGTGTTTGGTTAATAACTGAATCCAAACATTTGTTAAGATATTTCTCCGCATTATGAACAGGTATAATTATCGAAACTTTTATATCACTCATGAAATATTCTCTCCATAATTTGTGGATACTGTTTTAAAACATTTGCAAGCTGAATATCGTTTTGTCCGTTGCCGCAGTTTTGGGAACACAGGGTTATCTCGTTATTTAATCCGAGTTCACGCTCGGGATTTATGTAGGTGAGCTGTTTTATGTTGTCATCAACAACTTTTATTTTTGTCCCCTGCAAAACTGCCATAGCCCAAAACCAGATGTCATCAGCATTCGGTGCAAGTTTTGTAAACAATTCTTCGTTTAGTACATCTTTGTATAAACATTGTGGCGGATATAATACCCCGCCGCCGGTCGTACAAAAAATTTTTAAAGATGGTGAGTGCTCTGTTGTTTCACTTTTCCAATTTTTATAAGGCATAATAGTATTGTTAGTGTCAAACAGTATTTTATGCGCCCTGTGACAATGAATGTATTCAGGATTTTTTTGATAAGATTGGTATAACTTCTCCAGCCAATCTACAGGGTAATAAATGTCGTCATCGGCTGTTACTGTTATTGCGTCAGGATATTCTTTTAGTGCAGGTATAAGCTTTTTATATGATTTAATGTTTTTGCACCATTTTATCTCAAGACCTTTTTCAAGAAAGGACAATACAGTGTTTGGTATGTCTTTTTCTTTGTTTGGAAACTCTTCTTCTGCTAACCGGAGTATTAACCTGTCCGGTTTTAATGATTGGTTTAACAGAGAATATAAGCAAAAATGTATGTCGTACATTCTCTGCGGAAACGATGTCAAAGAAACAATGAGCTGCGGAGTTCTCTTTTGTGTGGTTATTCCGTATTCACACATATTTAGCTGTTTTTTAAGTTTGTTTTTGTCAATATGTTTGATAAAACATATTGGATTACGTTTAAATTTTATTGAAATCCCGAGGACTGTTAGCACTTTGTGCGTGTCTTGATTGGTTAGTGAAAAGATTTTTTGTAAAGGTTTTAACTGTTTTTTGGTTTGCAGCATTTTATAATATTTTTCAGGAAGGAATAGCTGTATTTTGTATAAAAATTCTTTTTTTTGTATTGGATTACATAAATTTAATTCGTATTTAAATGCCCCAAGTGCACTTGAATAAAAAGAATTTTCAACAATGTTAAAAACATTTTCTTGTATTAGCTTATCCTTTAATTGGTTAAAAGCATTAATTATGCATAAAGAATTATTTCCTCTTGTTATAGTTAATGAGTCCTTTCTATTAGTTCGATATATAAGTAATGGTTCATTAACATAGGTTATATTTTTAGCTAGAGCTAATGAAGCTAGGCTGAAATATACATCATTACAAGTTTTTAGCTCCTGAAAGTTTAAGTCGTATTTTTTTATGAATGATTTTTTGTATAATTTTAGTGCTATTTGAGGTGTACATAATTGAAAAATTCGATCTGGAACGGTTTTTCTTGATATATTGTTTGTTGCAAATAAGTCTACTTGTAAAGTATTTTCTTCAATTTGCATTGTTTGTGTTGTATTATCTAATGTTTTATGCTTGCACAAGCATATATCGGCATTATTTTGGGTAATTTGTGTGTACAGCTTTTCTAAAGCAAATGGTTCTATGTAATCATCACCGTCAAGAAAGTATATGTAATCACCTCTTGCTATTTCTAGTCCCTTATTTCTGGCGGCTCCTGCTCCTTTATTTTCTTGATTAAATACTTTTATTCGTGCATCTTTTTGTTGATATTTTTTCAAAATTTCTAAAGATTTGTCTGTAGAACCATCATTAACACAAATTATTTCAATATCATTGAGCGTTTGATTTATTACGCTCTCAATACATTGTTCAATATATTTTTCTACATTAAATACTGGTATTATTACAGAAATAAACATAAAGGCCTTTCTTAGTCAGGTAAAAAGAATTTTAATCTTTCTTTTTCTATTGCTTCTTTACTCATATTTTGGGCTTTTTGGTAAAAATTATAGTCTTTTATTAAATGACCTAAATCAAGGACTCTGTATCCAGCTTGGTACATTTCATAAGCTAAAATTTTGCCGCAAGGACCAATAGCAAAAATAAAAATATCATTTTTATCGGATTGTTTGAGTTTTTCTCTTAATATGTCTATTTGAGAATATGCGTTTTGTGTTGGTCCGTATATGTAATTTATATTTTTTGCGTTATCAAAAATAAAAAATTCAATATTATCTAAAACCCTATCACCTATTACTAATGTTATATTTTTGTTATCCCAAATCTTTCTTAATAAAGCGTAGTGTTTTTCAAATTCGTATTTTTCGTATTCAGCAAAAACCATAGAAATAAATGCGGAATAATATGTTTTTGTTTTATTATAAAATTTTTCAATTTTATGATACCAACCGGACTGTATCCAGTTATAAATGTATTGTTTTGTATGAGATGTTAAATCTATAGAAAAGTCATAATATTCCCATATCGTACCGGTCATTAAATTTGGGTTATCTTCATAAAAAATTTCTTTTAAAATTGAGGCAATTTTTTCATTACCAAATTGGTAGTCGATATTGTAACCTTCCATTAATTTAAATTCACCTTCACCAAAACGAATAATACTTTTTTCTGTATTGATTAACTCTTCTATTGTTTCAAAGTTGTTTTTTATAATTGGCAGTAATAATGCATTTTGCTTGGACTTCATCTTGTATAATGCAATTTCGCTTAATACTGCAAAATCAAGTGGAGTTTCTTGCTTTTGATTAATTTCTTTTAGGTTAAATCGTGTTAAATATGTTATGTTTTTAAAGAATAGAAAGATTGGATTTTTTTTCTTTTTGTTCTTTTTCTTTTTGGGGGGGGATAATACAAAATTAACCCCCAGTAAAGTTAGTAATTTTATTTTATTGCCGTTATTGTTTTTATTAGATATTGAAAATATTTGTTTTAAAATTATTTTTGTGAGTGTAAGTTTTTTTAGTTTTTCTATATTATTGCATTTATCAAAAATTTTTTTATCGATGTTATTAAAAAGATATTCTTTATATTTTTTAATTTGTTTTGCATACAATAAGGCATACTTCAGGTTTTCATATTTATAAAAATAATATAATATTCCATCAATAAATTTTTCTATTGTAATGATTTTGTATTTATCAGATGTTGTTAAAAACTCATTAGACCTAGTTATATATTTGAATGCTGTCAAATCATTGTTCATTACATTTTTTGAATTGTTTGTTGCAGAGTTTTGCCTATCAATTTTGTAATTATATAGTGTTTTATTGATAAATAAATATTTGGGCTCTCTATACAAACATAATAAATTGAATATTCCATCCTCTGCTGTTTGAATTCCAGTAGGGAATTTAATATTACTTTGGCAAAATTCTCTCAAAAAGAGTTTGTCCCATATATTATTTAAAAAATGTTTTTTTATATTCAGTTCAACTTCAGTGCATATATTGAATTTAGATAAATATTGCGTTGTGAACCTTGGAGTAATTGTTGAATCATTTATATCGTTAACTCCAAAACAAATAATATCGGCTTTATTTTCTTTTGCCACTTCTAAAACGTATTCTAGACCACTTTGTTCAACATAATCATCTGAGTCAACAAACCATATATAATCTCCTTGAGCAATTTCTAACCCTTTATTTCTAGCCGCAGCGACTCCTTGATTTTTTTGATTAATGATGATAATTCTTGAATCTTTTTGCGCATATTCTTCAAGAATACTTAGTGAATTATCTGTGGAACCGTCATTAATACAAATAATTTCTATGTCTTTAAGAGATTGATTGATAACACTATCAAGACACTGTCGTAGATATCCTTCCACGTTATAAACAGGTATAATAACCGACACCTTAGGCATGTATAATTCTCCCGAATATACGTATTTCTTTTTCCTCCTTGTTCCATCTTATACTTACAAATTTTTGTCTGGCTTTTCTAATTGCTAAAAAGAACTTAAATCTTTGGGTGAATCTGCGCATACGTTTAAAATCATTTTTCCGTATCATATTGATTACCCGAAGTTCTTTTTTCTTAAAACCAAAAGCGCATTTGTTATCAAAGTCAGCAAACAATTTAACCAGCTCCTCAAAGTGAGCTTTTTGATATTGCGTTTCTGTTTGGAAAAACATGTTTACCGAACAATTATAAAACTGCCTGTATGCAACGGATTTTACTTCTTCCCAGCAGTTGTTTTCTTTAAATATTTTCATTGCTTCCATACACATAACAGGCATTTGTTTTAACCATCCGTCCGTGCGGATTGTGGAAGAGTTCATACCTTCTTCGGCTCTGTAGTTGATTAAAGCCTCATGTAAAACCGTTATAGCAGCACCTTGTGCAAAGACTGTTGCTGCAAAAGGCATATCCTGATAGCTTGCGCTTCTGGTTTCAATAACCCTTATGTTGTTTTGGTTTAAATACTCGCGTCTGTATATGGCTGACCAGATAGAAACGTGGTATTCAAAAATTTTGGGGTTTGTTTTTATGGTGAAAACTTCACCTTCCGGCGCAACTAAAGAAAATTTTCCGTATTTTTTGTATTTGTTGTTGCCGAAATAGTAGTTAAAATCACATTTGCAAACATCTACATCAAACTTTTTTGCCTGATTGTATAATTTTTCATACATATCAGGCTCAATAAAGTCGTCTGTTTCGACAATGCCTATGTATTCACCTGTTGCTGCTTCAATTCCTGCATTAACAGCTTTGCCGTAGCCGCCGTTAGGCTGGTGGATTGGTTTTATTCGCGGGTCTTTTGCCGCGTATTCGTCCATAATAGCACCGCAATTGTCAGGCGAACCGTCGTCAACGGGAATAATTTCAATATCAGTTAAAGTCTGGTTGATAACGCTTTCGATACATTGTCTGAAATATTTTTCGACTTTGTATGTCGGCATAATTACTGATATTTTAGGCATTTTCTCTCACTCCGTTTGTGTATTGCATACATTCTTAAATATTAAAAAAGTATGTTTACAATACATGAGATTGTATAACAAACACAAAAAATATTTTCTTTTTTATAAACATTTATTAAGCTCAAATTACCCGTGTTTGTTTGATTTGGTGATACATTTTTGTAACATTTCAGAAAAGTTAAAAGGAAAATGCAACTTCTGTATCTAATCTAGTGTCGCAGTTGCCGCCTCGTGCCTTCGAGCCGTCACTGCTCACCTTTGCCTTCTTTTTCGGCTGAACTGTGGTGAAGCCTGAAAAATGGCTTCACTATGTGAACAATGTGACACTCCAAAAATTCGTTCACATCGCTTTGCTCCTTATCACGAATTTGTCTCGGACAATTTTTTGCCCGTAAATTTTAAACTGTTAAACAGCATGCCGTGTTATTATTATCAATATATCGGAGAAATATAAGTGCCAAAAACATCAAATTCAGTTGGTTTAACACAGACAAAATATTTTAATATAGAAGACAAAATCCTTTTGGAGTCAGGGAAAGAATTTGGCCCTATACAGGTTGCTTACGAAACTTACGGCACACTGAACGATGATAAAGATAACGCAATTTTGCTGCTGCACGCTTTGACAGGTGACGCACATGCTGCCGGTTATCACGATGAGAATGATAAAAAACGCGGCTGGTGGGATGACATGGTCGGCCCCGGAAAAGCTTTTGATACGGATAAATATTTTGTCATCTCTTCCAATATGCTCGGCGGTTGTTCGGGGACTACCGGCCCGTGTTCTATAAATCCTGAGACTCAAAAGCCGTACGCTTTGGATTTTCCGGTTATTACGATTGAAGATGCGGTTAAAGTCCAAAAAAAGCTGGTAGAGTTTCTGGGCGTAAAAAAGCTTATTGTTGCGGGCGGTTCTATGGGCGGAATGCAGGCGCTGGAATGGTCTATAACAAATGCCGATATGGTTGATTCAGTGATAATAATTGCTTCTACAAGCAGGCTGAATGCACAGGGGATTGCTTTTAATGCGGTCGGGCGTAACGCTATACTTTCTGACCCTTACTTTAACAACGGTAATTATTACGGTGAAGAAAAACAGCCGGAAAAAGGGCTTGCTATTGCCCGTATGGTCGGGCATATTACATATCTTTGCGAAGAGGCAATGCACAAAAAATTCGGAAGACGCTTTCAATACAGCGACAAACCCAATTTTGATTTCAACATAGATTTTCAGGTGGAAAGTTATCTTGAACATCAGGGTAAGACGTTTGTGGATAGATTCGATGCCAACAGCTATCTGTATATTACAAAGGCAGTTGATTATTTTGACCTTGCACAAAAACATGGTTCTTTAAAAGCTGCTTTCGAAAAAACAAATTCACGTTTTCTTGTTATGTCTTTTACTTCGGATTGGCTTTTTCCGACATCACAGTCAAAAGAAATAGTGCAGGCTCTTATAAAAGCAGGCAAAGATGTGTCTTTTTGCGAGATAGAGTCCCCCTGCGGGCATGACGCGTTTTTATTGGAGTTTGAAACTCAGACAAAAATAGTAAAAAGTTTCCTTTCGAAAGGAGAAGACAATGCGTAAGGCGTCAGACTCTTTGCATTTAAACTATACCGTTATTACAAATATAATCGAACAAGGCTCAAAGGTTCTGGATTTGGGCTGCGGCAACGGTACTTTACTAAAAATGCTTGTTGAAGAAAAGCAATGCAGCGGTCTCGGGGTCGACATAAATCAAAATAACGTTATAGAAAGTATTCAAAAAGGGCTTTCCATTGTTCAGGGAGATATTGATGAAGGTCTAAAAGAGTTCGGTGATAAAGAGTTTGACTATGTTATTTTGAATCAAACTCTTCAAACAACCGAAAAACCTGATTATGTAATAGATGAAATGCTGCGCTCAGGTAAAAAAGTAGTGGTAAGCTTTCCTAATTTCGGATACTGGCGTGTGAGGTTTTATCTGTTTTTTAAAGGCAAAATGCCAAAGTCCAGGCTGCTTAGCTTCCACTGGTATGATACTCCTAATATCCACCTGTTGACGGTAGCGGACTTTTTTGAGTTTTGCAAAGAGAGAAATATAAAAATAACAAAATCTGTTTATATAAAGCGCGGTAAAATAAGTAAAAATCCGTTTAATCAAGTTTTAACCAACCTTTTGTGCGAGGAAGCCCTGTTTGTCATAGAAAGATAATTTGTCCGAGAAAAATTCGTGATAAGGAGTAAAGCGACGTGAACGAATTTTTGGAGTGTCCCATTGTTCACATAGTGAAGCCATTTTTCAGGCTTCACCACAGTTCAGCCGAAAAAGAAGGCAAAGGTAAGCAGTGACGGCTCGAAGGCTCGAGGCGGCAACTGCGACACTAGATTAGAATTCAGCGGCAATTCTTTGATACCTGTGCGCAAAAAATTTTTTTTACGGGTATTAATAAAATATGATAAATCAGTTGACGAGTATTTCTTTTAATAAAAATAATCGAGGGCCTGTATTCAAATCCTCCTTGGAAGAATCAAAAGCAGACCGTCCGGTTTCCGCAGAAAACCATGCTGCCGTTCCCGTTCCGACACTGGTTGCTTATATGAATAACATAAGCAAACCGCAAAATTTGCAAATAAGTTACTTTAATATCCCCGAAGAAACTTTTGCGCAGATGCTTCAAAAGTATGCAAAACTTGCGCAACAGGCGGCAATTGAGTTACAAACAAGAGAACACGAACCCAATCAGGAACTCAGCTGGATAGAAGAGCTGCCGCAAACACAGTTAAAAAGGGTGGATGAGATTTATTCGCTTGCTGATTCTTTAAAAAATAATGAGGGAAAAGAAACCGGCAAGCTCGGTATAATAGGGATAGGCGGTTCTAAACATACGATAGAAAACATGCTGTCTTTGTTCGGACTTTTGGATAAAGCTGTTTTTTTGTCATCTGTGACCCCCGAGGATGAAGAAGCCTTTTTGAAAAAACTCGGCGACAAATCCAATGCAGCGGTAATGGTTGCGTCAAAATCGGGTACAACACTGGAGCCTTCTTGTGATTTTGAATACGTGCGTAAAGTGCTGGGAGACGATTTTAAAAATTATGTCTGTATAACCGATAAAGATGAGAATAAAAGCAAATTACGCAAACTTGCCAACGAAAAAGGCTATAAATGCGGAATTATTCACGACGGCTGCGGCGGAAGATTCGGCGCTTTTGATGATCATACCCTCGTGGCGCTGGCTTATTGCGGTTTGCCTAAAGAAGATATGAAAAAACTTTTGTCCTCTTCGATAAAAGCGCAAAAAAACTTCCTTAATCCGGATATAAATTCAAATCCGGCATTGCAAAGGGCTGCTTTTAATACCCGGTGTGTAATTTCAGGGAAAACAAACCAGTATGATTACTATTTTGGCGACAGGTTTGAAGGAGCAGCTCTTTGGAATACACAGCTTAAAAAAGAATCCCATAAATCACTTTATAAAGCTTCGGGTGATTTAATCGGCCCTGCATTTTTGCATAATTCCACCGAAAGTGATCTTGATGAGGGTAATATAAATTCTTTCTATACTTTTAACGCGGTAAAAAACAACAACACCGCTGGCTACAAAGCTTATAATGCGCTTTTGAACGGAAGTTTGACTGCATATAAAGAACGCCATCCGGTTTCCCTTCTGCAATTGAAAGAACTATCTCCGGAAGCAATTGCCGAGTTTGTTGAACTTAAGCACTTTGAAACAATTTACACCGGCATGTTTCTCAGATCACTTCAAAATGCAAACAATAAACCGGATATCACACATGCTTTGCCCGAAGTGCTGCAGCCGCATGTAAATATATATAAGAAAGAAGTTAATAAAATATTAAATTCTTAATTTATGCCGGAGCGGCTGTGGTCTGTGTAATCTAATCTAGTGCCGCAGTTGCCGCCTCGAGCCTTTGAGCCGTCACTGCTCACCTTTACCTTCTTTTTCGGCTGAACTGTGGTGAAGCCTGAAAAATGGCTTCACTATGTGAACAATGTGACACTCCAAAAATTCGTTCACGTTGCTTTGCTCCTTATCACGAATTTTTCTCGGACAAACTTAATATAATCTTAATAAAAATTGCTTAATTTTATGCACATTTTGGAGTATACTAAGCGTGTCGAAACAAACTGAGGATTTAACAAATGTTATTAGGTGTAAATATTGATCATATTGCAACTTTAAGAAACGCACGCGGCGGACTGGAGCCGAATCTGATTCAGGCGGCGCTTGTTTGTGAAAAAGCCGGCGCGGACGGAATCACCGTGCATTTGAGGGAAGACAGACGCCACACAAGAGATAACGATGTTTATGAATTAAAGAAAATTCTTAAAACGAGATTAAATCTTGAAATGGCTTTGACTGACGAAATGCAAAAAATAGCGCTCGATGTTCTTCCTCAAAATGTCTGCCTTGTGCCTGAAAAAAGAGAAGAAGTGACAACGGAAGGCGGTCTTGATGTTGCTTCCAGAGTGGAGTTTGTCAGTGATTTTGTAAAACCTCTGGTTGACGCTGGGATTGTTGTAAGTTTGTTTATTGATCCGGATAAAAATCAGGTTCAGGCTGCCTCTAAAACAGGCGCCCAGTTTATTGAACTGCATACCGGCAGATATTCCGAGGCTTTTGGCAGAGAAAATGAAGAACTTGAGTTTGATAACCTTAAAGAAGCTGCTGAGCTTGCTCAAAGACTCGGGCTTAAGGTTAACGCAGGTCACGGGCTGACTTATGAAAATGTTCACAGGATGAAATCCATCCCGCAGCTTATTGAGCTTAACATCGGACACAATATCATTGCTCATGCCGTGTTTGACGGTTTGGAAAAAGCCGTTAAAGATATGAAGGATTTAATCTCTTAGTTAATTTTGTTAAGTTTTTTTCTGCCCCTACTTGATATCCGAGTATGTTTAAAGTAGTGTAAAATAAGAAACTAATCTTTGAAAGGAATATAAAAATGGCAAAACAATGCGCAATATGCGGAAAGACAAAGCTTAAAGCAGCTAAAAGATCTTTTTCTAATAAACAACATGTGCACAGACAGGAAGTCAACCTTCAATCTGTAAAAGTTAACAACAACGGCACTGTTCAAAGAATAGATGTTTGCACTTCCTGCATCAGAGCAGGCAAAGTCCACAGAGCTGTGTAATTGCTTTTGAATTAGTTTGATAAAAAATCCCGAGTAGTCGGGATTTTTTTATTGAATATTTATTAAAATTTTATAAATATTTTTAACTGTTTTAGGGTCGGAATTTTTTAATATCTCAATAATTTTTGTTATCAGAACACTTTTATCTTCAAAATGCTCATAATCAAATAAATCTTTTATTTGTACGTTTAATGCTTCTGCAATTTTGATAAGGCTTTCTTCTTTTGGGATTTGTACTCCTCTTTCTATTTTGGAAAGATTTGTAGGCTCCATATTTATTGTTTCCGCAAGCATAAATTGCGTGAGTTTTCTGTTTTCACGCAGTTCTTTTATTCTTAAACCGAGTTTTTTAGCTACTGTTCCCATAAATTAATATAAGAATAATCTTTAAAAATTTTTAAATAAAGATTTTGTTGGAACTAGTTCTATTGAAAAAATAATCTTAATAAGATATAATTTATTCAAAACCTTGCTTGTTAAAATCATATATCACTATCATTTAGCTTTAATAAGATTACAGAAAAAGATTTATGCTAAAAAATTTATTTGCCTTTTACAAAGAAAATGCTCATATAATTCTAAAGCTTTTTGGAATAAAGTTGACCTTTCAATATCCGCTTGTCAACCAGATTGAAGACTCGTGCTGCATTCCTCGTTTTGAACGTATAAAAGAACAAAATACCTATTTCCCTCATCCTGTGGGTATTGTTATAAACCAGTTTGCAACTATCGGCAAAAACTGCACTATTTATCAAAATGTAACAATAGGCAAGGGAAAGTATAATGAAAAAATAAAGTCAGATGTACCAGTAATCGGTAATAATGTTACTATTTATGCAAACAGTGTAATCATTGGCGGCGTGACGATAGGTGATAATTCTGTTATAGGGGCTGGTTCTGTTGTTTTAAAAGATGTGGAAGCCAACAGCATTGTAGCCGGTAATCCGGCAAAATTTATTAAATATATAAAAAGATAAATTTTTTCTGTTTGAATTTGAATTACAATCGTGATATATTACATAAGTAGCCGAAAGGTTAATTTATTTATAGAGGATATAGATAATGTCAGAAGGTCACTTAATTGCGCATCTCGGTCAGTTCAGTTTTAACCTTGATACCATTATTACTATGTGGATTACAATGGGGATTTTGATTGTTGTTTCATTTCTTGCAACGAGAAAACTCTCTGTTATTCCTACTAAACTTCAGGCGGTTGCTGAAGGAATAATGGGAGCTTTTATCGGTTTGACCGAGTCGATGATAGGCAAAAACGGACGCAAACATATACCGCTTCTTGCTACATTGTTTTTGTTTATTTTAACGGCGAACCTTCTCGGACAATTGCCGTGGCGTTTGTATCATTTAAAAACCGGTGAGCTTGCTTCTCCGACGAATGATATTAATATGACAGCAGCAATGGCAATAATGGTCTTAATTTATTATGTTTATCAGGGTGTACGTGCTAAAGGGCTAAAATACTTTTTACATGAATTCAGCGCTGTCGGCATAATAATGGCGTTGATTGAACTTTTAGAGATGGTTGTAAGACCTTTCTCACTGGCATTACGACTTTTTGCCAACATTCTTGCCGGCGAATTGCTGATTGTAACTTTTGTAGGGTTGTGCGCATATATTTTGCCGTTACCCTTTATGCTTTTTGAGGTGTTTGTTGCTTTTGTACAGGCACTTGTGTTTATGCTGTTGTCCACTGCATACATTGCAATGGCAGCGCAGGAAGAGGAACATTAATTGCAGGGTTTTTCTGATATTTCGGTTTAGCCGGCAAACAAGTTTGAATTTAACAAATTGAATTAGTAATAAAAAAGGAGAAAATTATGGCAGTAGAACAAGTAGCAGTAGAAGTTGCATCAATGGCTAAATTGGGTGCAGGTATTGCAATCGGTTTTGGTGCAATCGGTGCCGGAATAGGTTTGGGTATTGCAACAAAAGGTCTTTTAGACGCTGTATCAAGACAGCCTGAAATCGCAGGTAAAGCATTGATTTACTTCATTATCGGTGCAGGTCTTGCAGAAGCTTGTGCTATCTATGCATTATTCATCGCTTTGCAATTACTCGGTTAATAAAGCATTAATTAGACGAAAGACTTTACAAATATCGCGGAACAGGACAATTTTATGGAAATTAATGCAACCATATTAGTATCAGCAATAAGTTTTCTCGTTTTCATTTTTATAATGAATAAAATCTTGTACCAGCCGGTGCTGGATATCATTGAAAAGAGAAGAAACTATATTGAGTCAAATAAAAACGAAGCTCAGGCTCACCATCAAAAAGCCGAGGCTCTCGTTTCCGATAAAAATGCTCAAATTGCCGATGCACAGCGAAAATCCCGTGATATAGTTGCTGCAAAGACAGATGCACTTAAAGAAGAAAAAACTAAAGTATTGAATGAGGCTAAAAATACTGCCGCTTCTTATTTTAGTTCGGAAAAACAAAATCTTGTTCATCAAAAGCAAGAATCAGCTGCAAATATGAAATTTGATGTTGCTGATATTGCAAATCGCCTGACAACAAAGCTTATGGGCGAGGGTATTGCTTTTGAACCTTTGAACGAACAGGAAGTTGAAGAGGTAATGAAGGAAAATGCTTGATTTTAGTTTTGCCAATATATTGCATTCTAACGTCATAAACTTTGCAATCATGATTGCACTTTTCGGTTATATTGCATACAAACTTGACGTTATGCAAAAAATAGAGGACATGAGAGCTTCCATTCAAAAGAAAGTGGAAGAGTCAGATACTTTAAAAGCTGATGCAATAAAAGAATTTGAGTCGGTAAAAGAATCACTGGGCAATGTAGAAGCCGAAACTCAAGCGATTGTTAAAAAAGCTCAAGATACGGCAAACACAATTGAGCAAAAAACAAAAGAAGAACTTGATAAATCAGTGGAGTTGATTAGACAAAATGTACAAAAACAGGTCGATTCCGAAGAAAAACAGGTTCAGGGCGAATTGCTGAAAAGTGTTTCTTCCTCTTCAATTGAAATTGCCCAGAGGCAGATAAAAACTGCTCTGGACAAAGATAAAGAGCTTCACAGAAAGTACATAGAAGACTTTATCAACAGTATAGACAAAATTGATGTATAGATAAGCGGATATAGTAATGGGACAAAAATTAAAAATAGATAATAAATTATTACCACTGGCAAAAAGATACTCTGATGCTATCATTGCTGTAGCAAAAGACAGAGGCGAAATAGACGAGGTTTTTACAGACTTAACAACGGTTTCCGAATCACTTGATATGGTAACCAAAATGAGGGATTTTTTGATGCATCCCGTTATTCCTTTTGCGGAAAAAAAGGATATGATAAAGTCTGTCTTTCAGGGCAGAATACAGCCGTCGACATTAAGTCTTATGTTTATTCTTACAGAAAAAAGCAGACTTAATCTTCTGGAAACAATTAAATATTGTTATGAAGAATCGATGGATGAAGCTAAAAACATTGTTAAAGTCGGTGTTGTTTCGGCTGTCGAAATTGACGGAGATTTAAAACAAAGTTTAAAAGAAAGACTGGAAAACAAGCTGCATAAAGCTGTGAAGTTTGTTTTTGATATAAATCCCGATATTATTGCAGGTCTTATTTTAAAAATTCAGGATAAGACGATAGACGGCTCTATGGCTGCAAAAATAGAGGGGTTCAAAAAAATACTGAGATAAAATCGCTAAACGATTAACAAAAGTGTAAAATTTAGTACAAACTATAAAGGAAAGTAACATGGCAACAATTAGACCGGAAGAAATTACTTCTATAATCAAAGCCAAAATTGAAAATTATTCTTCAGAGATGGAGGTTTCAAATATCGGCTCTGTATTAGAAGTCGGCGACGGTATTGCCCGTGTGTACGGCTTGCGCAATGCAATGTCAAACGAGCTTGTTGAGTTTGAAGACGGCAAAGGTACACTAGGTATTACGCTGAACCTTGAAGAAGACAATGTCGGTGTTGTTATTCTCGGTGAGTATCAACACATCAAAGAAGGTATGACTGTTAAAACCACGGGAAGAATCGCTTCTGTTCCCGTAGGCGACGGCCTTATAGGCAGAATCGTAAGCCCGACCGGACGTCCGGTTGACGGTAAAGGCGATATTCATTACGAAAAAACAAGACCGGTAGAAAGAGTTGCTCCGGGTATTGTTTCGAGAAAATCAGTACACCAGCCTTTGCAAACAGGTTTGACGGCAATTGATGCTCTTACTCCTATCGGAAGAGGCCAGCGTGAGTTGATTATCGGTGACAGACAGACAGGAAAAACCGCGATTGCTATTGATACAATCATTAACCAGAAAGGCCAGAATGTAATCTGTGTTTATGTTGCAATCGGACAGAAAACTTCTACGGTCGCCCAGTTAGCTAAAAAACTGGAAGATTTCGGAGCAATGGATTATACAATCATTGTTTCCGCTACTGCTGACGAGTCTGCTCCGCTGCAA
Source organism: Candidatus Gastranaerophilales bacterium (assembly GCA_944323685.1). Lineage (GTDB taxonomy): Bacteria > Cyanobacteriota > Vampirovibrionia > Gastranaerophilales > Gastranaerophilaceae > Limenecus. Next base: position 42,375 of record CALUTJ010000010.1, on the reverse strand, counting down.
TTCATTGCACCGTTTGCCGGTGTTGCTATTGCGGAAGAGTTTATGGAACAGGGCAGAGATGTTTTGATTGTGTATGATGACCTTACAAAACATGCTCAGGCATATCGTGCAATGAGTTTGCTTTTAAGACGCCCGCCGGGACGTGAAGCCTATCCGGGTGATGTATTCTACCTGCACTCAAGACTGCTTGAAAGAGCCTGCAAATTGAACGATAAATTAGGCGGCGGCTCGATTACCGCGCTTCCTATCATTGAAACTCAGGCAGGCGACGTTTCAGCCTACATTCCGACTAACGTAATTTCAATTACCGACGGTCAGATATTCTTAGAAACAGGTCTGTTTAACTCCGGTATAAGACCGGCAATGAACGCCGGTATCTCTGTATCACGTGTAGGCGGTGCAGCTCAAACAAAAGCTACAAAACAGGTAGGCGGTAAGTTAAGACTTGACCTTGCTCAGTTTAGAGAATTGGAAGCGTTTGCTCAATTTGCATCTGACCTTGATAAGGCTACACAGGATCAGCTTTTAAGAGGTCAAAAGCTGACGGAAGTTTTAAAACAGCCGCAGTATTCACCTTTGAGTGTTGCAAAACAGGTCAGCATACTGTTTGCAGCTAACGAAGGCATACTTGATGATATAGACAATTCAAAAATTCAAAAATTCAAAAAAGAATGGTTTGAATATTTTGAAGCAAATATGTCTGCACTTGTTGAAAAGCTCAACACGGGTGCTGCATTGGATGACAACGACAAAGCTGAATTGAAGAAAAATCTTGAAACCTTCAAGTCATCTTTGTTCTCTTAAGTTATATTGATTCGGGGTGTTTGCGCTAAAGCACCCCGAAATATAAATACACGGAAAGTAGTGCAATGCCAAATTTATTAGATATTAAAGCAAGAATAAACAGTATCAAAAATACTCAAAAAATTACCAAAGCAATGAAAATGGTTGCTGCTGCCAAGGTAAAACGCTCGCAGAATAAAGTTATTTCATCCAGACCGTTTTCTAAAGCGTTAGGTGAAGCGTTTGTAAAAGTTCTTTCTTCTGTTGAAGGCTTCAGCTCAGCTGGTTTGAAGATAGAACGTTCAATTGATAACTATCCTGTTTTAATGCAGAAAAGAGAGCAAAAAAACGCGGGAATTCTTGTTATTACATCTAACAGAGGTCTTGCGGGCGCTTACAACGCAAACGTAGTGAGATTTGTTCTTAAAAAAATCGAAGAATACAAATCAAAAGGCATCGGCGTTAAGCTGTTTATAGTCGGTCTTAAAGGCACAAGTGTCTTAAAAAGACGTGCGCAAAACGCTGGTTTTGATATTGTTAATACTTATACAAAAATTTCGCAGGAGCCTAATTCTTCAAATGCTCTTGTTATAGCGGAAGATATGGCAGATTCTTTTGTTAAAGGTGAAATCGACAGTATCGAAATTGTTACAACGCGTTTTAAAAACATGATGTCTTATAAGGTAGAGGACTGGAAAATTTTACCGGCTGATGATGTGAAAAAGGCGCTGGGAGATGACGGGGAAGAAACCGGTTCATCAATAGACCCTCTTATGGCTTTTGAACCTGATACGGATACTATTTTGCAAAAGATTGTACCGATGTTTATAACAAACATTATTTATCAGGCACTGCTTGAGGCTGTAGCAAGCGAGCTTGCGGCAAGAATGACTGCAATGTCTGCCGCAACAAATAATGCTGAAGAAATGATAAGAGTGCTTTCAATTGATTATAATAAAGCGAGACAGGCCGCTATTACAAACGAAATACTTGAAGTTGTGTCAGGTGCCGATGCTTTGAAAAAATAATCTTTGACCGTATTGTTTAATTGATATAAAATGACACTAGACGAAATTAGTAAGTGGGAAAACAAAATGGGTTATAAAATTTTAAGCAAAAAAGAATTATGTCCTAACCAGTATGAATTGACTATTCATGCTCCTTATATTACAAAAAACGCTCAAGCAGGACAGTTTATCATTTTAAGAGTTTCAAATGACGGAGAAAGAATTCCTCTGACAATTGCCGATTATGACAGAGAATCAGGCGCGCTTACGATTGTGTTTATGGCAGTCGGTTATACAACAAAACAGCTGGCAACTTTGAATGTCGGTGATGAGCTTGTTGATATCGTAGGCCCTTTGGGACAGCCTACCCATATAGAAAAATACGGCACGGTAGTTTGTCTTGCCGGCGGTTATGGTGCAGCTCCCTGCTATTTGATTGCAAAAGCTTTTAAAGAAGCTGGCAACAAAGTTTATATGATAATGGGCGCCAGAACAAAAGATTTAATTTTCTGGCAGAATAAAATGAAAGATGCCTGCTCTGAATTGTTTATTACAACAGATGACGGATCTTTAGGGACAAAAGGTTTTGTTACCGGTGTTATGTCTGACATTATGGCAAAAGAAAATGTTGATTATGCAATTGCAGTAGGCCCAATGCCAATGATGAGAGCAGTTGCTGATTTAACCCGTGATAAAGGTATCAAAACAGAAGCCAGCATGAACCCGATTATGGTTGATGGTACCGGTATGTGCGGTGCATGTCGTGTTACTGTCGGCGGAGAGGTTAAATTTGCCTGTGTTGACGGCCCTGATTTTGACGCACACCAGATTGACTTTGATGAAGTTATTAACCGTACAAGAATTTATAAAGATTATGAGAAAAAACGCAGTGAAAACTGCAACTTGTTCAAACAAGCAGAGGCACTAAAATAATAGAATTGGAGATATAAATATGGCATTGATTCCTATTTGCCCTTTAATGAGTGCAGGTCAAAGTGTAGAAATAGTTTGTGCACAAGAAAAATGCGCCTGGTATTTGAAAAATTACAAAACTTGTTCTGTATATCTGCTTGCACATAACGCGGCTTTAGATATAAAACAAAAACAAACACAAATGGCAAAAAAATAGTTTTCAAAAAAAAGCCCGAATTAATTTCGGGCTTTTTTATTCACCTTTCGGATTTTTTAATATTTGATCAAGTTCTTTTAATACTGCTTCTGTAAGTTTGCCGCTTTGTGCATCAGTAATAATATTTTGAAGTTTATCATAGTTTGCTTTTGACATAACGTTAACTTTTGCTTCGGGTGTAGCGCATCCGTTGTATTCAGTGAGCAAATCGTTAACTGCTTTTGCTACTTTTGCGCTGAATTTGCCGTTTTGGTTGCTTCCGTTATCATCGACTGCGTCATACGGTATCTGCGGGTAAGCTTTTATTTTTGTAAGTATTGCCTTTTCTTCTGCCGTATATTCACTATCTTCTTTTACATTTGAATAAATTTCTTTTAATTTATTTAAGTTGTCCTGCGATATTGCGTTCTTTTTGTCTTCAGCGGTGTATTCATCGTAAAGACTTTTTGCCAATTGAGCCGTTGCTTTTGCTTCTGCTTCAGCTTTAGATTTTTCCTGCGCTTGGGTTACTGCTTTCATTGATTCGTCAAACTGTTGTTGACGCTGCTGCATATAATCAGATTGTGCAGCTGCCATCTGGTTGAAAAATCCTGCGTCAAACATTCCGTTGCCGCCCAAACCGTAGTTGAAGTTTGCTGCATTATTGTAGTTTCCGTAAGAAGCGTTTAAAAGGCTGCTTGTGTTATAAAGACCGTTAACTCCTGTTGAGAACAATCTTACGTTCCAATCATTAAGGCTTCCGCTGTTGTAAGACCAACCGTTGGAGAAAAATCCTCCGCCAAATCCGCAAAGCGCGCCTAAAAACATAGCGGCTTTGTTCCAGAAGTTGCCTTTTTTGCCGTTGTTATCAAGTTGTTGGTTATAAAGTTCAAGCTGCTGGCGTTTACGCAATTGCTGTTGTCTTTCGAAGGCTTCAGCTCTTGCTTCTTCCTGTTCTTCGGTTGCTTTTCTATTGTACCAGTCGCCGACCGTTTCTTCTTTTTTAGTTGCAGAAAGTTTTTCTGCTATAGATTCTTTGGCAGCATTAAATTCTTCAATCGTAAAATCGCCGGCGCCTAATGATATAACGATTTTTTTATCATTACTGTCAATTGTTCCGTTTTTATTTTCATCAACGAATTGGATTTCTGTTTTTTTATCCCCGTTGCCTTTTGAAAATATCCAGCCGTTTTCTGTAGTTGTTATTTGTACATTGCTGTTGCCGACGCTCATTTTTATCCTCTGGTTTATACTCTCTTATCTATATAAAGTATATACTCTTTCAATAATTGCTTTTTGGGACACGATTTGTTAAGTTTTGTTAACATGCGTAAAGCTCTAAAGAGCTATAAACTTGCTGTTTAGTTCCTAAGGTAATATACACTTCTGTAAAGTCTTTCTTCTTAAAAGACGAGAATAGTATTAAACCAAGGTTTTAGAGGGTTTCTTTGTTTCTTAAAGTTTTTCTGTATTTCAAAATTTTGTCGATGTCAGGAGAAAGCGAAATTTCAAAACTGAATCTCGGGTTTCTGTAATAGACCTCATTGGGGTTATGCATAAGCGGACAGCCCCAGTACAATCTGGCTGTAGCATCGCCGGGAAGAGATATCCTTAAACCTAAACCCATACTGAGCATATAATCCGCCTGTGTATAGCTTCTGGCACCGGGGCCTTCGCCTTTGAACGGGTAAACACCGGCGTGGTCAACAAATGCAAGTGCTTTAACATAGCTGCCGATAAAAGGTATTTGTCTTTTTTCGTTTTTGCGTTTGATTGTAATTTTTTGAGGCGCAATCGGGAACAAAAGTTCAGAGCTGATGATATAACCCGAACGTCCTATTAAAAGACCTTCGGAATAGCCTCTGACTGTTGCCAGACCGCCTGCCTGAAACTGGTCAATGTAAGGCATAACATCTTCAGGCGAGAATTGATACATACCTCTCAACTGTCCGACAATGCCGTGACCAAAATCGTGCAGCCTGATTAAACTACCTGTGTATTTAAAGTATTTTATGTCTTTGTCAAATAACGGGAACGCCTGATATACACCCTGATTCAAATACCAGATACCTTTTTTGGTATCTAATCTTGCGTTTAATGCTGCTTCTACACTTGCTATTTTATCGGTGTTTAGCGTGTAACCGCCAAAAGATGTTGCGGCCTGTTTGTAGTTTGCCCCGACATATCCGTTTAATTCAAAATTAGGTTTTCTGATTAACGGATGGGTGTAGTATAAAGAGTAGTTATAAGAACGGCTCTCAATATCAAATATTTTATAAGGCCCCTCGCCTATCTGCGCATAGCTTGAGGAGAACAGGAATCCGACTCTGCCGTCGTATTTGTTGACAGGAATGTTGTAATCCGCAAACGGTGTAACAGAGTGTCTGCTTGCGTAAGAACCGATAGTCAACCTGTCACGCTGTTTAAACAAGCTGTCAGCCTGCGCCATTAAACCGCCTCTTAACTCGCCGATAGTCTTTCTGCCGGCGTTATCCATCAAGGCTGTAACACGGAACGGAAATTTTTCGTCAGCCTGAAGTTTAATGTCTGTTGTCCCGATTTTTTCACCTTTTACAAGGTTTGCTTTTAATTTTATTCCGTTATTGTATTTGTTAAATTTTAATATGTCCTGCTCGAGTTCGACTATCTGAAAGATATCGCCTTTTTTAGCGGAAATTCTTTTTTTTACGTAGTTTTCGGATGTCCATTTTGCGTTTTCAACGCTGACTTCGCCAACAAGCCCTTCAACAAGGTTTATCCTTACAACTCCGTCTTGAATTGTCTGAGGCGGCAAAAATGCTCGTGCCGTTACATAACCCTTTTCTGCGTATGCGTAGTTAAAATCCTGAACAAGTTTTTCTAAATCCTCAAAAGAAACATACTGCCCGATAACAGAATCCGTAATAGCCTGAATCTCTGCATCTGAGAGAATTTGAGAGTTAGTTACACCTACCGCTTTAATAAAAACTTTGCCGTCTTGAACATTTGTTTTTTCTGTTTTGGCTTTAATAGTAGTAGTTGTATCCGTCTTTTCTATAATTTTTTTTTTGCTGTCATCCTGCGTCGCAGAATCTTCTGCGGCGTTGCCGGTTGATTGTTCCTGTATCTGTTCTTCCTGATTATCTTTGGATTTGCGTTTGAAAAAACCGAATCTTTTTTTCTTTTTTTGCTGCTCTTTTTTTAAAAGCTCTTGTTGTTCTTTTAATTTTTGAGAAGTTTCCGCGTCGTAAATTTTTTCGCCGCTGCCTGTTTCGTCTTTTATAACTTCATCTTTTTTATGTTTGCCTTGTTTTCTGTCCTGAAAGTTTTGAAAATCTTTGGCTTCATCTTGCAGCCTTTGTTTTTCTTTCAGCATCATCATGTCGTGGCTGTTGATTATCCCGCCGTAATTCATATTGGTCGGAATATCCGACGGATTAAAACCGCCAATCGGGTCGGCAAAACAGCTGCTTTGAGCAAACAATATTACGGCTGCTAAAAGTAGTATTTGCCTTGCTTTTGTTTTTTTCATTAAATCTTTTTCAACCCGCTTCTTATAAAATTTATAAAACTTATATAAATTTTATTTTTACATGAAATAAAATATTTTGTATCATATGTAACGATTTTATAAAAAATTGTGACACTTTGTCACAAAATAATGAAAAACAAATACCCTTATTTTAAACTGGTAAAATACCGTAAGAATAGGGAATTTGTATGTTTTTAAAATTTAATTTGAGTGTAAAAAAACTTGTTGCATTTGTATTAACATCTTTGTTTTTTATGCAGCAGACCATGATATTGCCGGCATTTGCCGAATCTAATATTTCAGGAGTTGCTAACGGACAAAGCGGTTCTTTTGATATACATCCTGATTTTGCCAATGGTGATTTTGGTTTCAAACATTACGGCAACTTTGAACTTGGTAAAGGCGATGTTGCCAACCTTATTTTTGCACTTAAAAACGGAGATATTTCCGTTGATAAATTTGTAAACCTCGTTGATAACAGAATTATTATCAACGGTGTTTTAAACGGGATTTTAAAAAACGGTGATATAGGCGGGCATGCCATATTTGTTTCTCCAAACGGCATGGCTGTCGGTGCATCAGGTGTTATAAATGTAGGCTCTCTGACTGCCATTGCGCCTACACAGCAGGCGTATTTAAAATATATGACAGATTCTGCAATAGGCTCTGCTTTGCCGGAAGGTTATACGCATGAAAACAATCTTGCTGTTTTAAAAGCTTCCGATATGGGCTCTGATATCACTGTTAACGGTAAAATCATTGCCAGAGGGGACGTAAACCTTGTTGCTCAAACTGTTAAGGTCGGTAACACAGCAGATAATAAAGCCGGTATTCTTGCCGGTGTAGATAACGCTGCCGTAACAAACGCAGGACAAAAGGTAAACGAAAGACTTGCAACAACAGAGGCTGCCGGAAAGTTATTTGACGCACTTGTAAACAATAAGGTGCAAAGCGGTACGGGATTTACAAAAGATGCTAACGGAAATATCGTTATTCAGGCTCAATCAATTAAAACTGTTGTTGCTCCTACACTTGGCGATAAATTAATTATTAAAGGTCAAGAGTTTGTTCTTAATAATCTATCCGGTCCGCTTGTGGACGAATACGGCAATGTACTTGATACAAACCTTTTGCCTAAAGAATTACGGGACTTGGGCATAACTTCAGAAAACGTACAAAGTGCTTTAGAAACTTATGTCAGAGACTCAATTCCTTCTGATGCAACAAATCCGAATGCACACAACGACACAAATTTTGCAAAAGTAGATATTAACAATGCCGTTTTAAAAGGAAATAATGTTGATATCAGTGCAACAAGCAAGGCTGATTATATCGCACAAAAAGACGGTACAACATTGTTTGACAGTGCATACAGCTCTGCTATCGGGCAAATTATAGAAGGTGCCGTAACCGGTGAAGGTTTTGATTTTGAAGGCGCCAGAGCAAAAGCGGAGGTCGTAATCGGCAGCGGTGCAGATATTATTGCCGATAATGATGTTAATATAAATTCTCTTGCAGTTGCAAATACTTCAATCAAAACAGGTACAAGATACACCCCCGTAATTGACTCGGGTCAGGAGTATTACTATACACTTGGTTCTAAAACGATTTCTACAATAAATGTAAATGACGGTGCGAAAATTACAGCGGGAAATGACGTTAATATTCACGCACAATCTCAAAACTCACACAATATTAAATTAAAAAATCCTACCTCTGCCGCAGGTCAGCTTGTCGGCGGATACACCGGCATACCGACAATTCAGGTGTTATTATTAAAATCAACGCTTGATGCGCAAACAAGCGCACTGGTAAACAGCGGTGCAATTATTAACGCTGCTAACGTAGAGGTTGATGCTGTTAACGTATCGAGCGATTTGAGCAATATAAATTCTATTGCAAGCATCGGTAAAGATAACGGCGGTATTGCGGTTGCCGTAACATTAAAAGACACAAATATCAACACAACTGCTAAGATTGATACTACCGTAAATACAAACGGTGACGGCAATGTGTCCGTAAACGCACAGAATCTGCACATGGCCTCCAACACTTCTCAGGCTACGGTTGACCCTAAAGATCCAAAGCTTAGAATGGGTGATAAGTTTAAGTTCAAAATCTTAAACCTTATTGCAGATAAACTGAGCGGTGTTATTGATACTAATATACTGGGTTCTGTCAGTGATTTAGTGCCTAATGCGAGCACTGCGCTTGTTGTTAACGACTCAAACATTACTACAACGGCAAAAATCGGAGCAAATGCAAATATCCATGCCGACAATGTTTCTGTTAATGCAAATACGGTTGATTTGACAGTTAACACTACAAAAGCTCATGTTAAAGACGGAGATTCTAAGGCTTCCGGCTCAGGTTCTTCAGGCGGAGTCGGCGATTATATCCCGAACCCCGGTGTTGCCGTAATTGTTAACAATCAGAATAACAATACGACTGCCGTGATAGAGGACGGTACTGCCCAAAATCACGCAAACGTTACTGCTGATAACAAATTGTCCGTTAACGCAACAACGGAACTTCCGAGAAACAACGCAACCTTTGATTTGATATTGAATGTAATTCAGGCTGCCGGAGATATTGAAGATTTGCCGGAAGACATAAAAGGCAATGTAAATGCTGAGCTTGGCAAAGGCGACCAGTGGGATATAAGACTTTTGCTTCAAGGTTTAACAAACCCTGCAGCCGAAATAGGGTCTGAAATTTCCGATATAAAATTCGGTATTAAAAACGGAGGAATAAAAAATAACCTCGGTCTGCAAGGTTTCTTCAACAACTGGGCGGAAACAACATCTTCCGCAGGCAGCGGTATCGGTATTGCCGCTTCCGTAATAGTTTCCGATGTTGTAAACAACACTGTTGCCAGAATCGGTGACAATTCAGTTATCAACGCCGGTGATGTTATAGTTAACGCAGCAAATCAGGTTGTACAATACAATGCAGCCGGCGATGTTGCAAAACTCTGGAAACTTACTGACGGTGCGTCAGGCAAAAAAAGCGGTGTGGGCGGCAACGTTGTTGTTGAAAGTGTAGAAAGCAACGCACGTGCTCAGGTCGGTGACGGTGCTGTTATAAATGTTACCGAAAATGCTATAGGCAGCACACAGAATAAAACAAAAGGCGAGCTTAATATTCAGGCTGCAAACCAGCAGGATTTTCTCACTGCGGTTGTCACCGGCAGTAAAGCTACCGGCAACAACGGTGTTGCAATTTCCGGAAGCGTTACGGTTCAAAATGTTACAGGGGCAACAGAGGCTTCTTTAGGCGCATCTAAGGTCAATGCTTCTACCTTGAATATTAAGGCAGGCGAAGCTCAGCTTGCTACGGCACAAAACTCTGAAGGGTATTTATTCCATGAATCAGTGCCTAAAAAAGATGAAGACGGAAATATAGTTTATGATGAATACGGCGACCCCGTATATGAAGAAAGCAATCCGTTTGAAGATTTGAACGCCGAAGATTATGAAGTCGGCTTAGACCCTGATTTGACTTCACCTCAGATAAGCAATTATATGGGCGTGGATTCAGACACGGGCTTGCTTGTGTTAAACGAAGCATCAACAATAAAAGACGGCATATCTAATATACTTATTGCCGGTGCAATTGCCTCAGAAAGCGCAAAAGTTTCAGGCTCTGAAGGGTCGGGTTCGTCATCTTCATCTTCATCAGGCGGTGCTGTCGGTGCATCTGTTAACGTAAGCCAGTTTGACAGAGATGTCAAAGCAAGCATTGCAGATGGTGCGGTAGTTAATCTTACAAAGGATTTGAACGTAATTTCAGATTCTTATACGCAATCAATTGATGTGGCAATAGCCGGTGCCTTCGCAGGCGGTGTTAAACTCAGCAAGAAAGAGGATAAAAAAGATACTGACAGCAGCTTTGCCGGCAACAAACTTGCGGAAAGCAACCCGCTGTTCTCAAAAGTTTCGGGGCTTTTTGACAAGGTGTCCGGTAAATTAGGCTCTACCGAAGCTCCTGTTGGTTCTGATGCAAATCCCGATGTTAACGTTAACGGTAATAGCTATAAAGCAGATGCGGACGGTGTTTATAAAGATGCAAACGGAAATAAATTAACGGCTTCTGACGGAAATTCAACAAACGACGTTAAATTCCAGGGTTCAACAGGTAAAGAAGCTGCAAACCTTGATAATTTAAATTCCAAGAACGGACAGTCAAAAAACATTTCCGTTGCGGCAGCAGGTTCTGTTAATGTACAGCTTAACGAGTCCAGCGTTACATCAGAAGTCGGCAATGCACAAATTACCGTAGGCAAAGACGTTAATGTCGAAGCTAACCAGACAACAAAATCTTTAAATATCGGCGGCGGTATTGCCAAAGCGGCTACTGTCGGTGCCGGTGCTGCGGTTAACTTTGTTGAGAACATTAATGAAACTAAAGCTTCTTTAAAAGGTACTGATATCACCTTCAAAGGCAGCGACAATAAATTAAATGTCAAAGCAGAAGAAAACAATGATAACGTTCAGGTTGCAATCGGCGTCGGCGTAGCAAAAGCAAGTCAGGACGATACAACAACGCAGGTTTCGGCAGGCGGTTCGTTCAACACTGATATTTTAGAAAACAAAGTCAACGCTCAAATCGACGGTGCAAAAGTAAAACACGAAAGCGGAGCTGATACTATAGCAGTTGATGTAAACGCAGAAAACCACTCAACCTCTTACAAAGGCGCCGGCGGAATGAGTGTTAATACAGGCAGCAGCGGAACAGGAACCGGAACAGGCGTGGGTGCCGGCGGCTCTACCGGTTCAACAGGTTCGACAGGTTCAACCGGTGCAACAGGTGCTCAATCCGGCAACACCTCTGTAGGTGCAGGCATGGGCGGAAACCTTAACCTCATTACAAAAGAAACAACTGCTAAAATTACAAATTCAGAAATTAACAATACAAAATCCGTTTCCGTTGCGGCAAACAAGGATAAAACTCAAAAAACTGAGGACTTAATCTCTGTAGGTGTCGGCGGCAGCGTTATAACCGATGCTTCAAGCGGCTACAGCTTCTCGGGTGCAATGGCTACGGATGTAATCAATAACACAATCAATGCACAAATCGACAACTCAACCGTCAACTCAACCGGTGACGTTGATGTTGTGGCTAACAATAACTTTAATAACAGAAACCTTGCCGGAGCATTGAGCTTCTCCAGTGCTTCAAAAGGTGCGGGTGTTGGCGCAGGCGCAATTGTCAGCGTTATAAATAATAATGTAAACGCCTCCATTGCCAACAACTCAACAATCACGGCAAAAGATGTTAACGTAAACGCAGATAATAATGAAAATTTACAGTTCCTTGCCGCAAATATGGGTATCCAAACAGGTGCAGGTATTCCGATAAGCGCAAACGGTATTGTTAACGTAATTCAAAACAATATATCAGCTTCTGTTTCGGATTCTTATATTACAAACAGCGGCACTTTAGATATTATTTCAGATTATGACACTTCAATCGAAGGTATTACGGTTGGGGTTGCAGCAACCTCCGAAGGAAAGTTCGCTGTCGGTGCTAACGTATTGTCCAATACGTTATTGAGCAGCAATACTGCTCAATTAATAAACTCTGACACGACTTCAACCGATAAATTGACGGTAAAAGCCACAACAGACGGAAATATTGACGCTATACCTGCTGCAGCGGCAATTACGGCATCAGGCTCAGCAGCCGCTGCGGCAAACGTCGGGGTGAATGTTGTTCAAAACTTTACAACCGCAAAAATCGACGGTACAAATAATAAAAAATCTACTACGGTATCAGCTGGCGGCATTGACGTTATTGCTTCCGATAATACAAAATCAAGAAGCAGAGGCGGTGTTCTTGCTGCGACAAGCGGAACTGCAGGTATAGGGGCTTCAATACTTGCAGATGTTTATATAAAAAATGTTGACGCACATATCGATAACACAACCGTTACAAAAGGCGGCGACATAAAAGTTAACGCTTCCGCCAAAAATATTTTCGGCGAAGAAACTCCGGGTTCTGTTACTGCTTCTGCGCTTGTTGACAAGATAACCGGTGATTACGATATGTCAAAGGATGGTGCATATGAAAACTGGGATATGACATACGGTGTTGCAGGCGGAAATACAGCCGGCGTTGCAGGTTCATTGATATCCAAAAACGTTATAAATGACGTTGATTCCTATATCGGCTCTAACGTTGTTATTGAAGATGCCGGCAAGATTGATGTATTGGCATCTAACAAAACAGATGCTGCTGTAATTGTAGGTAATATAACAGGTGCCGGTACTGCCTCTGTCGGCGGTTCAATATTCTCTAACGTTAATGTCAGCACAGTTGACGCAGGTATCAAAAATGGTGCTCAAATTGGTGGTGCTCAAATCGGCAGTGATACATCAAGAGTCGGCAATGTTAATGTAGAGGCAAACTCCGAACAAACTTATAAATCAATAATGGCAATAGTCGGTGCAGCAGGCACTGCAGCCGTTAAAGGTTCTATAAATTCCAACGTAATTGTGAACTCAACAAACGCTTATGTCGGAAACGGCGTAAATATGTATTCTAAAAGTTTAAATGTTGCTGCCGCAGATTCCATGGATTCTGAATCATTAAATATCGCAGTATCAGCAGCAGGTTCGGCTGCCGTAGGCGGTGCTGTCTTTACAAATGTACTTGCGAATAAAGTAAATTCTACAGTCGGAAAAGACGGTACTGACGGACAAAAATCCGGAAATATTAATACAACCGGTGATGTGAATGTTTCTGCGAATGATGACCAGAACTTCCAGGGCAATGTGCTTGTTACCTCAGCAGCCGGTGCAGCAGGAGTAGGTGCGGTTGCTATAGCTAATGTTATGGCGTCCGAGGTCAACGCCGGTATTGAAAACACAACTGTTAAATCAAATAACGGCAGTGTAACCATTTCTGCAAACAATAGCTTTAACGGCGACCACAAAGACCAAAACACAGGATTGCAGTCATTAATAGACAATGGCTCTGTGTCTTCTGACGATATTTCAAATCTTATACCTCTTGTAGGTGTTATTACGATAGGTGCAGCCGGCAGTGCAGGTGTTAGTGCTACGCTCATTGCAAATGTAGTAACTACCACTGTCAATGCTTATGTTGATAACTCAACTATTTCAACCCTAAATGGTTTATCGGTTGATGCTGACTCTTCAATGACCACTTATGACGCAGCTATTGGTATTGCGGTTGCAGGTATAGCAGGCGTAGGAGTAAACGGTGTAACTAACGTTTATTCAGGTTCAACTATAGCAGCTGTTACAAATTCCGATATACAAAAAGGCTCGGTAAATGTTACGGCTGATGACATATTTAATTTGAATACAATTATATTTACAACTGCAGTTTCCGGTACAGCAGCTGTTACAGCCATTACAAACGTAAATACAATTTCTAACGAAGTAACTGCAAAAGTTGAAAATACTGATATTACTGATGCTGCTAAAGTAAACGTTGCAGCTAAAAATACAGTTAAAACAACTGATGTACTTGCTGCAGGTGCTGTGGCGGGTACAGGTGCAGCCGTAAGCCTTGCTCCTATTGTGAATGTATTCACAAACAACACAAATGCCTATATCAACGGCGGTTCAATTGCTAATGCAGCGACAACAGTAAATGCAGGTTCTGATGTCGATGTTATCTCTGCAATTTTAGGTGTATCAGGCAGCGGTGTCGGCGCAAGCGTTTCAGGCTTTGCGGGTGTTAACGTATTTGATAATGATCTGAATGCGTATATTTTAAAAACAGAGATTACCAATGCAATATCGACCTCTGTTGCTTCAACCGCAAACCTTGATTTAGACGGCATTTTAGTTTCTGCCGGTGTTAACGGTCTCGGGGCTGCTGTTAATGCAAACGGTATTATAAATGTCATCAAAAACAATGTAAACGCTTATATTGCCGATTCTTCAATCAAAGGGGGAAGTGTGACCGTTTCGGCGACACAAACCTCTGATATTGATAATTCCACATCAACAGTTGCTGTAAACGGAGTAGGCGCAGCTGTTCCTGTAAACGCACTTGTGTCTGTTTTGACAAATAATTTAAATGCAAATATTACAAACACATCTGTTACTGATGCTGATTTAGTGAGTGTTAGCGCAAACAACAAACAGGATATTTTAAACAATAATATCGGTGTCGGCGCATCAGGCACGGCAGCCGGCGGCGTTAATACAACCGTTAACGTACTTGAAAATACTGCAAAAGCTTACATTGACGCTCAGGATAAAACAATAAAGGCCTCAGGCAAAGTAAGCGTTGCAGCTAAAGACGAAATATTAATGCAAACCAACCTCGGACTTGCCACCGTATCAGGCTTTGGCGCAGGCGGTGCTAATGTTAACGTAAACGTAATTAACAACGCTGTTTTATCTCAACTGATAAGCAGTGATAAGGGGCAAATTAAAGCAGACAGCGTAGAGGTTAAATCAGACTCAATCATAGGGCTTGATGAAGCCGGTATCACGGCAGCTGCAGCAGGCACTTTAGGCATAGCAGGTACAGTGTTTGTCAATTCAATCGGCGGTAAAGTTTCTTTATCGGATGAAAACCTTAAAGAAGCCGGTATTGATGATTCTATTACACAGGCAAACACGAATTTTGGTGAAATTGTCAACGGCATAACCTATGAAAAAGACGGACAAACACTGCCTTTAGCCGGCTCTTATGACCTTACACAAGGTGATGTTAAAGGCGGAACGCAGGCTGATATTAACGCTAACGTTAATACAACAGGTGCTGACGGGGTTAAAGTCAGTGCAAATAATACGCTAAAAGGCTACGACTCCGATACAATGAATATTACAAACGCCACTGCATCAGCAGGAACAGTAGCCGCAGGCGTAGGCGTACTTGTTACTGATATGAAATACAACACTTCAGCCTCTATATCGGGCGGTAATGTCGTTACTCAAAATAACGGCGATGTTACTGTAAAAGCAAATTCTAAAGTTAAGTCTAATACAGATGCTGTCGCTGCATCAGTAGGCGGAGTAAGTATAGCCGGTAATGTTGCTTATTTTGACAATAAAGCAAATACAACAGCAGAAATTGCGAACGCTTCTGTAAAATCAGCTAATGATATAAATGTGCTGGCTGAGTCTGATGATAGTATTATATCTAAAGCAATATCAGCAAGCGGCGGAGTGGTGAGTGTTAACCTTAATATTGCTGTTGCGAATACACAAAATGCCATAAATGCCTTGATTTCAGGAAATAATGTTGATATTGAAGCAAACAACTTAAATTTAAAAGCAACAAACACAAGCATACTTGAATCGGAATTGTATGGTGCAAGTGCTGAATTTGCCGGAGTTTCAACTGTCGTAAATACTGCAGTATCTCAGGCTGTTTCTAATGCTTTGATTTCTCTTGATAACAACTCTACGGTTGACGTGTTAAATGATTTAAACATCATCTCTCAAACCGGCGGAATTAATACAATAAATAACGTTGTTATTGGTTCTTTAGGTGTGTATTCTGCTACAGGAAACTATCAGAAGGCGGAATCAAACGCAACGTTTAATTCCGGCATTACTGGCGGAAAAATCAGTGCAAACAACGTAAAAATCAATGCCGGTACCGCAAAAGATTCTGATGAGGGTGGTAATATAACCGCAACTGTTAATACTAAAAAGGCTACCGGTGCATTTTATAGTGCAGGGGTAACAGTTGTTGATGCACGCGCAAACGGAAATGCTACAGCAAAAGTTACTGGTGGAAATGTTAGTGCAAACAATAACATTGATCTAAAATCAAAACTTAATAGAACAGCAAATATTGATTCAGACAGTTTTTCTGCTGGACTTGTTGATATAAACGCACTTGTTGTTTCGACTTCAACCGGCGGGCATACAAATATCAACACAAAAGACTCAACACTCAGCGCAAACAATGTTAATATGCTTGCTTCGAGCACAAATACAACCTCTGCTTCTATGGTCAGCGGTGAGGTTTCTCTCATCGGCGGCGATGCTACTGTGGTTGAGGCTGTTTCAGGCGGCAACGCCAAAATTGATACAGGCAATATAAATGCAAATAATACAAATTTAAAAGTTGATATAAACAGGAATGCAAAAATTACAAACAACGCAAAGGCAATATCACTTGCAGGGCTGGATGTAACTAATCTGGAAGCCAAAACAACAGGCACTTCCGGTATAAATACCTACGGCACAATACAAAATAAAGCCGCAAACGGACAGGCGAAGAATGTTGTTATCAGCACTGTTGATAATTCAACAGCAACAAATGAATCAGCTAACACAAGCATAGGCTTTGTAAGCGGCTCGGGCTTAAATATCGTAACAACTTCAGATTCTGCAATTACAAATAATATTGCAGGCACAATAAAGGCTCAAACTCTTGATATCGATTCTACACTTAACAGAACCGCAATATCAAACGCAGCGTCAAAAGGGGCAGGGCTTGTCGGTCTCGGGGCTATGAATTTAACAAGCCAGATTGGCAATGCTAATACAACAACAATATCTGCAACAATAGATGCAGAAACCGTTGATGTGGATTCCACAATGACAAGCACTGTAGAATCCTATGTGCGCGACTTTTCAGCGGGTCTTATTGCACTTGCTTACGGAGCAACAAAAAATATCGTTCAAGATACAGCCAAAAATATTGTTAACTTTAACGGTTCTATCAATGCCGGCTCGCTTGATGCAGATATAGACACTCTGTCTAAAGCACATCTGTTTAAAGAAAGCGGTAACTACGGATTGTTTGTAGTCAAAGGCGGTGAGTTGTCAAATACACTTAAAGCGACTTCCGAATTAAACTTAAATAACGCAAAAATCGAAACAGATCGCGATGCTCTGTTTAGCGTTGTGAACAACGCCAAAACACCGAGCGAAATGCAGGTTACTGACGACGCAGGCGGATTTGTTGTAAAAGACGGTGCTCAGCTTAAAAATGACCTTGAAATCGGTGCAAGCATCAATGTCAACGGCGATACCGATGTACGTGCCGGAGATCATTTAGACCTTGATATCACAAGCGGTACAACCGGCTTTAAACAGAAAGTTACCTCTGACGGAAGCGGCTTTACCGCAAATAATAACGCAAGTTCTATTGTAACCGCAGTAGTTAATAACAATATAAACATAAACGACGGTTTGCTCAGCGGCAAATACGTTGATATCAATATGAACTCATCTAACGAGCTAAGCTCTATTGCGGAAGTTGACACACACCACTTTGCCGGTAATCCGTCAGTTAACAGCGAGGTTAACCTCACTATTAACAACACTTTGAACGTTGCCGGCGAATTGTTTGCTCAATCCGAAACAGCAGGTGTTAACGAGGATACAAGCGTAAATATCAACTTTATGGGCAATTCCAAACAAGACCTTTACCAGCTTGCGGATTTGTATGTAGAAGCTGCAATTGCAACGGGCGATGCGGATGGTGGTATTAACTTCACTACAAATAATAATGTGAATGTTAAAAATAATGGGGTAATAAGCTCTCAAAAAGATATTAACGTTGTGTTTGACAGAGGGGAAGAAAAACTTTCTTCAAAAATTGTTTACGACAGAGTAAGCAGACTCCTTTTTGGGATAAAAATACATGATGACGGCAGTTATACTTCCGTAAAAAATGAATCCTCAAATAAAGTAAAAGTTGACGGAAAACTCATTGCCGGCAAGAACAACTCTATGCATCTTACAATCGATAAAGACGGCAATGCAACCGGTACAATACAGGACAACTTATACGAGAAACAAGACAGCACTCTTATTGAGGCCGGTAAAGATTCTCAGGCAGCGAAAGATGAAATCGCCAAAATTGAACAGGCGCTTATTGACTTAAATTCGGAAAAAGAACGTCTTGAAAATATTAATGAAACCAATACGGCTAATTACGAATCTCTGCTTGAGCAAATCGATGCGCTTAAATTGCAGCTTGCAATGGCTGAATATATTCAAGACGTTGAAGATTCCGGCAAAATTTCGCAAAACGATTTTAAAAACAGTATCGTTACAATGCTTGAAAATAACAATGTGGCAAATGCAGAAACAGTAGCTAATCAACTTTTGGATTACTACACAATGGCTGCGGATGATAAAACTAATCTTCCGATATACAGCTTCACTGCTGACGGCAATAACGTTATCCTTAAATATGCCGTGGATGAAAACGGAAACTATATTACGGAAAACGGTCACTACAAATTTGCCGATCTTGAAGGCTATACGATAAATTATGAAAACAATATTCCCGTGAGTGTTACACCTGACGACTCAGCTTCCGTAATAAGCGTCGGAACTCTCACGTTTGATAAGTATTTAGAAGGGCTTAACCTTGGTGAAGACACCACAGACGCAATTAAAACCTCGTTAAAAGGTATGAAAATTGATTCTCAAACCGCTACTATAACGACTGATTCAGGCACCAAAACAGTAAGATTCCTTACAACAGACGGAAAAATTATATATGACAGTCAATATGTCGATAATATGCAGTCTGTTTCTTCTGAAATTACGGCGGCTGAAAATAGTGCTAATACATTAAATGAAACAATTTCATCAATCGCCGATGATTTGAACGATATAAAAAATCAAATAAAAGAAAACGAGGCAAGAAAAGACAATATTGCACAGAACGGACTCGGAGAATTCAAAGCTGAGAACGGTTCTTACATATTTAAAGATATCAACGCAACAAGCGGTACGATTAATATTCAGGCCAACAAAGGCAAGAGTGAAGTTTCCGGCACGGGTGAAATTATTATGAGTCTTGCCGATGTGTTGATTAACAATTACTCAAACTATAACCTGATATTCAGTGATCTCACTGTTGCCGGCGGTGTAGGCAGTTTTGTTGTGGATGGAAAAACCGTGTCGGAAAATCCTTATAAAGGAATAACCATTTCAACTACAGGCACTGCCGGTAATGAGGGCGGTATTACAATCAACAACTGGTATGACCAAAACGACCCTGTTAACAATACTGCAATAGGCGTACTGCCAAGCAACATAATATTTAACGGCACTATTAACACAGGTGTCGGCAATGTCAACCTGTATAACGAAAGCGGTGATATCGAAATAAATGACGGTATAGTGGCTAATACCTTGAAGGTCAATGTTGCTCAGGGCAGCTTTACTCAAGATACAAAAGGTCAGGAGTATGTGCTAAAAGCAGGCGATACACTCTTTGCAGGTAAAAACATCAACATAACAGCTTCTAAAATCACTGTAGAAGGCAATATGCAGGCAGGCATAGCCGACAAAAATATAACAATTACACAGGATATGCTTGATAATGCTGTTGATGAAACTCAAAAAGTTATTGTTACCGATGCAGACGGCACCACACCTCTTAAAGATGCAAACGGCAATGTTCAGTATAAAGAAGTAGAAACTGGCAGACTGCTGGTTAAACTAGCATCGGGCAGAGACAGTTCTGAGGGTACAAAACAGTCTGATTACATGTACGACAAAAATAATATAAAAGCTATTTATGACCCGGATACAAATACAGTTGAACTTTTCGGCGTAAAAGTTACCGATGAGGCTAATATTAACCTCACAACAACAAGCAGCGATGCTGATGCGCTTTACGTATCGGAAAATTCTTCAATAAAATACGCTGACGGCTACGGGGCAATTAACATTGATAACCGGACCGGTGCAAACCTTGTTGTTAACGGACTTGAAAATAACAAGATTGCAGGAGCTGTAACCTATAACGGCAGCACAGAGTTGCCTGAATATGGTACAAAAATAATTGAAGAAACAAAATTCGGAATACATCAGATTGACAAATTCCCGTATATTGCAATCGGAGAATATACTGTTGAAACAGAAAAAACTGTAGGTTTTGGCGCAAACCCGCAAAATACCGCTGATGCTACATTAACTGACGGAAATACCACTGTTGATACATCTAAAAACAAAACAGGCGACCTGATTGTTAACGGACTTGTTTCTTCCGGTAACTTAACCGAAGATGAAGCCGGTCTGCTGTTACAGACTAACGGAAATCTCGTTATTAATAACAGAACGGCTTCGGAGGATTCCGATTATCAGGTTCCGACAATTGATACAAAAGGCGATGTTGTTCTTAACAAACTCACTGATAAAGGCGGAGTGATTATTCAAGGCTTGATTAAAAACTCCGGCAGCGTTAGTGTTACAAACAACGGTAC
The DNA here is from genome assembly GCA_944323685.1 of Candidatus Gastranaerophilales bacterium. GTDB lineage: Bacteria > Cyanobacteriota > Vampirovibrionia > Gastranaerophilales > Gastranaerophilaceae > Limenecus. Next base: position 21,790 of record CALUTJ010000010.1, on the reverse strand, counting down.
AGAAGGCATTACTGTTGCCGGAAAAATCAATAATGAAGGCGCAGATGTTGTTATTACAAACGATTCAGCTAACGGCGGTATTATAACGGTTGCCGGAAGCGAGATTAAAAACAACGGTGCTGATATCAATCTCATAAATAACGGTACAAAAGGCATTGAAACCTCAGGCAATATCCTTGCCGCTAAAGGTGATATCAATGTTACTAACAAAAAAGGAAATATAAACTTCAAAGATGGCAGCTCAATCAAGCTGAACGAAGGTTATACAACCCAAACAAACAATATAAACATATTGAATGAAGACACAGCCGGTGCAATGACTATTGCAGGAGCAATAAACAATTACGGCAAAGGAAATATTGATATCCATAATAAAGGCACAGGCTCTGCTTTAATCGATACAACCGCTGTTATCTCAAACAATAACGGCAATATGCTTGTTACAAACGAAAACAGCAGTCTTACAATAGCAGGTACTGTTTCAAATACATCAGGTCAGACCGATGTTACAAATAACGGTGCTGACGGTATGTTGATATCAGGCACTGTCCGCAACGGCAAAGGTGTTACAAATATTGTCAACAACAATACCTCTGACACCTCGGCAATAAAAATTGCTACAACCGCTAATGTAACAAACGATGACGGTACAATCTATATCAAAAACTACGGTACAAAAGAAATCGGGCTTGATATAGAAGGTATTGTTAACGCAATAAAACAAAACATAGAAATCACAAACGAAAACTCCGATATTGAAATCGGCGAATATGGCAGTAAGAATGATTTCTACGTTAACGCACAAAACGGAAACATAATAATAAGCCAGAAAAACGGCGACATCTTAAACGGTGTTGTCGACCCTGACACACAAAATAAAAACCAGAACCATGATTTAGGCAACAAAGATAAAGCCTACAAAACGCTTCTTACAGCAGGCGGAAACCTGTCAATGAACGTTGAAGGCGGCAATATCGGTGCTGATACCCACGCTCTTAACGGCAAAGAATCCGGTTTTGGTGTAAACGCTTCCACAAGAGATTATACAGAATCTATTAACGTGAAAGTTAACGGCACTGTTAATGCTAAAGCAACCAACAACGGCAATGCGCTTGTTAATATAAGGGCAAAAGATTCAGACTTAAAAGTCAATAATATAACCTCTGACGGAAATGTTATGCTGACAGCAGTTGACTGGAAACAGGCTGACGCAAGACCGACACCGTCTGACGACAGCTACTACCACGGATATTCCATTGTCAATGCGGCTTCTGACAAATCAAAAGCCAATGTTGAAGGCAGAAATATCTCGTTGATTTCAAGCGATAATCTCGGTACAAAGGGTAATGCCTTTACTTATAACCAGCTTGAAAACGGCTCGATAAGCGCTATGGCTGAAAACGACCTTTACATTAAAGGTATGGGATTAAATGATAATATCTGGCAGCTTATTACAAAACGCGGCAACATGGGGCTTGAGTTCACCGGTAACGCTATAATCAGAGAACTCACGGCAGGCAAACATCTTGAGATTGTTTCACAGGGTGCAAACCTGACAATATATGACCTTGGCAAATCCACAAACCTTGCCGACACGGATGATATATTGTATCCGCACGATAACATACTTATGTCCTCGGTTGCACCTGAAACCGTTGATATAAGAGTTCTTGACACAAACCCTGACACAAGGGTTAACCCTAACGATGCAAACTCAACACTCAATATCTATAACGCATACATAAAAGGTCAGAGCAACGGCTCGGCTGATGTAACCTTAAGAGCCGATAACATCATAGCTCACGCTTACGATGCTGCAAGCTCGCCTGTATCTAACGTTGCAAGACCTGACGGCTTTGATGCAACCGAAGGCAGATTGTATGCAAATGATTATATGAACCCTGACGCTGATAAAAACCTCAAAGCAACAGGCTTTAACACTGTAGGCAAAGGCGGCAAACTCGTGTTTGACATTCAGGGTGTTTCTCCCGACGATGTAGTTAACGCCGGCGGAAAAGAATCAGACAGAAACTACAAACCTCAGGATGTTATTGAAACAGTGGAAATCTTCAACAACCCGATTGGTTTTAAAGATACGGTTTACAAAGCAAAAGATGTTACTCTGTCTCTCAACTCCGGTGCTAATGCTCCGACAGACAACAGAGGTATGGAGATTTCCAAAATCTATACAGATAACGCATATGTGGATACAAAAGACCTTAATATGCACATAAGCGATGCCTTTATAACAAACTACGGCGAATTTAGAAACGGCAACCTTGGCGGTCAAGGCGGCGGACACTTTATAAGCGACGAGTACAGATGGCTGACAATTGTTGATAACGATTATTACAGAAACATTACCAACAATTTTGGCATACCTGTAACCTCTCAGTTGTATACAAAATTAACAGGCTCGTTCGCTTTGAATATGGGCAATGTCATTGCATTGGAAACTAAAGCACCTGTCGTACACTACAACCCGTATGAAGTTATACTTCTGCCCAGAACGGAAAACAGCTTCTACCGCTTAACATACAAAGATGACAAAATTCAGAAAACAACGACAACACCTGATTTTGCCGATATCGATAAGTCAACTTACAAACCGACAAAACGTGATTCTATCAGATTTGCGGTTAAACAGGGTGACGGATATGTAAACATAGCTGATAAGAAAAAGAAAAAACAAGAACGCAAACGCATTATAGCTATCGAAAACATATCAAGAGGCGGTATTGCCGTAGTCCACGACGGTTCGCTCAAAAAAGGCGAAAGGTTTGTTATTGACCTTGATTACCACAACATAAAAGCTTCTCCGGAGGTTGAAGTTGTCCGTGTAGTCAACGACAGAGCAGGCTTGAAGTTTATCAACATGGATAAAGCCACCGCAAACAAAATTCTTTATATGAATATGTTTACGGCGGATGCAGAGGATCAGTCGCCTCAGATGTCGAAAAAATAATATAAAAGGCTGCTTTATATGCTTTTTTATGCAGATTTACATATCCATTCAAAATACTCAAGAGCCACAAGCAAAAACTGCAATCTCGAACAGCTTGCGCTCTGGGCGCATAAAAAAGGGCTGACTTTGATATCAACGGGTGACTTTACCCATCCGGCATGGTTTAAAGAAATTCAAGAAAAACTTATTCCGCTTGATAACGGCGTGTTTAAGCTCAAACCCGAGATAGAAAAACAGCTGTTCCCTCAGGGGTCAAATGTAAGGTTCCTTTTGTCGGTTGAAATTTCTACAATCTACAAAAAATGGGATAAAACAAGAAAAGTCCACCACGTAGTTTTTGCACCGGATATTGCAGCTGCACAAAATTTCAGAAACAAACTCGGCGCTATCGGCAATATAGTTTCTGACGGCAGACCAATACTGGGTCTTGATTCGCGTGATTTATTGGAAGTTGCCTTAGAATCAGGCGAGGGCAGCTATATTATCCCTGCTCATATCTGGACACCGTGGTTTTCCGCTCTCGGGTCAAAATCCGGTTTCGATTCTATAGAAGACTGCTACGGTGATTTGTCCGAACATATTTTTGCCGTAGAAACAGGACTTTCATCAGACCCTGAGATGAACTGGAAAGTCTCAAAATTAGATAAATACCGTCTTGTATCAAACTCTGATGCACATTCTCCCTCAAAACTGGCAAGAGAAGCCACTGTTTTTGACACAAATCCGGATTATTTCAGCGTGATGAAGGCACTAAAAACAGGAGACGGCTACGTTGGCACGGTAGAATTTTTCCCCGAAGAAGGCAAATACCACGAGGACGGGCACAGAAAATGCGAAGTGTGCTTAACCCCTGACGAAACAAAAAAATATAAAGGAATCTGTCCTGTCTGCGGCAAACCATTGACAATAGGCGTTTTAAACAGGGTAATGGAGCTTGCAGACCGTGATTTAAAATCAGATTTCAAACCAGAAACCGGAGGAAAAGTATTTAGCCTTGTCCCGTTAGCGGAAATTATTGCCGAAATATTGCAGGTCGGCGCACAAAGCAAATCCGTAACAACAGAGTATGAAAGACTTATACAAAAATTCGGCCCCGAACTTTTTATTTTGCAAGACGCTCCCGTTGAGAAAATAGAAAAAGATTCCCCGATGCTGGCTACGGCACTTTCAAGGTTGAGAGAGGGTAAAGTAATAAAACAGGCCGGCTATGACGGAGAATACGGTGTTATAAAACTCTTTGAACCGGATGAAGTTGTAAAAAAAAACTTTGCAAACTTAAAACTTGATATAAATATTCCAAAAAGCTCACCTCAAAAAACAGCAAAGAAACCTGTAGCGGCTGCAAAAGAATATGAAATAAATAAAAATACTCCAAAGCTGTCTAAAGAAATAAAACACTCTTCTCTTGATGAGTATCAGAGAGCGGCCGTTGAAAGTAAAAGCAAACAGATTCTTATAACAGCAGGCCCCGGCTCCGGCAAAACAACCGTGCTTACACATCGTATAGCTCATATAATAAACAACAATATCTTTGAGCCTCAAAACATTCTTGCCATAACTTTTACGCGCAAAGCTGCGCAGGAAATGAGAGAGCGGCTTAATATCCTTATTGGGGATGACTGCTTAACAATAAGCATACATACTTTTCACTCTTTCGGACTTGAGGTTTTAAAAGAACATTTTGAAAAAGCCGGTCTGGATAAAGATTTTTATGTGATAAGCGAGCAGGAAAAAGAACTTTATAAAGAATTGCCGGAAAATGCGATAGAATTTGATGATTTAATAACAAAAACCGTTAAGCTGTTTGAAGATTATCCGCAAATAAAACAGCAGTATCAATCGCGTTTTAAATACGTATCGGTTGACGAGTATCAGGATATTGACGAAAATCAATATAAATTGATAAAAAATCTTGTGCCATATGACGGTAATATCTTTGCAATAGGCGACCCCAATCAGTCTATTTACGGATTCAGAGGCGGCAGCGCAAGATTCTTTAATAATTTTAAACAGGATTATCCTGAGGCGAAGATTATAAACCTCAAAAACAACTACCGCTCATCAATGTACATAGTTAACGCATCTAACCAGATGATAGATTGCTTTAACATAACCGCGCAAAATAAATTTGAACTTGATAAAATAACAATCCATACGGCGCCAAGCAGCAAAGCAGAGGCAGAGTTTGTTGTAAGTACAATAGAAAACCTCATAGGCGGAAACAGCTTTTTCTCTTTTGATTCCGACCGTTCTGACGGACAGAAGGAGAGTTATTCCTTCGGTGATTTTGCGGTTTTGTACCGTACATCTTCTCAGGTTCACGATTTAGAAGAAGCTTTAGCCCGCTCGGGTATGCCGTTTGTAAAACTCTCGGATGATTTATTGTGTGCAAAAAAGCCTGTGCGAGACCTTTTAAAAAGCCTTGATGACTCTATGCCGGTTTTAAATCAACTTGAGACTAATTTTGACAAATTTAAAGACAAAATAGAGGATTATATTTTTAAATATCTTTTTAATTTGTCAAATACATATACCATTCGCAAAGATTTTATTCACGAAGTGTCGCTGATTAAAGAATCAGATACTTTAGATGAAAGAGCTGACAGGATTGCTCTTATGACGCTGCATTCGTCAAAAGGTCTCGAGTTTAAAAATGTATTTATTGTAGGTTTGGAAAACGGGATTATTCCTTTGTACAAAGCACAAACAGCGGAAGAAATCGAAGAAGAAAGGCGTCTTTTGTATGTCGGTATGACAAGAGCAAAGCAGCGTCTGTTTTTGTGCAGGGCTTTAAAAAGGCACTGGTTTGGAAAAACTGAAAATTTTGAGATATCTCCGTTTCTTGCAAGAATTGAAGAAAATCTTTTGACTCTTTCCAAATATGAGCGTGAAAGAAAAGAAAAAGAGCCTGTAAGCCAGCTTAGTTTATTCTAAAATAAACAACAATTTTTCATCTGATGTATTTATGAGGTTGTTTAGGTCATCGGCGTTAAAGATTTCAACCGGCAGCACTTCGTAAGTGTTTTTGTCTGTCTTGTGACCGCACAAAGCCAGCCCCGGGCATGATTTTATAAAGTTTAGTGCGGAGGGGAATTTAAAGAGGTTGCCTTTGTATTCAAAAGCCGTGTTATCTGCAATAAACAGAGCGTTTTTGTAAAAATACCGGCAGCTGCTGCATTGCGGAAGCTGCTTTTCCTGTATAAGACGATTGCGCAGGCCGGCAGTTTTTTCGCTGTTCCACAACTCAAAAAAGCTTTTATCGTTCAGATTGCCCGCATAATTTTTGTCGCAGCAATACAGCTCTCCGTTATTTTTTATAATCGGGTTAATCCATAACGCTGCGCAGGTTAGATATTTTCTGTTTTTATCGTTTTTTGTGTAAAAATTACTCATCTCTCTGTCTTCCATATACGGCAGCAGATACAGATTTTTAACAGGCGGTGTGTTTTTGCATTTTGACAGTTCTGGTATAAATTCTTCAAAAAAGTTTTTGCCGCATTTTGAGTCGTGAAAAAGTAATACCCTGTCTATGCCGCAATCGCCGAGGTGCTTTAAAACTTCATACAGGTTTTTAAAAGCTGTTGTTTTTATTGTGCACAAAAAATCCGGATAAATTTTTTGTATGGATTTTAGCTCCTGTATTTGAGCGGTTTGAGTAAGCTCTGTATAAAATTTTTTGTTTGTATATTCTTCTAAAATCCTGCGGTTTTCGGTGTAAAAATTATTAAAGTCAGCCGCATTTACAAAAAAGTTCAGCCGCGGTTTCGGCTCTGTTTCGTTCAGTTCTTGTATAAGGTTTGTCAGCCATTTGTTTTGCTGGGTAAAACCTTTATCAATACTTATATCAAATTCCAATTCGAAAGGCAGGTGTATCATAATATTTTGTCGAACTCCCAGAGCGCAAGCGTTTTTTCTTTGTCTTCAAAAATTTCTGTTAATGGTTTTGGAAAGTTAAAAGGAGGTTTCATTAAGTTTATTTTTCTGAATTGTCCTGTTAAAACCTCGCTATTGTTTTGTACATGCGGATAGTTTGTTGTTAACAGATATTTTGTGCACGAGTGTTTCATTGTTTTTAATGCGCGGGATATATCTCTTAAAGGCAAATGGATAAAACAATCGCGGCATAAAATCGCGTCTGTTTTTTGGAATTTGTAATCTAAAATATCCGCCGTATAAAACTTTGTTTTTTGATTGGCATAGTTGGCATTGCAGTATTTTATCAAATCTTCGACAATATCTATGCCTGTGTAGCTTTCAAAATTGTAATTTAAAAATTTTTGCCAGTGGAAATCACCGCACGGGGCGTCTGTAATGGTCTTGATATCGTATTTGCTAAAAATCACTGGTAAATGTTTTCTTATTTCTTGCGTAGCTGCAAGCTCCGAGCCTTTGCCCGAGCGGCTTTCTTCGCTGTACCATTTGTTTGAGTGATAAATTTTTGAAAATATTTCTTTTCTGTCATCAAGAAATGACCATATTATATTTTCGGTTATGTGGCTGTTTGTTGTTTTACTGTTCAAATTCATACACCGCACATTCTCCGATATAAATATTTTCGATTGCTAAGCTTCCGTTTTCAATGTCCGTTGTTATCTCATCGTATTTTGAATTTGTGTAAACGAACTCTGCTCTGTCCGTCAGCAGCGGACTTTTTATATTTACGGTTTGTTTTTTGGGGTTTAAATTTACTGCAAACAAAAGCTTTGCTCTGCCATTTTTCAGGTAACACCACGCAAGACACGACGGGTTGTCTGTTTCTAAAAGTTTCAGCGTTGATGTGTCTATGGTATTTTTGTATTTTTCATAGAGCTTTCGCATAAGCGTTATCTGCTCAAACAGCGTAGCGTTTGTACCGAATAGATAAGGCTTTGATTGGTGTTTTACATATTCGTTAGAAAACTCCGCCGGCTTCCCGGGTTTGAGGCTTTTGGTTTCATAACCCATTCCCATATAAGAAGGCAGGTTTAAAAACATTGATATAAAGAATCTTATTTCGTTGGCTTCTTCCGATTGAAAATATTTTGAGTGCTCTTTTAAATCTCCGTCATTGGAAAAAATACATACGCACGGGTAAAACGGGAAGTTTTTTCTAAACGGGTTTAAAAAATCATCTATGGTGTCAATGTATTCCTTGTTAAGGTATTGAAAATTCATATTGCCGAGCACGATATCGGCTTTTTTGTTGACCATATCGGCGATGCCGTTAATGTAGTATGTGTTAAAAAATGCCTCGCTTAAAATACCGAAATAAGGCTTTTGTACGTTAATTTTGTCTTTTAAATAAGCCCACATCTCCTGCTTTTCGGTTTCGTCTTTTTCCTTGCCGTTGTGGGAATGTGATATCTGGTTGTGCGCCATATCCGCCCTTAAAAAATCAAAGTTATATTCTTTTTGAAAATCAAATATTTTATCCGAAAAGTAATCCCATACCTCTTGTTCAACGCCGTTTTTTACGATGCAGCCGTCTTTATCAGTTTTGTACCATTTGTAAGGCGTGATACAGCCTATTATTTTTGCTGCTTTTGCTCGGTCTTTTACCTCAAATTCCGCCCAGTAGTCTGAACCCGATTTTTTTATCCTTTGAAAAATCACAGGACGCATAGGAGCGTGCTCAGTAACCGGCAAAGGCCACAGCCCTGCGGCTCTTATCTTTTTCATAAGTTTTATTCTTACCTGAGTCCTGTCGGAGTTTGGCGCAAAAACAATTTTTTCTCTCTCTTCTTCCGGAAGTTCAAAGAGATTTTCCGGTGCGTTGAGGGTAGAAATTATAACTTTTTCCACATCTTTATAAATCGTGTTGTAGTCAACTTCGGGGTAAAAAAGCTGAGAAGTCTTTTGTTTGTTAAGTTTAGCCCATTCAAAAAATCGCGGGTTTAGCAATGTGATTTCCGAAAAATTGTCAACATGCGGCAGTGCATCAAACCCGACAATTTTTCCCATTGCGTGCAAAAGGTTTATAACAAGTTTGAGCTGTTTTTCCGCTGTGTCGTAGCCGAGGTTTTTTAAATCGGGGTCTATAAACTCGTCATTGAGCCGCCATGAGGTTTGCACATAAAGGCTGCCTTTATCACCTGTAGTCCATAACGGCATAAGGTGGATACCTCTTTCTGGAAAAGTCATTGCATATTGGACAATCCCGAGGAAGGTTTTTGTCAGCCTCGGGTTTATGCCGATGATTTTTACTGTTTTGCACCAGTTTGTATCTTTTGTGTTTTTAAGAGGTGAAGGATACGGCTTTGATATATCCAGAGCATCTTTCAGACAAGTTTCCCCGAGCAGGTCTTTTAACATTGCGAAAGATTGTTCAAACGACAGGTTCAAACAATCTTTCGGAGTAAGTTCATAAAATTTGTATTTATTTAGTATTGCCATTCTTCTACGTTGTTACGGTAAAATTCTTCCATCTTAGGATAGAATTTTTTTATTTCTTCAGACTTGCATTTAAAGCTTGCCTCAAGCTCGGGCAGAACTTTTCTGTATCTGTCTATAAGCTGCTGGTGTTCGTTGTTGGATTTTTCACCCTGTGCGATATTTAATTTTACTTTATTTAATCTGTCATTTAAAATCAACAGCTTTTTGTTAACTCTTTCGCATTCAGCTTTGGCCTCATCTCTTTCGGCAATTTCTTCCTGACGTTTTTGATGCGCCGTGTAATAATCGTAGCGGCTGTAGTCGCCTTCCGGTGCGTTTGCTTTTTCTTCGTTCAGGTCTTTCCATTCCTGAGCTACTTTTATTTGTTTTTCCAAATCCTCTTTTTGTTTTCTGAAATCTTTTAAAATCTTGTTGTTTTTTATAATTGCTGCTTCAGAGTCTTTCATTACCCAGCGTTTGAATTGAATCTGGTTTCTTGCGTTATCTCTGTCCATAAACATTAATCCAACTTCGTCAAAGATTTTAAAGGCTTCTATGGCTTTTTTCTGCTGCGTTTTTGAGTCGTTGATTCTGTCCGAGTAATACCCGATTTTTTGGTTCAACTGCTCGTAGCGTTCGGAGTTTTTGCTGTAGAAGTAGTCTGCTTTTTCTTTGTCTCTTTTTAAATCCTGCGGTTCCCAGGGATATTCGTTTACTTTATTGTCAAGCTCGTTTTTGTATTGTGCTGAAATATCGTATTCGTGCTGGAATCCGGCTTTTTCGTCAAGCAGTTTTTGCAGTTCTCTTTTGTCTGCAAGTTCCCTTCGGTAATAGTATTCCGCGATTGTTTTAAAGTCCTGTCCGTAGTTGTTTGCATTGCGTTCTTCGTTGAAGTAATTTTCTCTGACATTTTCAAGCCGCGGATATTTCGGGCGGTTGTCGTACACAATGTAGTCGTGGTCGCGTTTTGTCTGAGTGTTAACTACTTCTTCAGGGTCGGCAAAGTATACCCTGTTTGTCGTGTAGTCGTTATTTGTTTTTTCTATTGATGAATTGGCATAGCTCATCGGGGTGCTTCCGATTTGTTCTTCTACGGAACGTGTATCGCTGTAGCCGGGTTCTCTGCCTATTGCCACAACACCGGCGGTACCGAGAGTTTTGCGTATTATGTTTTGGGTCTGACCTTTAAAGGAAATACCCGAGAGAAAGTTGCTTTTTATTGCGTCGGAAGCGTTTTTGCTTTCGGGTGCTTGCGGTTGTTTATTTTCTTCGTTTGTGCCGAAGCTGGTTAAATCCTGCTCTCTTTGCGGAAAGCCGGCTCTTGTTCTTTTTACGGTTTGTGGAGAAATTTTACTTATTTTCATATTAAGCTCCTTTTAGTTCGCTAAACATTGCGATGATTGTTTCTGTATTTTTGAGTTTTTGAACAGATGCAGGGGTAAAAGTTTCTAAAGGTATAACCGGTGTGGCGTTGTTTATGGTTTTATCTCTGTATTTGTCCAGAATAAATACCCCGTTTTTTGATGATTTTATGTAATTTATTTCATCAGGAAGGCTGAGCAGTTTGTTGTTTACAGTCAGCAGCGTATTTGGGGCATATATAAAGTTGCCTTTGTAAAAATTACAGCATTTTGCGCAGAGCGTAAATTTGCCGTATTTACAAAGCGCGTGTCTTAAATTGTTTGCTTTTTCGTTGTTCCATATTGCCCAGAAGTCTTCTCTGTTTATGTTGCCGATAATGTTGCCTATACAGTTTGAAACATCACCGTTGGAGTGGATTGTCGGATTGACCCACGGGGTTGTGCAGATGCGCCCTGCACGGATTGTGTCAAGGTCTTTGTCAAGATAATAGTTTTCGATTTCCTCGTCCTCCAGTGCGGGGAAGACGTACGCTGTTGTTTTGCAGACATCTTTAAGTTTCTCAATGGCGGCAGCAAGCTTATTGACGTATTGTTTGTCAATTTTGTACTGCTTGGGCGGTATAAGCCCCCCTGCATACGGTTTGTTTAATCGCTGCTGCCATTGAGTGTTTGTGTGTTTATTTAATTCTTGAGAAGAAAACTGTAAATGCTGGAATGTCAGCGTGTGTATGTTTTTTTTCTGGATAAATTCCAGAAATTCCGACAGTTCGTCAACGTTATCGGGCAGCATAACGCAGTTTATGCAAAGTTTAATTTTGCTTCCCTGTTTTTGGTACGCTTCTATTTTGTCAATGTTTTGCATAACCTTTTTAAACGTACCAGGTTTGTTTCTTATTGTGTCGTGAGTGTGTTCTAATCCGTCAAGGCTTATGGTTATTGTTGTATCGGTTTTTGCAATTTGTGCTAAGTATTTGTCTAAAAGTACGCCGTTTGTAACTATCTGTACGTTAAACCCGTGCTTTTGCGTGAGTTCAAACAGTCTTTCAAAATCTTTGTACAACAATGGCTCTCCGCCCATTAAAAGCATTTTGGGTTTGGGGTTTACATCGGATACAGATTCAAAGAAGTTTTCCCATTGTTCAAGTGTCATATCCTGCGGGGCATTTTGTTTAAACCCGTCACCGTACTGCGTGCACATAGAGCAATTGAGGTTGCAGCGGTATGTGAGGCTTAAGATAAATTCCATTTCAAAAGGAAGTTCTAAGACCATATAGAACCTCCGTCCATAAGCGAGGTATATAAATCCATACCCATTTCATAAGAGTATAACGGGTTTTTTTCCGCATAATCGTACATTGCTGTTTTTATTGCTTCCACAAATCCGTTGTTTTTATCAAGGGAATCCGGTATGCATATGATTTTGTTTATGCCTTTTTCTCTGAGCATTTTATCCATTTCTCTCAGGTGGTCAAGCTTTTTGCTGCTGCCGACAATAATTGCGGCAAAAGGCATTTTTCCTAAAGCCTCAAGAACATTTTCGTCCTTTAGTATTTCGGATACGGGTTTGTTTTTATCGATGTTTATGCCGTATAAATCAAGATAATTAAGCGGATTTAGCATTTCTTCGTCGTTGCTTTCATCCCCCGCTGCAATTATCAAATCGTCTGTGCTGCCGGTTATGACTTTTTTGAGGGCGTCCTTGACGTCATAAAGTTTTGAAATCTGTTTTCCCTCCGGCGCCGGCTTTATAAACATTCTGTCGCCGGGGAGTATTATCTTTTCGCCGTTTTTAAACTGCGGGCAAAAACCGTTAAAATCCTGCGGGTAGTGTTTTACCACGGCATTGATATTATTTTTTTTGAGGTAGTCTTCTATTTTTTCTTTGATTTTGGCAGACGGAATTTTGTTTGAAAACGCGATTTCTATCGAGTTGTCCTCGTCTTTTGTAAAGGAAACATAGTTTTCTTTGTCTTTATCCGACAGTTTGTCAAACTGTTCTTCAAGCGAAATAGCACCGTAATCGTCTTTTGTTCTGTTGACCGGAGATTCTATAAAAACGGGGTTTTTAAACTCCTGTCTTATTATGTCTTTTATTGCGATTTTAATTTTTAAAGCGTCCCAGCCGTTCGTTGATGCTTTTATCGCTTCTGTTTTTTGAGAATCTTTGCACCATTTGTTATCCTGTTTTACAAAACGGTCTCCGCCGTCTTTTGTGATAACAGCATCGGGTGAAAAGTAGTTGAGGTGTTTGTCTTTGAGCTTTTGTTCAACATATTTGTATTCGGATACATTTCTGCCGGTGGTAATTGTTAACAAAACTTTACCTTTTGCAATATCAGAAAAGTCTTTTATTTTTTGAAAATACTCGTTGAATAAAAATCTTTTTTCGCTGCCTTCAGGCAGGGTGTAATCAGCGCACATCTCAACGTGCGAAAAAGGAGTGTATGTTCTGTCAAAGTCTGTATACACTGATGTTTTTCCGGCTTTGAAGGATAAATTAGATGCGGGGATTGTATTATATTTTATCGGATTAATAAACACATAAACCTCAATACTTTTTCTGATAATAAAAAAAAAGATAACTGATTAAAAGAATTAATCGTGTTAGTTTTACAAAATGTTACAAGAGTAATACACAAAAATAACAATTTGTTCTATAATAAAAACAACATAAGGGGACTTGGACATATGAGAGCTGCATCTATATCCGTATTGCCGGTGCAAAATTACGGTAATGTCCGCCAATCACGACATTATCAACAGTCGGCATGGGGTACTTCATTCTTGGGTAATACGTCCGCTGCGGGACGTGATGTTTTTGTAAAAACACAAACAAATTATTTTAAGGCTAAACCGGTTTCGTTTAAAGGTTCTTATGACAGAGCCGGTGCTGAAAGTCTTATTGACAGGATTAATTCAAATCAGGTAAGCGCAAACGGAAAGGGGTTTCAAAGCGAATATTTTAAGCTGAATGAACAATTCGGGCTTAAAGCCCCTAATCCCAAAGACCTCGGGCCAATGGCAGATATTGCCGGAAATAATAATATTAAAGAGTACCAGATTCTGAAAAGAATACAGGTGATTAACCCTGAAATTGCGGTGAGGCCTGTTGATTTAATCCACAAACATAACAAACACTATCTTGTGCTTGAACATCTTGAAGGCAAGCACCCGTTTGAAACCAAATTGACGCCGAAGCAACTTGCTGATATTACGGACAAAACTTTTTCAATGGACATTCACGGTGTTGTCCACAGCGATTTGCAAAGCGGAAATATAATTATTTCAAATGACGGCAGGGCAAAATTTATCGATTTCGGCTCTTTTAGTATTTTAAAAAATAACGGCAGTTACATCGCTTCCGAGCAGGTTGACGAAAACTTTATAAAAGAAGGGCGTAATATAGATTCTCCGCTAAAAGACAAATTCAGAGCCGTATTTTATGATAATTCGCCGGTTTATGACGTAAAAAATTATTCGGATAACCCTCATTTGAAGATAAAATCAAATGCATCTAATTTTGAATTCAGAACGATTTATGACTACATAAAGCACGACAGAACACAGGAGCCAAAAACGCTTTTGGTTGATTATCTCAAAGCAAAATCTCAAAACTACCATGCAAAAATGGTTGAATTTTTGGAAAATATGGATATGTCGCCATCTGACACCGCTCAGGTTCAAAAGAAAAATAATGCACTTGAAACCGAAAAAATGTTTAAAACCGTGTTTGCATCTCCGAATGAAAAAGTTATGCGCACCGAGCTTGGAAAAATTCAGCTTAAATGGTTGATGAATGACTATCAGGGGGCAAATACCGGAGCGTTTGATTATTTTAACAAACTGGTTAATCAAACACGCGAATATGCTCAGACCTCAATTGGAGCGGAAAAAACGTACTTTGAAACAATGATGCAGCGTCTGGACGGGTTTAAAGAAGTGTTAAACAATGACGTATATAAAGGCGCTGTTCTTGCCGATAAAGATGATATTGTTAAAAAAGTATTTGACAAAATTGAACAAAAAACACAGCAGGTTCTTGAAACAGCCGGAGAAAATCTGGGCGAAAAGGTCAAACGACAATCATTCAGCAAGGCTGCTCTGTTTAATAAAAAGAATGTGGTTGTTGCCCTCGCGGTTGCTACGGTAGCGGCATGCGGTGTGTATTTGAACAAATCAATGAGATCTAAAAACGCAAATATGTCATAGATAATAAAATTTGCCGGATAAGAACCTTACTCTGATGTGTAAGGCCGGTAAATATGCCTATGTCTCGGGCAGAGAAATGTTCACGCCTGCGAAACAAAAGACAGGGTATCGTTTGAATAAGGAGCTAAGCCGGATACCCGCTGCCAGCCTGCTGTATAGTCATTATCAGCAGCAGTTGACTGTGTGGAAAATCACACAGTCGCAAAAACTTCGACAATATAATAAAAAAAATAGCCGGTAGGATATAAGAATTTTTAACATTTTTAAATATGCTTTTTCATATGTACAGGCATTTCGTATTTAAAAACGGGGCGCAGATGAGGGCATTAATAAAATTTATTGTGCTGATTATTTTAATACATTATTTTTTTGCTGTTCCTGCTTTTTGTGCCGGTGACTCCGGAATGATATGGGATTATCACGACGACAATTTTTTGAACTCATTAAAAGAGGGTTACGGAGCTTTTGACAAATCAACACAAATAAATCTTGATAATCAAATAAAACAGGGGCTTAACATAACCTTGCTGCCAGTGGATTTAGAAGGGTGCATATACACGGCGCTTAAGAATAATTATGATATAAAGATTGCTGATGCACAGAAAAATGAGGCCAAGTGGGCTTATTACAACGCACTGTCTCAGCTTTTGCCGGATGTTTACTACCGTTATCAGATACAATCAGTACACGGAGAGTTCCTTGTCGGGGATATTTTGCCGCGTGTTGTTGACCAGAATCCCGTATACAGCGGAGTTATGTTTAACTACCCGATTGTCGGAAACGGGAGTATGCTCTTTGATATTGCAAGCACAAACAACCTTTATAAGGCTCAAAAGCACAATTTAAAATATACACAGAGCGAACTTTTGTTAAAAACAGCGCTTTATTATTATGACCTTTTAGAAGCAAAACTCAATATAGAAGTGCTTATCTCAAACATGCGCGACCGGCAGGAGCAGCTAAAACTTATGCAGGCAAGATACCAGATAGGTATAGGTTCAAAATATGATATTTTAAGGGCAGAGGCGCAATTTGCAGATGCAAAACAGCAGTTTATCAGTGCTTTGAATGATTTGAGGCTAAAGCAGGCTCAGCTTGCCAATATAATGGGAATCAATGTTACACTGACTCTTTATCCTTTTGAACACGCGGTTGCACCGAGAGAACTCGTTCAAAAGAAAAACAGCATTGATTGTCTGTATAACGTTGCACTAAAGGCAAGAGAAGATGTGCAGACAAAACGCGCGCAGATACGCTCGCTTGTTAATCTCAAAAACAAAAATTATACGGATTTTGCTCCTAACATAAATCTTAGCTTTGAGTTTGCCCGTGTAGGCACTACTGCGGCAAGTCTGAGTTCTAACAGAACTTTCAGCTTGAATGTTGAGGTACCTCTTGGCAAAAAGCTAGGAGTTGGCACGCTTACACAAAAAAATGCTGATCTTGCAAAAATAAAAACAGCCGGTTTTGAGCTGACAAACCTCGAAAGGCAGATAAAAGAAAGCATTGTCGGGTCGTATTACAGTTCAAAAACGGCGCTGGAAAAAATTGATTCCAACAAAATTCAGGTCAAAGCCGCTGATGAGGGGTTGAAGTTTTCTTTGATAGGGTTTGATGTGGGGCAAAATACGTTTATTGATGTTTTGACTTCTCAAACCGAAAAAACAAGCGCAAGGCAGCAGCTTTTGCGCTCTATTATCGAATATAACAAAGCACAGGCGCAGCTTTTGTTTGATACAGGGCTTATAAGCCCGAAGAGCATACTGCTTAACTACAAAGGTATGCAATACTATCCGCCGTACAAAGATTCGGAATTAAACAGCTGTTTTAAGCCGCAAAAAAAACGGCAGACCGGTAAAAAATAAGGCTGACTGTGTTTTATCAAAAAACGCATAATTCTAATCTAGTGTCGCAGTTGCCACCTCGAGCCTTCGAGCCGTCACTGCTCACCTTTGCCTTCTTTTTCGGCTGAACTGTGGTGAAGCCTGAAAAATGGCTTCACTATGTGAACAAGGTGACACTCCAAAAATTCGTTCACGTCGCTTTGCTCCTTATCACGAATTTTTCTCGGCCAATCTTTGTATGACTAAAGATTGAGGATTATGCTAAAATATCTTTATGTTTGGCTTTATAAAATCTGTTTACTGGGAAATAATGTCTTATTTTGTACCTGAAAAAACCGAGTACGAAATAACAGGCAGCTGCAAAAAATGCGGAAAATGCTGCAATTATATGTACAGCTATGACACATACACCCCTGAAGAGTTTAAAATAATGCAGTTTCTCTTCCCTGCCTACAAAAGATTTTATATAAAAGGCAAAGACGAATACGGAAACCTCATTTTTGCCTGCAAATACGTCACAAAAGAAGGGCTCTGCTCGGTATATGACAAACGTCTTGCTATGTGCAAAAGATATCCTCTGCCCAAAATTCCTTACCCTGCGGAACTGCACGAAGGCTGCGGCTACAGGGTGGTTAAAAAGAGTTTTAAAGACTATTTAACAAGCTCGTCAAAGTTGTCCTGAGCGTATCTGTACAAATCGTTAAGCGCGGTTTCCACCTTTTGTCTGTACATTTCTGCGTCTTCTTTGGAACAATCGGCCGGAACATAAATAGGTTCGCCGTAAACTGCAATTGTTTTTACCCCGAGAAACGGAAAACGAAATTCGTCCCAGGTGTTAAATTTTAACAGCCATTTTGACGGAGAATACCATGTCATTGGGACAATCGGAATCTGCGTAAGCTTTGCTATATTAATAACTCCGTCTTTAACAATACCTTTAGGGCCTCTCGGGCCGTCTATTGTGATTGCTGCACTTTCACCCTGTTCAAGTTTTTCTATCATAGCAAGCGATGCCGAAGCCCCTGCCCTTTTGTATGAACCTCTGACAACTCTTATGCCCATGTGCTCGGTTGCGGCAGCAATAATATCACCGTCATTTGATTTTGAAATCATAACATTCAGGCTGCCTCTGTCTTCATTGGCATATAAAGCGCACTGGTGTGCATGCCACAGTGCAAAAATTACGGGTTTTTCCTCAGGATAGTTTATGTTTTTACAGTTATAAAAAAGGCTCTCAAAAGCGTAGAACCACTTCACTATAAACGATAAAATACTAACCAGATATCTTTTGTCTATTTTTTTGAACATATAATAATTTTATATGAAACAAAAAATTTTGCACCCGTCCAAAAAGTTTATGTTCTAATGACGGCGCATAAGTTCGGATAGCCTTATCTCTTTTTTTATTTTTTTACGTACTTTTTTTACGGGCTGAAGCTGCGGTTTGTTTAGGCCGGATAGTCCTATGCTGTAGTTTGTTTCCGGTTTTAACATCAAAATTTCTTTCATCAAATCAACAATTTCTCTCACTTTTGTTTCCTCTATTGTTTGTTAAGCCTTTTGTCATTATGCAGTTTACTGGTATTGAATAGTTTTTTTAAGAGCCGCTTATGTTATATTGTTGACTATGAGTGAAGATGTTCAAATTTTAAAAGAGATTGAAAAAGCAGTCGAACTTTGCGAAAAACAATATACCCGCGAAGAAATTTTTGCACTGCTTGAAATCGACTCAAATACCGACCCGTCTAAAGATATAGAAAAACAAATCTGTATCTTAAAGCTTGAGGATATAAAAAATTTATACGAGGCGACACTTATAATAAATCACCTGACAGAGCATCACGGACTTATAAGAGAAGCTTGTGCCCAAAAAATCAATGAGTTTATGAAAAATAATGAATACTCAAAGTTTTTTCAATCACATGGCGCCTATGATGTGCTGCTAAAAGCCGTTAATGACATTAATCCTAATATTTGCAGGCTTGTTGCGGAAATTCTGCCGCAGATTGATGACAAACCTTATTTTTTATCAAAACTGTATGAGAGGTTTGACGTTATCTTTCAAGAGCTTGAAAAATTAAAACGGAGCAACTGGTACACAAAAAAGCTCTTTAATCTTTACTGGGGGCTGGAAGCCTTAAATGCCATTTGCCCGCAATGCGATGACAGACTTAAAAATGTTATTGAACAGTGCTTAAAAATAAAAGAGTACACAATCAGAGAAAAAACGGCGATGCTTTTAAGCAATCTGGATTCGTCCGTTGAATTTGTACAAAATGCCCGTAAGGAATTGTCTAAAGATACCAATTATTATGTTTTGCGCTATGCTAAAAGCTGGAATTGATTTTATATAATGTCCGAGAAAAATTCGTGATAAGGAGCAAAGCGACGTGAACGAATTTTTCTCGGACAATTTAATCTTGCTTCTTGTTGCTGCAAATCATTTTTATTACAACAGGGTACAAAAATGTTATAAACATTGAGGCAATAAACCATACAATCGTATAAGCAATATGCTCCGGCACAAACGGAAGTATAAAGCCTGTTAAATACCTTAAAATAACATAAAGACAGATTATGCCGGCAGGCAGATAAATTGCTTTTTTAACAAACTCATTTTCGGGAATCTTAAAATCCACGAATCTTTTTTCTAAAATCCACCCCGAGAAAGTTCCTATAATAAAAGATATTTTAGAATAAACGCTGTGTTTCATTTCAAGAGGATTTAAGTTATCCGTCAGGGGGTTGTAATTTTGCATCTGTATATTGCATTTTATTTGTATGTAAATACAAAGCAGCAGTGTTAAAAACATCATTACGGCGAAAAAAATTATATCCGCGTTTTTGTTTTTGTCCGTTATTTTTGTTACAACATCAACCCCGAGTATAATTAATATTCCGGCAATAATTGATACAATAACATCCTGCGGAGTATGAACTCCTATATAATTTCTTGAAAAAGCAACAAGAAGAACTATAGTAATCATGGCATATCTTAAAATTTTGTTTTTCCACCATAAAAACGCAATACTTCCCCAGACAGCCATTGCTCCGGCTGTGTGTCCGCTGGGGAAAGAATAACCGTCAGCAGCAGGCATTGCCTTTTCAACAGGCTTTATGCTCGAATCAATAAGCCACGGACGTTTTATACAGGCTGTCATTTTTAAAAACACGTTTACCCAGAGAGTTATTCCGTAGGTAAACAAAATAAAACGCCCCGCCCTTTTGTTTATTCCCCAGTATATCAAGGCAAGAATGCTCAGCGGAATAATATATTCGCCAAAATAAGTAGCGGACATAAAAAAGTTATCAAATATTCCGTGTGTAACTTCTCTCAGATTTTGCAGCCAGAGCAGGTATTGTATCTGAAAATGCATTGTATTAAACATATGTTTCAATTGTAAAAAAAAATTATGCGGCGGGCAATTTTGTTAACAAAGATGTTTTTATATATACAAGGTAGTAATAAATTAATTTAGTAGTGTGAAAAATGGAAAATATGTACAATCAGACGGATTGTTTGCCGCAATCCAACGAACAGAACGTACAGCAGGACATGTACGTAACAACCCCGATAGTAAGAAATAATATTTCATTACCGCAATATGATAAAATCAGCAGGGAATACGCAGATATCGTAAAAACTCTTGCGCAGGTGCAGATGAATCTTGACGGAAAATTCAGCCCCTCTAAGTTTTTACAATTTGCTGCTTTAAACAGGCATCAATAAATCCGTCGATATCCCCGTCCATAACTGCGTCCACATTGCCGACTTCGTAACCCGTGCGGTGGTCTTTGACCATTTTATACGGGTGAAATACGTATGAGCGTATTTGTGAGCCAAAGTTTATGTCAAAATTTTCGCCTTTAAGTTCGGCGAGTTTTTTGTCGTGTTCTGCCTGCCTTATTGCCAGAAGTTTTGAGGCAAGCATCTGCATTGCTGTTTCTTTGTTTTGAAGCTGTGAACGCTGCTGCTGGCATTTTATAACAATCCCCGTAGGCTTGTGCAGTATTCTGACCGCTGTTTCAACCTTGTTTACGTTTTGTCCGCCTGCACCGCCGGAGCGCATTGTGTCAACCTCAATATCTTCAGGCGGAATTGTAATGACTTTTTCAAAATCTTCTATAACAGGACTTACCTCAAGCGAGGCAAAACTCGTCTGGCGTTTTCCGTTAGCGTTAAAAGGAGAAATCCTGACAAGCCTGTGTACGCCTCTTTCGGCTTTAGCAAGCCCGAAGGCAAATTTTCCGCTGACTTTTATAGTTGCTGATTTTATACCGGCTTCATCCCCGTCTGATTTATCAAGCAGTTCAACCTTCCAGCCTTTTGATTCAGCCCAGCGTGTGTACATTCTCAAAAGCATCTGCGCCCAATCCTGCGCATCGGTTCCGCCTGCACCCGCGTTTACCGTCAAAATAGCGTCGTAAGAATCATATTCGCCGGAGAGGGTCATTTTGATTTCCCAGTCATTAAGCTCTTTTTCCAGTTTTTCTATATCGTTTTGCAGCTCTTCCCACAAGGATTCATCTTCTGTCTCATTGTAAAGTTCAACAAGAAGATTACAGTCCTCAATGGTTTTGTCCCAGTTTTGCGCCTGTTCGATTGTACTTTTATACTCGTTAAGCTCCTGCGAAAGCTTTGAGGCTTTTTGAGGATTAGTCCAAATATCTTCGCTTTGAAGCTCCGTGTCAATTTTTTTAACCTGTTGCTCTAATTCAGGCAGGTCAAAGACACTCCTTCGCTTTGATTATTTTCAAAGCCAATTCTTCTAACTTTTGTTTTTGTTCAATATCAATCATAGTAAAATTATTTTATCATAAACACTGTCCTGTAAAATATTACAAAAACTTGCAATATCATCAGCACGCTCTTTTTGCGGCTGCGCCGCTGATTTTTTTTGCAGAAAAAATAAAATTTAAAAAGTCTTTTTGACTACTGTATTAAATATTAATGTGTTTGTATTATAATTATCGTACTTAAATAAATTATGTCCGAGAAAAATTCGTGATAAGGAGCAAAGCGACGTGAACGAATTTTTGGAGTGTCACATTGTTCACAT
>CALUTJ010000009.1 GCA_944323685.1 Candidatus Gastranaerophilales bacterium | reverse complement strand
AAAGAGCTTTTAGAGGAAGGAAAAGTATCAAAGAAAAATAACCCAAATTTTTGTTTTATGTTCCACCCATTCTTTGGAGCAAAGAACGGGTGGAGCCCAAGAAACTCCCGAGCTGCTGTTCCATTCATACAGAAAGTAACACGTCTTACTCGTTCGCCTTTAACGGCGTTACGACTTCCGCCTACGCGTAAGGCTTCAGCCTCGGCTCACTTCGCGCAAACCTGTGCTCGGCAACTCGGGCTATATAAATTGCTCTCCCTCATTAAATTAAAGTGTTTGTTATATTTACATAGCCCTCAAACAAACCTCGCTTGTGGTTGTTTGTGAAACTTTCTGTAATTCATTCCACAAAGCTCGGATGTAAAAAAACAAGCACCGCGGCACCGTAGCACTGTAGGTTGGGCATACGTGCCCAACACAAATAAATAAAAAAGAATTAGTTATTACATAAAGGACATAAAAAGATGAAAAAGATTTTCCGCAAAAATAAAAAAGCTAACCTTCTTAAACATTCTTACCAGCCTTGCGATTCCTCTCAGAATTGGTCAGATTCTGAACACACACAATCATCGCAAACCAACAATGTAGGTTGGGCATACCTGCCCAACATCACAAAATTGGCACAAACAGCCGCCTTAACCCTTGCATTATCCTTCTTCATCGCAGCACCGGCAATGGCAGCAGATACACCTCCTGTACCTGCACCAGCACAAACAGACAACAGTGCATACACTTTAACCAAAGTCGAACAAACAGGCACAAACGTAATCACAAAATACGAATGGTCTGAAACAGACAATAAACTTGTACCTCAATACTATCAAGTAAACCTCAATAAAACAGAATACGGCTATCCTGATATTGCGGATGAAACAAAAACTTTTACTGTGACTACCCCCAATCCTGACGGCAGCGGCAATGCCTTTGAGTATGAAATAAACTACTACGTAGATAACGACCGTCTTGCTCCTGACGGAATTACGACAGACCAAAAAGGCGCTGATATTGATAACGATTTTGTCGGCTTAAATGCAGGAGCTTCTTTTGGCGGGGCAATTTATAACTCTGGAACAATCGGAAATATCACCGGCGACTTTATCGGCAACTATGCGTCTGTAGGTCATGATGCTTATGGCGGGGCAATTTATAATAGAGAAACAATCGGTAACATTACAGGCGACTTTATAGGTAACTATGCGACAGGTGATCAACCCAAAGGCGGGGCGATTTATAATAGTGAAACAATCGGTAACATTACAGGCGACTTTATCGGCAACTATGCAATAGGAATTTATCAAAATGCAAATATTATGGGGGGAGCTATATATAATGCAGGAACAATAAAAGATATTGCTGGAAATTTTATAGGAAATAAACTAATTATAATGCATAGTGTTAATCCAAGGATATACGGAGGTGCTATATATAATCGAGGAACTATTGATAATATAACAGGTAATTTTATAGCTAACGGTATTTATTTAGATTACAGAAATGCAGATTCAGGCGGAGGTGCTATATATAATCTAAGAACTATTGATAATATAACAGGTGATTTTATCGGCAACTATGCAGGAATCGATGGCGGGGCGATTTATAACTCTGGAACAATCGGAAATATAACAGGTGATTTTATCGGCAACTATGCAGGAGTCGATGGCGGGGCGATTTATAACACTGGTGAAATCGGCAATATCACAGGTGATTTTATAGGCAACTATGCAAGAGTCGATGGCGGGGCGATTTATAACTCTGGAACAATCGGAAATATAACAGGTGATTTTATCGGTAACTATGCGTCAGGTAATTCTAATGCCTATGGCGGGGCGATTTATAACTCTGGAACAATCGGAAATATCACAGGAGATTTTATTGGCAACTATGCGTCTATGTCCGCTTCTTATAGTTCTGCTAGTGCTCTAGGCGGGGCGATTTATAACGATCATGGAACAATAGGTTCAAAAGACAAAGAAGGCAACGTAATCGGAGGTATTATCAACTCCAGCTTCATAGGCAACTACGCTAAATCTGAAACAAGAACAGCTCAGGGTGGTGCTATCTGGACAAATAATGACCTTAACATCATAGCCAAAGACGGAGGACAATCCGTGTTTTCAGGCAACTATGTCCAAGATAAAGACGGTAAACGCCAAGAAGCAATATATGTTGAAAACAACAACAGTGCAGGCTCTACAACTCCGGAGATAATTTCTTTTGAAGATAACAAACTGGTGTTAAAAATAAAATCTTCAAACTACGACAAATTTGACCCTGCTGACAACCCAATCTTAACCCTCAACGCTAATACAAACGGTGTAATTAGTTTTGATGACCAGATATCTGGAGAGATAGGAGCTGTTAATGCAACCTACCAGATGAACATCATCGGCATGGCAGAAAATTTTGAAGGTAAAGATGATATGTATGCAGATTTGGGACTTTCTGATGACGCTACAGTATCAGAAGTGGTCGATGCATATTTTGACTACATAGTAGAACAACAATTTGGCGATGAAGGTTTGCCTCCCGAATACGCAGATCAGGTTGATGAGATAAAAGGGAGTTTACTCGTCGGATTGATCGATATGGGCGCAATAGAAACCCCAGACCGCGAACTAATCTCTGGTGAAACATTTGGCAGCTACAACCTCAAAATCACAGGCGACTCCACAGGCAAAGTTGTTCTCAACAACGACATCATAAATGCCAACATATCTTTAGACAACACAAATCTCTATTTAGGCCGAGAAGATGTGTTTGATAAGAGTGTGTCTCTGTCATTGAATTCAGGTTCAATCTACCTTAACAACCAGTCTGTCGGCACTATGCATGTTCCGACCTTGAACCTTAACGGCAATACAAACATCTCTGTCGATGCTGACCTTGCAAATAAGTCCATGGACAGAATAACAGCAGATACATATAACGTTAAAGACAATGCAATGTTAAACGTTAACAATGTTGTACTTTTATCTGACGCTAAAGAAGATGTTACTAACATTCAATTTGCAGATGAAGGCTTAAAAGGAAATGTCGCCTACACAGGCGCTTCTCCTATCGCTTATTCTCCCATCTGGAAATATGATG
Source organism: Candidatus Gastranaerophilales bacterium (assembly GCA_944323685.1). Taxonomy (GTDB): domain Bacteria; phylum Cyanobacteriota; class Vampirovibrionia; order Gastranaerophilales; family Gastranaerophilaceae; genus Limenecus. Next base: position 85,831 of record CALUTJ010000009.1, on the reverse strand, counting down.
TATCTTACAACCCTGACGATGGGTTCTTTACCTTCACCCGCGGCGGTTCAGGTGCTGGCGGCGGCAGCGGAAATATATCTGACGCCTTTAACCCGTCTGTTTTAGCATCTCCAGTTACAACACAGGCAGGTGCTTATACAACCCAGCTTCAAACCTTTAACTACGCCTTCCAGCACGCAGATACATTCATGAACATCCCGTATCTTGAACGTGTAGCTATAATTAATCAAGGCAAATACGCTTTATCTCCGACAGGTGATGCAACTGATGTAGGAACTTATTCACCTCTTCTTCTTAAAGAAGAAAGTGCAGGCTTATGGGTTAAACCTTATGCAAGTTTTGAAAATGTACCTTTAAAAAACGGCCCTAAAGTTTCTAATATCAACTACGGTACTTTAGTCGGTTACGATAGTCCTTTAACATCTGTCGGTAACGGCTTTGAAAGAGTATTAACAGGTTATATAGGCTACAATGGTGCAAGCCAGCGTTACAGCGGAGTTGATGCTTATCAAAATGGCGGTTTATTAGGCGGAACAGCAACCTTCTACAGAGGCAACTTCTTTAACGCAACAACACTTTCTGTTGGTGCAAGTGCAGGCGATGCATCTACAATGTACGGCTCTGAAAACTATACAATGTTACTTGCCGGTTTAGGTAACAAAACAGGTTACAACTTTGAGTTCTTTGACGGGGGTATGATATTGCAGCCCAGTATGTTGATATCTTATACATTCGTTAATACATTCGACTATAACAACGCAGCAGGCGTAAAAATCGAGAGTGACCCTATGCACGCAATACAGTTGGCTCCGGGAATCAAGTTAATCGGCAACACCAAGAACGGCTGGCAGCCATATATTGGTGTAAGCATGGTTTGGAACTTGCTTGATGAATCCAAGGTAACAGCAGATAGCGTAAGATTACCAGAAATGTCAATCAAGCCGTATGTACAGTACGGTGTGGGTTTACAAAAGCGGGTAAACGATAAATTCTTAGCCTTTGGACAGGCGATGATACACAACGGCGGACGTAATGGTGTGTCATTATCCGCAGGTTTACGCTGGAAAATCGGCAGAGAATAAGAAATTATGTAGTGTTGGGCAAGTATGCCCAACCTACGTTGCTAACGCCTCAGAATGACGCAAAATCATTCCTCTCCGGCGGGAGAGGAAAGCAGCCGTATGAGCGTAAGCGAATTACGGCGGCAGGTGAGGGTCGACAATACACATTACCAGCCAAGTAATTCCACGCCCAGCCGGTAAGATTCTGAACACACACAATCATCGCAAACCTGCAACAACGGATGCTTCAGAATGACAGTTAATTATCTAATCTAGTGTCGCAGTTGCCGCCTCGAGCATTCGAGCCGTCACTGCTCACCTTTGCCTTCTTTTTCGGCTGAACTGTGGTGAAGCCTGAAAAATGGCTTCACTATGTAAACAATGTGTCACTCCCAAAATTCGTTCACGTCGCTTTGCTTCTTATCACGAATTTTTCTCGGACAATATTAATCATCGCCTCTGAATATGGCAAGAAATCTTAATATCTCCGTATACAGCCAGACCAGTGTCAACGTAAGTCCGAAAGCTGCGTACCATTCAAAATCTTTTGGCAAAAGATTTTGAGCACCTTTTTCTATAAAATCAAAGTCCATTATAAGACATAATGCAGCAATCAGCACGACTATTCCGCTAAACACAAGCGCCATAGGCCCGCTGCCAGATACAAACGGGATTGAAAAATTAAAAAAACCACCGATTAAATCAACAACATACAGAATTAATATCGTGATTAGCGCACTCATGAGTACAGATGTGAATTTTTTTGTGGCTTTAATTATCCTTGCTCTGTACAAAGCTAACATAATCAAGAAAACCAAAAATGTTCCTGAAATAGCCTGAATTGCAATACCGGGAAATTGTGCTTCGAGAATTATTGACAACCCGCCTAACAATGCACCCTCAGCAAACGCGTATACAGGTGAAAGAAATTTTGCAAGTTTAGGGACAAAGCAGGTTGTCAGCCCCACTATCAAGCTCACAAAAAACGCAATGCCCATAACCATAAGCATTTTATCGGTATAACCCATAAGGGCTTCGTACACAACTGCGGCAGCCGCCACCAGTGCAATTAAAATCAGTGCAATGGTTTTTCCGATTGTTCCGTTAACCGTCATAGGTGCGGAATCTAACATCGGTATATCGCTGTTATCCATTCTTGATAACACGGGATTAGTACTTTTAAACATATATAAACCTCCGTTTCATACTTATTCAATAGCATATTTTTTAACAAATAGCAATTGATACATATTATCAAGAATTATTGCGCTTCGTTAAAGCCAATCCTGCACGGGGTGTCATAATAAATATAATTTTTTATAACCCTTGTTTTGGGCAAATACTGCCGCAGCATAACAGGTTTATATATGTTGGCTTTTATAAACTCATTTTGTTTTTTTTCAAACTCTTCGGTTGAATAAATGTGCATATTCTCTCCCTCTCTTTGTAAACATTTCACTCTGCGGCATTAACAACTACGCTTTATATATGCTATATTTATTGATAAATAACCTTACTCTCTTATACCAATCAGAGGAATACTTAAAACTTTTTTCAAAATTAAAATATAAATAATCAAGGGAACGGGAAAAATTGGACTGGAAAAAAAAGCTTAAATTTATAATCATAGCCTCGGCTTTTGCGATACTGATTTTGATAGTACTCACAAATGTTTTTAAGATGACAAGAGTTTCTGAAAAAGACCTGAAAGCATACAATCAGGGGCTTCAATATCTTAAACTTGAAGATTATGAAAATGCATATTTTAATTTTTCGAATGTATCCAAAACCTCCGGTATATATGAAATTGCTCTACTGCGTCAGGCTATAAGCGCCGACAAACTGAATGATTCTCAAACAGCGTCAAAAAAGTACCGTATGTTTATTGAAAAATACCCTGAGTCCATATTTATAGAAAAAGCCTACTATTCACTGGCACAAAACTTTTTCAAAGAAAAAGATTACAATAAAGCCGAAAAAACTTTTAACGACATAAAAAAAAGTTTTAAAGACAGTGATTATGCAAAAGCCGCCGATTATTATCTGGGATTAATACAAAAAGAAAAAATTAAAAATAACGGCAACGAAAAAGATGTTTTAACCAAAAAATTAAAAGCCAAAGAATTTTTTGTGCAATACCTGGCAACAACTCCTGACGGGCGTTATGCTACTGATTGCATAAACGAAATAGCTGCTTTAAATCTGCCGATTACTCCTTACGAGTACTTTTTGATAGGCCAGACCTGCTTTAAACTCGGACAGTATCAGCGTGCGTTTAACAATTTTAATTTGTCTGATATGAAGCTTGCATGGGGCTATTTGAGCATATTATACACAAAACGTGCACAATACGTTAAAGCCAGAGAAATTTTTGAAATTAATTATCCTCTGTACTCAAAACTTATGAAACCTGACGACCTTACCCTCGTGCTGGAAAACTACGCTTCACTGAGTCCTTTGGGAATGAAAGACGGCTGGTATAAGGCATTGGCACTGGCTCAAGCAAACAGAGCCGCAGGAGAAGATTTTATACTCTACAGGCTGGCAAGGCTTGTAAACGGTGAAGAAAAAAGCCGTTTATACCGGCAAATTTTTACACAATACGGCAACGGGCAATACGCGGCTGATGCGGTTGCGAATTTGTTCTGGGAAGCTTATCAAAAAGGAGATTTTCAGGAAGCTAAAATGCTCGGAAATATCCATATGCGAGATTACCCCAACACAATATCTGCACCCAGAGTTATGTTCTGGACTGCAAAAATCGCATCAAAAGAAGGACGCAAAAGTGATGCAAAAGCATTGTATCAAAGAGTTACAGAAAAATACCCTGACAGCTATTATGCTTATAGGGCAAGTAAGTCAACAGGATATGGACAATCCGACTGGAAAACACGAACTACTCACAGACTGCCCGAAAAATCAGCTTATATAGAATTTCCCGTAAAATATACCAAAGTAACGGATGACAACCTGAGCGTTGTTGATACAATTATAAAACTGAATGATTTTAAACTTATACAGGAAATTGACGAAAATAACAAAGCGCTGCTAAGCTGGATTAAATACAAAGAAGGTGAATACGCAACCTCTGCTGTACTTGCGAGAGATTACATAGATTCGCTTGAGCAAAAACCTGATTTTGAAGACAGCCTCTACAAGCTGGCCTATCAACTGCATTATCAGGATACAATTAATAAAACAACCAGATTTTACAGATTAGACCCGTATCTTGTTACCGCAATAATAAGAGAAGAAAGCTACTTTAACAAAAATGCCAAAAGCATTGCCGGAGCCGCAGGCTTGATGCAAATTATGCCTTCTACAGCAAGATATGTTGCAAATCAAAAAGGCATACCCTATAGCGGAACAAGTTCTCTTTATTCAGCAAAAACAAATATAAACATAGGTTGTGCGTATTTAAACTATGTAAAAACAACTTTGCACAATGATGATTTGCTTGTGGTTGCCTCTTACAACGGCGGGCCTAACGCAGTACAGCAATGGAAAGATAACCTGACTTACAAAAATTTTGATGAATTTGTGGAAAATATTCCCTATCCCGAAACCGCTGAATACATTAAAAAAGTATTCAGAAGCTACTGGGTCTATTTGAACGTATACTAAAAATACGGTTAAAAGACTTATATGCAATCACCAGATAAACGGCTATAATATTTTTATGCAAACACTTGTTGATATAAAAAATCTTAATATGTATTACCCGATTTTTACGGGGAGCTGGAGCGCAAAAAAAGAATACCTTCATGCCTTAAATAACATAAATCTTGAAATAAAAAAAGGAGAAATCCTCGGTCTTGTCGGAGAATCAGGATGCGGAAAATCTACGCTGGGTAAATCTGTTTTAAAACTTATTAACCCTTCCGGAGAGATTAATTTTGAAGGAAAAAATGTTTTAGAGTTAAAAAGCAGAGAGCTTAAGGATTTTCGAAAAAAATCACAGATGATTTTTCAAAACCCTTACTCCAGTCTTGACCCGAGAATGACAATATACAAAATTCTAAGAGAACCGCTTGTTGTACACGGGATTAGAGATAAAAAAGAAATAGAAACAAGAATACATGAAATTATTGAATTAACAGGTTTGAGTGTTGAAGATTTAAAACGGTATCCGCATGAATTTTCAGGCGGACAAAGGCAGAGGATAGCAATCGCACGCGCACTGATTTTAAAACCGGATTTTCTTGTTGCGGACGAACCTGTTTCTGCCCTTGATGTAAGTATTCAGGCTCAAATAATAACTCTTTTGAAAGATTTAAAAGAAAAACTCAACCTTACCATACTTTTTATTTCACATGATCTGGGGGTTGTAAAATATCTCTGCGACAGAATTGCCGTTATGTACCTCGGTGATATTGTCGAACTGGCAGAATCCCAATCTCTTTTTGAAAAGCCGCTACACCCGTACACTCAGGCACTGATAAGCGCAGTTCCGTCCATAAGAAAAAAAGAGCAGGACAAAATAAAACTGGAAGGGGAACTTCCGTCACCTAAAAATCCGCCAAAAGGCTGCCGCTTCCATACCCGCTGCCCTTTCGCAAAAGAGGTTTGCTCGCAAAAAGAGCCTGAAATTATTAAAATTTCAGACTCTCATTATGTACGTTGTATTCTTTACCCTTGATTATTTTTTATCGGCGTATTTTAAGAATTTTTGTTGTTTTGTATACATCATTTCTTCTTTAATTTTCAAGTTACCGTTTGCATCAAGGCCTATAACAAAATGCGCAGGGATTTTATAATCACTTGTAGAAGGTTGTCTTAAGCAGGTAATTTTAAAATCACCGCCCTGTTTTGTGATTTTTCTTTGAGTGTAATAATTTTTGTACCGGTTAATCTTTGCGAGGTTGGCACCTAATCTCATCTGATTGAAATACTGTTTTGTATTTGCAGTAACAGTTGCTGTTGTTCCGTCAGGTTTCATAACTACTCTTATGATTCTGGCATTTGGTGAATAGTAATCTGTAATAGTTTCGCTGTAGGTGTTTGCAGCATCAACATATTTGTTAAAAAAAGCAAGAACCTGCTCAGGCGTAGTTGTTGCCGCATTAGCGACAAGACATACACCTGTCATTATGAAAACAGCCAGTGTAGCAAATAATTTTTTCATTAATAATTTCTCCTTCTCACACGTAATAAATAATATTAGTACACATATTATATAACGAAAAAACCGTCAATTTGTTCAGTTGTTAAGATATTATGTTACAAACTAAAAAACGTATTATAATGTCACTTCTTGTTTAATTCGAATTTTCTACGGGTAAGACCGCCGCGTATGCTTCAGATGCATTTTTATTGCGCAAATATTCAAGTATTGCTCCGCCTACTTCTTCATTAGGGTCAAAAGGTATTTGAACAGGGTTTTGTGAATTTTTCCAAAACATTGTCATCAAAGGGCCGAAAGCATCAGGCACAAGAGTTTTGCGATAAATTCCGGCAAGCATTACCTGCACGTTATGCGATTTTGAATAATTAAACCTCGAGATAACAGGATAAGTATCTCCGACATTTTTTGCACCGGCGTCGATTATCCTGTTTAGAAGAAACAATCCTGCCGTTATATCCTTTTCATTGTCGGTATTTTTAAGCATATCAACAACCGGTACTACTGCTTGCTCCTTATATGAGGCAATTGTTTTAGCCAGTTTTTCGTCAAATAATGCATGATTCACTTTTTCATCCGGCAAAACAAAAGATTTTGCAAAAGCCCGCACCATCTCACAAGGCTCATGTGGCGCGGTATCTATAGGAGCTGTAGAGCTTGTATAAAACTTTTGAAAAACAACAGGTTGTATATGCATATTTTACTCTCCTTATGAATATACAAACGGCGGGCCGTTTTTGATTTCGTACAGGATATTTTCGGCTCTTGTTTTAAGTTCCGCTTTATCTTTACCGTTCATTGCCTGAACGCGAAATTCGTCCATTAAAGGTTCAATGACGCTGCGTTTTTTCGTTTCAAAATTTTTGAGTTCAACGCTTACAAGACGTTTTTGCAGGTCAAGCTCGGTTTTTGCATTTTCTTTTATAACTTCAGCTTCTTTAACAGCTTCTACTGTTTTTGCTCCGACATACCCTACCGTTGTCACGGCCGCCATTCCGCCGAATACCATTTTTAACAGCGGACTGTGAGGATTAACAATCATGTTGTACAAATGAGAGCATAAATCACCTGTATAAGAGAATAGCACCGGTTTGTTTGACGGTTTGCCTGCAATAGCTTCGGCACCTTCATCCGTTAATTTTTCAACTTCTCTTATTACATATTCTTTGTAACTTTTAAAGGTATCGCCGTTTATTGTTGTATATTCGCCCTCAGGCAGATTTTTAAGGTTTTTAAAAAAGTCATCAAGCTCATTTTTATTAAGATTAAGAGATACTATTCTGTTTTTAAGTTTTTCAAGAATCCCTTGAGAAGGGTTTTCTATTTTTGAAATACTTTGTCCGAATTCTTTTAACGTTGTCGATGCAATATCCTCACAGGTTTTTGCGGCAACGTGGAGATTTTTCATTGCAAGAAAGCCGAGCAGGGCAACAGCCGCACTGCTCAAGCCCACACCTGCTGCCGCAAGGAGCGTATTTCTTTTTTCTTTAGCAATTCCGTCTGCGGAAGCGGTTTGAGAATTTTTAAAAGATATAAATTTTTTAAAAGTTGTGTTTTCATTACCGACATTGTTTTTATGCAGCAGCGAGTTAAGCTCTTTAGCTTTTTCGGCAAGCATATTTCTTAAAATTTGCATTTTGCCGGAGAAACTTTTTGTTTCTACTTCTATAAGCTGTTCCTGCAAGTTTTTTTGCACATCAGCCTGTTTTTTTCTGACCCAGATTTCTTTTACTCCGTCGACAAAATTTTTGGCAACAAAACCGATTGAACTCAATACAAACACACCTAACGCACCCATAACGTTTCTGTAATTCGGGTCGCGTATCATCAAAAGCATTGCCAGATGAGGCTCATCATTTACGGAAACGTGTTTTGTAACCTCTTGCAATGTTTGCCACGGTTTAAGATTCTTTTTAATTTCTGCTGATTTTCTCAATGCAAACATAGAGCCGGCAAGCAAACCGAACACCCCTACAGTCGTTGCAAGAAGAGGAGCTAAAGAACGCTGCAAAGATTTTTCCTGATTATTTTTTTTGTCTTTCAGGTCAAAAGTTTCCGGTTTTACGGTTTTATCAGGAATAACCAGATTGTCATACATATTATCAATATCAGCTGTTAGTGAGGCGGAGAACATATCTCTGTCTTTGATGAGGTTATTCACAACCACACCTTCTTTTAATTCGGATATATTCTTTTTTTGTGTCTGGGTATGGTTTCTGTATTGTTTTTGGGTTTCTAAATCCTGATATGGTTTTATATAGCTCATTAATTAGTCTTCGCTTTCTTGTTGTTCGGTGAATGGGGTTGGGTTTTGTTTTGTCTGAAACAGAGTTTCTTTTGTTGTATTTTCTTCGTGAATCAATTTTTGCTCTTCAATTCTTTTTACTTCTTCATCCTCTTCATTTTCAGCTTCAGCAATGCCAAACAGAGTGAATATTTTTTTCTTAATGTCTTTTAATTTGTCGGAAATTTTCTTTTCAAGCGCGGCCTTTGCTTCACCAAGCATTGCCGTTAATTTATCGGCAATATCTACGATTTTTTGTTTTAATGCATCTGCTGTTTTTAAAACATTACCGGCGAAATTTTGTATTGTATTGTTTATTGTCTGCACCGCTTTAGCAAGAGGGGCAACAACAGCATCAAGCATTACAACCGCTATTTTTGCAAGGGGTTTTGGCAGGGAAGAATTGAGTATTGCCAGTTTCATTGCATTAATTTGGGTTTGAATATTATCAAGATGCGCCTGTAGGGTCTGTGCCGCAAACATTTGCTGTGTATGCAATCTGGCTTCTTTCTGAGCTTTCAGCATCTGTCCTATTGCATAGCATTCGTTCCAGGTCATTTCTTTAGGCTTGTTATCACGTTTAACGCTGCCTCCGCCGCCCATTCCGTTACAGATAGGGCAGGCCCCCATAGGCAGCCCGTGAGGACATGTGCCTATTCTGCTGTTATTTGCTGCTCTTTGAAGCGTAGCTGCCATAAAAAATATCCCTGTTTCTTAATTCCCGTACCATAGTGAGAAAAGAACAAGGACAAAATAAGCTTGGCTTAAAATATGACCCCATGCCTAAATCCCGAAGCTATGGTTTTTGTTTAAGAGTATTCCGGCTATAACGGTTGCGGCTCAGCCGGGGATTTTCACCCCTGTTCCCTCTTTTTTCTAATTTTACTTTTGACAAAAGTCAGTGTCAATTTTCAGGTTTTATTTTTTCATATATTGTCACATAACCCTGATAACGAATATTTTCTGATTTAAAATCATATATCTGTTTAATTTTAAAACCTTTTGGCTCAAAGAAGTTATGATCAATATAACATCTTGAATCCATAACTATGGCACCGTCTTTATACTGTTCTGAGGTAAAGAATCCGCCGCCATGTTTTTCATATACACAGGAGAACGGTCTATATTCCGGATAATAGGCACTGCCGTTCGATGCTATTTTGTACTCTGTTTTTATGTCTTTACTCTCTTTTAACAAAACCGTACTTATTATAATTTGTTTTGTAGTTATTACATAATCATAACCGTTGTAATCATAATTTGGTGCGTTTTCAGGAAGCAAAGTATCAATCTTATACCCATGGCTGTTTAACATATTTACAATATATGTGTTATCGGTTGCATCAGGGAATAATGCTATTTTTGAGCCTCGAGGTAATTTTTGAATATAATCTTTGACATAACAATATGCATTTTTACCGTCAAATCCGACATACAAAGCACATCTTATACGTTCTCTGGCATGATTTATAGTAGGAGTTGAAAGTATTGTATTTGAAATATCAACAAAACCTCTACCGGATAGATTTGTACTTATAATAAAGAAATAAGATAAAACAAAAAACAGAATTAAAAGTTTAACAATATTTATCTTTTTAATATAAGAAATTGCCAGTATCGGCGCTGATATAACCATCAAAAAAGTTAAAAACCTGACACTAAACACCATGTAAGCTATAGAAAAAGATAAACATGCCAGATTTATCAAAAACATGACACCGAAAGCACATAAAATTTTCAATTTATTATTATGTTTTCTTATGACCCCGAGCACTATTGATGTCAGCAATGACGGCAAAAACACTAAAAAGCCTAAAATTCCCGCCCCTGTTTTTACATTAATTAATCTGTTATTAATCTCGTTGTTATCTGACATTTCGACCCCGAGGTCAAGAGGAATATGTAAAAACGTTAACAGACTTTCGCGGGCTTGAATTATATAACTCCCTACATATTCACTGTATTTGAATCCTGAAAAATCAAACAGCATAAATATGTATTTTATATAATTTGCTATAAATGCTTTTATTCCGCCTCTGAATCCATGCACCGCACGGGCTGATTCACTGCCTAACGGATTGCCAAAATCTATAAAATTCAAAACATAGTTATAGCTTGAAAATATTATAAAATTTACTATTAAAAACAGCATATACGCCATTAACGGTTTATAAAACTCTTTTTTAGTTTCTCTGTATGAAAAATATGTCATCAGCATAAACGCGGCCGGAAACGCTATCACCGCCGGAGATTTTGTCCCCATTGCCAGTGCATATGCCAGCGATGAATAAAACAACATTCCTGTTTTTCGCTCTTTTAATGCATATAAAAATAATGTTACCGATGAAAGCACCAAACCGGCTATTAATACATCTGTTTCCAGACTCGAAAGCTCTACTATTACCGAGGCAAACGATGTGAGGATAAATATACTCCACAATATTCTTCTTCTTGTAAATTTAAAATATTCCAGTATGTTATACACACAAAATATTGAGGCTATGTATCCGACAAAAGATATAAAATACAACCCTACATCATTTCTTAAAAACAATAAATTCCATAAATACAATATCTCTGAATTTATCGGCATTACCAGATTTCTGTCATCTGATATTACAAAGTGGTTTAAACTTGATTGATGCAGCCAGTATGAGGAACGATTTAAATGATACGTCAATGCATCGCCGCCGGTCACTGGCAAAAATGCGTCTAAAACGACAACGGTCATCATCAAAAAGCAAAAGCCAAAAGCCATTATCATCAATATTTTATCACGATTTAAAGCTTTCCATATTTCTCCGAGTTTTTGTTTTATTGCCGGTTGATATACAGGTTTCCCTTTTTTCAACCACATCAACACTGACATTATCAAAAATACTACGTTTATTAATAGTACGTTAACTTCATTTATCGCCTTAAACAAAGACAATACTTCAAAAGTTAACACTACCTGCGCAAACATTGTCAACAACATATACAAAAACGGTGCTGGCCCGTATAGTTTGTTATCTTCATTTTTGGGCGCGGCTATACAGCCTGTCATATATGATGATACAAAAACCATTATTAGTGATATGAAAAACAACATACTCTCTCTCCGTAAACAGATACTATAAAATTATATACTAAACTTAATTTTTAGTTGAAGCATTCTTATAGATTCTTACAAAATTTTGATATCTTAAACCTGTATTTTGAAAATCATAGACTCTGTAAAGGTTAAAGCCTCTATTTTCAAAAAATCCTTCGCTGATATAACATTGTGAATTTATGACCTGCTCATTATCTTTTATTGTACCGGTATAAAATCCGTGATTGTGAGTTTCATACAAACAATAAAAATCCCCGTTTTTTACATGTATATGCCCATTAGAGTCTATTGTGTAATTTGGTTTTATGTCTTTTGTTTTATTTTTTAAATATGAGCTTATAGTGTATTCTTTTTTTGTTGTTATAACATAATCGTAACCGTCATAATTGTAATCAGGGGCATTTTCCGGAAGCAGTGTAGTTATAATATAGCCGCGGCTGTTTAAAATATCTAAAATATAAGTTTTGTCCACGCTATCCGGAAATATTGCTATTTTAGTTCCTTTAGGGAGTTGCGCTATAAAATTATCCCTGATAAGGCAATAAGAGTTTTTCCCGTGAAAGCCGACAGAAATAGAGCATCTGATATCTTCTCTGGCCTGAGATATAGTGCGTGATGTTCTTAAAATATTAAAAGTATCTTTAAAGCTCCGCCCTTCAATGTTTAAGCTTAAAATTAAAAAATAGTACATAACAAACAAGAGAATTAAAAATTTAAGAAAGTTAGTCTTTCTTATGTAAGAAATTGCCAGTAATGGTGAAGCTATAATAACAAATGATGTTAAAAACCTGACACTAAACACCATGTAAGCTATAGAAAAAGACAAACATGCCAGATTTATTAAAAACATCCACCCGAAGGCGCACAATGCGTTCAATTTTTTATTGCGTTTTGTTCCGGCAAATAAAGAAATAATTAACGCAGGAATAAAAACCATGCAACCGAGGATTCCCAATCCGGATTTTGTAGAATACATATAGTTATTAATTTCATTGCCGTCTGGCATTTCGACCCCGAGGTCAAGAGGAATATTTAAAAACGTTAACAGACTTTCTCGGGCTTGAATTATATAATTTCCTACATATTCACTGTATTTGAACCCTGAAAAATCAAATATCATAAATATGTATTTTATGTAATTCGCTATAAATGCTTTTATTCCGCCTCTGAATCCATGCACCGCACGGGCTGATTCACTGCCTAACGGATTGCCAAAATCTATAAAATTCAAAACATAGTTATAGCTTGAAAATATTATAAAATTTACTATTAAAAACAGCATATACGCCATTAACGGTTTATAAAACTCTTTTTTAGTTTCTCTGTATGAAAAATATGTCATCAGCATAAACGCGGCCGGAAACGCTATCACCGCCGGAGATTTTGTCCCCATTGCCAGTGCATATGCCAGCGATGAATAAAACAACATTCCTGTTTTTCGCTCTTTTAATGCATATAAAAATAATGTTACCGATGAAAGCACCAAACCGGCTATTAATACATCTGTTTCCAGACTCGAAAGCTCTACTATTACCGAGGCAAACGATGTGAGGATAAATATACTCCACAATATTCTTCTTCTTGTAAATTTAAAATATTCCAGTATGTTATACACACAAAATATTGAGGCTATGTATCCGACAAAAGATATAAAATACAACCCTACATCATTTCTTAAAAACAATAAATTCCATAAATACAATATCTCTGAATTTATCGGCATTACCAGATTTCTGTCATCTGATATTACAAAGTGGTTTAAACTTGATTGATGCAGCCAGTATGAGGAACGATTTAAATGATACGTCAAGGCATCGCCGTCCATTACAGGAAAAAACGCATCCAGAACAATAACTGTTAACATCAAAAAACAAAAGCCAAAAGCCATTATCATCAATATTTTATCGCGCTTTAGAGCTTTCCAGATTTCTCCGATTTTCTGTTTTATTGCCGGTTGATATACAGGTTTCCCTTTTTTCAACCACATCACCACTGACGTTATCAAAAATACTACGTTTATCAATAGTACGTTAACTTCATTTATCGCCTTAAACAAAGACAATGCTTCAAAGGTCAATACTACCTGTGCAAACATTGTCAACAATATATACAAAAACGGTGCAGGCCCGTACAGTTTGTTATCTTTGTTTTTGGGCGCGGCTATACAGCCTGTCATATATGATGATAAAAAAACCATTATTAATGATATGAAAAACAACATAACTTCTGTCCGTATTAGTATTTTGTTTTAAATTATATACTAAATACCAAATATTTTTATACACCCGGGCAGTTTCAAAAAGCAGCACAATTACATATTATAAAACTGTGCATATTCCACTCTCACTCGTAAACTGTTTACTTTATGGCCGCCGGTGTATCAAAAGTACAATCGACGGTTTTTTTTAATTAGCAATATCTACATATAATCTTTCGTCATTAATAAGTTTATCAAGATTTAAAATATTATAGACTTTATTATCAATATACGCTTCGGCATTTATAAACAGATTATCAAGACTCAAGTCATTTTTGGGCTCAATACATTCTTTGGAAATGTTTATTATGTTATTTATTTCATCAACCAGTAAAGCAAGTTTTAATTCTGGAGAATCAATAACAATAGCCTTTTTGTCAGAATTTTGTTCTTGTTCCGTATCTTCCGTCTGAGCAGTCTCATCAAAACCGATAAATTTTTTAAGATCAATGATACTGTAAAAATTCCCTTTAAGGTTAATAATACCTTTTACAAAATCCGGAGTATACGGAATTTTTGTAACTGGATAATTTTTCATATTAATAAGTTCTTTTACAAACAAAGAATATATGCAATAAGTATGTTCCGCCACAGTAAATATAACATACTGGTCTTTTCCGTAGATATTTGCATCGAGATTCATATTAGGAATACGGGCAATTTCATTTTTGCGTTTGTTTAAAACACAAACAGATTCTTCATCATCAGGAAAAAGATTTGTATAATGTGTCGTATTTTCACTAAACTGGGCTTTTTTTATGACTTTTTCAAGGTTAAGAATATCAATAATATTAACAACCTTATCATCTAATTTATAAAAAGTTCTTGTTATATTATTGAAATTTTCGCCCATTACTCTTTGTATTTTAGAAGGCTGTGCTGTAAAAAAGTCGGTTACCTCATCCACAATTATTGCTATCAGGGATTCATCACCTTTAACAATAATAATTTTGTTATTAAGGTCGTATTTTTTTTGAGGAAGAGCAAAAATCTTTCTTATATCTACAACCTTTATAAACAAATCATTATAATTTAAAATCCCGACAATATATTCCGGCAGCTTTTGAGGTTCATTCAACATAGGCAGTGATGTGACCTCGAGAATATTTTGCGCATTCAGTGCATAAATATTTTCGTCAAGCAAAAAGCACAAATTTAAATTCTCAGGATCATTAATTGTCAAAAGAGGTGTTTTGTATTCCATAATATAAATAATTCCGATTCCGTATTTACTGTTCTAAATCATCGACATAAATAAAAATTTGTAATAAAATAATTATATTGCATTTTGAGGAAAAATAACAGGGAGTTAAGAGGATTATTATGAATGACAATAATGAATTGAATTATAAAAAGAAATCAGATATCAAGTTGATTATGGATATAATCTTCTTTTTGATACTCCTTGCACTAACAACTGTTATTTCAATAAAACAGGCTTGGAACCCTGTATCGATTGTTGCAATATTGCTTATACTCATCGCATACATTGCACAATATTTCTGGTCAAAAAACTGGCTGATGAGAGAATTAAAAAATGATATCCTGAGCAAGACCAAATTCACCTCTGATTCTGCCTCTAAAATTCTTGAAATAACATTAAAACAAAAAAATGAGATTTCAAAATATGAACATACTTTTTTGACTGCAGCAAACAATGTGGAAAAATTAAAATCTTTATCGTTTACATTAAAACAAAATTCCAAAGAAATTTTGTACAAAGTGACCCAATCACTAAAAAATGTTGAAATTGAACAAAAACCTGTACAGGCAAATATAGACAAAATGATTGTATTAAAACAGCGTATACAAATCATTGCGGAATTAATCCTTGAGCTTAGCGAATACATTCAGCAAATCGGCTCTATTATCGGTCTTGTAGAAGACATTGCGGAACAAACAAACATGCTCGCGCTCAATGCTGCGGTAGAAGCAGCCAGAGCCGGTGAACACGGAAAAGGTTTCGCCGTTGTAGCCGGAGAAATCCGTAAACTCGCTGATGAATCAAAACAGGCCACTACAAAAATTGCCTCTCTTATCAACGATATACAACACACAACAAACTCTACTGTTATGGCTACGGAAGAAGGCAGTAAAGAAATTGAATCGGGGGTAAAACTCGCAGGCAACATAGAAGAAAACTTTAACGTTTTAAATAACACAATGTCTACTCTAATGAAATTTATAGAAAACGTTTCCTTTAACTCGGAAAACCAAGAAAAACTGTCCGGCGACATAGTTAAAGATATTAAAGAAAACGTAAACAATCTGTCGGATGTTCTCAACACGTTTAATGACAATATTGATAATATAAATGAATTAAAAAATATATAGAAACAATGGTTGCATAAATGGATTTTTCACCGGAAGAGTTTGATGAAATTTTAAATATATTCAGAAGCGAAACTGAAGAAATCGTTCAAAAACTCAATAACAATCTTCTTCAGCTTGAATCTAATCCGGATAGCGAAGATTTGCTCGTTTATCTTTTTAGGGATGCCCATTCCCTAAAGGGTGCAGCAAGAATGATAGGCTTCAATAATATCCAAAAACTGGCACACAAAGCAGAAGATGTTCTTGGACTTGCAAAAGAAAAAAAAATCAAAATAAACAGAGAAATCTCCGATGCTTTATATAATGCAATAGACTTGATGTCAGAGCTTATTCAGGAATCGGTAAAATTAAAAAAAGAATACTACACTGACGATATACAAAAACAAATTGATAAAATAGACGAAGTCCTTAAAAAAAATGAAGAAATAGCACCGCTGCCCCAAAAACACTCCGTAGAGCAGCAGCCTAAAGCTCCCGTAGCGGAAAAGCCTTCTGACGAACCGGAAAATCAGCAGCAAAAAAGCATCAACAAAATCAATGCAATGCTCTCCGAGGGGTATCTTCTGCTCAATAACATGGCAGGTGAAGAAGGCTCGTCTTATATAGAGACTTTTGACGATTTAATTAAACAACTTAAAGAAGAATTTGACGAAACAGATTATACTGACATAAAAAAAACACTTAGCGAAATTGAACAAAAAATCGATTTTGTAATGCAAAGCTCAAATCTGGTAAATGAAGAAGAAGTTGCAGAACTCAATCAAAAGCTTCTTAAAATTTTAAACAGTTTAAATAATATTTATGAAGCTCAAAATATAAAAAAGCTTGATATACAAGGTTTAATTTCAAAAAAAATCCATGATGAGCATGAAGCAGCTCTGGAACATGAAAATAATACAGAGCACGAACCAAATGACGAAGTAAAAATTCTTCTTAACAATATAGCTTCCATAAAAGATGAGCTGGGACACTTAGAAACAAATTTGTCACAAATACCCAAAATTCAGGGCTATATAAAAGACATTACAGAAGCAAACACCAAAAGCGAAGTAACAAGCCTTGCAAAAAAACTTGATGAAATTTTAGGGATAATACAAAATGCAAAAAAACTACCCGAAAAAGAAATTATCGCAGTACTAAAACAGTGTTTTTCTTCCGCGGAAAAAATAGCTCTGGAAGATAACGAACAGCAAGAAGATATTTCTCTGGTGCTGCAGCGTCTTGATATTATCAAACAGATGCTTGATCTTGATTCTTCCGTAAATCCGTTATCAAACCTCAGTACGACAATAGACAAATCACCGCTGCCGGTTAAAAAAGCACAGGACTTCTTTAACTCTTTTGAAACAACTTCAATAAGAACACTGAGGGTGGATTCAAAAAAACTTGACCGTCTGGTAAACCAGATGGGAGAACTTATTATAGGCAGAATAAAACACAAAAAAAATGTTTCCGAACTTGAAAAAATTCTTGTTGACCTTAACGAATGGCGTAACTTTAACCACAAATCCCAAAGCTTTATAAAATATTACGACAGAAAGTATCTTAATAAAGATGATAAAATAGATTACTCGACCCTGTCTGTTTTCAGCAAGCAGATTTATTCAATTTTTCAGGAAAATTCCTCAAAAATTTTAAAACTGACAAACAGGATTCTCAGTCTTCAAAAATCAGTTGACGAAGAAGATACAAAATTGAATGTTATTATTACCCAGCTGGAAAGCATGGTAAAAAACATCCGAGTACTTCCGCTTGCAACAATATTCCATATGTTCCCGAGAATGATAAGAGATATTTCAAAAGATACGGGCAAAGACATTGAACTTCTTATCTCGGGTAGCGAAACCAGCGCAGACAAAAAAGTTATTGAAGAAATAAAAGCTCCGTTAATGCATATTATAAGAAATTCTATCGACCACGGCATTGAAACACCGCAGGAAAGAATAGCAGCCGGTAAATCGCCTAAAGGAAAAATTTATCTTATTGCAAAAAGTGTACAAAATAAAATCATAATTGAGATTCACGATGACGGCAGAGGTATTGATTTACAAAAAATATTAGACCGCGCACTGGAAAAAAATCTTATAACCAAAAGAGAGGCCGATTATCTTTCTGCTGAACAGATTATGAACATAATTTTCTGGCCGGGATTTTCAACGGAAAAAGTTGTCACGGAAATATCAGGACGCGGAGTCGGACTTGATATTGTACAAACAAAAATCTCACAGCTTAACGGAAGCGTTAAAGTATTTTCAGTACCTAATCAGGGAACTAAAATAACAATTGAATTGCCAGTTACAATGTCCACACTCAAAGCGTTTATCGTTCAGGCAGCAAAACAACTTTTTGCAATGCCGATGACTGCAATAAAAACAGTTATGTGGATTAACAACAAAGATATTTATGTACGCAACAATTGCAAATCCATAATAATTGAGGGAAAAACAGTAAACCTGTTTTACCTGAGCGATTTAATGAAACTTCCCCCTGATATGGAATATCAAAACAGTGAACAAAAAACCGTTATTTTAATTGACGTAGAAAACAGCCTTATGGGCATTATTGTTGACAAAATTCTCGGAGATCAAAATATTTTGCAAAAGAAACTTGAACCTCCGATTATGAAATTAAAAAACATATCGGGGATTACAACTCTAGCCAACGGAGATGTCTGCTTGATTCTCAATATACCCGAGCTGTACAAAAGCACCTATGTTCCCGCGGAAAAACCGCTTATTCCCTCATCTAAATATCAATTACAGCCAAAAACAAATAAAGATTATAAAATACTCATTGTCGACGACTCAATGACTACAAGAGAACTCTTAAAAAATATTCTTGTACACTGGGGCTACAGTTTTGAAATGGTTAAAAACCCGAGAGAAGCGTTCGAAAGTCTTTATAAAGATGATTTTGACCTTATCTTATCAGATATGGAAATGCCTGAAATGGACGGACGAATGTTTGTTAAAGAACTCAAAAACCACCGCAAACTTCAGAATATTCCTATCATATTGATTACTTCATATGATACGGAACATCTCACAAAAGACATGCCGGATGTTAATGCGTTCATTAAAAAATCCAACTTCAATCAGGATTACCTGCTTGATGTTATAGAAAAACTTCTTAAAAACGAATAATAAACAAAAATGAATACAACAATGCCAAAAGTTAACTTGTACGAAAAATACTGTAAAGATAAAGAACACGCTACAGACGTAAAAAAATACGCGCTGATGATATTTGAGGCGCTGTATCAAAATGCAGAAGAATATAAAAACCTTTCGTCAAAATCCGTACAATATCTTGAACAAGCTGCCTTGCTGCACGACATTGGCTATGCGGTAGAAAAAAAATCTCATCACAAACACACAATGAATATTATTATAAATGAAGGAATAGACGGTTTTTCCAGAGAAGATGCCGCAATTATTGCCAATATTGCAAGATATCACAGAGGCTCATTCCCTGATATCAATAAACACGAGATTTTCGCTCAATTGCCGCAGCAAGACAGAGAGCTTGTGACAAAACTCGGTGCAATCTTAAGGCTTGCCGACGGTCTGGACAAACCGCACAAAAATCTTATACTCAGAATGCAGGCTAAAGAAACCGAAGATACTCTCGAACTCGGCTTAAAAACAATAGGATTTAAGCCAAACTTAAAAATGGCTGAAGAGAAAAAAGACCTGCTTGAATTTACCCTGCAAAAACAGGTAAAATTCGTTTTTATCTGACGGATAAATTTATCAGTTACTTCTCTTAGTGTCTTTAAGCTGTTTCATTGCAGCTGTCAACGGTGACATTGCTTTGTCGAAAGTTTCTCTGTAAAAATCCGTATTAATATTCAATTTGTTGCCGAGTTCCAGCAAAAGCAGAACAAATTTTCTGTCATAATCGCTGCTTATGTCTTCTATATTGGAAACAACAGACTCAAGAATTTCATGGATTTTATTAAAATAAGTATTTTGAGATTCTGACGTATCAATATGCAATTCAAGAGCATCTACGTATTTAAACAGGCTCAATACAGTTTCTATTCTGTGGATTTCAGGATTCTTGGCCAAATCATACATTGCATCCGTAATTTTTTCGGTAAACACATTGTTAGCCAGCTTTTTATCCAGCGAAACCCCGAGCCATTTAGCTTCGTTATAAATGTCTATCGCTTCTTGAAGATCATGTTCGTTCATAGACTTTTGATAATCTTCAATTTGTTTGTTAAAGTCTACGCCGAGAACATATCTTGCAGCAATTTTAAATTCGTCCGGCGGAGCCAGCCCGAGACTTTTGAAGTTGAGAACAGAAGCTTTTCCGTCTTCGTAAATATCTTTGTACAGGCCTGAAAATTTCTTTGTTTTACCCTGCATCATTATTGTAAGGATTTTTCTTCTTTCTTCAATGAATATATCCTTAAGTGTGTAGTATTCCGTACCGAAGTTTTTATCAAGGCTTCTGATAATTTCAGTAAGCGGATAATTTATAAATGTCTCGGTCATGTTCTTTCTTATACTGTTGCTTTCTTCAACTGAAGCATATTCTTTGATTGCACAGTGGAAATCCCCGCCCGAGTATTTGAGCAGAGCAAAAATCATATCATACTTTTCAAGCGTAATTTGAGATTTTATCTCAACACGCCCGAGATACAGACTGTTTTTGCCTTTAGAAACAACTTTGTAATTCAAACGTTTAATATCATAGCAATAGAAAGTTGTTTCATCTTCCATATCCTCTTCAGAAAGCGAAGATATTGCCCAGAGGCTGACTATCTGTTTTATTGTAACAACAGACGGTTTTACAAATTTTTTGTAAATATCGGCACCCGTGCCGAATTCCTTAATGTTACTTTGAGCGTTAGCCAGAATATTAACAAACTCTGTTTCGTAATCTTTTTCTGTAAAGCTTGCGGCAAGCTGCATTGCACGTGCAGCATACTTCATAATCTGGGTGGTTTCTATACCGGAAATATCAGCAAAAAACCAACCGCAGCTTGTGTACATAAGCATTGCCTGCCTTTGCATTTCCAAAAGTTTCATGGCTGCAACTTTGTCGGAATCGTCACATTCAGGCTTGAGATTATTTTTAAGAAAATTTTTAATAGACAATTCGCTTCGGTCTAAAATCACGTTAATGTACTCATTACGCACATCCCACGGATCTTTTGTAAAGAATTTTTTGCCGTGTTTTTCGTAAAGTTCAATCAAATTATCTCTCAAATAATCCAATGCATCCCTGAGGGGTTTTCTCCAACGCTGGTTCCAGCTTGGCTGCCCGCCTGTAGAACACCCGCAATCTTCTTTCCATCTGCCGACGCCGTGGAAACAGCTCCAGGATGATGCCTGTTTTATGTCAACTTCATCGTGAACTCCGTATTTTTCGAGATATTCACCGTAATTTGTGATAGTAAAGCCTTCTTCTTTTGCTTTTACGCGCAAAACATATGCCAGCGCCATATCGCCGAATTTTGTATGGTGCCCGTAACTTTCTCCGTCAGTACCGATATTGATAAGCTGCGGATAGTTTCTGGCGGTTGAAATACCTTCTTTAAGTCTTGAAACAAATTTGTTGCCGTCTTGCAAAATATTATCGAATGCAACTGATTTTGAAATCGCGCCGTCATAGAAGAATAAATCAACAAACTTTTTAGGATTGTTTTTTATAAAATATCTGTAAGGCTTTGCAGGGTCAATGTTACCCCAGCCCGCATCAGTCCAGTCTTTATCCCCCATTTTTCGATATTTTAAAGACTGATACGGCGATAAAATGGTGAATTTAATTCCGTTATCCGCTAAAACTTCAAGAGTTTCGTCATCAACAGCGGTTTCTGCAAGCCACATCCCCTCGGGCATTCTGCCGAATCTGTATTCAAAATCTCTTATGCCCCATTTTACCTGAGTTTCTTTATCTCTTCTGTTTGCAAGAGGCATAATCATGTGGTTGTAAACCTGAGCAATAGCGTTTCCGTGACCGGAAAACTGCACACGGCTGACTACATCTGCTTTTATTATTCTTTCATAAGTTTTCGGGGCATGTTTTTCCATCCACGATAACAGCGTCGGGCCGAAGTTGTAACTCATCAAGGAGTAGTTGTTAACTATATCCAGCACTTTATTTTTATCGTCAACGATTCTTGATGCAGAGTTAGGATTGTAACACTCGAGATTTACTCTTTCATTCCAATCATGGAACGGCAAAGCACTGTCTTGCAGCTCAATTGCCTCAAGCCAGGGATTTTCTCTGGGCGGCTGATAAAAGTGCCCGTGCACCGTCAAATAAACTTTATTTTTTTCTTCTTGTTTTGCAATTTTATCTGCTTTTGTGTTTGCCATATTCCATAACTCCGCAATAATTTTCCAGAATAATTAAAATACGATAAATATTATTGTTTATATTTTTTATTATTTCAATTTTTAGCTTTTCTTATCTTCATCTTTTTTCTTTTTGCAAATAACGACGAGTTTGTCTGTATCAACCCAGGCGTCTGTTAAAGCATCAGAAAAGACTTTGCCGTAGACTTCTATAATGTCGCCGGAATCTAAATCAATGAATTTTTCCGCTTCGGAACGTTTAATAAATATTTTCATTTCAGAAAGAGGAATAACATGATCGGTTACATCATCTCTTCTGATAAGGAAGGATATGTATTTTTGAGAATCTCTAAACGCAGGCTTGTAATCCAAACCTAAAGTAGAAAATTTATCAAAAGCCGCTTTGAATCTAACTTTTTTATTCAAATAAGCTGAAGGGTTATTTACAATATTTAAAGAAGAAACAGCCGTGTACTCATTAGCATTGGCTGGCGGAGTAGTTGTAACGGCAGGTTTATCTTCCGCTGCTTTAACGGATTTGTCGAGATTAATTTCTTTATCAGGTGATTGTCTAACCGGTTGTTCGAGGGTTGGTTCCTGTTTAGCAGGTGCTGTGGCGGGTTGTTCGGGAGCTTTTGCTGCAAAAGTAATAATCCCGCCTGCCAAAATAAGTGCTGTTATAGCGGTTAAAATCAAATTATTTTTTATTATTTTCATTTTCTATCCTAACTTTTTATTACTGATGAACAACTTAATTCTATCATATATCTTAAAATATTTCACATAGTCAACAGAGCTTGAACACTATTGATAATATTTTATTATGGAGCGGATTTTGAGCGGCTGTAAGGACTCCGTTCAAAAGTTGATTAAATATCTAGTTTTGAAGAGAGTTCATACAAAGGTCGGATTTTCTATTGTTTCTGCGGCAGAGCCGCACACCGCTTACGCGGTAATAGTAGTAGACAGTAGATTGGGTTTTCAGCCCAACACGACTAAAAGATCCTTCGGTCGTTTCACTCCCTCAGGATGACGTTTCTGTGTCATTCTGAAGCGCCCGTCTTTGAAGGTTTGCGATGATTGGACGTGTTCAGAATCTGACCGGCTAAGGTTGGAATCATCAGGCTGATAACCTGTATTGTCGACTCTCACCTGCGTCCGTAATTCGCTATGCTCATACGGCTGCTTTCCTCTCCCGTCGGAGAAGATTTAATGTTGAGCAGCGCAGGATAATAAAATACCTTATCCAATGGCATTATAGCATACTGTCTGTCTCACCCGACAGGCTCAATAAAGATTTACCCCACACTCCGTAGAAAGGTTACAGAAAAATTACAAACTCACATCTTATACAGCATTTGCGCCAGACAAATATCTTTTGGTGTTGTTATTTTTATATTCGAATAACTGCCCTCTGTTATATACACATCTTTGCCAAGCGCTTCAACAAGACCTGCATCATCTGAAAAAGATTCACCCTCAAATTTTTGATGCGCCTGCATAATGAGTTTGTAATCAAAGATTTGCGGAGTCTGCACATACCAGAGGCTGTTTCTGTCAGGTGTAGCGGTTATTTTATTGTTGTTATCTGTTTGTTTTATTGTATCAACGGCTTTGACGCCTACAATGGCGGCTTGGGTTTCTATGGCTTTATTCAAACATTTTTCGATATCTTCTTTTTTTATAAGAGGTCGTGCCGCATCATGAATCGCCGCTATATCGGGTGAATCACAAGCCTTTAGTGCATTGTAAACAGAAGCCTGCCTTGTTGCGCCGCCCAAAACAATTTTCACTTCAGAAAGATTATTTTCCGCCAAAAGTTCTTTTAAGACGGGTGCAAACTCTTTTGAGGCAGAAACAACAATCCGTGAAGGGTTAAATGGCAAAAAGGCTTCTATTGAATGCAATATAACCTCTTTGCCTCCAATTTTTTCGAGAAGTTTGTTTTTCCCGTATCTTGCAGAGCTTCCGCCCGCTGTTACAACTACCGCAAATTTCATATATATTCCTTTTAAAAATGTTTAAAACTATTGTCTTCAAATTCCCGCTTTAGTTTAACGGCAATTTCTTTTGTTATTTTTTTATCGCAAACTTTGCCTATTTTAAAGAATTTTGTTTTATCCAGCTTTTCATATATTTTTTTATCAACGCAGCAGACAAGCTCAAAATCTTCGCCGCCCCACATTACAAGGTTTTTCCATTCATCTGGAAAAGCGTTTTTTAACTCCTTATCAACGGGAATTGAGTCATAATCAACATCAAACAGATATCCGCACCCTGTAGACAGCTTGTATACAGCATCTGCAAGCCCGTCAGAAGAATCCATCATTGCAATATTTTCCACTCCGCTTTCAAACGCGGTTTGCATAATTATCCAGCCTTTTTCTATTTGAGCTACAGGCAAAAGGTGTTTATTTATAAGTTTTCGAGGCTCCTTTTTGCCGCTTAAAAGCAGCTTTAAACCGCCTGCGCTGCTTCCGTGAGCACCGGTCACAACAATTATGTCATCAGGTTTGGCACAATTTCTGCAAACATTAACCGTATTATATTTTTTGCCTATTGCACAAATGGAAATAAAAACTTTATCAGCGCCCGTTAAATCTCCGCCGGCTATTTTAACGTTGTATTTTGAAATTGCAAGCTCTATACCTTTATAGAAATCTTCAACAAAATTTTTGTCGATATCCTCAGGCAGCGACAGCGAAATTGTTATATAAAGAGGTTTTGCACCTGCTGCTGCAAGGTCTGACAGGTTAACATTTACAGCCTTTTGTGCAAGTGTTTTTGCATCAGTTGTATCAAGAAGAAAATGCACGTCCTGCACAAGTGTATCCTGCGTTACACAAATATCAAACTCTTTTAAATATGCGCAATCATCGCCTAAAAGCGAGGAATCAGACAGCGTTTTATTTATAATTTCAAGATACTCAAGCTCTTTCATAAGAATATTTTAGCAGGAATTTGTTATTTTAAAATCAGTTGGTGATTCCGGGGCAGCATTACCACTGTCCAAAATGCATTTTCTGTTTTGTGCTGTATTCAACCTGTTGTATTTTCGGTCTGTCTTCTGACGGATAGCCAAGGCCTATATAACAGGGTAAAAGATAATTTTCAGGCGCGTTAACAACTCCCGCAACATTCACTCCCTCATCGCCTACCGGTATCCTCATAGAACAAGCGAGTCCTTCTGCGGTTGCAGCGAGAAAAATATTTATTTTCTCTTTTATTGTTCCTCAACAGGCGCATCCTGCTGCTTTTCTTTTGCGCAAAGCACAAACTGCGCGGTTAATTCCGCAGAAACAAGATATATGTAAAAATACAATACCGGCACAAAAATCAACCCGATTATTGTCATAAACAGAACCGAAAAAGCTATCTGCAACATAATGGAAAGCGCAAGATAAAGAAGTATCAAGATACAATAGTTGCCAACATTGCCTTTTAACATGGCAAAAGCCTCTTTAAAATTTACAAATGACAGAATTTTTAAATCTTTAAAGAAATTAGCCATCATAAGCGGACAAAATACATAAGTTAACAGATGCAAAAGCAGGACAATTGCGCCTAACAAGGTCATAAACAAAAAGCCTGCCGGATGCAACAAACCTTTGTGCGCAATTAAGTATGTAAGAGCTGCCAAAAATATCACTGAACCGATAAGTACGGGCAAAATGAATATAAATAATCCGATGTTATACTTTAAACCTGTTTTTAATAATTTGCCCAGCTCTGCCCAATCAGGCAGAAAAGAGTTTGAAAAATTGATTCTTCTGCTGCCGGTTTGTGCATAATACCCCGTGCAAAGCAAATACAGTATTATTGAACAAACAAAACTTAATAAAAATGATAAAACAGCTATTATTGCAGAAGAGCTGAACAAATAAGCAAACAACGGTATTGAAAATACCGCAAATCCAGCAAGAGATATGCCAGCCCCCGCAAGCAATTTATTTACCCAGCCCGGGTCTTTTGATATATAAGTTAGTGATTTTTCAAAATCGAGTTCCATTTTTTATTTCTCCTTAGTTTTATTTTAATTTTGTTCAACATTTTTGGGTTCGTTAGCTATTTGCATAAAACGGGCAGTTAAAATACAGCTCATAATGCTAACGTATAATGAAACAAACGGAATTGCCAGCAAACCTATTATTGTCAGTGCAAGAATAATCCCTGAAAAACCAAGCAGCGACGAAAGCGCCAATACTATCAGCACCAGAATAAAATAGTTCAAACCGTTGCCTTTTAAAAGTTTATATGCCTCAGATACATTTAAAAATGCAAACGGGTTAAAGTCTTTCATAAAATTAGCCATAAATAATGAGTAAAAAAGCGTATAAACCCAAAACAAAAGTTCCGTGAATATATCAAAACAGAATAACAGAGTTTTTACACTTTCTGACTTGTCATCTAAAGGTTCAAAATGCAGGGCTGTAAAAAGATATGCCGCAGTCAAAAACATCACAGGCAAATAAAACAAAATTGAACCCAGTGTGCCTTTAAAACCTATCAGAACCAGCTGCCAGAAATCAGACCACTCGGGGAGTTTTGTCATAGGATCGTTTAAATAATCATGGCCGGCTTTAAAGCAATATCCCAAAAGAGACAGGCCGATAATTGTACAAACAACAAGACAAAAAGCCGATAACAAAAGCACTGCGGGAACAGCGGCCGGCGAATGGAATAAAGCTAAAAACAACAGCAGCGGTATCAACAAAAGCAAAATCGTTGAAATACTGAGTACACTACCTATAACAAGTTTTTTTATCCAGTGTTCATCGTTTTTTACACATGCAAGAACTGATTCCAAATCGTATTTCATATTAAACTCCAAATTGATTGACTTACTGAAATTATACATTATTTGCAGAGTTTACGGATAGATTAAACGGTCTATTTTTTAATTTTTAAGTAAAAAAGCAGATTTCTGTGACTGAAATCCGCTTTTTCATTGTTAATATTCGGTTATTTCTTTTTCTTTTTTATTTCTTGTTCAACAGGCTCAAACCAGTCGCAGGTGTGTTCTTTACAGAAAGCTTTTTCCAAATCCTTCATAATGCTCTGATGCGTCATCTCAAAAGTTATAGGAGTAATCGAAACTTTGTTCTGACGTACGGCATTTATATCGGTTCCGTCGTTTTCATCGTATTCAATAAGTTCGCCGGCCAGCCAGTAATAAGTTTTGCCTCTCGGGTCAATACGTTTATCGTATTTGCTTGTAAACATACGGGTACCTAGCTTGGTTATCGCAATCCCGGCAATATCTTCCGCTTCGAGAGAAGGGAAATTGATGTTCAGGATTGATTTTTGAGGAAAGTTTATCTCTTTTATTTTGTTTACAAATTTAGCCATAAAATTTGCGGCAAAAGCAAAATTTTCCACCTCATAATGAAGCCCTGCAAGCGATGTTGCAATAGCCGGAAAACCGAGCATTGCGCCTTCCAGCGCACAACTAACAGTACCGGAGTACAATATATCCGCCCCGAGGTTTGGCCCGTGATTGATACCTGAAATAACGAGATCCGGCATTTCGTGAGGTTCTAAAATCGCACTCAAACCTATTTTTACGCAGTCACCGGGAGTGCCTGTTGTTACCCAGTTTCTTTTTGCTCCGAATTTAGGGTCAAGCTCCTCAACCCTCAAAGGTGTATGCAAAGTCAAAGAATGCCCTGCCGCACTGCGCTCTCTGTCAGGGGCAATTACATAAACATCGTGTTCACAGCTTAAAGCTTCTGTTAATGCTCTGATGCCGTTTGCCATAAGTCCGTCATCGTTTGAAATAAGTATGTTCATATCGCGCGCACTCCTGTATTATGTCTTCCTATATTATAAATACCCAAATTTCAGAAAAAATAACATTCTTTCCTCAAATTTCGACAAATTTGTTAAATTTCTTTATATTAAACTCCTTTGTTTTTACTTATAGCATTTATCAAGCCTTCGAACAAAGGGTGCGGATGTTCCGGACGTGATTTGAATTCGGGGTGGAACTGACAGGCCACAAACCAGTCGTTTTTAGGGTATTCCACTATCTCGCAAAGCTGGCCGTCAGGCGACATGCCGGAAAATACCAGACCTGCATCTTCTATCTGTTTTTTATATTCGTTGTTAACTTCGTATCTGTGGCGGTGTCTTTCAGAAATTGTTTTTACTTTTCCGTATGCGTCATAAGCTTTTGTGCCCTTTTGCAATACGCAGTCGAATTTTCCCAGCCTCATTGTTCCGCCGAGTTCATCAATATTTTTTTGCTCCGGCATAAAATCAATAACAGGATACGGAGTACCTTCGTTAAACTCGGTAGAATTTGCACCTTTCAAGCCTACTACATGTCTTGCGTATTCAATTACCGTACATTGCATACCGAGGCACAATCCCAAAAAAGGAAGATTGTTTTCACGGGCATATCTGATAGCATTCAATTTGCCTTCTATACCTCTTACCCCGAAACCTCCCGGGACAACAAGCCCGTCAACGTCAGATAAGATTTCTTTGGCCTTTTTCATGTCAGTACATTCTTCGGAATTTATCCATTTTATCTCGATTTTGGCATCTTTGTGGTATCCGGCATGTTTAAGCGCCTCAACAACGGAAATATAAGCATCGGAAAGATTTGTATATTTTCCTGCGATTGCTATTTTAAAAGTGCGTTTCGGGTTTCTTATTTTTTCAACAAGCCTTTTCCACGAATCAAGATTCGGCTTTTTATCAAGCAGCTGCAATCTTTGCAACACAACATGAGCCATCTGCTGTTCTTCAAGAGCAAGAGGAACCTCATAAATCGACTTCATATCTTTGCATTCTATAACCGCATCAACAGGAACCGAACAAAACAGCGAGAGTTTTTCTTTTTCTTTTTTAGGCAGAGGTTTTGACGTTCTGCAAACCAGAATCTCCGGTTGTATGCCGTAACTTCTCAAAACTGAAACACTGTGCTGAGATGGCTTTGTCTTTAACTCGCCTGAAGTCGGCAAATACGGCAGAAGAGTAACATGAATTGACAGGCTGTTACCAAAGCCTGCTTCTGTTCTGAATTGTCTTATGGCTTCAATAAAAGGCAAACTTTCAATATCCCCGATTGTGCCGCCGACTTCGGTTATAAGAAAATCAGGTTTAAACTGTGCGGCAGCTTTTTTGATTCTTGACTTTATTTCATTGGTTATGTGGGGTATGGTTTGCACCGTAGCCCCTAAGTACTCGCCTTTACGCTCTTTTTTTATGACGGTCTGATATATGCTGCCGGAGGTAACATTATTAATTTTACCCAGAGAAGTATCCGTAAATCTTTCATAATGACCTAAATCAAGGTCTGTTTCGGCACCGTCATCGGTTACAAACACTTCACCGTGCTGAAAAGGACTCATTGTTCCGGGGTCGACGTTAATATAAGGGTCGAATTTTTGTATTACGACAGAAAACCCTCTTGATTTTAAAAGCCTGCCTAAAGACGCTGCAACAATCCCTTTGCCCAGAGATGAAACAACACCGCCTGTTACAAAAATATACTTTGTTCCCATTTTATACCCCTATCTAGTCATTATATCTGTTGTTAAAAACATTCATAAGTTAAAAAGCTTAGAGGGTGTGTCCTCTAAGCTTTTTAAACCTTTTAATTTATCTTAGGAACCCTGAAGAAACCGTCTTCTTTTAAAGGCGCGTTCGCCATAAGTTCATCCTTAGTATTTTCGCTGACAACAACATCCTCACGCATAACATTAACCATTGGTATTGCGTGACTCATAGGTTCAACACCCGTTGTATCAACTTCGTTCATCTGTTCTACATATTTTAAAATATCACCGAGTTGTTTTGAAAACTTCTCTTTTTCTTCCTCGCTAAGCTCCAATCTGGCAAGTTTTGCAACGTGTTCAACGTCTTTAATCGTAATCATTTTCTTCTCCAACCAAACATATATTATTTATTATTAACATGAGCGCAACAAAAAAGCCACGGTTTGTTGTGTTTTTTTTACATAGTTTTTATTATGTCTGAGAAAAATTCATGATAAGGAGCAAAGCAACGCGAACGAATTTTTGGAATGTCACATTGTTCACATAGTGAAGCCATTTTTCAGGCTTCACCACAGTTCAGCCGAAAAAGAAGGCAAAGGTGAGCAGTGACGGCTTGAAAGCTCGAGGCGGCGACTGCTACACTAGATTAGAAAATACAAAAGAAAAACCGCTTTTTATAAAAGCGGCTTAATAAGTGTTCTTTTCCCCTGTTAATATCTGTGTTTATGCTTCAGCTTCAGCGGGAGCTTCTTCAGCGGCAGGTGCTTCTGCTTCCTGAGCAGCTGCTTCTGCTGCTGCGGCTTCTGCCTGAGCTTTAGCTTCTTTTTCAGCTTCCAATTTAGCTAATGCTTTTTTAGAAAGTTTCTTTTCAGTTTTTTGTTTGTAGTTCAAAGTACCGTCTTCGTTACAGTTATTGATAAGGTATTGAACTGTTTGAGAAGGTTGAGCACCTTTTGAAATCCATTCCAAAGCAGTAGCTTTATCTAATTTCATTTCTTTTGTTTTAGGATTATAGTGGCCTAATTCGCAAATAGGTCTGCCTTCTCTTTTTTGTAAGTCGTTTATAACAACAATTCTGAAAGTAGGATTCTTTTTATATCCGAGTCTTTTTAATCTGATTTTAACCATTTTTGGCTTGTTCTCCTGTTTTTTGTTTTCTAAATTTTACCCTCAGGCGGTCTTTCAGCCATAAGACCCTTTGCGAGAGGATTATTCCCTCGGGCATTCGATAATTTAATCAAACCACAAGCATATTTAAGAATCAACACATAAAACAGGCTTTTTTCAAACAATTGCAGAATAAATATATTCTTTTAAACCTGACGGATTTTGAAATATTTTCAAAGAGTAGTGCTATTAAAGCATTTGCAGAATATCAAAAACAACGCCGCTGAATAAAAAGCCACTTATTTTCCGCTCTATTCTTTAAGATATGTAACAAATTGTTGTTTTTTTGAATTTAGATAGCAAAAAAAGACTTTATATATATGTGATTCATGCAGTATAATAGAAAAGGTAGCCGGGTTAATAAAATGAGTGTACCGTATCCAGACAATTTAGGCCGTTTTATGTTGAAATTAGTAGAAAACCAAGTAAAAAGAACTTTAAATAACGCAGATGAAGTGATGGACGCAATCAAGTCAGCAAGGCGTGAAATAAAAGAGCGAATCGAGTACCTCGAGTCCCAACTTTCGGATGACAATATCGAAGCCGAAAGAGAAATTGCCGTACTCATTCGACAGGATCAATATTTTGAAACCCTTGAAGGCAAGCAAAAGTCCGAACTCAATGCTATTTTCTTTGCAGGCAGAAAACTGAATGACAACTGCATATATCCTGATGTCCTTCAGTGGTACCAGCCGCCTGATAACGAACAATAAATCAAATATTTTCAGATAAGATGCCGGAGTAATACTCCGGTATTTTTGTCTGAGTTGTTCTTAAAACCGGCGGGCGAAGGGAAGTGTTTTCCTTGCAGCCAATTCTGCTTTCGCCCTTTTCGGTTTTAGTTATCTGAAAATATGCATTTTCAGCGCATTAAACAATTATTTTCCTTCTATGTTGTTCATCCTCAAAAAAATAATTCCCCTTTTATATAAAAAAAATTTATGCGGCGGAAATTGCGCAGCTTTTTTATTTTGTTAAGAATTAGTTTACATTTGTACAAAAACTAACAAAAAAATATCTTTTGTTTTTTTACTTATATGGTATAATAAGCAAATACATTGTGTGGAAAAAAGCTTCCTAAAAAGAAAAAGCCGGAGGTCTAACATGGCAGAAAAGTCTGCATCTCAACAATCAAAAGGTTTTGAAAAACTTGAAAAATCAGAACTCAAACGTATCGAAATTTCACAGCTTCCAAAAGAAATACCTGACTTTAAAAACACATTTGAATCAAAAGATTCAATAATCAAAAAATGGCTCACTGACTGGATTGTATCAGGAATAAAAAAAGGCGGGCTAAAGCCAAACTCTCTGCTGCCTAAAAAGCAGGATATTGCATATTACCTCGGAGTCAGCGTAGGTACCGTACAAAATGCCGTAAGATGCGTTGAAGATGCCGGTTTTTTGGAATCTAAACAACGTATAGGCACAATTATAAAAGGAGAAAATGCCTCAAACCCCATTATTCGAAAAGCGTCTTCCAAAAGAGAAAAAGTAATTACACAGATAAAAAAATATTTGGTAGACAACAATATCGCCCCCGGCGATTCTTTGCCGTCAGCAAGATTTTTAGCGGCAGAAATAGGCAATTCGACAAATACAATACGTCTGGCGCTTGATTTTCTTGCTTCGCAAGGGATTATCGAAGCAAAAGCTTTTCGTTCAAATGATTCCAACTGGATATTAAAAAAACAGCCGGAATTTTCTAAAGACGAAACAGATCTTTTAAACACCGAAACCGAAGAAATAACCGCCGACACTCTTGTTTATAAAGTTGAACGAGAGCTTAAGGATTATATAAGAGAAAACTATAAAATAGGCGACAGACTGCCTGCGCATCAAGAATTGTCTGAAATTCTTAAAGTGAGCATAAAAACAGTACACGATGCAATGAAAACACTTATAGATGAAGGCTATCTGCTAGCCAGACGCGGCAGATACGGTACAACAATAATAAAAATACCCGACGATAACCGGCAAACAGGTGTTTTACAGCCGCTTAACGAAACTTCTATATTTGCTTCCGCTGCTGAAGCGGCATTTTACAGCTACCAAAAAATAGAAAACGAAATCAAAAAATTTATAGCCTCTAACTACGACATAGGCGACAAACTTCCTTCAATGGAAGATTTGTCAAGGCAGTTTGATGTTTCTTCAAACACGATAAGAAAAGCCCTGCAAAATCTTTCGAAGCAGGGGATTGTAAATTTTTCCAGAGGCAGATACGGCGGGACATTTGTTGTTGACCTGCCGGAAAGCGATAACGAAGAAGCTTTCAGATGGCTTGCCGTCAGCTCAGACTACACAATTTCTTACGACAACGAAAATTAAGTGATTTTACCGATTTTTGTGATAATTTAAACAGCGATTGTTATGACTCCTATTTCACCAGTATACGCAAGTATTGCAACACCTGTATCAAAATTACGCTGGACACCGCCCAAAACGGTGTCAAAGCCGGCTGACATAGATTTTTCAAAGGATATGCCATGGGTGCGTGACAGTGTATTAACGACTGCTTTATCAGAAATCAACGACCTGACATTTTCGCAAGAAGACATAAAGTATATCGAAAACATGGGAATGCAGCTTCCTTTTAAATCAGGCAAAGAATGCGTTGATTTTATTGAAAAAGAAAATATAAGGCTCTATTTTGCAAAACCGTTTGAAAAAGGAGTCCATGCACAATACAGCTTTGATCGCAATGCGATAATGATTAACAAAAAATACCAAAATACAAAAGATTTTGCGGTTATGCTGGCAATAGGAGAGGCAATTTTGCACGAAGCAGGACACGCAAAAGACAAAGACGGACAAAGTTCCGTACAGGAGGAGTTAAACTTTCTGGGGATGAATGCTGTAGCACATCGTGCTTTTATAAAAAAATACGGAAAAGTTTTTTCCAATTCTACTGCACCTATAGTGGCCGACGGGGTCAGTATATACGAAAGACTGTTTTTTGATCCCGACCCTGATAAAAAGCGCCTTATTGCCCGAATGAAAGAAAAATACGGCGACCTGCCATCAGGTGACAGACTGCATCCGCCGAGTAAAATAGCCCGTGCTGTTTTACAATAATTGTCAC
Organism: Candidatus Gastranaerophilales bacterium; assembly: GCA_944323685.1. Taxonomy (GTDB): domain Bacteria; phylum Cyanobacteriota; class Vampirovibrionia; order Gastranaerophilales; family Gastranaerophilaceae; genus Limenecus. The sequence continues at coordinate 51,614 of CALUTJ010000009.1, read as the reverse complement.
AGATACACTAATTGTTAAGATGTGTAAAGACATAAAACTTAAAATATGCTTGATTTTTAGCAAAAATTTACCTTTACAACTTTTACATTTATAGTAAAAGTGCTGACAAACATGGCCAGAGTATGCTATAATAAATTTCATAGGTCTAGGTTTGATTTATATATATGTGTGTTTATTTAATCCCAAAAATCCAAAAGGAGGCCAACCATGTCCACAAAAACTGCATCAAAGGAAGAAAAAAAGGTTAAATCCAAATTTAACGACGAATTTGAAAGCTATCTGAAAAGACAATGCTTAAAGACAACTTTCAACGGTCTTGAGCTTGAAACTTTCAGCTGGTACAAAAAAATGTTAGGTTTAGTATAATCGCATTTTTTATACCATCATATTGATAAAGAGGGATAATCCCCTCTTTTTTAATATGTATATTATCTGCTTAAGCACATGCCGGCAGAAGGTTGGTGTTTGAAATTTTGCACCCGCAAGCCTCATTTTATGTATAATTAAAATAATGTTTTGCGTTGAGTTCAAGTTTGTATTCAGGGAGATGTAAAATGGGCTTAAAAAATGAGTGGCATAAATTTCTTAATAAAATGATGTGGATTTGTGTTTGGGATTCTCAAAAAAGAAAAAATTTGAGAAAAAACCTGTCACTTATTGAAGGTAAAAATAACAAAATTATCTTTTTCAGCGAGGATGATTCTGCCCGGAAAGCAAAAAAGAGCTGCGCGGGACTTTGTATCAGAATTAAAGGCAGCAACAATACCGTAAAAATTGCCCGAAATACAGACTTCTATAATTCTCACATTACAATACACGCAAACAATGCAACTGTTATAATTGGAGAAAATTCCGTCTGTAAAGATTTAGATATCAATATTTGCTGTGGGAACGGACAAAAAATTATACTCGGAAAAAATATACGAGCCTTTGGAGTAAATATCTATTTGAATGAAAAAAATGCAGCATTAATAGTAAAAGATGACTGTTTGTTTTCAAACAGCATTTCTATCTGGCCGACTGACGGGCATGCAATTTTTGACAAAGATACAAAACAAAGGATTAACAATATTCAAAAACCCTTGGAAATCGGAGAACACTGCTGGATAGGCGAAGGTGTTAAACTAACTAAAAATGCCAAACTTCCGCCAAATACAATTGTCGGAATCGGTGCTGTTGTTACAAAAGAATTTAATGAAGAATATACAATTATTGCGGGGAATCCGGCAAAAGTAATAAAAAAGAATGTAATCTGGCACCCTAATTTAGAGCATAAGTTTTAACTCAACGCACACATTTTATAATCGGGCTTAATTTATAATCTTATTTCAAAAATTTTAACCTTGTCCGAGGAGTTTTTAACTCTTATTGAACCGATATACTCTGCCGGTATTTTTTCGTCAATATTGTTCAGTGTATTTTCCGTGACAATTATGTCCTTATTAAATTCAAGACAAATATCTTTGATTCTTTCAACAATATCGACGGTTTCTCCCATAACGGTAAAATCTGACATATTAGAAGAACCTATCTGCCCGACAAGCGCATCGCCTGTATTGATTGCGATTTTTACATCAACGGAATATTTATTCCTTCCGTCAAAAGTTTGTTCATCATATTCTTCAAAATTTATATTGCTTACGCTTGTATTTATTTCATCAATTTTTTGTTGAATTTCTATAGCAGCACGCAGAGCATTTTCGCTGTCTTTGCGGGAGTGTATGGGGTAGCCCCAGTACACCTGCACGGAATTTCCGACAAAGCGGTTGATTGTACCGTTGTATTTAAAGATTATTTTTTCAATGGAATTAAATATTTTATTAATTAATTCGACATATTTTTCAGGTGGAAGTGCTTTTGAAATTTGTATATCGTTATAGATATTACATGACATAACAGTAACTTTTTGTACCGTAGACTTAAGATTGAGTCTGTGAGGTTTGTTAACAAGCTGTTTAAGAACTTTTTCAGAAACAAGATTGCCGAAAATACGTTCAATTTTCCGTTTTCTTTTAAGTTCATAATGTGCTTTTAACCCGAAAGCCAGCATAAATATTGCAATTATCCAGTACAGGGGTTCTGCCATATCAATAAGCAGCCTCAAGTGCGGGTAAGCAAAAACAAACACGCCAAATAAAACATATGTACATATCAGTAATACACCGTTTATAAAAGCAAGAGGCAGGTTTGTTGCAACCAGCATTGCTATAATTATTGCCATACAAAATGCCGCCGTAATTATAGCACCTTTAACAGGGTTAAGATGTTTTACAAAATTTTTGCGCAAATCTGTTTGTGTATTTGCATCGTTTATATAGTTATCAATAATCGTAGCTTTTATCTGCGCATCGGGCATATCTTTAGCAACAGGTGTATTATGAGTTTCCGTAGCAGATTGAGTCTGCGCAATGATTACTATTTTATCTTTAAAGAAATCAAGCGGGATTTTCTTGTTGTCGTATTCAAAATAATTAACGCCTCTGACCATACTTAACAACACAGCATTTATCGGAATATCCGTATAAGCATTTACATCTTTGTGCCAGTTTATTAAAGCTCTGCCTTTTGAATCCAGACGTATTGAATTTTTCGCGGTTCGAAGTACGTTATCTTTTATAACAATTTCCTCTGTCAGAGGATCAATGCCGTTGTATTTCATCATTGTAGCAAGTGCAAGAGAAGGAATATAAAACTCCTTGTTGCCTTTAATTAATCTGTATACAGGCTGAGAGTATCTGACATTTTCGTCTTTATTATTTTTATCGGTAACAAGATTAGTCACGGCCATTGTTGTGCTGTTTGTAAAAATATCCGGTATAGGTGTATGTGAATAATAAGTTATATTGGAATCTAAATTTTCATCATAAATATGCATACTCAAAGCATCACTGGAGGGGGAATAAGGGTTTTCAAAATTATCAAGAATTTTTGAAGCGTCATATTTTTCATCGTCCCCGACCTGCGTTCTTAAAGCTGTTGCAAGCACTATATTTTTGTAATACCCCAGAGTATCTGCAAGCCGCATATCAGCAGACGCATAATTTCGCGATAAATCTTCATAGTTTGAAAAATTCAAATCCACAACAAGGACTTTGGGATTCTGTTTTTCCAGAAAATTTATAACCTTAGCCCACACCTCACGCGACCACGGCCATTTTCTCAAATTCAACTCCGGCGAATTAGCCGCCTCATACTGGGTCAAATCGTTTATTGAAACAATGACAATATTGCTGTCGGCGCTTTTATATCTTTGTGAAAAAAGTCCGCCGTCGAGTGTTAACCTGCTGCGTAAATCAACAAGTTTGTCTTCGACAACGGCAAAAGCCCCTTTCAAAAATTGCGCAAAAACAAACAGCAGAACTATAACACAAACTGTAAAAAAGACCTTTAATTTATTTACATACTCAACTTTAAAACTCATACTATCCTCATTGAGTCTATTGCATTGAGCTTATTATAATTAAGAAACATTGTTAAAACAATCAATGTTAAACTTTTTGTAAAATTAATCGATAAACTTTCCGTTAAAAAGTTCCATAACCATTCTTGAGCGGTCTGAGATATTTATCGGCACATCATTTTTTTTTCCGGAATCCCCGGTGCTGTTTTCTAAATCAGGCTGATAAGATTCTGCCATGGTGTGAACAGTTTCTTCCGCTGCTTGAGGATGCTCTTTTTTTATGAGTGCAATGCTTTCTTCCTCTTCTTCTTTTTCAGAGAAGGATTCATTGTTTAAAACAGGAGCTGCGGGTTTTCTTTCCAGTTTATTTATAACGGGTTTTGCGGCAGCAGCTTGAGCAAGCTCTTTTTCGTCAACAAGTTTTATGTGGATATTGATATCCTCTACACCAAAATAAGCCATTGCAGCTTTTTTAAGCGGTGCATTTTTGCTGTTGTCCTGTGCCTGTTTTACAAAAATTTCTTTGCCGAAGGCAATTGTAATCCCCTCTGAAGTAAGTTCCAGAGGACGTGAAAGATTGTAGAAAAACATTCTTGAGGGAATACTCGTAATATTTTGCAGAATTCCCGACCATACAGCCGCCATATCCGTGCCTGTATGCTGTGAAGGAGCCGACTGTTGGGATTGAGAAGGCTCTTCCCGTTTAACCGGTTCAGGATTTTCACCGGATTGTATTTCTTGCACACAGTTGTGTTCAATAGTTTCTTCCTGTCCGGCTGACAGTTCTTTTTCCGTATTTTGTACGGAAGTCTGCGCTACGGTTTCTTTAACAACAGCAGGGGCCGCCGTTTGAAAATATACCTGCTCCGGTTGTTTGGCACGTGCAAAAACCGGCGGGACGCTACTATCTTGTATGCCCGCTTCAAGGCGTTCTATCCTCTCTAAAAGCTGAGAATAAGACGAAAACTTAACATTAGAAGAAAGCTCTATCACGCAAAGCTCCAGCCAGAGATATCTGTTTGTCGTATCTTTGATTTCTTTTGAATAAAAAGAAAGCCGCTCTATAATATACAAAATTTGTTCCGGCTCCAGATTTTGCGATTGCTCTTTCAAGCTGAGTATATGTGCTTCGCTCAACTGGGTCAATTCTGCCGCAATTTTTCGATCGGAACAGTTTTTTACAACCAGAAGATTTCTGAAATACTGAATAAGGTTTGTGATAATCTGGAAAGGTTCGTTGCCTTTGTTATAAACTGAATCCAAAAGAGTAATTGCCTTTTGCGTGTCAGAATCTGTTATTGCACTGCTTAAGTCAAAAAGAGTTTCAAAAGACAAACGCCCGAGCATCTCGTTAACATCATCTGGAGTGATTTCTTTGTCAGCATCAAGTACGCTTATCTGGTCTAAAAGTGCGAGAGAATCTCTCATACCGCCGGCAGAACTTCTTGCTATAGTAAATAAAGCTTCATCCGTTATTTTTATATTTTCCTGCTCTGATATGTACTTTAACCTTGCAACGATGTCTTCTGTTGTAATCCTTCGAAAATCAAAACGCTGACAGCGAGAGATTATTGTATCAAGCACTTTGTGCGGTTCCGTTGTTGCAAGGATAAAAATTACGTTTTCAGGGGGTTCTTCAAGAGTCTTTAACAGAGTATTAAAAGCCTCTGTCGTAAGCATATGAACTTCGTCTATAATATATATTTTGTATCTGCCGTTTACTGGAACAAACTGAATTTTTTCGAGTATATTTCTTGCGTCTTCAACTTTTCGGTTAGACGCGGCATCTATTTCTATAACGTCTATAGGAGTCGAGTTTGCAATATCCTTGCAGCTTGGGCATTCTCCGCAGGGTTCCAGAGTCGGGCCTTTTGCACAGTTTAGTGATTTTGCGATAATTCTTGCCGTTGTAGTTTTACCGGTGCCTCTCGGGCCGCAAAGCAAATACGCATGGGAAATTTTATTAAGGTTGATTGCGTTTGTCAGAGCCTTAACTATATTTTCCTGTCCTATTAAATCTTTAAATGTTTGCGGACGGTATTTTCTGTATAAAGGCAGATATCTTTCACTCAAAATTTTCTTGCTCCAAGTCTTACAAATATTTATAATTAAATTATACGAGAAACGACACAAAAAATAAAATCACACTCATGCAAAAAATTTTTCCTCCAAAATTAAAAAAAGGTGACACCATTGGCATTTTGTGTGTATCCGGCGACATAAAAGATTTTGAAAGACTGCAAAAATCTAAGCAGTACTTTGAAAACAAAGGTTTTAATGTTGTTGTTTCGCCTAACGCGCAAGACAGAAAAAATTACCTTTGCGGTGATGACAATACGCGTGCAAAAATACTCAATGACTTTTTTAAAGACGATACAATTGACGCAATAATTGCGGCAAGAGGCGGATACGGAGCAATAAGACTGCTGGACAAAATAGATTATATTTCCATAAAGCAGCACCCTAAAATATTTTGCGGTTACTCTGACATTACGGCGCTTATGCTTATGATTTATAAAAAAACAGGGCTTGTGACCTTTAATGCACCGATGGCTTATTCGGATTTCGGCGAAGCAGCGTCTGAATATACGGAACAATCGTTTTTTAACACGCTTACGCAGACAAATGACGAGATAAAAATTGATGCCCCAAAAATCTATTACAAAGGAGTAACATCGGGCCTATTGTGGGGCGGGAATTTATCCACAATTCAATCTCTTTGCGGACAAAACTTTATACCCGATGAAAAATTTATATTTGTAACAGAAGACATAAATGAGCCGGTTTACAAAATAGACAAAATGTTTACCCAGCTTTTGAATATTCCGCAATTTAAAAATAATCTGGCAGGCATAGTGCTCGGAGATTTTAGCGGAATCGACAACGAAAATTATTTTGACAGCTTTTTTAACGACCTTGCACAAAGCCTCAAAATCCCTGTAACAGGAGGTTTAAAATTCGGTCATTGCAAAGACAAGCAGACATTTCCAATAGGGATTGACGCAATGCTTGATACTAATCTCTGTAAAGTTTTCTACACAAAAAAATAACTCGCCTGCTCTGTTTTTACAGTTCTTAATATAGTTTTAGGCTATAATTTCAACTGATATAATGACCAAGGATATTTTATGGCACACATTCACTGGTACCCCGGACATATTGCTAAAGCGGAAAAAAAGCTAAAAGAACTTGTCAATCTTGTTGATGTTGTTATTGAGGTTTTGGATGCCCGTATACCGGAAAGCTCAGTATATCCGGATATAAAAAAACTTCTGGGTGAAAAACCCCGTCTTATTGTTTTGAACAAAGCGGATCTTGCCGACGAAACAAAGCTGAAAAACTGGATTGATTTTTACAAAAAACAAACAGGATTTCCTGTTATTGCATCCTGTGTCTCAAAAAACAACGATATTTCGATTATAGTAAATAAAGTTATAGAATTAGCAAAACCCAAAATTGATAAACTGGTAGCAAAAGGGCTTTTGCCACGACCGGCAAGGGTTGTTGTAGTCGGTATGCCAAATGTCGGCAAATCAAGCATTATCAACAAACTCATTAAAAAAGGAAAAACAAAAGTCGGGGCAAAAGCAGGTGTGACAAGACAGCAGCAGTGGGTCAGAGTTAACCCTAAAATCGATTTATTGGACACTCCGGGGATTATACCGCTTAAACAGGAGGATCAGTTTAAGGCAGGCAAGCTTGCAATGGTTAATTCAGTAAGTGAAAACGCATACGAAAATGAAGAGGTGGCGCGTGAGCTTCTGGAAATTTTAAAAACAAAATACCCGCAGGCTGTTAAAGATTACTACAACATTGATGAAGATTTTTCGCTAGAAGCAATTGCTTTAAGCAGAAACTGGATAGTAAAAAACTCTCAACCCGATACCGTCAGGACTGCCGTAATGGTACTGACTGATTTCAGAGCGGGAAGAATAGGGAAATTTATACTTGATGACGACAAAATTGAAAACCAAGATTCATGAACTTTTTGAGTTTGATAAAAGCCAAATGAACTCCTCGGGCTGCGATTATATAACAGGAACGGATGAAGCGGGACGCGGCCCCGGCGCAGGCCCCGTTTTTGCCGCTGCGGTATGTTTTAAACACATCGATGAAAAACTGCAAAAAAAACTTTCTCTGTTAAATGACTCAAAACAGTTGTCGGAAAAACACAGAGAAGAACTCTTTGACATAATCAAAGACAATTGCATTTATTCAATTGTGCAGGGCAGCGTTGAAGACATAGACAAAAAGAATATTTTAAATACATCGCTTGCATGCATGAACAAATCCTGCTGCGAGGTTATAAAGCATATTAAAAGTGAAGACTGCCTTGTACTTGTTGACGGCAACAAACTTATAAAAAACTTTGCGCACGCTCAAAAAACAGTTATCAAAGGCGATTCAAAATCTGCGGCTATAGCGGCGGCAAGCATTCTTGCCAAAGTAAGCCGTGACAGATTTATGCTTGAGCTGTCAAAAAAATTCCCGCAATACGGCTGGGAGCACAACAAAGGATATTTGACAAAAGAACATGTTGCGGCAATAAAACAATACGGCACAACAAAATGGCACAGGGCAAAGTTTTTAAGAAAAATCCTTGCTGAAGAGCAACAGGAGAAATCCTCACAGCTCGGGTTATTTTCTTAATTTTAAATTATCTTAAAATAGTAGCAAAAAAATTTTTGTTGAAGCTTTTTACTTTTCAAAAGGAAAATTGTATGAAAATAAGCTTTCAAGGAATAAAAAACCCCGGTGCCTACACCCACAAACAAGAAAAAGTTCAATCCGTCAGGATGGGAAATCAAGACTATATCCTGCCAAGGGGCAGAGTTACAACTTTTCATTGCGAACTTACAAATGAAAACGGCAACGACCTTGACGAGTTTAAGCATATTTTAAAAGCATACCCGAACAAACATAATAAAAACTCAATAACAATAGGTTACGAATGGTGCATCAACCCTAATAACGGCAATAAGATGCGTGTATATTCCGTTAACGACAATCTTTTGGATATAAATCGGGTAACTTTTGATGTATTTAACAAAGTATTCAAATTGCTTAAAAAAGTTTCAGAAATGCCTGAAGAACAACTGGTTACTGACAAAGACTACCTCAGAACCGTTGAACCTCAGTATGCGTTTATGGAATATACAGCATACAACTCAAGCCCTGATATTTTAGAGATTGTAAAAAAAGCTCACCGTCCGGAAATGGCAAAAGCAGGTGCACAGGCACTCTGCAAAAAGTATGCCGATATTCTGACAGCATATGTTTTAAGCTGAATTTATTTTATTTTGTTTTAGGTTCAATCTCCGGCAAATCGTTTATGCATTTGCTTTCGCCTGCATAAGCCTGAACTTTTTTGGTTGTGATACGTTTGTTGTTCAAGCAGGCAGAACCTGCAACGCAGCCGCCCTCGCACGCCATAACTTCAACAAGGTTACCCTCGCTGCACTGTCCTTTTTTAGCCCAGTTTTTAAGGTCTTTAACAGATTTTGGATTTAAACCGTTTACGCAGGTCGGGAACAGTTCAGGGAAGTCTTTTAATGCAACCTTAACGGATTCTGCTACCCCGCCTGTTATTGCAAAGTTTCGGCCTTCTTTTGAGGCTTCATTTGCAAAGTGGTAATCCTCGCAGTTTGCAACTTCAATATTCAAAGCGACAAACAAAGCGCCCATTTCTTCAAAGTTCATTACATAGTCTGTATATTCTTCTTTTTGGGCTTCTTTTCTCTTTGCAACACACGGCCCCACAAAAACTGTCACGCAGTCTGGATACTGTTCTTTGACAAATTTTGCCGTGTAATACATAGGCGTTCTTGTTTCTGAACGGAAGGGTTTAAGCTCGGGTATATGTTTTTCAACAAGCTCGTTATAAGCCGCACAGCACGATGTTGTCATAAACTCGTCGCCGCGCTCCATTCTTTCTTTAAAGTCTTCGGCTTCCGTTCTTGCTGTAGTGTCAGCCCCCTGAGCGACTTCAAACACTTCTGAAAAGCCTGCTTCAATCAGTGCCTGAGCAATTTTGTTTACAGAAACCGGCAGCTGTCCGACGATTGCCGGTGCAACCATTGCCACAACCTTTTTGCCGGCTTTCATTTCTTTTAAAATATCTATAACCTGACTTTTTTCATGTACGGCCGCAAACGGACATGCGCCTACGCAGGCACCGCAGCTAATACATTTATCAAAGTCTATAACAGCGTGTCCCATCTCGTTTTTGTGGATTGCACCGACAGGGCAGGCATCTTCACACGGAACTTTAAGTTTTACAATAGCGCTATACGGGCAAACCTGCATACACATACCGCAGTTTTTACATTTGTCGCCGTCTATAACAGAGCGTCCGTCTTTAATTTGTATTGCGCCGAATTTGCAGGTAGAAACGCACGGTCTTGCGACACAGCCCTGACATAGTTCGGTAACATAAACACGACTTGGCACACAGCCTTTGCAGGCGGCGTCAACAACTGTTAAAATCTCTTTTTCAGGCGCTGTTCTTTCCATTGCTTTTTGTGCATAAGTATTTAAAGATGTCATCTCATCATCTGTTTCAACACTCAAGCCAAGCCCTGCAATTGCTCTCTGGCGAAGAATTGCTCTTTCTTTATAAATGCAGCATCTGTAAGGTGCTTCGCCGTTTTTTGGACGCATTTGAAAAGGCAGTTCTCTTATATTGCCCATTTCTTGATTTATAAAAGCATGAATAAGTCTAACCAGTACTTCACGCTTTATGTGTGTAGTATTGCTGTTATCCATCAATCTTTCTTTCTATTGCTTTAAGTATTTTTTCGACAGTTGCCTCAGAAATTATTTCACCGTCAAGTTTTACAAAGGGAGCTTTCATATATGTTGCGTTTTTGCACAAATCAAGGCAGGTATGAGCCTTAACTTCCACTTTATTTTTATATTGCGGGGGGAGTATTGATTCTATCTCCTGTAGCTTTGATGCTCCCATAACAAAACATGTTGTGCCGAAACATAATTCTAACAATATTTTTCCGTCAGTCATTTAGTTCTCCCTTTAAAATTAGGTGGTGTCTGAAATTCTTTAATTCCGTCAAATAAACCTGAGGTTTACCTTTTTAATATAACGTCCTGATAAAATTTTTTCCAGTTGTTTTACAACATTTTTACGAATCTCCAACTCTAACGGCAAATCAGGGTCGTAATGCGCCTGATTAAGCTTTGAACCTATCATAAAATTGATAACATCGGAGTCCAGCAAAAGTTCAATCAACCTTCCTGCGGCATCATCCGGCCAGCGGTCATAGCCTTCGTTAAGGTATTCAAGCACTTTGGTGAGAGTTAAAATCCCTTCCGTGATAAGGTCAACCCCGTCCATATGCGAACATGCCGGCAGCATCCCCTTATTATATTTTTCTGTTGTAATTTCCCGCCCGAGTTCTCTTGCAACAAGGTTTGCAGTAGTGCCGCCGACAATCGCTTTTTTTCCGTCAAAGTCATCAAAGATTTTTGCGTATTCGGCGTCTCTGTCCTGTCTGTATGGAGGGCCTGTAAAGATAAGGAGTTTTCTCGGCTGTCTGAAATACAAAACTAGGGCGGATACATCGTCTTTTGCCTGATGGTCGGGTTCTTTTCGTATGGCTTCTTTAACAATTTCCATTGCAAGGTGGCGGCTCGAGATAGACGGGTCGCGTTTTATTTCACTTTCTGCAAACTCAATGAGTCCTTCGCGGCGCCAGCCCAATTTATATTCATCTGTACCCATGCCGGCCTGCGTAACCCCGTCAGAACAAAAGATAAGCCTGTCTTCGGGTTCGAGTTTAAAGTTATACAAATGCATGTGGCGGTTTGTAAATTTTTTTGAGGTAACAATTCTCGGAGTATGTTCGACGAGCCGACCGCTTCTTATGTGGATAAAATCGGGGTTGCCCTCTTCAACGATTTTTATCTCGCCCTCGTCCGAGCATTCGAAAGCGGAAAATGTTGAGTAGCTAATCTTTCTGACCTGACAAACTGGCAGAGAGTTCATAATAACTTCGGTGGCTTTTAAGATATCTTTGCCTTCTTCAATAAATTTTAAAATCATTGTAGCAGTCATTGTGGCAAGGATATTTGCCTTAATCCCGCTGCCTAATCCGTCGGATAATACGGCAAGAAGGCGGCCTTCGTCAGTAAAACGTTTGGATTTAAAACAGTCTCCGAAAGTATTTTGCCCGTGCTTTTTCTGCTGAAAACAGTCAATATCAACAAAGAAGGATTTTTCTGCCATTATTTTTCTCCATTCTCCGTAATTTCAGAGTCTTCAGTTTCCGGCTGATTGTCCTCATACCCTTGCGCAATCTGGCTCAGCAACAATTCAGTGTCTACCATATGCTCTCCTAACAGGCAGGCAATGTTTTGCACTGTGGCAATATTCTTTTCGATTACCTCGTGGGCTTTTTTAGCGATTTGTTCGCGTTTCATTTCCGTTTGTGTAACGTCTGTTATAACGGCGCCTACAAACTTGTTGCGTTCAATTTCAAAAACGGCAATGTCATAGAGATTTTTGCCTATTGGATAACGCTCTTTATGGATATCTTTACCTGATTTTAAAGTACGTTTAAACAAATCGGTAAACGGAACAACTCTATCCAGCGCGCCGCCGGCAAGCCCTTCCGGCCGGCCGTTAAAGAGTTCGAGAAGGTCGGGCGCAAACATTCTGACAAACGCCTCGTTGGTTTCAAGAATATTCAAATCAGCATCAGCCATAACAATAGCCGACGGCATAGAACGCAGCATTGCGCTGGCTTTTCTTATTGCGAGTTTTCGCATGTATGATACGCACATAGAAGGCTCGGCGTCACCGTTTAGCAGTGCTTCCGCAAGCTGACGGCAGGTGTCATAGCCGCAGCCGCCGCAGTTGAGTTCATCTTCTGCACCGTGTTTGCCTATTCTTGCCATAGCTTCAGCTATTTCTTCAGGCGTGTATTTTTTAGTGTTTTGCGGATGTTCGCGGTATTCTTTTTCAACAACAACCTCGGGTTCTGTCGGAATATCATCTCTTAATTTAACGGTTTTTAAGATATCAGACATTGTTATTACACCGGGTTTTGACGGGTCTTTGCAAGGGCCGTTGGCACAGCCGCCGGGGCAGGCAAGAGCCTCTATAAATATTGTGCTTTTAAGATTTTCCGGTTCAAGATTTGTCAGAGAATCTTTAAATGCAGGGATAGAGCTTACGCTAACAAGCTGAATATCTTTGGCGCAGCCTGATAGCCTGATTGTTTTATTCATTCCGCCTTCTATAGGGTAATAAGCGCCCTCATAGGCTTTTTTAGGCACAAATCTTACGTCGTCCGCAAGCTCTATATTTTCTGTTTCTATATTTTCCTGAGCAAGCCACTGAGAAAGTTCGTGGAAGGTCAAAGAAACATCAATAAGGTCGGGGTTTCGGTCTGCTTCGTTTTTCTTGGCTATACAAGGGCCGACAAACACTACCCCTATATCATTACCGTATCTTTGCTTTAACAGTTTTGCGTGTGTCATTGCCGGTGAACCCACAGGCGTAATGTATTTTGTGTATTCCGGCATGTAGAGTCTTACGTAATCAACAATAGCAGGGCAGGCGCTGGAGATATGAATTTTATTATCGCGCTGCGAAAGGATTTTTGTAACCTCGATAGACACCTCCTGTGCGCCGAGAGCGGTTTCAGAGACTCCTTCAAATCCGAGTTTTTTAATCGCCGATATGAGTTTTTCGCTGCCGCATTCCCAGTATCCTGCCCAGCTCGGTGCAAGAGAGACAAAAACACGTTCCTTAGCAGTAAGTACTGCGCGGGCTCTGTTTATATCGTTTCTTATTTTTTTAGCCTCTGACGGGCATACAAGCACGCAGTGACCGCAGGCAATGCATTTTTCCGGAATAACTGACGCGTGTCCGTTTTCTATACGGATAGCTTTCATGCTGCACTGTCGCACGCATTTGTAGCAGTCAACGCACTCGTTTTGAAGTGTATATATAGGATACTGGCTGTTCATTTAATAACCCCTTATTAATTTATTTTGTTAAGAAAACAGGCACTATTAAAATAGCGTTAATGTTTTATAGTCTGCCGATAAAGTATAAGCAAGCCTGCCATTTTATGACGGCAGGCTTTTAAAATCCTAAATTATAAATATTTTTTGAGAATTGCTTCCAATCTAACAGGTGATGCTGATTCGCAATTTTCGCCGTTAATAATAACGTTCGGGCCGACTGCGCAGTTGTTTTCGCATCTGCTGCCGACAACATCAATTTTTGCATCCAATCCGTGGTCTTTAACAAATTTTTCGATATAATCAAGGTTAGCAGCGTTACCTCTTGCAAAGCAGGAGCTGCCCATACAAACTTTAATGGTAATAGTTTTTGTGTTTTCTTTTTCTTTTTCCATTGTCTTATCCTTATTAACTGTATGCAGATTCTCTCAATATTATATTTTGAATAGATTAAATTGTGATTTTTTTCACCCTTACAAGTATATTTTATGTTATTTAATTTTAAATAGCAAGAAGCTATTTTAAAGCAGTATATTCTACAAATTTCAACAAATTACAATTCCAATCCCTGTTGTATTTTTGTATTACAAGGTCGGCAGGAGTAAGCCCATTATCCGTATATTCCTTCAAAGGCTCCAGATATTTTTCTTCTCCCTGTGCAAAACTTTTCAGGCTTTGATAAGAAATATCCGTTATTTCCCTCACAATATCTTTAATCGCCATATGTCTGATTTTCATATCCAAACCGCATTTTGGCGTTTTTCTCCTCACATATTCAAAATCGAAATATGTTAGAGGTTTTAAGATATCTAAAACAGCAGACATAGCATCTGCATTATACAAAAGCCCTTTCCATAATGCAGGAACACAACAAATCAAATCTTCCCGTTGATTGTCATGATTTCTTATTTCTATGTATGTTTTAAATCTTACATCGGGAAAATACAGGCTGATATGTGTTTCCCAATCCTCTTTAGTTGCACAAAAATCCTCATATCCGTTTTTTATAAACTGTCTGAAAGTCAAATTTTCTACCTTTATTGCCTTTTTAGTCCCGTTTATAACACGCTCGATAAAAATCATAGGCACATCCAGCAAGATTTGAGAATATTGCTCAAAAGAAAACTCTCCGCAAAAAATTTTAGAACTTACAAGCCCGCAACGGTCATTGTCTGTTTCAAGCCAGCTTGCTGCACGGTTTGACTTAAATTTTGTCAGTCTGCCGTTTCTGATAGGAGAATTGGCAAATGCTGCACTGATAAAAGGCGATAATTTCAGAGCAAATGCAAATTTTTTCATTGCGTCTTCTTCACTTGCATAATCAAAGCTTGCTTGAATACCGGCTGTTTCTCTCATCATAACAAGCGGTTTTCTGGCAACAGACGGCAGATATTTTGTCATATATTCATAACGTTTTTTGGGAATTATATTAATATTCCGGTAAGTCGACACGGGTTGTATTCCGCACCCGAGCCAGAGTATTCCTTGTTCTTGCGCTAAGCGTGCAGTAACTTTATTGTAGTTTTTAATTATTGCAGATATTTTATCAATACTATCAAGCGGTTTTAAGCTTAATTCAGTTTGTGACCCCGGCTCTAAAGTAATCACGCCGTCATCAGAGACAAGCCCGAGTAAGGCATTATTCTCACATATATCGTCAAACCGGCGGGGATGTTTTGTTTTTAAAGAGTTTAAAAATTTTGCAATCTGATAGTACGGCGCGGCTTTAAAATCATTTTTACAAACCGGCAGTTTTTCAAACTCAACCCCGACTCTTTTTTGCGCGATTACATCAGACGTTTTACAGCCAGAAAAGAATATTTCGGTTAGTCGGGTTCCATCGGCAAGCAGATTTTCTTCAAAATTTACAGATGACTGTTTCAGCATAAAGAAGCAGGTACTTTTCCTTGTTTAAGTTCAATAAGTTCTATCAATTTGTCCATAAGCTTATCTTGAAATTTTTCGCGGTTATGGGCGTTTATTTCTCTGATAAAATAACACGGGCTTGTTACATTAATTTCCATAATCTTTCCGCCTGCAACATCAAGCCCAACCATGTACAGTTCTACAGAATTAAGGTATTTAGCAATCTCCTGTGCCATTTTCTTTTCATCTTCTGTGAGGGCTGCCGTTTCAAAATACTTATCGGAATGGACACTGAATTTAAAATCGTCTTTGCCGGGGAGTTTTAATATACACTCGTCAAAGACATGCTCGCCTAAAATAAGTATCCTTTTGTCTCCATGTGCGGCTTCTTCAATGTATTCCTGCACCATAACCATGGTTTTGCCTTCATTTGTAAGGTTCTTGATTATGGCATTTATGTTTCTTTCTTCCGTATCAAGATAATAAACCCCGCTGCCAAAGCATCTGTTTAAGGGTTTTATTATGGCTTTTTTGTGTTCACGTACAAAACTTTTTATTTTGTCAGCATCTGCCGTCACAAGGTTTTGAGGCGCATACCGGTTGAAATAATTCAGGTGGAATTTTTCGTTAAAGTTTTTGACAGCAACGGGATTGTTAATCATCACCGTTCTTTCCGTATCAACATAGTCAAACACATGGCAAGCATTTATGTAATCGATATCAACCGGCGGGTCGGGACGGAAGAATACCACGTCGAAGTGTTCTATAATATACTCTTTCGGCTCTTCTTTTTTGTAAAAAATATTGTTATCTTTAACATAAGCCTGCCAGCATATAGTTTTTGCAGTTTCATTTTCGGTAAACAATTTGTTTTTTACCGTGATAAAAACTTCAAAGCCTCTTTCTAAAAGCTCTTTTATTAACCAGAAATTAGTTACTAAATCGTTAAACTCAAAATATTTAAGCTCTAAGTCATCGATTACAAATAGAACAGTTTGTTGTAATTGGTTCATAATTTCTTCCTCGTTTAAACTTAAATATACCCCAACCAAATTAAAAAATACAATGATATGTTATGATTAGCCTGTTAGAGAATTTACATTTTAAGGAGAGAACCATGAAAATTTTGCACGCAATGATAAGAGTAAAGGATATTGAAGCCTCAATGAAGTTCTACACAGAGCTGTTAGGTTTAAAAAAGACTCACGAAATCGAGCTGGAAGACTCTATACTTCACTTCTTAAAAGGGGAAGACGGTGATTTTGAAATTGAATTGACCCAAAATTTTGAAAATCCGCAAAACGGCTACACAAACGGAAACGCCTTCGGCCATTTTGCAGTTGAAACAAAAGATATGGACGAATTTGATAAAAAATTCAAAAACTTTGGCGGAGAATATCTCTATGAACCATTCTTAATGGAAGAAGCCCAATCTAAAATTGCCTTTATAAAAGACCCTGACGGCAACGAAATTGAAATTATTCAAAAATTATAAATAACATTTTGTACATAAAAAACAGACAGAAAATAAAAAAGCCGGATATTTTACCGGCTTTTTAGATTTGGAAATCCGTCCAAATCTCCTCCCAAAAATTTTTCTCAACAATTAATTCATTTATTGATTTTATTAAACCATTGAAAGTGTGATTTGTACAGCATTTTGAAGTCATGAGAAAGTAACATTTTTTTAACAATCATGTACACCCGCTCCACATCATGGTTTCCATGATTTTAATTCTTGTAACATTTGTTAATATATCAGCGTTTTGAATGTTTAATTTACACTTAATTATTTGGTGTTACATTTATTTTGTCCGAGAAAAATTCGTGATAAGGAGCAAAGCGACGTGAACGAATTTTTTGAGTGACACATTGTTCACATAGTGAAGCCATTTTTCAGGCTTCACCACAGTTCAGCCGAAAAAGAAGGCAAAGGTGAGCAGTGACGGCTCGAAGGCTCGAGGCGGCAACTGCGACACTAGATTAGATAATATTTTATTTCTGCCTGACAAAAAATTTATTTTGGTGTGTTAATCTGTTATAATTAATGCATTAATTAAGGGACAAATTTATGACTAAAGTTGCAGGCATACCTAATTTTAAAGCTTCTGTTTCTCAAACAAAAAACGGTAATGATTATAAAAAACCAAAATTTGTACAACGCTGGGGACTACAGCCGGTGCTCTTGCCGCAGGAGCGGATATTTTTGTAACAGCCGGCAACAAAGCCCTTACCGGTATGTCTATTGTTAAAAAAGCTCAAAAAATATTGCCCAAAGCGGCTATGTTTTTAGGAAGCGGTATTGCCGCAGGTTTAATTGCTGATTTTGTTATCAACAAATCCAGAGCAAAAAAAGCTGACAAAAACCCGATGCCCATAGAACAAAAATTTGTAAGAGATTTAAAATCCCAAAATTATATCCCGAGATATGATGCCGAATTTGATGAGGTTGTTTTAATTCATAAAAAAGACAAAAAAATGAATTATTCACCAAAACACAATGTTTACCGACTGCAAAATGACGGTTCTGCCGCTCTTATCGGCGGGAGAGATTTTGTTCCGCCGGAAAATACTTACATAGACAACGGCGATGGGACAGGAGCATTTGTTACACATACAGAAAAACCTTTTATTGAAAACAACGAAACGGTAAAAAAACACATAAATGCTGTCAAAAAGGCAATGTTTGACCGTGCCGTATACGATGAAAAAAACTACTCTTTCAAATATGACAAAGAAAAAGATGCGGTTGTATTAAGCAGGATGCCGGCAATGACAATAGACGGCCCTGTACCGTTTGAATCCTTTAACATCAAGTCTGACGGAACAATGTCCGTGGTCAGTGCTAACGGGAAATACGAACGCGAAATTGAAGGCATCAACGGAATAATGATTTTTGACGATTATGCCGACGAAAACACCTCCGTCAGAAAATTCAAATCTGCATTAAACGATGCTCTCGGCGAAAAAGGAAACTATTCGCTTTCGTATAATAAAATATCCGAAAGTTTGATTCTAACTAAAAAAGCATTATCCGAAAATAAAAAGGAAGATGACTTTTCGCCGTATTATATAATATCCCAAAACAAATACGGGCACAAAGGCGGAGCAATGGTTTCTTATGTATATTCAAACCATAACGGCGACCCGTTGTTCTCACCAAATGCAACAATAATTCTTAACGGTTCGCAAGAAATGCTTGACCTGCTTAACTCCTTCAAAGAACAGCAGGAATCTGAAGAATAAATTTTTCATTACATTTCCCGTAAAAGTTTACTTATAAAATCCCCTCAAAAATACGCGGGCTGACTTAATGACAATTATATATTGACCATCTGGTCAATATGGTTTTGCAAAATCTTAAACCCGTGATTGATGTTTTTAACATGCCAACCCCGTATGATTTATATGTAAACAATGTTGAGTAACTCTTGGGAGTATTGGGAAATAATGAGAAGTATCGTAAAATTCACTACAAAATTATCAATTGCGGGGTTAGCCGTTTTGCTGGGGATGTCTGCAGGTTTTGCAAACACTCTTTCAGAAATTCAAATTGACGCGCTGGACACAGGCTACGGAATCGTTTTAAAAACAGATGAAACAGCTCAGATTAAAAAGACAATTTCTGCTGATAACAACAAATTAACTCTGCAATTAAAAGATGTTGAAGTATCTCCCGACTTAAACACAGTTTATAACAACGTCACAAATCTCGAAAATGTAACGGTTACTCCGGCGGGTAAAGGCGATATCAAAATAATTTTCAAGGGCGAAAATATTGCTGACAGCAAAATACTTTTTGACAAACAACAATCCGCAGCAACTCTTCCTGCCACTCCCGCTGCAAATGAATCCATAAGTCTCAGTGCACCTGTTTCAAGCTACACACCTGTATACAATCAAACATCTTTGGAAGAGGAAGTTCAAGATGATCAAACTGCCAATCCGCAGGTTAATCAAATGTTAACGCAAATGCATGTTTCACGGGAAATGCTGGTGAATGCAAAAACATTTGCAAAAAAAGTTGTTAATAAAGCTGCCTCTGGCGACATAAATCTTATTACAATACTGGGTGTGATATTTATCATTGCGTCAATGCTGTTCAGACCTAAAAAGAAACCCGTACAGAAACAACAAAGCCTGAGCGAGCTGCTTTCCAAACCGAAATCATCAGCTCAAATGGAAAGAGAAATTGCGCTCAACCGCAGAATGGCTGACAACATGGTTTTATCAAGACCTGACGGACTGGCAGCAGTAAACCCGTTGAATGCAGGTTACGGAATTAGAGCATATCAAAACAGCCAGAAAAATCCGTATACTACAAATATTGAGCCGACTGGGATTTCCGGCATACCGAGAAGAAGACCTATGCATCAGGCTGCATCATCAATGCCGCAAAATCAGCAGCACAGACAAATTGTCAGACAATCAGTTGCGCCTATAAAAAGACAGCCTGTAATAAATCAGCCTGTTTCAACTCCGGTAGCAACAAAACCGCAGACTTTAGCAAATCCTAAAATGCAAACAACAAAATCAACTCCGTCTGATTTAGACAGCGTAAAATTTTTGGAATCCATTACCAAAATTTATGAAAAAAACGGCAGAGCTGACCTTGCTAAAGGATTAAAAGAAAATTTGAGAAAAGCTCAAGCACACACACCTAAGAGAGCTTTTTAAAAGACCATGAGAGAGAGAAATTAAATAGACGATACTCAACAATATACACGAGGCTTTGAGCCTCTTTTTTTTGCTCTTTAATATCAATCAGATATCATCCAACAGAGGGATATTTGAGCTGTTTTGTATTTTTGTACAATGATTTATGATTTAATAAAAGAACAAAATAAAGGCAAAACAAAGGAGTTTGCTTGAGCGATATCGGTTCAAAACAGTATCTTTGCATTTTCGGAGGCGGGGCAATAAGAGGGCTTGCTTATTTAGGTGCACTGCGTGCAATGAAGGAAATCGGCGTACAAATAAAATCATTTGCCGGCTCCTCTGTCGGTGCTGTTTTCGCGGCTTATGCTTCTTTAGATTATACATATGAAGAGTTTGAAGAAATTTTTAAAGAAGTTAATTTTGACCTTTTTCGCGATGTAAGGCTTGATATAACAAAAAAGTTTGCAATAAGCAAAGGAGAACATTTTCTCGACTGGATACGCACGGGCATTGAAAAAAAATTTTACGGAGAAAAATATGAAAAAGGCAAAAACCAGCCCGTAACTTTTAAAGACATAGACAAAGATTTCTTTGTCATAACAACAAATATAAACGGCTGCACCCCTTACGTATTTTCCAAATACACAACACCGGATTTTGAAGTCGCTCAGGCTGTAAGAATTTCTACCTCACTGCCGGGGCTTTTGGAACCGTTTGAGTTTGAAGACAATGTCCTCATAGACGGCGATATTATGAAAAGCTGGCCGATGTGGAGAATTTGCGACATATTATGTCCTAAAGATTGCAGGGTTATTGAATTCAGACTTGAAGGCGGAAAATACTGGCCGGACGTAAAAAACTCGGTTGAATATCTAAACGCTGTTTTTGCGACAATGTCAAATTTTGCAACCGAATATATTATGCAAACTTATCAGCCTAAAGACAAGTTTGATTACATAAAAATAGATACAGACCACATATTGCCGGTCCAGTTTACATTGCCGCAGTCTGAAAGGGATAAACTCGTAGAAATAGGCTACGCTACAACAATTGAATATTTTAAAAAGACGCTTCCGCAAAAGAAAAAAGAACTTCTGCCAAGATACACCGTGATTTTAGACCACCTGATAAAAATAAAAAACTCACTGGCTACAGACAGGGTAATAAAAGCAAAATCTCAGATGTGCGATTTGTTCATTTATTTGAGCGAAGCAAAAAGATACATTGATTCCGCTATTTATGACTCAATTGTGAAATTTAAAGATTACTTTTTTTCTCACATTACGGAAAGCTTTTTCTGGAAAAAGACAAAGCTTAAAGACGCAAGAGAGGTTGAATTTTATTTGAACAATCTTTATAACGATGTGCTTGAACGCTGCATGGAGATTGAAGAATACATAAAAGAAACAGAAAACTGATTTTCTTCCCCAATTTTTGTTACAATTTTGCAAAAGAGCACCAAAATAAATGCAAATTTTGTCGCTGATTTGTTTTTCATTTAAGTGTGAAGCAAAAAGGAAGTAAAAAATGCATGTGCAAGGGATAGACACTACTGCCGTCAACAATAATAACGTTCAAAACAAAACTCAAAATAAAAACCCCAAAAGGAGTGTTAAAGCTATTGCAGCCGGACTTGCGGTAGGTGTAATCCCATCAGGGGCAGTTCTTGCAGATACGGTTATGCCTAAAAGCAACAGTTGTATGCAAATGATTAGCCGTTATATGCAAAATGACATGCCTGATGTTGACACTTTCGAAAATATAAAAGCAATTGCTAAAAAAGCAATACAAGACTCGGGGCTTGCTTCTAAAGGAGTAACGCTAAAAACAGTAAACGACAAAAATATCAACGAAGTTGTTAACGAATTAAAAACTGCTATAAAAAAAGCCCCTTTTGCAAAAAACATTGCAGACAGCTTTACACAAATGTTCAAATACGGAGCCAACGCCGCATTTGAGCCTAAAAACAATAAAGTTTATATAGGAGAGAAAGGCCTTTTCTCATCTGTGTTCCACGAAATAGGACACGCATTGAATTACAACTCCTCAAAAACCATGAGATTTATGCAAAAATTAAGAAACATTACCCCGTATGGAGTACCTGTTTTAGGGTTAGGCCTTTTTGCCGCGGGTTTATTCCACAGGGTAAAACCCGAATCAGAAACACAGCCCAAATCACTGTGGGAAAAAACAAAAGACTTTGTTAAAAACAATTCCGGCAAAATAACATTTGTAAGTTTTCTGCCCATGTTAGCAGAAGAAGGGGTCGCTTCAATTAAAGGAATAAAACTTGCAAAAAAATACTTAAACCCGACACAAATAAAACGGTTAAATAAAAATTATCTGTCTGCGTTTAAATCATATGCTCAGGTTGCAGTTGTGCTGAGTGCAGCAATAGGGCTTGGAAATATACTGGCAGAGCACCTTCAGAAAAAAGAAAACTAAGAATAATTTTAATATATAAAAAATCTTGTAAAAAACCTTTTTTTGCGATACTTTTGTCATGAATATGCTCGAGTAAAAAAGAGGAGAAAAACTCATGGCAGAAAGAAAATTAGTAGGAACAGGCGAAATGTTCAAAAAAGCACTCGCAGGCAAATATGCTATCGGTGCTTACAACGTTAACAACATGGAAATCTTGCAAGGTATTGCAGAAGCTGCTGAAGAAACAAGATCACCTATCATTCTTCAAGTATCCGCAGGTGCAAGAAAATACGCTAACCAAACTTACTTAATCAAACTGGTAGAAGCAGCATTAGCTACAACTACTGTACCTATCGCTCTTCACTTAGACCACGGTGCAGATTTCGACATTTGTAAAGCTTGTATCGACGGCGGTTTCTCTTCCGTTATGATTGACGGTTCAAGATTCCCGCTCGAAGAAAACATCGCTTTAACTAAAAAAGTTGTTGAATACGCTCACGAAAGAGGCGTTTCAGTTGAAGCAGAACTCGGTAAATTAGCCGGTGTTGAAGACGACGTTAAAGTTGCAGCTCACCACGCAACTTATACAGATCCTGAAGAAGCAGCAAGATTTGTTAAAGAAACAGGCTGCGATTCACTTGCTATTGCTATAGGTACTTCTCACGGTGCTTACAAATTCAAAGGCGAAGCTAAACTCGACTTTGAAAGATTGGCTGAATGCAAAAAAGCTATCTACGATGTTGTTGGTTACGATTATCCTATCGTTCTTCACGGTTCATCTTCAGTACCTAAAGCATTTGTTGAAAAATGCAACAAATACGGCGGTCAATTGCCTGATGCTCAAGGTGTTCCCGAAGATATGCTTAACTACGCTTCTAAACACGGTGTAGCTAAAATCAATATCGATACAGACTTGAGATTGGCTATGACTTCTACTATCAGAGAATTCTTCATTGAACATCCTGAAAAATTCGACCCTCGTGAATATATGGGCCCAGGAAGAACAGCCGTTAAAGAAATGGTTATACACAAAATGAGAGATGTATTAGGCACAGCAGGTCACGCTGACGACTAATAAAATCACTGTTTTAAAAAGCGGTCTTCTCAAAAGGAAGGCCGTTTTTTATAAGATTTAACGAAACGGATTTTGTGTTTTGTCGAGTTCTTTTTGTACATTTGTTAAAAAATCTTCAAATACTGCTTGCGGATTCACGGACCCCTGCAATTTAGAGGATTCTTCCTGCAAACTTTTTATAAATTCATCCAACTCCTTCTGAGGGTTTGCATCGGTTAAACCGCGGAAAAATTCCTCGTCTTTTGCTTTTTGATTTGCCGCATTTATTTTTTCAAGTTTTGGCAAAATCTCTCTGAGCTTTTGATTTATTCTAACAACTTCAGATGTTTCACCGGCAAAATTTACAAAAGTGTACCCTAAAGGCAACCCCAAATCATCGGAATGCCCCACTGTACTGATTGATTTTATTGTATTTTCCAACTCTTTTTTGAAGACATCGTCAAATTTGGCATAAACACAATCCGGAGAATGCAGTTCTTTAAGCAGAGCTTCTTTAAATTTTTCGGGATTTTTTCTTAATAAAACATCTATACCGGCATCGCGTTCAAGTTTGTATATCATTGAATTTTTTTTAGGAAATCCAAATAACAATCCTATTAAATCACACCCGCCATTTTCGTCTTTTAAGGGGCTGTTTTCACCTGTTAAAATCTTATAGATATCTTCATCAGCGGCGTTTTTAGGCAGGTTGAGCCTCTGGGTATAAAAACTTTTATTTTTTGCAATATGCTCTAAAGTCGCTTTTTTATTAAAAATAAAGGTATTTTCATACTCCCCGAGGGTACGTAACAGAGTGTCAAAGTTTTTTGATTTGACTTTTAACAGAATATCAGAACTTGTTGTTACCATTGCCGGACGTGCGCCGAGTGACATAAAGACAAAAGGGTTTACGTCACGAAATTTATTTAATTGTTTTGATAAAATTTCACGTTCCGCTTCGTTCAGATGTGATGTGGATGGCAAACCTTTAAGCCTGAACCCTTTTATACCCAGCAGAGCCGAATCTAACCGCTCAAGCTCCTTAATAGTCAATCCTTTTAACAAACCGTTATGAATTTTGAAAACAAGAGGCATTTGTTCATATGCTTTAGCACCTGCATATCTTAATTCTTCCGGTTGTATCGGAGTTGTTATTTTTCTTGTAGAAATTATACTTTCAGCAGGCTTTCTTACATAAGCCACCAGTTTCGGAATATTGTTAAAAGAAATGGGCATATCTGTCTGACCTTTTACCTCACCTATAGCTATATAAAGTATTTTTTGGTAAAAAAATTGCCCTTAATTTTTAAATTTGCATATTGAAATTAACAAAAAATGATTGTATCAGAATAATATTTATTTAAGCCGGTTTTGACGATGATTTTTTAAGTTTTTCATACTCTGCCGTGTATTTTTGAATATCTCCAAAAACCTCACGGGCATAACGTTCTTTTAAACTGCTGCCGTTGTAATTTTTCAGTGCTTGTTTAACATTGCCTCCGGATTGTTGCAGACGCATCAGATATGCCATAGCCCCTACTTTTATGTTTATGGAATCATGATTTTGCAGCTCACTAAACAATGATTTGTGAGTAGGGTGATCTTTTTTCAGGTCATTTAATGCATCGTGATATAGACGGGCACGACCTTTTTGATACATATCCTTAACCGTTATTCTTGTAATTTGCATCAATCCTTTCGCACCGTTTCCGTTTAAACCGCTATGAAAGTGGGTTTCCTGTTTTATTATGCAGGCAATAGTTATCGGGTCTACCCCGAGCTCGTTTGAAATATTCAATATCGTTGATGCCATCTTATTTTTATTCAAATTCAGCGGAAGGTTTTTATCCTCTTCCATAATTTTAAAAATCATATGTTTTTGCAGCAATCTTTCTTTTGAAGAAACCTTAGGTACTGCATATGTATAAAGCGGTTTTATATAGCTGCTTAATCTAAATAAAGAATCCATGAACACATCTTTGGTTTTTGATGCAACATACGGCATAGGGCCAAGTTTTGCATCTTTGGACAAATGTGTAATTTTTATATCTGATTTTGGTACTGTTTTGATAAATTGTTCAACAACAGGCTGTCTTAACAAATACCCTGCCTGTATTGTTGCAAGAGAGCCCATTGCTCCGTATTCCATTGCTTTAGCAAATTTTTTTATCTTTTTATGTCTGTTAAAGTTGATTCTGTAAGCCCGATAAACAACACCGGCTTTTGCTAGTTTGCGAATCATTTTTGTTGTCCTATTGTTATTAATTAAAAATAATGGTTTCGGCAACAGACATTTTAGCACAAAAGATATTAAAAATGTAAATAACTTGAACACAAAATTTATAAACAATATAATAAATTAACAATGAACGAAAATAAATTTAAACAGGTTTTAGAAAATATTCCGGATATTTTGTCATCAGATGATGATTTAGACAAGAATTTTGCAAAATCAATACTGCAATTTCAAAAAATCGTAGATTTTGACTGTGCATACATTTGTTATCTCAACGCAGGCTGTGCAAATATACAGTACAAAATGTTTTCCTGCAAGGATTTGCCTGTCGAACCGGATAAAAATACAATAAATTTTCCGGAAATTTTAAAAAATAAACTTTACGACACAAGTGTTTTTACTTTTGATGAAAACTCATCGTTTTTTAATGCATTAAAACTCAAAAAAACAGGCTCTGACTTTTTGATAGCAAAGCTAAACATCAGAGAAACAGTCTTCGGTTTTATGCTGATTGCTAGACCAAAAGCTTATCCTTTTACCAGACAGGACGAAGAACTGGCTGTTGCTCTTGCTGCATTAATATCATATTCAATAAAAGATTCAGAACTCTCTAACGTGTTCAAACTACAGCTCAGGGCATTGCAAGACAGTATTATAGAAAAGACAGAAGCCTTTGCGACAATAAAAAAACAGAATGAAAAAATTCTTGCCGCTGATAAGGTTAAGAATGAGTTTCTTGCAAACATTTCTCATGAACTGAGAACCCCGCTGAATGCCATTATTGGCTTTTCAGAAGCATTAAATATGAAAATTTTCGGCCCGTTAAATGACAAACAGACGGAATATGTGACAGATATCCACGTATCAGGACTGCATTTGCTCGGAATGATAAACGAAATTCTTGAGCTTTCCAAAATAGAAGCAAAAGCAATAAAACTTGCACTTTGCAAATTCAATCTTCAAACTTCTGTTAATGAGGTTGTGAATATTGTAAAACCGCTTGCAAACAAAAAAAATATAACGCTTCAAAAATTTGCAAAAGATTTTCTTGAAATCGAAGCGGATTACCAGAAAATACAGCAAATTTTGTACAATCTTTTAAGCAATGCCATCAAATTTACTCCGGACGAAGGACAAATTGAAATCGGATACAAAAAACAAGACGAAAAAGTCCTTTTATGGGTTAAAGACAACGGAGTCGGCATAGACAAAAAATACGAAGGCAAAATTTTCGGCAAATTTGTACAGCTTAACAACGTATATTCCAAAAAAGAAAGCTCAACAGGGCTTGGTTTAACAATAACCAAGGAACTTGTAGAACTGCACAACGGAAAAATCTGGTTTGAAAGCGTTGTTGGTGAAGGTACCACATTTTTTGTAGAAATGCCTCTTGAACAGCCTAAAAAGAAAGATACAAAAGAAAATTAACGGATTATGGCACAAATACTGATAGTCGAAGACAATGAACTCAATTTAAAGCTGATGAAAGATATTCTTGAGGCTCAGTCTTATACTGTTGATACAGCTTTAGACGGACAGCAGGGGTTGGATAAAGCTTTGCATAACGATTATGCTCTTATTTTACTGGATATTCAAATGCCTGTTGTATCAGGATATGATTTTTTACGTACTTTCAATAAAAAAACACCGGTTATTGTAGTATCTGCTTGTGCTATGGAAAACGAAGTAAACAAAGCAAAAGAACTCGGCTGTGTTGATTATATACCAAAACCTATTCAGCTTATGGAATTTTTGAATACGGTTAAAAAGTATTTAAAATAATATATGTTGACTAATTTTTATTCATCATTCAACGAAAGCACCGCCATAAAAGCTTCCTGTGGAACTTCAACACGGCCTACGGCTTTCATACGTTTTTTACCTTTTTTCTGCTTTTCCAAAAGCTTGCGCTTACGCGAAATATCACCGCCGTAGCACTTATCAAGCACGCTTTTTCTTAAAGCTTTTATGTTTGTACGTGCAATAATCCTTCCGCCGACAGCCGCCTGAATTGGCACTTCAAACATCTGACGGGGGATAATATCTTTAAGTTTTGCTGTAAGCTTCTGCCCGACGTAAAATGCATTGTCCTTGTGAACGATTGCGCTCAGGGCGTCAACTACCTCTCCGGCAAGCATAACATCGAGTTTTACGAGGTCTGAGCGTTTGTATTCATTGAACTCGTAGTCCATGCTGGCGTAACCCTTTGTCCGTGATTTTAACTGGTCGTAAAAATCAACAATAACCTCGCTCAATGGCATTTCATATTCTATATCAACACGCACCTTGTCAATATAGTGCATATTTACAAAAATGCCTCTTTTGGTCTGACACAAATCCATCAAAGTACCGGTATATTCATTAGGTGCAATGATATTAACCTTAACATACGGTTCTTCTATATATTCACGGTATTGCGGGTCGGGCAGGTTTGCAGGGTTATCAATCTCTACAACCGAGCCGTCTGTTTTATGCACGCGATAAACTACGGATGGCGCTGTTGTTACAAGCGAGAGATCATATTCTCTCTCCAGTCTTTCCTGTGCAATTTCCATATGCAGCATACCCAAAAAACCGCATCTAAAGCCAAACCCCAGAGCAGAAGAAGTTTCCGGCTCAAAGGTAATAGAGGAGTCATTGAGTTTTAGTTTTTCCAAAGACTCTTTTAAATCCTGATAATCATCATTGTCAACAGGGTAAAGTCCTGAAAATACGACAGGTAAAGCTTCTTTATACCCGGGCAAAGGTTCTGCCGCGGGCGTATCTGCCAGTGTAACTGTATCACCCACAAACCTTGTCAATTCTTTGATTGAACACGCCATATAGCCTACATCACCGGTACTAAGCTCTTGCACGGGCACACGATTCGGGTTCAAATAACCTAGCTCCGTAACCTCATATTTGTTACCGGACGCCATAAATTTGACTTTGTCACCTACTTTAATACTTCCGTCAACGATTTTAAAAAAGCACAAAGTACCCAGATAAGGGTCATACGCGCTGTCAAAGACAAGTGCTCTTAACGGTTTGTCAGATGTATCTTCAGGCGGAGGAATCAGTTTTACAATAGCTTCCAGAATATCTTCTATACCAATTCCTGCTTTTGCGCTTGCAGGGATTGCGTGTTCCGCGTCAATACCGAGGACCTCTTCGATTTCTTCTTTCACTCTGTCAACATCAGCGGAAGGCAGGTCAATTTTATTGATAACAGGGATAATTTCAAGATTTTGCTCAATGGCAAGGTACGCGTTAGCAAGCGTTTGCGCCTCTACGCCCTGTGTTGAATCCACAATAAGCAAAGCGCCTTCGCACGCAGCCAGAGAGCGTGAAACCTCGTAAGAAAAGTCAACGTGACCGGGGGTATCAATCAGGTTGAGTTCGTATTCCTGACCGTCTTTTGCTTTATACTTCATTCTTGCGGCATTCAGTTTGATTGTGATTCCGCGTTCTCTTTCTATGTCCATAGAGTCGAGAAGCTGATTTTGCATATCACGTTCGGCAACAGTACCTGTATATTCCAGCAAACGGTCGGCAAGTGTTGATTTGCCGTGGTCAATATGTGCAATTATGCAAAAATTTCTTACGTTTTTAATGTTTCTTTTGCTCATAAGCCTAGTATATATAAAAAGCTTGAAACTGTCACTATTTTACATATTCATATAAGCAAACTTAAAACTTCAAATCTTTTATATCCATATTAAAATTCAAATCAACGTAGTTAAAAATCTTTTTGGGTATTTGCGGATTAAAATAGTAGTTATTATCACAGGGAGAAAGTTTTAAGTATGTATAGGATTTATTTTTTGTGTTTGCGGAAAGCAAAAACTCTTTGCCTTCGGCTTCTATAATGATATAGCCGTTTCGTGACTGCATTTCTTTTATTTCATACCCCAGAGAATTTGCAGCAGAAAGTGCAAGAAAATACAATTTGCCAAATGGGAGCTTGTACAGCCTTATACAGTCGTGGTAACTGGTATATACAGGCTGTGTTGTTTGTTTTGCCTCGCAGGTGTCAACAATAACACCTGAAACAACAAACATAAATAAAGCAAAAAATAACGCGGTAATTATTTTTTTCATCTTACTCTTCTCCCTCAAACCACGAAGAACTCCATTCCATATCAACAACAAGAGGCACTAAAAGCGGTTGATTCAATTCCATGGCTTGTTTGGTCAGCTCTTTTACTTTTTCAAGTTCATCTTTATAAGTTTCTATAATCAATTCATCGTGAACCTGCATAATAATTTTTGATTTTATATTATTTTGTTCAAAATTTTTATCAAGCTCAATCATCGCCATTTTTATTAAGTCGGAAGCAGCCCCCTGAAGCGGTGTATTGATTGCGGCACGCTGTGCAAATTCTTTGATGTTGTGATTAGAGCTTAGCAGCTCATCCAGCAGATATCTTTTTCTTCCGTATATAGTTCTTGCATAGCCGTTTTGATAAGCATACTGGACAGAGTTTTCCATATATTCTTTAACTTTGGGATAAGTTTCAAAATACTTGTTAATAAACTGCTGGGCCTCCTCATTTGATATTCCAAGAGAACCGGCAAGTCCGTAACGTGTTTGTCCGTATACAATACCGAAGTTTACGGCCTTTGCCTTGCTTCGCATTTCTTTTGTTACTTCTCTAAGCCCGACCCCAAAAACTTTAGCAGCTGTTTGCGTGTGGATGTCTTCTCCGGATTTGAAGGCACGGATAAGATTTTCGTCCCCCGAGCAATGCGCGAGCAATCTTAACTCTATCTGCGAATAATCTGCCGATAACAAAACCTGTGTATCACGATTTTCAGGGATAAAAGCCTTTCTTATCCTGCTGCCGAGTTGTGTTCTGACAGGGATATTCTGCAAGTTAGGATTTGATGAAGAAAGTCTGCCTGTTACGGCAATTGTCTGATTGTAGCTTGTATGAATCTTTCCGTCCACAGGACTTATCAAATCAGGCAATGCGTCAACATAAGTTGATTTCATCTTTGCATAATGTCTGTATTGCAAAAGGTAGTTTGCGATTTCATGTTCTTTTGCAAGCTCCTCTAACACTTTTGCATCTGTAGAAAATTTGTTGGCGCCTCTTCTTTTTGTTTTTGTCTGTATTTGCAGTTTTTCAAAAAGTATTGAACCGACCTGTTTTGGAGAATTTATATTAAACTTTTCGCCGGCAAGCGCGTATATTTTTTCTTCAATATCTTTTAAGTTTTGTTCAAGCTCTTTATTCAATTCCGCAAGATACCCGGTATCAAGCGAAACCCCCTGAGCCTCCATTTTTGCAAGTACAACGGAAACAGGAACCTCTATCTCATAAAGAAGCTTTTTGCCGTCGTCATCAAGCTTGTTCTGCCAGAATTTTGTAAGCTCGAGCGTTGCAAAAGCATCATCACAAGCATAATCAGAGGCCTTTTCAATAGGCACATCGTCCATTGTTATCTGCTTTTTGCCCTTGCCGATAAGTTCGTCAATCTCTGTCATAAAGTAGTCAAGATTTTCGGCCGCCTGAGTCTTTAATCCGTGTTTTCTGGCAGGATCATTGACATAACTCGCAAGCATTGTATCAAAAATTATACCATTTAAGTGAATATCGTATTTCAAAAGTGTATTTATCTCATACTTTGCATTTTGGAAAGTTTTGCAAACTGAAGAGGATTCCAAAATCGGTTTGAGCTTGTTTAAAACATAATCCATCTCAAGCTGGTCGCCGACTTTGTGAAAAACAGGGATATAAAAAGATTTTGTTTGTCCGTCTTTTTCTGCTAATACGACTTTTCCGTCTTTTGCTTGAATCTGTTCGTTATACGCAATAGAAAGCCCCACTAAATCTGCCTCAAGAGCGTTTATCGATGTTGTTTCCGTATCAAGAGCAATAAGGGTTTGTTTGTTTAAAACATTAATTAATTCTTCAAGCTCCTGCTCGGTTACAATTGTCTTACGCTCATTTTTTAAAGAAGGTTTATTTACTTCTTGAACAGAAGCAAATAACCCCAGCTGCTGCTGGCTTGACGGTGCAGAAACAGTTTCAGGCTCAGCTTTTGAATTTTCAGCCTGAACTGTTGCAGCTGTCAATGCTTTAGATTCATCAGCATTCAAACCGAAAGGTCTTAAAATTTCGGGCAGATTTTTTAAGAAGCTGAAAAATTGAACATGTTTTAAAAACGCGTTTACTTTTTCTAAATCAGGCATTTCAAGATTGGTTTTGTCAAAATCAAAATCAATCTCGACATCGCGTTTTATCGTGGCAAGAAAATAGCTCATCTTAGCATCTTCCACACCGTTTTGGAGCTTTTCTTTCAAAGATTTACCGTCAACTTCATCAATATGAGCGAGCACATTGTCGAGAGTTTTAAACCTGTCGAGCAATTTTGCCGCGGTCTTTTCCCCTATGCCTTTTATCCCCGGTATATTGTCCGAAGTATCGCCTCTTAAGGCTTTGTAATCAACGACCTGATCGGGGAATACGCCTAGTTTGTTGTAAACCCCTGCCCAATCGTAATTTATAAGCTCGCCTTTTGAAGGAATCAACACACTGACATAGCCTTCTTTGTCAATAAGCTGAAAAGCGTCTTGATCGCCCGTCAAAATAATCGTTTTATGCCCGAGCTTTGTAGCTTTGGTAACAATAGTGCCGATAACATCGTCTGCTTCAAAGCCGGATTTTGTATAAATCGGAATACTAAAAGCCTCAAGCCCTTCCATAATAAGCCCCATCTGGCTTTGCATAGTATCGGGCATCTGCTCTCTGTTGGCTTTATATTCTTGATAGCATTCGGTTCTAAAGGTATGGTGGCTTACATCAAAAGCTACAGCAATACAGTCGGGGTTGATTTTAGGATTTTTAAGCAGGTCAAATATGGCTTTAAAAAAACCGAAAACAGCCCATGTGGGTTCTTTATCAGAATTTTTCATGCCTGTTCTTTCAAGGGCATAAAAGCTTCTGAAAGCAAGTGCGTGACCGTCAATCAAAATAAGTGTTTTGCTGTTATCCATACTCCCCGCCTGTTGTTATCTTTCCATTGGCATTTTAGCATAAAACCCGCTTTTTGTCCGAGAAAAATTCGTGATAAGGAACAAAGCGACGTGAACGAATATTGAAAAGGTGAGCAGTGACGGCTCGAAGGCTCGAGGCGGCAACTGCGACACTAGATTAGATAAAAAGCCCTTATTAAATTAAGGGCTTTTTAGTGCAGATTTTGTAGCATGTAGGTTGGGCTTGCTTTCAGCCCAACCTACATAATTCTTTATTCACTGCCGACTATCCACCTCAAACCTGCGGAAAGTGACACACCGTTACGTCCGCCGTTGTGTATCATTGCCTGTCCAAAAGCAAGGAACTTGTCTTTGAATCTCTTCTGGATACCCACACCGTACTGAACGTATGGCTTTATGCTCATTTCGGGTAATCTTACACTGTCGGCTGTTACTTTTGATTCATCAAGCAAATTCCAAACCATGCTTACACCGATATATGGCTGCCAGCCGTTTTTGGTGTTGCCGATTAACTTGATTCCCGGAGCCAACTGTATTGCGTGCATAGGGTCAGATTCTATTCTTACGCCTGCGGCGTTGTTATAGTCAAACGTATTAACGAATGTGTAAGATATAAGCATACTGGGCTGCAATATCATTCCGCCGTCAAAGAACTCAAAGTTGTATCCTGTTTTGTTACCTAAGCCAGCTAAAAGCATTGTATAGTTTTCAGAACCGTACATTGTTGAAGCATCGCCTGCGGAAGCTCCTACACTTAAGGTTGTTGCGTTAAAGAAGTTGCCTTTATAGAACGTTGCAGTTCCGCCTAACAAACCGCCGTTTTGGTAAGCATCAACGCCTGAATATCTTTGAGATGCTCCGTTGTAACCGATGTAACCTGTTAATACTCTTTCAAAACCGTTGCCTACTGAGGTTAGCTTTGAATCGTAACCGACTAAAGTACCGTAGTTGATGTTAGAAACTTTAGGGCCGTTCTTAAGCGGTACATTTTCAAATGAAGCATAAGGTTTAACCCAGAAGCCTGCATCATCGTCTTTTAGCAGCAGAGGCGAGAATGTGCCTACATCTGTTGCATCACCGGTTGGAGATAAAGCGTATTTGCCTTGATTAATGATAGCCACACGTTCAAGATACGGGATATTCATAAATGTATCTGCGTGCTGGAATGCGTAGTTAAATGTTTGAAGCTGGGTTGTATAAGCACCTGCCTGAGTAGCTACGGGAGATGCCAAAACTGAGGGGTTAAATGCATCAGATGCATTGCCTGATGAAGCAGCACCGCGTACAAAGCTAAAGAATCCGTCATCAGGGTTGTAAGATACGTCATATTTCCAGATTGGAGAATATGCGATTGGCGTTGCACCTGTAAATGCGACGTTGCCTTTTATTGCGTCATCAGCAAATTGAATGTTAGTAACATCTTCTTTAGCGTCAGATAAGAGTACAACGTTGTTGACGTTTAACATTGCGTTGTCTTTAATGTTGTAGTTAACGGCTGTAATTCTGTCCATGGACTTGTTTGCTAAGTCAGCGTCGACTGATATATTTGTATTGCCGTTTAAATTTAAGGTAGGAACATGCATTGTGCCGATTGTGTTGTTATTGAGGTATATTGAACCTGAATTGAGTGTTAAGGATTGTGATAGGTTAAAGACATCTTCTCTGCCAAGATACAAATTAGTGTTGTCTAAGCTGATATTTGCATTGATTACATCGTTGTTTAAAACAACTTTGCCTGTGCTGTCGCCTGTGATTTTGAGGTTGTAGCTGCCTATTGAGCCTGATGAGATTAGTTCAGGGTCGGAGGTTTCTACTGCGCCCATTTCAATTAATTCGACGAGTAAACTCCCTTTTATCTCATCAATCTGACCTGCGTATTCGGGAGGCAAACCATCATCGCCGAATTGTTGTTCGACCTTGTAGTCAAAATATGCATCGACCACTTCTGATAATGTAGCATCATCTGATAGACCCAAATCTGCATACATATCATCTTTACCTTCAAAATTTTCTGCCATGCCGATGATGTTCATTTGATAGGTCGCATTAACAGCTCCTATCTCTCCAGATATCTGGTCATCGAAATGAATGACACTGTTTGTATTAGCGTTGAGGGTTAAGTCAACAGGGTCATAGCTGTCGAAGTATGAGGATTTTATCTGTAACACCAGTTTGTTATCTTCAAAAGAAATTCTCTCCGGAGTTGTAGAGCCTGCACTGTTGTTGTTTTCAACATATATTGCTTCTTGGCGTTTACCGTCTTTGTCTTGCACATAGTTGCCGGAAAATACGGATTGTCCGCCATTTTGGGCTATGATGTTTAAGCTTTTGTTAGTATAAATAGCACCGCCTTTTGCCTCATCTGTTTCGGATTTAGCGTAGTTGTTTATAAAGCTTGAGTTGATAATACCGCCTACTACGTTGCCGTCATCGTCTTTAGCGCCGATAGTTCCCCAACTGTTATAAATCGCCCCGCCATAGGCAGAAGAATCAGTAGAAGATGCATAGTTGCCGATAAAATTACCTTTTATATCTCCGATGACTCCATAGATTTTATAATCATATGCATTATTACTGATCGCCCCGCCTTGGGCATAAGAATTAGTTGAAGACTCATAGTTGCCTATAAAGTCACCTGTTATATCTCCGATTGTTCTATTATAGTTATAAATCGCCCCGCCACTGTTACCGATAAAATCTCCTGTTACATCGCCGATTGTTCCTCTATTGTTATAAATCGCCCCGCCACTGTTACCGATAAAATCTCCTGTTACATCGCCGATTGTTCCAGAGTTATAAATCGCCCCGCCATGGGCAGAAGAATTAGTTGAAGACGCATAGTTTCCGATAAAGTCGCCTGTGATATCCCCAATATCTCCATAATCGTTATAAATCGCCCCGCCAGAGCCAGAAGACGCATAGTTGCCGATAAAGTCACCTGTTATATCGCCGATTTCAGCATTTGAGCCAAAGTTATAAATCGCCCCGCCATAGGCACGATAACTGCCTGACACATAGTTGCCGATAAAGTCACCTGTTATATCTCCGATTGTTGCGTCACCAAAGTTATAAATCGCCCCGCCGTAGGCATAACTATCAGTAGACGACGCATAGTTGCCGATAAAGTCGCCTGTAATGTTACCGATTGTTCCTTCATCATTATAAATCGCCCCACCACGGGCAAAAGAATTAGTTGAAGACACATAGTTACCTACAAAATCAGCATTGATGTCACCGAGTTTTGCGTTTGTTCCGTTGTTATATATAGCACCGCCGTATTGAGCACCAGATGTGCTGCCTGTGGTCTGGTTTACAAAAGTGCCTGAAATATTTGTTGATGATTTGTCTGCGTCGTTTGGGATTCTTTGTAGCAGACTAGATGTGTCGTATTTTACGGTAATAGTAGTTTTTCCTTCTGTAGGTGCTGATACTTCTTTCAGCTCAAGATTCCCTTCTGTGTTTTGACTCCATTCAAAGTATTTTGTTGAGTCACCTTCACCTATGTTTGTTACTGAGTCTTTAAGGTTTACAAGGTAGTATTTTGGTGTGACTGTCCCGTCATCGTTTTTGTCATAAAGGGTTATTGCGTTTTGTGGAAGATTTTCAGGGTCTGCGTTTTCGATAGGTGTTAATTTGTAAGCAGATTCGGGGTAGACCTGTTCAGGGTCAGAGTCAGGGATAGTCACACCGTCTTTATTAAGTTTGTCTAAAGTAGGGACAGGAACCTGCTGCGCAATTGCAGGAGAAGTGATGAAAAAGGACATTGCAAGTGTCAGTGTGGCTGTTTTTAATGCCTTTTGCCAGTACCAACCCTCACCCTGCCCTCTCCCACCGGAGAGGGTTAATAAATTTTCTGTCATTCTGAAGCGCCCGTTGTTGCAGGTTTGCGATGATTGAGTGTGTTCAGAATCTGACCAATTCTGTGTGAAATCACAAGGCCGGTAAGAATGTTTAAGAAGGTTAGTTTTTTTATTTTTACGAAAAATCTTTTTCATCTTTTTATGTCCTTTATGTAATAACTAATTCTTTTTTATTTTTTTGTGTTGGGCACGTATGCACAACCTACAGTGCTGAAACCCGACCGCTTGCGCGGTGAATATTGCAGTTTATCTTGTTATTATTTCCTTCTTCTAAAAGTTCTTTTGCTGTTTGCGAGGTGTGTTCAGCTCCTGAGCCAAGTTGTCTTGCTGAATCTTGCGCAGGCTCAAGTGATGCACTATATTGTGCATCTGCGCATTCTGCTAAATCATTGATTTTATACGGTTCACACCCCCCCCCCGAGACTTTTAAAGCCTTGTGGGACAAGGGTTTTGATTCTTTTTTGTTATTAAAGTTTCCTATCATTTTTAACATCCTGTGTATATGCCACCTATATACTAAGTACCCAATTTTTTGAATTTATAACACTTTTGACTCACTTTATTAAGAAATTGTTACAAACTCACCTTGCCAAAATTGGCGGCAAAGCATATGTGCCCGAGGTTTTCAGAATTTTTAAATTATAAAAATTTAGGCGTTATTTGTTGAAATGGAGCATTAATTTTGTCAGCAGGAACAAAATAACAGAAACAACTGCGTATTGTTCCGGTAACAGCAGTTTTTCCGGATAAAAATCAACAGCCTTAAAACTTATTCTATCGGCAATTTAATCATAAATGTTGTATAAGGAATATTATTTGAATCTGTTTCTACTATAATTTCGCCGCTATGTGCTTTTACTATCCTGTTAGACAGGTACAAGCCCAGACCTGTGCCGACTTTGCGGAATTTTTTTGCCGTTGTGTAATATTTGTCAAAAACGTGGTCTATTTCATCTTTTTTTATGCTTTTGCCGTAGTTTGTTATTTTTATATAAATATTTTTGTCATCGTTACAAAGTGCAACGTCTACTTTAGAATCAGGTTCGCTAAACGAAATCGCGTTTAATATAAGATTTTTTAGCACCCTTTTTATGTAAAACTCATCAAGATTGACCCTGTTAAAAAACTCGCTCCAGTAATTTATTGATATTGAGTCGGTATCGCCTATGGGGCGCATTTGTTCTATTGTTTCTTCTATAAGTCTGTTTACGTCCTGTTCTTCCTTATGGAGTTCTATTTTGGTTTCGTTAAGTTTATATGTTTCGAGTATAATTTCAACCAGTTCAACAAGTTCTTTATTAGAGCTTGTTAAATAGCCAATAGCCTCCTTCTGGCGTTCGTTCAGCTCGCCAAAACGATTGTTTAGCAAAAAGTTTAACATATTTTTTTCGGCAAGTATCGGCACTTTAAGGTCATGGGTTAACGTAGCAACAAAATCTTCTTTAAGTTCCTCCACTTCTGTTAAAACATCTATTTTTTGGTTAAGTTCGGATTGGTATTCCTTAATCATATTTTCTCTGTCGACTATAGCCTCAATCATTGAATCAACGCTCTGAGCAAGGTTGGGCAGGACCGATGAGGTTTCTTTAGGGATTCTTTCATACAGATTTCCGTAACGAACAGAATTAACTGTTTTGGTTACACTGCGGAGCATTTTTTTGTAGTTGCGAAAGGTTTGCTTTAATTTTTTAAATTGCAAATATACAGAAGCAAGCCACACGCCAAGGCCTGCACAGATTATTATTAACAAAATGATAATAAAATTTTGCACGGGATCAAACCTGATTAATAACCGTAATGTTCATGGGCAACAAGGTATTCTCTGACATGGTTCAGGGCAGATTGTACAATCCTTGTAATACGCGAAGATGAAAGCCCCACCTGTTCCGCAATTTCTTTAACCTGCATATTTCTGTAGAATCTGTATTCTACAACAAGTCTGTCTTTTTGAGGTAATGTCGCAATAGCTTCTCTTATCGCTTTCCCGAGCTCGCTAATCTCAGCTTTTTCATCAGGAAGAGCATGAGGGTCTTTGATAAAATCAAAAGGAGAATCGTTGTCAGATGACGCCGCAGCAATTGAATCAATAGAAAGGATTGTTTCGTAAATAGCTTCTCTAACTTTGCCCGGTGAAACATCAAGAGCGTCATCAGTGCCTGCTGCTTCAGCAGTTTCGGCATCAGTTTTGTGTTTGAGAGTATACCATTTGTATCTGTTTCTCAGTTCGTTTCTGATTGCCCATCTGACTGCCGTTGAAATATAAGAAGTGTTGTATTTTTCAAGCTGTTCCGGAGTTTTGTTTTTAATCATTGCCTGAACAGCAATAATACCGATAGATACAAGTTCTTCGTAATCAACCATGTGAGAAGGGATACGTCTGTGTTCTACTTTTGCAACCTTTTCAACAATGGATATATATTCTTTAATTTTATTTTGAGAAGCATTATTAATCATAATTATCTTCTGCCACTTCTATCACTTATATCATTCATCTTAGTATCTATATTACTAGGTTTTTGAGAATTTCGCAAATTATATACAAATAATAAGATTTCAGCTACTGCTTTATACAAATCCGGCGGGATTTCTCGGTTAACATCAACAAGCCTGAAAAGCGCACGCGCAACAGGCGGGTTTTCTACAACCGGTACACCGTGTTCACGGGCGATATCTATAATCTTTTTGGCAAAAAGTTCCGTACCTTTGGCAACGAGTTTTGGCGATTCCATTGTTTCCTGATCATATTTAAGAGCACAGGCCACATGGGTCGGGTTTGTTACAACAAAATCCGCCTCCGGAACAGCGTCCATCATACCCTGCTGCATCATCTGCTGACGGCGCTGACGCAGTGCGGCTTTTACATTGGGGTCGCCTTCAGTGTTTTTATATTCGTCCTTAACCTCTTTAAAGGACATCTTCTGGTCTTGTAAAAATTTCCACCTTGTCATCCCGTAGTCTGCTGCCGAAATAATCAAAAACGCAATACTTGCTTTGATTACGAAGTCCATAATCAATGAACCGAACTCCTGCATTACTGCAAAATGATTATCCATAGCCGCAAGCCCAAGAATAATTTCAAAATGCGAGCTGTACACAGACCAGCCCACATAGCCTAAAATTACAACCTTGATAATATTTTTAACAAGCTCAAACAAAGTTTTTACTGACATAAGGTTTTTAAAATATTTTGTCGGATTGAGTTTATCAAGCTTGGGCGCAAGCGGTGTTGTTGTAAATAACGGCCCGACCTGAATAAAGTCACCTATTATTGCAATAAACATAGCCAGAGCAAGTATCGGGGCAATAATTAAAATTGTAGGGACAAGGGTTATAAATAACAAATACGGCATACCTATTGCGTCTAAGTGCTGGTTTGGTATTTGCTCATAACACAACACAAAAAGCCGCGAAATCTGGTCAAAAATAAAAGGGGCGAGTTTTGCGATTGCAAAAAACATGACAATCATTGCAACAGCCGTTGAAAAATCCTTGGATTTTACAACCTGACCTTCTTTTCTTGCTTTTTCCAGTTTTTGGTGAGATGCCTCAAACTGCTTATCTTCATCACCCATGGGGAAGGGTTCCTAACTTTTTAGTCTAACCTTACTCAACTTAATAAATATATTACCATGAAATATAATAATTGATTTTATTATCGTCAATTATTTTAAAATATAACCTTTAGCCTGAATATTTCCGTTTCTGTAATACAGGATATAATATTTTGGATTAGAATCGTCAATACTCGCTTCCATGCTTGCCTGCCTTTTTCGCTCCGTTTGATCAAGCGGACGCTTGCGCGGACGGTTTTTGTATTTTTTTGCAATTTTTTCCTGTTCTTTTATTCTCTCTTTTTCTTCCTGCTCGGAAGTCATTTTTTCCACAAGATTTGCAACAGGTATAGAGGCTTTTATCTCGTTTGATTCTACAAAATACAATGTTTTTCGATTAGGAGCAAGTACTATCTGGTAATGCCCAGGCGGAAGTGTGTTGCCTTCATAATCTTCAAGAATGTAGGGCATATTAAGTATAGGATAGTTTGTTGACGGATAACCGAATTTTATAAAACTTTTGTCTTTGTCTAAAAGTCCTGATTTGTAATTAGGATAAGGAAGTATATCATCCGGATTATTCAGTGCTATCAAGTTGCAATCAACAATCATTTTTATGCCTTATCTGTTTATTGCCGTTTTTCATCTTCCACAGGCTGTGTAATCTCTTTTTCAGCGGTTTTTGAGCCCTTTTTACAAATAAAATACAGAGTAATAAGTATTGAGGTTATACCCAAAAAATTATTAACCCAACCAACAACCGGTACAACAAAATTGGCCATAAACGGAAGTAAAGCTACACCCAAAGCAATCAAATAGCTATTTCTGATTATATTAGGAGTCTCCGGTGCAATATCAAGAATTCGCTTTTTTGCAATGATAAATTTAAAAAACATAATGCCCAGAACAACAATTACAAATACCGCTGTTTCTCTTTTAGGTGCATTGTTTAACATTATTTCGAGCATACTGTAATTTTGAGTCAACAAAAGTTCTTTAGACAACTCAGCACCGGTACGGGCAAAGAAAAACAGAAATGCTGTTGAAATAACAAGTATCAATGTATTAGTAATAAAATATCCAAGACGGCCTATTGTACCGAACGGGCAAAACGGATTGTTATTACGTTCAAAATTTTCTTTCATCTTATTAGTCCTCTAATTTTATATATTGAGTATCTTCCCATCTCAAATCAATGTATTTTATTTTTTTCTCCATTGTTTTTATCTTTGGCAAAATTGCCGAAATATTTCGTATTCTGGCAATTGCCGTATGATTCATCTCTCCGAGCCTTACATTTACTTCGGGAATTTTTATATATATATCTTTTGGATTACGCATATCTATATATTCCACTGTCTGACCGGAGAACTGTTCCATAGCAAGCACTACGTTTTCAATTTTTCTTATCTTAACATCATCCCAGTTTCTGTAGTCATCACCTTTGGTACCGTATGTTAAAACAAGAATTGTTTTATTAACATTTTTTAGCGGCAAATACTCTCTGCCGATTAGTTTTCCGCCTTCCGCAAAAAAAGCAATAGGTGCAACATCAGGCGCAGGTGAAATACTTAATATCGGGCGCCTTTCTACTATCATTATCTCCAGTCTTGCCGGAAACCATAATCTTTTTATATAAACCTCTTTTACAGGCGGCAATTTTTTTATCTCCTTTTTAATATTTTTGGTATCAAAAAGATATATAGGACGCTGAGGAACGGGATATTGACGCAAAACAGAGATAATTCTGTATGTAGGGGTTATGTTATTCCCGATAATTTTTAGCGTATTGTTGCTTGCCGAGCTAAAAATATTTTTATTCAGATACCATTGCGGAAGCTTATAAACTTTGTAAGCTGCAAAAATCAACAAACAAACAAGTACAAAACGTAAGACCGCATGCAAACGTTTCAGCCCCAGCTGGCTGCGTCTGACATTTCTTTGCATCTGGTTAATCTTAACCCTGCGTTCTATATTGAGATTTTCACTCGATTCGTACAGATTTTCGTTATCCATATTACTTTATTTGTTAAGGCCCGCACCGTTAAGTATGATTTGCACAAGTGTATCATACTCTATACCCATGGCTTTTGACTGTGCCGGCAAATCACTTAAATCTGTCATTCCCGGGCTTGTATTTATTTCAAGCACATAAGGTACATCTTTTGTAACAAGGAAATCAACCCTGCTGACACCCCTGCAAGCGCAGGCATTAAAGGCATCAATAGCAATTTGTTTAACCCTGTTTGTCATATCTTGC
This sequence comes from Candidatus Gastranaerophilales bacterium, assembly GCA_944323685.1. GTDB lineage: Bacteria > Cyanobacteriota > Vampirovibrionia > Gastranaerophilales > Gastranaerophilaceae > Limenecus. The sequence continues at coordinate 9,335 of CALUTJ010000009.1, read as the reverse complement.
GACAACTCCGCAGGCAAGATGAATTCCGTCATGCCGGCGGTATATTTTGCTTCGTAATCATACCATTCTGTTTTTGTTCGGAACTCCAAAATTTCAGTGGCGAACATCTTGTCCCCATCTTCTAAAACACCGACGGTAACACTTTTGCCTTCGAGGTATTCTTCGACCATTACATCCTGCCCGCATTGCAGAGATTTTTTAAAGCATTCTTCCATCTCTTGAGGCGTATTAACTTTATACATCCCTATACTTGAGCCTTCTGACACGGGTTTTAGCATAAAAGGATACTTGAGATCTTTTATTTTTTCTTTGTAATCCTCGTCTTTTCTGACAAGCACTGATTTTATAAGAGGGATACCGGCTTCTTTAAGAATATTTTTTGTGTATTCTTTGTTCATACAAACGGAACTTGCCATAACGCCGCAGCCTGTGTATGGTATTCCCATAACTTCCAACATCCCCTGTATGCAACCGTCTTCACCAAATCTTCCGTGCATTGCATTGTATACAATTTCTATATTCTTTTCGCGAAGTGTTTTTGCAATATTTTCATCAACTTCAATAAGTTCGGCATTTTTGTATCCAAGGTTTTGTAATGCGTTGAAAACATTTTTGCCTGAACGTCTTGAAACCTCGGCTTCGCTTGAAGGGCCGCCCATAAGTACCGCTATTCTGGCGTTTTTATCTATTTTTGATTCAACATCGTATCCCATAAATCTTCTTCTTCCTTGCTTTTTATCCCGATAAATTTCACCTCGGGAACAAGCTTAATTGTGTATTTATCTTTTACCATATTATACATTTTATTCATAAGAAGTGAAACATCTTTTGAAGTGGCATTTTCTACATTAACAATAAAGTTTGCATGCCCGAGCCAAACCTGTGCGCCTCCTTCTCTCAGTCCTTTTACTCCTGCTTTTTCAAGCAATCTGCCGGCCGAATCATTAGGAGGATTTTTAAAAATACTGCCGGCATTTGGCAAAACAAGACTGGGCTGCCTGTCTTTTCTAAAATCCAGATTGCGCTGCATAACAGCCGTAATTTCTTCTTTAGCAAGCGGGCGGAGTTCAAACTTTACATCTAAAAGGATGTAGTTTTTTTCCTGCAAAACAGAATGCCTGTAGCCAAATTTCATTTCATCTTTATTGAGTTCCAGTATTTTTTTAGCATCAATATCAAACACACGGCAGGTTTTAAAAGTATCAGATACAGCCTGAGAATGCGCAGATGCGTTCATCACAACAGCCCCGCCCACTGAACCGGGGAAGCCAATCATAAATTCCAAGCCACTAAGGGCAAGTGATTCTGCTTCTTTTGAAAGCATGGGAACTTTTACGCCGCACTGTGCCGTAATTATGTTATTTGAAACTTCAAATTTATTAAGCTTTGATGTTAAAATAACATCCTGTTCTATCCCTTTAGAAGAAACCAGCACATTAGAACAATTGCCAAGAATAAGCGGGTTATGAAGTGTTTGCAAAAGTTCACACAACTGTTCAATCGTCTCGGGGAAAAATACTCTTTGAGCAAGCCCGCCTATTTTAAATGTTGTGTGGTTTTTAAGTTCATAGTTTTCAATGTAATTACAAGTCATAGCTTAATACCTGCTGTTTTTGTAACCTGATTATTTTTTTGCGGCAACAACCTGAGAATCGCAGCTAATACCCTGCGGCAGCATTTCTTTATGGAGTTTCAACAATTCAGCGCCGATTCTTGTAACATCGCCCGCGCCTAAAGTTATAACCATATCACCGGATTTTAGAAGCGGAAGAATTTTTCGTGCCGCGTTTTCCATACTTCCGCTTATATAAGTGACATCTTTGTTTTTAAAACACTGTGCAAATGTTTTTGAATCTATGCCTTCTATCGGATTTTCCGAAGCAGAATACACATCAACAATAATTAATTTGTCTACGGTGTCAAAACTTTTCAGAAAATCATTCCACAGACCTTTAAGTCTTGTATATCTGTGAGGCTGAAAAATAGCAACCAGCCTGTCTTTTTCACAGAGTTTTGCACTTTCTAAAGTGGTTTTTATTTCTGTCGGATGGTGAGCATAGTCATCGAAAATTCTTATTGCATCAAACTCTGCAACTTTTTGAAACCGTCTGCCCATTCCCGTGAATGTTTCAAAATGAGGTCTGATTTTTTCAAGGTCAACACCTTCCTGATGCAATGCTGCAATAACTGCAAGAGTATTATAAATATTGTGCTTACCCGGAATAATTAACTTAACGGGAATAAGCTTTGTTGTTTTATAATAGACATCAAATTCAGAGCCTAATTCGGTAAAGCGAATATTTTTTGCAGTATAATCAACATCCCAGCTGTCGATTCCAAAGGTTAAAAAATTTATATCAGGATTTGCGGCAATTAATTTTTTTATGCCGTTGCAATCTTTATTAACAATAATTTTGCCGTCCTTTGCCCTGTTGTCAATATGAACGCGGAAGGTTTTTAACAAATCCTCAAAACCGTTTTTATAAAAATCAACGTGGTCAACCTCAAGGTTATTTATAACACTGACATTTGTATGATATTTTACGATTGTGCCGTCTGATTCATCAAGTTCTGCTACAAAAAAACTGCCTTTGCCGAATTCAGCATTTGTATCCAGCCCAGGAATTATACCGCCTACGCAATAAGAAGGCTCATAGCCCGCCATTTTTAAAACATAAGAACACAGACCGCTTGTTGTTGTTTTTCCGTGCGTGCCGGAAAAACCTATAAACTGTTTAATATCGTGTCCAAGCCCTTCTGATATCATTTTTAATACGTCTGACCGGTGTAAAACCTCAAGCCCAAGTTCTTTTGCTCTTATTTTTTCAGGGTTATCGTCCTTTATTGCAGTAGAAGCAACAACAATCATATCAGGCTCAATATGTTTTGCATCGTGGCCTATATAAACTTTTGCCCCAAGAGCTTCCATTTTTTTGGTATATTTGCTTTCTTTTATATCCGAACCGGATACGCTACAGCCCATCTCCAAAAGGTATTTAGCCAGTCCGCTCATCCCGATTCCGCCAATTGCTATAAAAAAGAATTTTTTATGAAAATTATTGTCCATTAATCTATCCTTAATTGTCTTTAATATTTATTTTAGTACAAAAATTATATTAAGTGTCCGTAGTATAATAATTGTAAATTTAAAATCTTTCTACAGGAGTATATTATGGAATCAAGAGTACAAAAAGCATTACAAAATAAAAAAAACGGTTATAGTTGTTCTCAGGCGGTAGTTTGCGCTTACTGCGATTTATTCGGACTGGACGAAAAACAGGCATTTATGATATCAGAAGGTTTTGGCGGCGGTATGGGAGGGATGCAGTTAACCTGCGGAGCAGTAACAGCCCTTTTTATGCTTTTGGGACTTAAAAACAGCAGCGCAAATCTTCTGGCTCCTGATTCCAAAGCCGCTACAATGAAGCTGATAAGGGAAGCAGCTCAAAAATTTAAAGAAAAAAACTCGTCTATAGAATGCGTCGAGCTTAAAGGCATAAAAACAGGCACCCCGCTGCGCAGCTGTGAAGGCTGTATCGAAGATGCCTGCTTAATATTTGAAGACTGCATTAAAACTCAAGACAAAGCACTATGCAATGTTGCCGATACCAATCTCGCCTAAGATGTCTTTAAAGTTTTTGGACAATACCTGTGCAAAAACCTCGGGGTCGATTTGAGTTGCAACAACTGACATAAGTTCATCCGGCAGCTCGTTAACCATTTTAATAAGGTCATCCGGCTCGAGTTTGTTCATGTTTTTAACTATATCCTGCTTGTCTAATTGACGCAGCGGGAAAGTTAGCGCATTTTTAGAAAATTCATTGCGCAAATTCTGGTCTTGTTTTGTTAATTCGGTTATAAGTTGTGATTTTTCTTCTCGTTCAAAACATTTTAAAGCTTTTTTAAATTTATCGGGTTCCAGCTGATTCATCCAGTTAACAACATGTTCTGCGCTCCAGTTGTTGTCTTCCTGGATTTTGCCTTCTTCCTGATACATATATTTTTCAATCATTTTGTTAAGCTTTTCGGGAGGAAGACTTTCTACTATTTCAAGCACTTTATCTTTATCCAGTTTGTCCGAATCAAAGAATTTGTCTATCTCTTTTTCAGGAATCAGTTTTAAAAACTGTTCCATTGAAAAAGCCTGAAAAACTATTGAACAAATTTTGTCTTTTGGCAAATCGTATATAAGGTCTAAAAGTTTTTCTTTCGTAAAGAACATCAAGCCCAAAAGCAAATCGCCCGGCTCTAAATACTGCATAATGTATTCCAAATCACGGGAATTCATATTGGATAATATCGCATATCTGTTTCTCGGATTAGCAAGTTTAAAAAGTTTTAAAAGCTGTTTAGGGTCATTTAATACTTCACGCTCGAATTTCTCGGCTTTAGGGTTACCCTGCTCAGCCTCGGTTTCCATAATTTCTTCAATGCTTTTTGAGCCGTATTGATTTAAACGTTGAGTACCTATCTCAAAGTTTTTGGTCAAATAGCTTAAATCAATATCCAGTCTTATCATTAGCTCACAACCTTATTACGTTAAACCGAATTTGTTTATAAACCATATAAATATATAAGGTCTATATTATAATAAACGTTTTTTTAGCAGTGTATATATCGATTTTCAATAAAAATGTAACATTTCTTAATCTTTTTGAAACAAAAAGGCAATTTCCGAAAAAGCATATACTTTATATATACAAGAGAGATTTAAAAACATTTATAAGAAGAAAGAGAGTAAAGTATGACAAGCGTTCAATTTGGTATGTTACAAAAATTAAGAACTCAGGATTTTCAAAACAATCCTCAGGCAAAAAGTATTCAACAAGAATTAAATACACAGGCCGATATATTTACACAGGCAAAATCAGATTATGACAAAGTTGCCGCAAGCGGAGCAGAAGGTTCTCAAGGCTCAACAGGTGCCTTTACCCAACCGTCAATGAGTGTTGAAGAACTTGAAACAAAAATGAATGAAGAACAGGAAAAACTCGAAAAACTTATGGCTGCTCTTACACAAGAAACAGAAAAGAAACCCGAAACAGAAGCGCCTAATGAAGACGACAAAAACAAAGTTAAACCTAAAGAATTCGGCGGCTTAATGGCATAATAAAACAAAACTGCACAATAAAAAGAGGTCTAATAAAATTTAGACCTCTTTTTTTTATTGTTCTTCTATATTACAAAAGGAATAAACCTGTATTTTACTTTTTGAGTATATTGCTGATAATCAGGATCCTTAATAAGGTGCCTTTCTTCTGTCAAAGCACGCATATAATATACGCCGGCACAACCGACTATTGCACAAAATATAAGCAGCACCCGTATTATGTAATTTTTAAGATCAAAATCAAAAGCACTGAAATCCACAAACAAAGCAGGTACTGTTGTCAGCATCCAGAAAATATTTTTAGATATGTACGCAGGATGACGCACTATGTTGTACGGAAAACAACTCACTGTTCCTCTGTTTGTGAGATTGCTTCCTTTAAACCCTAACGCCACTGATGCCGAGGCATATATAACAAGAACATTACTGCAACAATTCTAAAAATCCAGGTGACAGGAGAGTTTATATCCCCGAACGCAGTTACGTTATCATTTTGAGGCAGCCTGACAAAAGCATTAATAACAGCAATAAAGGGCGGGTAACAAATAAGACAGAAAAATATTCCGGCCGGAGTTGTTTCAACACTGCGAATTTTGTTTTTTAAAATCGGCAATTCCGTTAAATAGCCTATACAAAATATAAAAACGTCAACAGAAAAAAGAAATAAAATTGCGTTTGTATACAAAATGTTCTTATATTCATTTAAAAAATCTTTTAATGCAACAAAATCAACATTTAAAACAGCAGTTCTTACTATTTCAAAAATTTCTTTATAAGTACCGATACGCTGCGTAATTATTTCAATATCCTCCCAAAAAACATTTATCATTAATATACTGAAAAAACATTTTATAAAAACAAGCATAATGGACTGCTGCTCTACATATGTAGGGATAAAATGTTTCATTTCATCTTTAATTTCTGACACATTAAGCGAAGCAAACTTTGGTAAATGAAAAAAAACCCTTTTTACATATTCACAAATGGCAATGTTGTGAGAAATCCATATTGATTTTGGCCTGTAATAAAAATAAATAATAGGCGCAATTAATATATACGATAAATAAAGATGATTGTAGAATAACTTTACATAATAACTTATATAATCACAAAAAAACGGGCTCACCCATATAAGCAAAACACAAACACCGTAAACAATAAGTGAACAAATATAATGTTTTATAATAATTTTATTATCAGCCTGCGGTAAAGACTCATTTACATAACTTATGTTTATATTTTTATCAAAAATTTCTTTTTCCTGTGCGTAATCCATAAACTAAAACTCCTGCCGTAATTTATAATAATTGTATCAAAAAAAACGGGCTTCAAAAAAAAGAAACCCGATGTCTGGAATTAAGAATAGTTGGAAGTATGAAAAAGATTTATTGATTATATTTAATATAAAATATCAAAGACAGACAATTAGAAAACCGGCTTATTTTTTCACGCTCAAACGGGTAATTTACAAAAAACTTCATTGATACAATCTATTGTTTTTATTAATATATTTTCTAAGTGTTATCGGAGAAATTTATGGACTTTTTAGCAAAACCTGAAAAATTTTTTGTTATTTTTGCTTTTATTTGTGGTTTGCTGCTTACAATTTTTATTCCTCCTTTAATGGGCGCTGATGAACATGCACATTTATCAAGAATATATTCTCTTACAGAGGGGAAAATTTCTTCGATTGTAAAAGATAACAAAGCAGGCAATTATTCCCCAATTGCAATCAGAGATTTCGGACGTTTCTGGGCTCCGATGATAAAAGATACAAAAATAAAAACAGATTTTAAACAAATAAAAAAATCAATGAAATTCAGCACAAAACAAACAGGCACTTACTTCACCAGACAATGCTATCAAACACTATATTCGCCTCTGGCATATTTGCCTCAGACTGTAGGCATGACGTTTGCAAAATTCTTTACAGGCTCAATATACTGGCTGCTAATCAGTGCAAAATTGTTTCTGCTGGCTTTTTACATTGCTCTCGGATATCTGGCAATCAAAATTACACCGATTTTTAAACGAATCTTCTTGCTTATACTCTTGATGCCTATGTCTCTGTCTTTAGGCACATCTGTTTCCGCTGACGGCGTGATTATACCTCTTAGTGCTTTATTTTTTGCCTGCGTGTTTAAATACACTTTTGATGAAAATTTAAAAATTGATAAAAAAGCTGTAGTGTTGTTTTCATTTTTAACAATATGTCTGGCACTTGTTAAACAAAGTTTTCTGATTTCATTATTTATCTTATTTATACCTAAAAACAAATTCGCCCAAAATTGGAAAATATATTTTTTAAAACTTATCGCCGTATTGCTTCCGGGGCTTGTTCTGGCAATACTCTGGAGTAATTATTGCCGGAGCTGGTTTGTTCCTTTAAATCATTCAAACCCGTTTTTACAGCTAAATTTTATTCTAACCCATCCTTTTATCTATCTGCTCACCTTTTTAAAAACAATAAAATTGTGTTTTGCAATATGGATATATATGACAATAGGAGTTTTGGGCAATAATACGGTATTTTTACTCCCTGCTGTTTATATTTTATATATAGTAGCGTTTGTTGTAAATTTATATTTTAAAAAAGACGAAGATATTGTTTCTGTTACTTTATGGCAAAAAATTCTGCTCGGGGTTTTGTTCATTTTGAACTTTACTTTTATAGCTACAGAGCTGTATCTGTCCTGGACACCTCCTTATTTTACCCAATTTATCTCCTTTATTCAGGGGCGTTATCTGATACCGTTAGTTATCCCCTTACTTGCACTTTTAGGTTTTATTTTAGTTTCATCTAAAAGCTGGAACAAAAAAATTGATATCACAACATTAATTGTGCTTATGCTTACATATTTAAATACATTTCTTGCGATTTTTGTTACATACTATTTCTAAATTAAAAATTTACTCCCGAATAGCAATATTTTCTGTTTACATGATTTGTATATGCAGTAATGTTTATCAGGTGAAGTTTTAATGATTAATGTCACAAATCCGTCAAAATCAAAAATTATAATTACCGATAGCGGAAAAAAATATCAAAAGCCCGAAAATGAAAAAATAATACTCGGTGTTATCGCCGGCAAAGCTACAGCAAATGCCGTTGAGAAGGGAATACAATACGTTAATCGTCTACAGTTTCATAAAGCAGGAACTATTTTGAATGAGGAAGATACAAATGCTTTCCGAAAAATCGTGGATACGGCATTTGAAAAATCAGGACTAAAACAAAAAGGTGTAACTTTTTTTGAGGTGACAGGTGTTAACGATTCTAACAAATACATATTTAAAGAATACGTGAACAAAAGCCTGCCAGAAAAACTTAAAAATATAATAAATAAAAACAGACGCTTGAAAAATCATTTCAATTGCTTTTGCGATAATGTTCTCACAAAAATTGCAGAAGGTAAAAATGCAATGTTTATGAAACAAATCGACATAATTGCTATAAACAAGGAAAAATATGCAGTTTCAGCATTTCATGAAATGGGGCACGCAATAAATAAACATTTTTCCAAAAATGCAAAATGTTTAAATAAACTTAAAACCCCCATGGCAATACTTACCCCAATAATAATGGCTACTGCACTTTTTAAGCGCAAAAAAGTTGAAGGTGAAAAGCCTGACAGCTGGTTTGATAAAACAACAACCTTTATCAAAAACAATTGCGCTAAATTGACTTTTGCAGCATTTTTACCAAAAATACTTGAAGAAGGTCTGGCAAGCCTGCAAGGAGCAAAACTGGCAAAAGGACTGCTTCCCTCTCAGCAATTTAAAAAGCTCAATAAAATGCAAACCGCCGCCTGGCTTACCTATTTTGGCTCTGCTGTAGCTGCTACAGCCGCGACAGCAACAGCAAGTAAAGTCAGAGATTTCATTGCTTCTTCAAAAGAAATTAAAGAATAAATAAATAAATAAATAAATAAAAAAAGAACTCTCCAAATTTATTGAAGAGTTCTTTTTATTATTAATTACTTTATTTAGTAAGTGAAGAGTACTCTATTTTCCAATTATTATCCATTACATCTTTAGTTTTTCCGATAGGAACAAATCTCCAGCCTGCTGTATATGTGCCTTCTACAGAAGTGCCTGAAGATGCAGAACCTGAACTAGAAGAACCTGAGCTGCTACCTGAGCCGGAACTGCTGCCTGAGCCTGAGCTGCTGCCTGAGCCTGAGCTGCTGCCTGAGCCTGAGCTGCTGCCTGAGCCTGAGCTGCT
>CALUTJ010000008.1 GCA_944323685.1 Candidatus Gastranaerophilales bacterium | reverse complement strand
TATGTGAACAATGTGTCACTCCAAAAATTCGTTCACGTCGCTTTGCTCCTTATCACGAATTTTTCTCGGACAAATTAAAACTTCTGTAATTTATCATCAAATCAACCGTTACTTTACAAAGATACCAGAAGGTATCTCACTTCGCCTGCCTCTATTCAAAACGTGACATTTAGTCACCTTTTGAACAGAGTTCTTCCTGCCCGCCATTTAAAAGACTCCGTAAAGGGGCTTTTTATTTTGTATATTTGCAATAATCGGCTTTTATAAAGTTTTCAAAATCCATTGCTTCTTTTTCAAGCGGGCAGTTGTTCCAGCCTTGTTCTGTAGCGCCGTTGTATAAAGATTGGGCTTTTATATCAGACAGAGCTTTCTGACCGTTTGCGGAATTCAGAGGGTATTTTGGCAGTTTTAGAACATCTGCAAAAATTGTAATCAATTCTTTATAAGTTGCACCTGCTTGTCTGTAAATCATTGTTTGAATATATTCTTTTTCTTTACCCGTTTGTTTTGCTTTTAACAATGACGCGGCAGCCTGCGGATTTGTTGACATTGCCGCATTAAAATCAGACATGGCAATCGCAATTGCATATTGTTTTATTATATTGGGATCGTCCGTTTTTAAAATATTTGATGTTTGTTTGCAATGTGTTAATTCATGTGCAATATAGCCCAGTTTTTCAGCTTTTGATGCCTTATCAAAATAGTTTCTGTAAACTATAACTTTGTTTTCGTACCACTTGTAATCACTTGCAATCGGACGTCCTTCCTTTTCAAGAAAAGTCAGTTCTTTTGGAGCACAATCTTCCAGTTTTAAATATTTTACAAGTTCTTTATAGGCAGTTTGTGCAAATTCATCACCATCGAGGCCGTCAAGTTTTTCAAAAATAATTTTTAAATCTTTATCAACCTGTTTTTCTGCAAGCATAGAAACCAAATCACGTCCATGAAAACTCACATTTTTAAAAGGGTCATTGTTGTTTTCAAAAATATCAGGAGATTTTTGTTCAACATTTTTATAGACAGCTTTAGTATGGGGTTGTACATTTACGGGGCAGTAATTCAATTTGTTCAGCATATAATCTCCTGAGTTATTTGTTATGTACAAAACAAAACCGCTAAACATAATTTATTGCTATCAAATTTTAGATTTTAAAAATTTTTTTTATGTTATTAACATCGGTATACTTTGCGTTTTGCTGCCCTAGTTCTCTCATCTTTGAGTGAAAATCAGACCCTTTATTTTTTACATTGCGTAATATGATAACTAAAATTCAATAGTCATTCCGCTGCCGACTTCTATCAAATTTGTTACATCATTCAAACAGCATAATGCTTTTAATCCAGTACAATGACATGCGTACAAAGATTCAAGATGTAAGTTTTTTAAATATTTACAAGTTTTTTTTAAAACATTATCGTCTGCCGAAATCAAATGCAGCCCGCCTATTATTGAATTTATTCTGTCCGATTGACAAATTTCTTTAGCATACTCACAGATATTTGCTATCCCGGAATGCGAACAACCCGTGACAATAACAATTCCCTGCGGCGATTTTATTGCAATTGCACTGTCTTCGGGGATATAATCCGGCAGATTATTCGACATTCCACAGGGCTCCAGAGCCTCATAATCATTTTTTCTTGGAATTTTGCCTAAAAATATAACATTTTCATCAATATACACCGGTTTTTCGCTAATATTTACCTCAAAAAATTTTTCAACATAGCTCTTAGACAACGGACAGCCAAACTCCATTTCTGAATCATATCTTTTGTTAAAAAACTCTACACCGGCTATAAATAATTGCGGTTTTGTTTTGATACAAATATCTTTTAAATATTCCAAAGCACCGCAATGGTCATCATGCCCGTGAGATAAAACGATAGCATCAAGATTGCTCAAATCCATACCCAATTTCAATGCATTTTTTAAAAAAATATCAGAATATCCGCAATCAAAAAGTATTTTTTTATTCTCTGTTTCTAAAAACAAAGATAAAGCAGGTTCCGCAAAAAAATATCTGTCAGTAATTGTATTGTTATCAACAAGAACAGTGATTTTCATAAAAGCCCCTTTTGTAAAAAATTATAACTTTAATTTGTTATCTCAAGCAACAATATACAAAATTTCGTTTTTATATTTATGTATGAAAGTCAGAGGTTAATGTGATTTCATTTAATACAAATATAAATAATCCGGTTGCAAAAACACCGCAATATTCAGCCCAAAAACGACAAACACCAAATTTTAAAGGCCAAAATCCCGTAAATGAATCCTCAAATAAACATACAGGAAGAAATATATTGTTTATTTCAGGTTTGCTTACAACTGCCGCATTGTGTATTAAAAACAAAAATTTGCTTAAATTACATTTTAATAAACCTGCAAACGAAATAAAATATTTTCCCCCAAAACTGCCAAAGACACATAATCACCAAGTCTACCGTCTTGCGCCGCCGGTAAAAAATCTTTTGACAGAAAAAATCAAACCCTATCTTAATTCTTTAAAAGACGGGGAATGTGTAGACCCGGCAAAATTAGATGAGATATTAACATCAATTGTCGGCCGCAATAATGTAAAAGAAAAAATATTTTTCCCCGACCCTTTAAGAGGTATAACCTGTGGAAGAAAAAAGACATATAAATACGGAGACAGAATAATTACTCTGGAAACTCATACAAGCCGACACGGAATAGTGACAAGAGTTTACGACAACAAAAATGCAGGCTCCTGGGTAGATAAATTTAAAAGAAGCTATCTTCATAACAATGGCACATTTGCAGAAAGCTCATATTTTTCCAACGAAGCTCATTTACAATCAGGGCAAAAAGGTCTTGAATGGATAAATGCGGCTTAAATGTGAACTATTCATTCAAAAGTGATTCAAACTTGTTTAATATGTATTCACCGGAATAATCTCTATCCACAACAACAGATTTGTAAAGAGAAGCTCTCGGCGCCCATCTTGCTATCATATCAGTTTTATAAAAAACACAAGCCACTGGAACTTGCAGGGCACAAGCCAGATGCATTGTTCCTGTATCCACGCTTATCAAGCCCTTACTCATTTTTAAAACTCGTGCCAGTTGATTTATTGTTGTAACATCAGTCAAATCAACAAAATTTACGCATCCTTGTTTCTTTAAACCATTAGCAAACATCTTAGCTTCTTTACCTGCTCCCACATAAAAAACTGCCTTATTGGCTGAAGTCAATTTTTCAACAAGTTCTACCCCTGTTTGCAAAGGCATATCTTTTTCTTTGTTCTTGCTAGTTGCACAAAGAACCACAATCTCTTTACCTGCATAAGTTTGTTGCAATTTATCAATCAAAACATCAAAAGAGGTATCAGGAATGTATTTTATAGGTACAACATCGGCTTTTTTAGCAGTTAAAGCTTTAATAAAAGCGGCATTTATATCCTGCATACTTTTCAAATCATCAAAATCAAAAAAATTATCTGTCAACAAATATTTTGTAATATTTAAAGAACCTGAAATTCTGTTTTTACATCCCAAAAAATATGACAGTAAAATCCCTCTGTCATTACCGTAAATTATAAACGCAGTATCTATTTTGTTGCGATAAGGACAGTTTAAAACAAATTTTATTAAACCTGACAGGCCACTGTGTTTAGCGCGTTTATCTACAACAATAACATCATCAACACAAACCTGATATTTTGCTGCTTCATAAAAAGGTTTATTCACGCAAAATACTATCTTAGAATCCGGATAATTCCTTTTAATATTTTGACAAAGTGCATTTGTCAAAAGGATATCTCCAAAATAGGACAAATTAATTATAAGAAAAATTTTTTGTTTTTGATTTTGCATAACCTAACGATTGTAGCACAAACAACTGACTAAATTAAAAATTTATGTATAATAAGTTACGTTTTTTGAACTTTTTTCGTTTTATGCTGTTTTTCTTTCAAACTGCAATATTCTTTATACGCAGTCCCCCACTGGGCCATGGGTTCTATAACAGCCCCCAGCGAATACCCTATATCCGTCAAAGTGTATTCCACCCTCGGCGGCACCTCTCCAAACACCTTGCGTTCCACAATACCATCATCCTCCATCTCTCTTAAATTAGCCGCAAGCGATTTTTGTGATGCTCCCGTAGCTTTTTTTAGCGCGCTGAAACGTTTTGTTCCGGAAAGCAAATCTCTTATAATAAAGACTTTCCACTTGTTGCCTATCAATTCCCACACCGTAGCAACGGGGCAGGCAGGCATTTCCTTTACATCTTTCATAGTAATTTTTACTCAATAGTTTCGTTCTGATACTTATACTTAAATTTTATATTATACAAAAACATAAGACAAACTATTTCGTCGTATTTTTATATTTGTAAAGGGTAAAACCTATAGGCGCTTCGGTTTCGTATACAGGAACATAGTCAGACTTAATAAAATCACAAACATTTCTTGTATAAGAACAAAAAGCACCTTTCTGGTAAACAGTATACAAAAGTTCGTTTAACAAGAAATAATCAGGCGGATTTTGTTTAAAATCTTTCAATATATTTTCTTTCCCGAAAATTTCAACATTACCGGGGATAAGATAATAATATTTGTTGTCGGTATCTCGTTGAGCCAGAAAATTAATTATTGCTCCTTCCGGAATTGTAACAACCTTAGCATCTTTTGCGGTGTTATTTCTTATAAATTCAATCAACTCATTTTGCTTTCCGTACAAATCACGTATATAAATCGTTCCTTTAGGCTGTTTTACAGCTTTAAGCTTGGTTTCACCTATTCTGTATAAGGTCATGATTAAAAAAGCAATCATAACAGCTACGCACAAATCTTTGATTACAGCCGCAAATATGTCTTTATCAACAAATTTAAAAGCCTTCGGCACATAATATACAAAGAATATGACAAAAGGCAAAAATAATGCAGCAAGGTTAAATGTACCGTAACAGGCTATAAAAATAGAAAACAGTCCTTTTAAAGAAACCAGAACTGCCGATACGCCCATAAACAAAAACATTTTGTCTAAAACATCGAGTTTAGCGCAATCAAACTTATTTCTATATAAAACACAAATACAATAAACAGCCGCTATTGGCAAAATTATCAGCATAACAAGCCCGAGCCATGCAAACAAGCCAACGTACATGTTATACATCATGTTGTATTTTTTTATAATAATCGCCAGCGAAGCCAGAACAATAAATATATTTGCAAACACAACAAAAAGTTTGTTCGCAGAGTGTTTTTTACACAAAAAGTTTATACCGTACAAAACAAACCCGTAAGGTATAGCTGTTTTTAACACAGCAAACAAAAGCCTTACACCGTCCCAAACCATTGGCGGATTAAAATATAACCCGTAGTTGTAATAAAAATAATTGGTTGAAGATGCGAGAACCAATTTTTTTATCAAATCAAAAGCTTCCAGCAAATCATTTATACCAACCCCCTGAATAAATAAAATACCAAAAGATATTACAGGCATAAGCATAAATACGCCGAAAGAATATAAATACTGCTTCCAATCTTTTTTTACAAAAAACGGCAGACAAACAAATATGAACCCAAAATACGGTAAGTATTCTATTTTATTCGCAAACGCAAAACCGGCAAAGAAAAACGACAACGTCAAATATAAATTCTTTTTATCTCTCAGATAAAACAACATTGCCAGCAACGACAACAAAAAGCCGGATAATGCATATATGGCACTGTAGGAATACACAAATATAAAATTAAAAAAATTCTTTGCATATACACACACAAACAACGTCAAGCCGGATATACACATTGCCGTTTTTTTATCGACAAAAAGCTTTCCGATAAAAAATGTCGTAAACAAAATAACCAGAGAGTTTAAAAAACCCATTAAATATAAAGTACTGAGCTTTACACCAAATATCGCATAGGCTATCGCATTTATTTGATATCCCAGAGGGCCGTATACATTGAATATATCTTTGTACAACAACTGGCCTTTTAACATCTGCCACGGCAAATATGCTTCTCTGCCGACATCTATTAAATAAACATCGTATTTAGCGTAAAAAAGAATATATAGAATCAAAGATACGACAAAAATTATACTTAATTCTTTTAAACAAAATCTGTTAGCAAACTCTTTAAATTTTTCCATATTTAATTATATTTCTCCTCGTTTTATCTTCTTATTTGTGTTTATACAGGATAAATTCCGCCTGTGATTGCATCCTGAAATACGGTATGTAATTTTTATTTATAAAATCAAATATTTCCGGAAAATAATAAAATATTCCGCCTGTTGAGTATTCGGGATACATATTTGTATTATACAAAATATAATCCGGCTGTGTTTGATTTAACCTTTTTATTATATTTTCTTTGCCGAATATTTCAACATTTACCGGATTCAAATAATAATAAATGTTATCAGAATCCCTCTGCGCAAGAAAGTTAATCATAACACCTTCAGGTATCACCAGCATTTTTTCATTTTGTGCAACATTGTCCCTGATAAATCTTATCAATAAATTTTGATTGCCATAGTCTTTATTTACATACATCTTACCGTTAGGCTGTTTTATTTCAATGCGTCCGAAACTCGAAATATCAAAGACATACAGCATAAAATATTTAGCCATAACAGCAAAACACAAAATACAAACGGTATTAACAAAAGCTTTTTTATCCAAAAACTTCAACATTTGCGGAAAATATTTTGCCAAAAAGACAACCAGAGGAATAAACAATACGGCAAGCTTAAATGTTCCGTAACAGTTTGTCATAATCGTAAACAAACCTTTTAATGAGGCCAGAACAGTTGTACAAAGCAAAAACAAATACATTTTGCTTTCGGTTCCCAAAAATTCAGACTTTTTGAAATTAACAAGAGAATATACACCCCACGCAAGTAATATGACAAAAACTACGCACCCGCACCAGCCAAAAAATCCGTTGTGATGATTATTAAAAGTAGAAAATTTTGTTATAACAAGCATTGAAGCTATAAACAGTACCAAAAACCCGCACAATAAACGTAATAAAAACGGCTTTTCTTTTTTATATAAATAAATATTTGCAAAATAAATAACAAGAACAAAAGGAATAACAGCCTTTAATATTGCCCAAAATAAAGCCATACAAGCTTTTATGGTATGCAAATTAAAATAAATTCCGCTCTTATGATAAAAATTTTGAACTGCCGGCACCAACATCAACTTTTGAATAAAATCCACCGTAGCGGCAAAATCATTTATACCTGCACCCTGCATAAGCAAAACGCCAAAAGATATCACAGGTATGAGTATGAATGCGCCGAAAGAATATAAATACTGCTTCCAATCTTTTTTTACAAAAAACGGCAGACAAACAAATATGAACCCAAAATACGGTAAGTATTCTATTTTATTCGCAAACGCAAAACCGGCAAAGAAAAACGACAACGTCAAATATAAATTCTTTTTATCTCTCAGATAAAACAACATTGCCAGCAACGACAACAAAAAGCCGGATAATGCATATATGGCACTGTAGGAATACACAAATATAAAATTAAAAAAATTCTTTGCATATACACACACAAACAACGTCAAGCCGGATATACACATTGCCGTTTTTTTATCGACAAAAAGCTTTCCGATAAAAAATGTCGTAAACAAAATAACCAGAGAGTTTAAAAAACCCATTAAATATAAAGTACTGAGCTTTACACCAAATATCGCATAGGCTATCGCATTTATTTGATATCCCAGAGGGCCGTATACATTGAATATATCTTTGTACAACAACTGGCCTTTTAACATCTGCCACGGCAAATATGCTTCTCTGCCAACATCAATGATATAGCCGTAATTGCCTGTATGCAAAACAAAATATAAAACTAAAGATACAAAAAGAATCAAACAAAGTTCTTTCAAGCAAAATTTATCGGCAAATTTTTTGAACTTTTCCATAAAAATTGTATTCTCCGTCCATTTTGATTATACTATGAATAATAAATTGTTCGAGAAAAATTCGTGATAAGACTCTGCCGAACAAAAACAGCAGGTGGCCGGTTTTGAAAGAGGGGAGTGACGTGAACGAATTTTTGGAGTGTCACATTGAAAAGGTGAGCAGTGACGGCTCGAAGGCTCGAGGCGGCAACTGCGACACTAGATCAGATTAAATTAAAGGGGATTAAGAGAAATGATTAACAATAAAAAAGTCGTGGTTATTATGCCTGCATACAATGCGGAAAAAACTCTCGAACAGACTTATAATGAGCTTTATAAAGACATAGTCGACGAAATCATACTTGTTGATGACAAATCATCTGACAGAACAAAAGAAGTCGCAAAAAAACTCGGCATAACAACAATAGTCCACGACCAGAATAAAGGCTACGGCGGCAACCAAAAAACCTGCTACACGGCAGCCTTAAAAGCAAACGCAGATATTGTAATTATGGTTCATCCCGATTATCAGTATTCTCCTAAATTAGTCCCAGCAATGGCTACAATGCTTGCTTTTGATGAATATGATGCCTGCATTGCTTCAAGATTTATAGGCAAAGGCGCATTAGAAGGCGGGATGCCTTTATATAAGTTTATTGCAAACAAATGTCTGACCTGGTTTCAAAATATACTTACGGGAGAACGTTTGACAGAATACCATACAGGTTTTAGAGCCTTTACAAAAGAGGTTCTTGAAACTTTACCGTTAAAAGACTGCGATGATGATTTTATTTTCGACAATGAAATGCTCGCCCTTATCTTTTACAAAGGTTACACAATAGGTCAAATAAGCTGCCCGACAAAGTACTTCCCCGATGCGTCTTCTATCAACTTTATGAGAAGCTGCAAATACGGATTCGGCGTACTGAGCGTAAGTATTCTGTATGCACTGGCTAAATCGGGAATTTATAAATCCAAAATTTTCAGAAAAGATGCCAGAATTCTGGATAAAAATGAAGAATTACCGTATTTTTCAAACTAATAAGGTATTGCATGCACAATTTTATAAAAAAACACTGTAAAAAGCCTGAAAATATTTTCTTAATTATTTGTGTTTTATGGGGGATATTTTTTACATTTATAAACCCTGTTTTTCAGGGCTTTGACGAGATTGAACACTTTTACAAAATCTATGCGTTTTCTGACGGAACATTAAATTTTAAAAAAATTACCTCTCGCACGGACGGAATTTTTATATTTAAAGAACCCAAAACATTTACCGCGCAAATTATCCCCGTAAGTATTGTCCGACTTGCCGTAGAAAGCAGATTGCTCAATCCTTATCTTGATGAAAATAAAATAAAACACCCGCCCGTTAAAATTAAATTTTCAACAATAAAACAACAACAGCACCACAAACTTGATAAAAATATAAAAACCCTTGTCGTGCATATGATTCCATCATATACGATTGTATCTTATCTGCCTCATACAATACTTTTGACATTAATGAAACATACAGATACAAACCCCGTATTTATGATATTTATACTGCGTTTGTGCTCCTTGTTTTTGTATACTGCACTGATTTATGCGGCCATAAAAATTACTCCGGTCAAAAAATTTCTGTTTTTATTTTTAGCAATAACCCCGCTTTGCATATATCTTGCTTCAATAATAAGTACAGACCACCTTGTTATAGGCTTAAGCTTTTTGCTAACCGCTTACACACTAAAATTAAAATATGATGACACAGCAAAACCGGTCAGTATAAAACAATCAGCCTGCTTTTTTATTTTGATTTTTTTGATTTGTATATGCAAATTTACTTATCTGCCAATGATTTTTCTGTTCTTTTTGATTCCGGAAAAAAGATTTATAAGTTTGAAAAATAAAATTTTAAATTTTGGCTTAATGTTTTGTGCCTGCCTGATGTGGATATCAGGCTACATCATGTACAATATTTATATATTCAAAGGGACATTTTCTTACTATTTTAAAGATACAACTCAGGCACTCATATCAATTTTTACACATCCGGCAAATTATATTGCAAGCTTGATAAAAACAATCGCAGCGAATTTGCAGGAATATACACAACGTATTTTTAGTGATTTCGGTTTTTCGGATACTCAAGTTTATTGCGGCATAATATACCTGTTTATTGCTTTTGTTGTTCTTTATGTTTTATTAAACGACAAACAAAAAACGCCTTTTAACATTAAAGAAAAACTGCTTTTTATGTTTATAATTTTATCCGTATTAATTTTGACCCTCAGCGCGAATTATATAATCTTTGTGTTAAGCCCCGAGGGACTGATAGAAGGTTTTAAAGGCAGATATTTAATCCCTGTTTTGCCGCTGTTTTTTATGCTTTTTGACAACCGGAAATTTAAAAAACTCAACATAAATTTTGAGTTGATAATAATTGCTTATACAATATTTTTCTTAACTGTTTTTGCTGTAACCTTGATAAAGCGCTACTATCTTTGTTAAAAAATAGGGCTGTTATCGCAAATTCCGCAAAAATTTCTCAAAACAGCGTCATACTGAGCGTTAGCGAAGTGTCTTAATAAAAAAGCTTCTTCGGCCTAAAGTCCTCAGAATAACGGGCTTTTGCAGCATCTGTGGAATTTGCTGCATAAGTCCCAAAAAATAAACCTTGACATTTTATAGACAGTTGTCTATAATAATATTATGTTAAACGAAAACTTGAGTGAAAAACAAAAAAACTTTTTTGAAAACCTCAAAAAAGCCTACGGCAAAGAGCCTCTTCCGAGCTTTGAAAAAATTGCACAGACCTTCGGGTTTAAACACAAAAACTCTGTCTGGCAGTATTTTAAAAAACTCAAGGAATGTGAACTCATCAAAGAAAAAAACGGAAAGTTTTTTATCAATCCCGAATGTTTCGGGGCGATTTTGTTCACCTCATCGGTAAGAGCCGGCTTTGCCACCGTTGCGGAAGATACTATCGAAAGACGTGTATCTTTAGATGAAGATTTTGACCTTGATAATCCGTCAGTATTTATGTTCACTGTTTCGGGAGATTCCATGGTCAACGCAGGCATTTTTGACGGCGATAAGGTAATAGTTAAAAAAACTCCTTACGCAAAAGACGGAGACATTGTTCTTGCGTACATTGACAACGGCTATACACTAAAAACCTACAGACAAAAAGACGGAAAAATCTGGCTTCAGCCTGAAAATCCACAATATCCCGACATAATCCCTAAAGAAATGCTCACAATTTTCGGCGTGGCAACAGGGATTGCACGACAGTTATAAAATCTGTTTAACAACAGAAAGCTCTTAAACTCTAGATATCCTTCCTAATAAATTAAAAAGCGGAGAGTATTTGCAGATAAATCCTTTTGACGGTTCTCCGCTTTGATTTTCTTTTATTTTTCCATTTTCGTATCGTATAATTTTATAGGTCTAAACCATGGCAGAAATAGCACTTGTAGATTGTAATAACTTTTTTGTTTCCTGTGAACAGCTCATGAACCCGCTTTTGGCAAACAGAGCCGTATGTGTCTTGAGCAACAACGATGGCTGCATAATTGCACGCTCAAAAGAAGCAAAAGAAATGGGAATACCCATGGGCTATCCGCTTTTTAAAGCAAAAAAAGAATTTAAAAACGTAATTTATATTTCAAGAAATTTCAAACTGTATCACGATATCTCAAACAGAATTATCGTAAAGCTTATGAGCTACACTCCGGATGTTGAACAATACTCAATAGACGAGGCGTTTCTTGATTTAACGGGGTTAAAAAAACTTTATCGTTGTTCTTATGAAGAAATCATTGCAAAAATAAAAAGAGAAATAGAGCAGGAAATCGGTGTGCCTGTATCAATCGGACTTGCCCCCACAAAAACTCTTGCCAAACTTGCCTGCGAAAAGGCCAAAAAAGATGCAACATTAAACGGCCTTTGCAGAATAAGAACAAGAGATATTGATGAAATTCTGCGCCGTACATATATAGAAGACATCTGGGGCATCGGCAAAAACACAGCTGCGCTTTTTCATAAATACGGCATCAACAAATGCAGCGAGATAGTAAAACAAAACGAATTCTGGCTGAAAAAAATCTGGGGCAAAAGAGGACTTGAACTCAAAATGGAACTCTCGGGAATCAGCGCATACCCTGTAAACTCTAAAATAGAACTGCCTAAATCCATCCAAAAAACAAGTGCTTTCAGTCATTTTACAAGTGATAAGGAATACATAAAAGGCTCCTTGCATTATCACTCGCATCAGGTTTGTTCAAAACTCAGAAAACTCGGTATGTTGACGGAGATTATTTTTGTAATGCTCAGGACAAAAGATTTCAGGGTGTTTACGGAAAGAATTGTGCTGCCCGAACCTACCGACAGCGAGTTTTTGATAAACCAGTACGCGGACAAACTTCTCGACAAACTCTATGACCCGAATATTATTTACAGGTCATCGGGGATTTATGCGGACAAACTATCCGAAAAATCAGCCTCACAGCTGTTTTTGTTTGAAGATGAAAAAACTAAAAAAGCCAAAAAGATTGCGCAGGTGTGGGATAATCTCGAGGCAAAATTCGGACGCAGCTGTTTTCAGGTAGGCACAATGCAAGACCCGCAGGCAGAAAACAAAGAGCACGGACAAAATATTTTTTATTAATTTTGAACATAGTATAATGTCGTCATGAAGAAAAATCTATTTGATACATTAAATACAAAAAAAATCTTCAAACTCGTTCTGGGACTTGGCAACAAGCATTTTGAAGAGATAGAAGATTTAGTCACAGTCTACGCCATTGCAGGCGCGGACATGTTTGACATAAACCCGTCTAAAGAAGCTGTAGAAGCGGTTATGCGCGGTGTCAAAAAATCCGGCAAAAATCCTGATGATTTTTATTATTCAATCAGCATGGGGCTTTCAGGCGACAAACATATTCAAAAATGTGTTATAGATAAAGACAAATGCAAAAACTGCGGTCAATGCGCAAAAAAATGTCCGCAAAATGCAATTATTGCAGGCAAAAACAGTTATAAAGTAATAGCAGAAAACTGCATCGGCTGTCAAAAATGTGAAGGCTGTAAAGCAATTTCTTTTACGGAAAATGAATACGATGTAGAAAAAATAGTTAAAATTGCCAAAAAATACAAACTCGATTGTATAGAAATACACCTTTCCACAAAAAAAATTCCCGACAAAGAAATAAAATACGTTATAGAAAACTACAAAGGAGCATTGAGCCTTTGTCTTGACAGAAAATTTTACAGCAACGAAAGAGTTAAAAAACTCATTAACAAAGTCGCAAAATGGAAAGGCGATACAAACTTTATTATTCAGGCTGACGGAGTGCCGATGTCAGGCGGGGACAATACTTTTAATTCCACTTTACAGGCTGTTGCTATGGCGCATATTGTACAGCCTTACGGCACTTACATTTTGATGTCAGGCGGCACAAACGAAAAAACAGCAGAATTAGCAAAAATGTGTTCTCTGAAATATAATGGAATCAGTATAGGCTCTTATGCCAGAAAAATTGTCAAGGATAGAAGTTTAACAGACGCAGTAGCACAGGCGCAAAGACTTATTGAAGTTTGCAGAAATGATTAACAAAGTTAAAAGTTTTTTAAAAAAATATAATCTTTTGTCACCAGAAAAAACCTTTGTAGTGGGCTTTTCAGGCGGATATGACTCCATGTGTATGTTGGATATTTTGCATAAAATCTCTCAAAAAACAGACTTCAAACTCATTGCCCTGCATTTAAACCACAACTGGCGCGGCACAGAAGCCGAAATCGAACAGGAAAACTGCGAACGATATTGCAAAGAAAATAATATTGAACTTTACTGCGAAACACTGCCCGAAGGACTGCCAAAAACAGAAACCGTTGCAAGAGAAAAAAGACAGGAGTTCTTTAAAAAGTGTTATAAAAAATTCAATGCGGACGGAATATTCCTTGCCCACACAAAATCCGACAATACGGAAACTATTCTCTACAGACTGTCAAAAGGCACGGGGGTTAAAGGGCTGTGCGGAATACTGGAAACCTCAAAACTTGATGATTGTGATGTTTTCCGTCCTTTAATGAACTTTTCGCGCAAAGACATTGTCAAATACTGCACAGTAAACAAACTTGTGCCAAATAATGACTCCAGCAATTTTGATACAAAATATGCACGCAATTTTATCAGACATCAAATTATTTCGGAATTAAAAACAATAAACCCCAAAATAGATGATGTTATTTTAAACCTTTCACATATTGCCGTTTCGGAACAAAATATTATTAAAGAATACCTTTCCAAAATAAAAAAAGATATCGTAAAAGACGGATACTTTATTACACAAAAATTTGTGGAACTGTCAAAAGATGTGCAAAACAAATTTATCCTTGATTTTTTGATTGAACAAAACTTAGACTATGATTCCAAAAAAGTGGAAGAAATCTATGACTTTATAAACAAAAGTGCAAAATACAAATCCGGCAAAACTCTTTCATTAACAAAAAATATGTGGCTTTTTGTTTCTAAAGAAAAAATCTGCACAATTCAGGATTTAGAACCCGAAAAAATAACGGAAGAAATAAAAATAAACGGCTGCGGAGAATACAAATTCCATAACAAAATATTTAAAATCGAAAAATATAAAGAAAATAAAATGCCGTCCTTCCCTAAAGAAACCGAGCTGAAAGCTTATATACATTTAGACAACCCGAACAACCTCACCATCAGAACAAGAGTGCACGGCGATATTATTCAACCTTTCGGCATGCCGGGAACAATGAAACTCAAAAAATTATTTATAAACAAAGGCATAGAAAAGTTTGTAAGAGATGATATCATACTCTTATGTAAAGATAATGAAGTGTTATGGGCGTCAGGCGTATGCCTCAGCGAAAAACTAAGAGCAAAAACCCTGCCTACCCATGTGTTAACTATTGAAAAACAGGTATAAATTATGCTTGACAGAAAAATTGAAGATTTAAAAATCCTTTTTACGCAGGAACAAATTGAACAAAAAACAAAAGAACTCGCAGACAAAATAAACAAAGACTGCGGGCCGGACAGTGAACTTGTTTTAATTTGTGTACTAAAAGGCTCAACAATGTTTTGCTGCGACCTTGCAAAATACTTAAAAATGCCTGTTGAAATGGAATTTATCAGAGTATCAAGCTACGGCAACGCAAAAACCTCATCAGGCAATGTTCAGGCAATTGACCTGACCCTGCCGAATCTGGAAGACAAAAACGTACTTATTGTCGAAGACATAATTGATACAGGCTGCACAATGGAGTTTTTGATAAACATACTTTGCAGAACCCACAAACCAAAAAATCTTAAAGTTGTGACTTTTTTAAACAAAAAAATAGCCAGAAAAGTCAATATCGAACCCGATTATTACGGATTCGACATTGACGATAAATTTGTTGTAGGCTACGGACTAGACTACGAAGGCTATATGCGCAACCTGCCTTATATCGGATATTTTGAATAATTACGGTCTGTCAGTGAACAGTTTTTTGAACCAAGGCAGTGCATCATATTCCGCACGTGCTTTTGCTTTAGCTTCAGCCTTAGCCTTTCTTTCAGCTGCAGCCTTTCTGTTGTAACATTCATGTGTTCTTTTTTCGCAAAATTCTTCATATTTAGCTTTTTGCTCATCTGTAGCAGGATATGAAATCTTAATTTTGTTTCCTTTTTTCATCCAAGGAATATCGTGTTTGTGCAATACATTAGGGTCATAATCTTTTGGCAATTTGCCGCTATCCTTTAGCTGTTGGAGAAGGTCTGTAATCTTTAAATCAAATTCAGCTGCAATTTTCGTTAAAGAATCACCTTCTTTAATTTCATATAAAATCGGAGTGAGCTTTGGCATACCGTTGTTGCCGGATGTTTCAACATTATCTCCTACTCCGAGAACGCCGCCTTCATGTACGCCCTGAGATTCGGAAGTTCCGCCTGATTGTGATGTATTTGCTATATATTCCGGTGTACGTGGTGCTTCTGTAATTGATAAATTTGACATAAAATTTCTCCTCTAAAAAATATCCATATTTCATGAAAGTATTTTTAGCGGAAAAAATTGCCAAAATTGTAAATAAAAATTAATAAACAAAAAATTTTTAAACGCCAGAACCAGGGGGCATATCTATCTTTTTAAGCCTTTTTTCGAGTTTTTTATACCATTTAAGTTTTTGTTTATACAAATACTCATAATCTTCAACATGCCCGTGTCTGATATCATCAAACTGTCTGTCGCATAACGTTTCAAAATCATGTTCAAGTTTGTGGGTAAGTTCTTTTCTGTCAAAGTTAGGGTCTGTAATAATAACAGGCTCACCGACTTCGCAGAGGACTTCCGGTTTGTCTTCGCGCAAAAACGGATAGTTAACCGCAACGGGGATAAGGTTTATTCCCCCTGCTTTTTTAACAACATTTTTGGCAATATAAGCCATGCCGGTTTGAAACTCTATAGGTCTGTACATCGGCGGTCTGATAATACCCTGCGGGAACAACCACAAAGAAATCTCTTTATCACATAACTGCTCAACAGAATACTGCAAAGCCTTCATTGAAGCCTGAGCAGATTTTTTGTTAACCGGAAAAGCTCCTGCTTTGGCCAAGATAGGGAATCTGTTCATCTCTTCAATCATCATTCTGATTTTTGTTTTAAAAACCCTGCGGCACAAATTGTACCCTACAATGCCGTCCCACCAGTTGTTATGGGGTGCATAAATGATGTTAGAAAAGTCAGGATTACGCTTATTGTAATTTTCCTCATTTTTAATTTTTAAAGAGAAAAACCTGTGCTCCAGCATGTTGTAAAAAAACATATCCGCAACCCACATCCAGAACGGATCATTTTTTGCCGTACGGAACTTTTCATCCTTATTGCGCAATTTTGTCGGCGGAACATCCGAGTATAACTGTTGATTTTCTTTATGAAGTATTTCCAAATCCCTATATTACTCCTTTTTATGTAATTTTACCTTGTTAATAATAAATTTTGAAGTATTCTTACAATTTTTTTACAAAAACCTTTAAAATCTTTCAATTTTTACTGATTTTACAGGGATTTTGCGCATATTATCTTTTTTGGAAACATAAAACTCAAGCTCCATATCTTTTGAAGAGAAAATTTCATCCTTATCACCGTATGTATATTTAAATTTATATTCCGGAGACTCACTGCGTGATTTTAGAGGTTTTTTCTTTGAATACAATTTTGTGGAATAAATTTCTTTTGAACCCTGATCATATTTTAAACTAACCGTAACAAAAAGTGTATTAAAATCAGATTTCGATGTGTTTTCTATATTGAATTTAACCCTTATCGTCTGCTTTGAATGCAGCAAATTATTTTTGACCTGCAATTGATTAATATTTATTTTTACATCATCAGGTGTAATATAATATCTCTTTTCAAAATTTCTGATAGCTTTCAATTTATTATGATAAAGCTCTGTTTTTATATCCTGACTTTGCAGGTAATAATAACGCATTAGTTTTATCAAAATTTCTTCGTAAATATCAAAATTTATCAACCCCGGATCCATTTTGTAAGTTTTTTCCATATAAGAATTTGCTATTATCGGGTTTACATCCTTATATAAAACAGCAAGCTTATAATATACAATCGAGGTTTCCTTGTAGAGTAATGCCGTTTCAAGACTTTCTATAGCTGCCTTAATCTTATGTTTTTTAAAGTCTTCATCGGCTATTTTGTTATAACAATCTAAAATCCCCACAACAGCGGAATCTTTTTTCTCTGAATCAACCTTTTTATAATAAAAATACGCAACTTTATACTGCTTGACTGATTCCCCGTAATTATTTTCCTTCCACAACAAATCACCGAGGTTCATATAAAAATCACCCTTGGCAACAAGCAGAGGTTTGTGGTCGGTATTTTTTAATTTTTTAACTATAAATAGTGCCTCTTTATATTTGCCCTGTTTTAAATACAAATTAGCAAGTGCAAAATAAGGGCTGTACACACCGTAAGGTGATTTACTTATTGCAATTTTATATTGCTCTTCCGCATTTTTTTCATCCAGCATAAGCTCATACAAATTGCCGAGTTTTACGTTCAAAATATAATCAGCAGGATTCTTCTGCGATAAATCCGAAAATTTTTGAACCAGCGCTTTTAAAATTGTGTCATCCTTTTCAGTATTTTTAATCTCCGGCAGCATTTTTATGTGATGTTCGGCTACAACTCTTGAAAACGCAGTCGCCACACTTGCAATAACAAGAGCGATTAAAAGAGATATCCAAACTGTTCTCAAATATTCAAATACTGCTTTTTTATTCATATAATTCCTGTATTGAAACGGATTCAATACCTTCCACCAAATTTAATTCCTTATGTATGAATTGTACGGGATTTTTATCAAATATATCCAGCTTAAAGCTTATTTTCATCAAACCGGGATTAGAGTTTGAATTGACTTTATTTATCTCAAATATAGAATTAAAATTTTGTATTATTTTGGAATAAATATCATCAGCAACATTCATTTCAGTATAAAAACTGACTTTAAACCTTCTCGGATTTTTAGAGCCTTTGTGTATGTACTGTTTTTCAAAAATCCTAATCAACACAAGAGTACCTACAGCCAGCACCGTACAAATTGTAGCAAGCGCCGTAAAACCACACCCGCAGGCCATGCCTATACTTGCCGTAATCCACAAAGTAGCCGCCGTTGTCAAACCGTAAATGGAATATCCGTGCCTTAATACCGTACCACCGCCGATAAAACCTATACCTGTCAAGATTTGAGCCGCAATTCTGGCAGGGTCGGCCTGAGGGCTGTGCGCATACACGGGGAAGGCATGTATTGAAAGCAAAGTAAATATACAAGACCCCAGACACACAAGCATATGTGTTCTTAAACCTGCCCATTTGTTTGTAATTTCTCTTTCAAAACCGATTGCGAACCCCAAAACAATCGCAAGAAGTATGTCTAAAAGCATAACTTTATCGACTATTAAATGCTGAAATATAAACTGTTCCATCTATCCTCAACTGCCCTGTAACTAATATACATTATCTGACCTTGCTTTTAGGGTCTAAGATATCCCTTATTGTATCACCTATCAGGTTAAAAGATAATACCGCAATAAAAATTAAAAAACCCGGAGCCAGAAGCCATGGTCTGTAAATAATATTGACGTATTCCTGCGCTTCTTTCAGCATATTGCCCCAGCTTGCGTCAGGCTGCTGAATACCCAGCCCCAAAAAACTTAAACCTGATTCTGACAAAATATAAGACGGGACTGATAAAGTCATTGCAACAATTACATAACTCAAAGTTTGCGGCAGCAGGTGTTTAATTATAATTCTCAATTTTGACGCGCCTATGGATTCTGCCGCCTGCACAAATTCCTGATTTTTTATGGATAAAACCATTCCTCTTACTACACGCGAAAATCCTGCCCAGCCGATAAGGGCAAGTATCACAACAATCAATGAAAACCTCTGGATACTTGTCATATTAGACGGCAAAATCGCTGCCAGAATAATTAAAAGATAAAAACTCGGAATGGACATGATTGCCTCTGACACTCTCATCATAAGATTATCGACAATCCCGCCGAAATAACCCGATATGCCGCCGTACAACATGCCTAACGGAAACGAAATAAATAAAGCAAGAAACCCTATTGTCAAAGATATTCGTCCGCCAAAAAGTATACGTGAAAAAATGTCACGACCGTTTATATCCGTACCGAGCAAAAACAGTCTTCCGTCTTTATCAACCGTGACCAGATGCCGTTGCATCGGTATCAAACCCAAAAATTTGTAAGGCTCGCCTTTTGCGAAAAATTTTAAATAATACTTTTTGCTTCTGTCCAATTTATAAGTAATTTTTAACTCATCCGGATTAAAATATCTTATATAATTGTATGTATACGGTCTGGAAAATTTTCCGTTTTCATCAATGGTAAAAACCTGTGACGGCGGAACATATGCCCTGTGTCTGTCAGAAAATTCTTTTGAATAAGGTGCAAGAAAATCAGCAAACAAAATCCCGAGATACAAAATTAAAAGCACAACAACCGCAGTTGTTGCATATTTATCTTTAAAAATTTGAGCAAGTACGGAATTTTTGTTCATCAGTTCACACTCACTCTCGGGTCTACAAGTTTAAGCAAAATATCGGCAATTAAATTGCCTGCAACCAGCATTATTGTACCCATCATCAACGATGCCATTACAAGGTTTATGTCGGATTTCATAACAGCTTCAAGTATCAAACGACCTAACCCCGGATACTGAAAAACGTATTCCGTCAAAGCAGCCCCGCTCAAAAGCGATGCAAACTCAAAGCCTAAAAGTGTAACCATAGGGTTGATAGCATTTCTTAAAGCATGTTTATAAACAACTTTGTTTTCGCTCAAACCCTTTGCACGTGCAAATTTTACATAATCCGACCCGAGTACATCGAGCAGGTTGCCTCTCATTTGTCTTTGCAAACCTGACAAAGAAATTGTAAAAAGAACAATCACCGGCAGCACAAGGTGATGTGCTATATCAATAATTTTATGCAAAGGTGATAACGAAGAGAAATTATAACTTGTCATTCCGCCTGTCGGAAACCAGCTTGTTTTAACTGCAAAAATTAAAAGCAGCAAAGCAAAGAAAAACGACGGAATCGCCATACCTATACTTGTCACAACCGTAAGTATTCTGTCTGCCGGTTCTTTCCAGTGCAGGGCAGCATAAATCCCGAGCGGTATACCGGCCAGCCAGGTTAACAAAATAACCACTGTCGTAAGTAATAGCGTATTAGGTATACGTTCCATAAGCTTTACACTGACTTTTTCTCCTGTAACTGTTACACCCAAATCACCCTTTAAAAAGCTTTTGAGCCAAAGACCGTATTGCACTATTTTAGGTTTATCCAACCCCAGTCTTTGTTGTTCGGCTTTTAAAGTTTCCTGAGAAATTGAAGGGTTAAGCCTTAACTCGCCAAGAGGGTCTACAGGACTGAGTCTTATTATAAAAAAGCTTATTATTGATACCAGAAACAACAACGGTATCGCCTGCAAAAATCTTTTTAAAATATACAAAACAAGCTGCATAAATCTATTGTACAAAAGTGTGTGAGTTTTGCAATTAGTTTATTGTTTAATATTAAAATCAAATTATAAGAATTTTTATCTTTTGTACAATAAGATTGTATTTACCTGTTTTTTTAATAGATATTATCTAATCTAGTGCCGCAGTTGCCGCCTCGAGCCGTCACTGCTCACCTTTGCCTTCTTTTTCGGCTGAACTGTGGTGAAGCATGAAAAATGGCTTCACTATGTGAACAATGTGACACTTCAAAAATTCGTTCACGTCGCTTTGCTCCTTATCACGAATTTTTCTCGGACAATCTATATAGACCTTCACTGTAGCTTTATTGATTGCCGGAGTCTGTTAACTATATGATATGCCCTATTTTTTTCAGGTTGATATTTTTTATATTCCAATCATATTGCGGCAGTTTATTTTCTTGTGTTTGAGGTTCAATATTGACAGGGTTTGTTGTTCTGGTTTTGTCAACTGCCGGTTTGAGCGCGGGAGCTGTCTGCTCTGCGGGTTTGTCCATCACAGGTGTAAGAAGTTTAGGCTCCTGACGTATATTTTGTTCGTTTTGAATATCTACGGCAGGTATGTATTTTTCACCTCTTAACTGCGGCGGTTGTGAATTATAAATATCATCTCTTATTGAATCAAAAAGTCTTGGTTCCTGCTTTTTGGTTTTTGAGGCGGTTTCTTGCTGTTTAATATTTTGTTCAAGCTGCTTGAGTTCCGCTTCCTGACGTTTTTGTTCAAGCAGACGTACGTTTTCTATCTGTTTTTGTCTTTGTTTTTCGATACGGCGTTGTTCTCTTCTGGATTTATAGTTTTCCTGAGCGTCATTTATATTTTGTTTTGCATCGTTTAAATTTTGCTTAACAACTTCGCCGTTGACTGTAGGATAATAAAGTTTTGTACCTTCGTTGAGGAATTTGCTTTTCATCTCAATTGTTTTTGGTTTTTCTTCGGGCTGTGCCCACGGGTTAACCCTTTTATCCACTTCTTTGGCTACATATTGCGACATTGTTGAGGAGTATTTTTTAATTTTAGAAAGCTGAGCATACCCCGGTGAAAACTGTGCAAACCCGATATCGTAATCATGGGCTTTTAAATCTCTCAGATACATATCCTGCCAGACAACGGAGTATGTTCTTTTATCTATCAACGTAACAAGGGTACTGAGTCTGTATGTCGGGACAACAGGATCACCTTCCGCAAGACCGAGTTTATTCCACCACGTTGTTTTTAAAAATCTGCTTTGTATATCCATACCGCTTGTTACAAGGAGTATGTAATCAGCCTGCATACTGTGCGTAACACGTTTTAAGTTGACAAAATCAATGTTGTAATTGTTTTTATATTCCCTAAAAAAAGTCAGATAATAAAGCGGAATATTCCTTTGTGTAATGTTAGCCATTGTGTCGCCGAGCAGCGGCGCTTTTATACGTCCGGTTTTATTCAATTCGTTTATTATGTCCGCTGCAATAATATCAGCAGCAGCACCGCAGGTTAAATAGGTTGTGCCGTTTCTTTGACCGGAATCACTGAGCACAAGCACTTTAGCCGCTTTTTGTTCCTGAGCCTGACAGCCTGACGGTATTGCTAAAAATACGCCAAAAACGACAGATACAAAGACTATTAGTTTTATTATTCTGTTAAAAATCATACTTATCCCCATTGTCTTGGTATCATTATAGGTATTTTTTTGTAATTTTTTATCACTTAAATACAGTATTTTTCAATATTTTGGGTTAAAAATTTTTATTCTTGTAGTAGAATATATTTTACGGAAGTTGCATAAAACAAACAGGTAATTTGTTATGTTGGATAATCAGGAACTTTTGAATTTAGCAAAACAGGCATGCGCCAACGCTTATGCTCCGTATTCAAAATTTAATGTCGGGGCTTGTGCTCTTTATGACACGGGTAATTATTACTTAGGCTGCAATGTGGAAAACGCAAGTTACGGCCTGTGTCTATGTGCGGAACGCAATGCTATGTCTAATGCCGTGGTAGCCGGTGAAAAAGGTAAACTGGTAAAAATCGCCATATATTCCACAAACACAAAAAATTGCATGCCCTGCGGAGCTTGCAGACAGTGGATGGCCGAGTTTAAAAAAGACAAAAATCTGCAAATCATACTCGAAAGTGAAGATTCCAAATGCGCGGTTTTCACTATCGAAGAGCTTTTGCCTTACGGTTTTGAGCTGTAATCCCACATATAAATCTGCCCGCAATAACGGCAGACTGCGTGTCTGTTCATAAAATTTAAATCCGGTACAAATGTATAACCGTCAACGGTTATTACAATATCGCCGTTTTTGTTATACTCCTGTTTGTAGTTTTTTGCACCTTGATAGTTAGGTGCAAACATAAGCTCGAACTTGTCTTCAGATTTACAGTTTTTGCAAACAAACATTAATCTGCGTCATCCTCGTCTTGAATTTTACGTTTAGAAGGTTTTCCGGCTCTTTGTGCGAGCTTTTCTGCGGCAATTTTGCCTGCATAATTTCTTTTATTTATATCTTTATACAAAGCCGTACAGCACAAACTTCTCAAAGGAAGTGTAAAGCCTGTCACGGCAAAGCTTACAACCATAAGAACTATATGTTTTGCAATTGTATAGCTTTTAAGTGTAAAAGGTATGTTATAATGCGATAGTATCGAATTGAAACCGTCCAAAGGCAACAATCTTATGTACTGCTCAACCGGATAAGAGAAAAATCCGCCTAAATCACCGATATCAAAACCCCAGCTTATCAGCCCCGGAACAAGCCAGTAAGTGGAAATTCCAAGAATTATCAATAAAGCTGCCGTTTTTAAAAAATTGTATCTTACGTAACTGATTGCAGAAATTATTGCATTCACCGCGTTTTTGTCTTCTTCAAGCGCAAATACCTGAAAACACAAAGCCATATAAACAAAAACAACAGCCAGAAGCCCCCACAACAAAGGAAAAGAAAGAAGAGAGTATATTGCCGAAATCAACAGCAAAAACAAAATATAAGAGCCGGTACGGCGTTTTATAAGTTCCGTATGCACGCCTGTATCATCAATATTTGCACCTTCCAAAAGCGAACTGGCCATCGAGTTGAGAGCTGCCATCGCAACAATATAATCCCAAAATGCTTTGCAAAATATAAAAAACCCCGGCAAAGTTATAATAAGAAGCATTAAAAACACCAGAGGAATATTATCAAAAATCGGGTTTTTATTTGTAAGTGTTGACACATGCAGCGTAAAAATGTATGAAGCAAAAAATATCAACGATATACCTATAATCTGGCCGAATATAGGAAAAGCCATATACTTAAAAAACTTTTCAAAGTTAAGAAAATATAGCTTTACACCGTTTAAAAATATTTTCATTACGCTTGCAAAAGCTGATTCTTTTTTAGTTTTTGCCATAATACTTATGTTATTCCTCTCTCAATTTATGTTTATATTAACATGTAATATATGGACGAGCAAAAAAATATAACAGAGATTTTGAGGGGCTTGACGCAGGAAGATTTTAAAGGGCGTGTTGATTTGCATATGCATTCAACCTTTTCTGACGGCAAATTAACACCGCAGGAACTTTTGAAAGACGCTCAGGACAAAGGCTACAAACTTATTGCCATAGCTGATCACAATACCGTTGAAGCATACAAACAAACAGATATTTTAAAAAGCAATATAGTCATAACCGCAATAGAATTCGACTGCTGGTACAAAGGCGTGCTTGTCCATTTACTCGGCTACGGCATAGACATAAATAACGCTGAACTTTTAAAAATCTGTGCCAGAAACAAAAAGGAAACCGAAGCGGATATGGTAAGGCTCTTTAACCGCAGGCACCCTAAAGACGTTATAAAAGCCATACATTCTGCCGGCGGAGCCGCTGTTTTAGCACATCCGGCATGTTACTGGGCAATTAATTTAGACCATTTTATAAAGTCGTTAATTGATTTAGGTTTAGATGGGGTAGAATCATATTATCCCTACAGACGTCACAGGGGAATAATTAAATTTCATACGGCGGAAACCGTAAGAAAAATTGCACGGAAATATAATGTCATAATGACAGGCGGGTCGGATTCCCACGGGAAGATTGAGGGTATATTATAGCACACCTGTAAAATGTTCTAAAAAAGATTAAAAACACGTCATTCTTGTATATGTTACGTAATTCAATGACAGAAATTGTGACATTGTAACTTTTCAGACACACGGCTTACATAGTAAGCCGTATGGGGTTGCCTTCTTTTGCCGTTGAGCTGTGGCGAAACGTGCAAAATGGCTTCACGACTTCACTATGATATTGCCAATACACATTTTTTATTTAATAGTGAACTGGGGCGGAGCCCTGATGGAATACGATTAGAGATTTTTAAATGAAGGAATGAAAATTTACCGTACCGAAAATTGTATTTTGAGAGTGGACGGAAATTTTCGTTTCTGAATTTTAAAATCTCTTTTGACAATGCGTTGTTTTGCCTTCTTTTGCCGAAATCTTTGATTTCGTGCAAAATGGCTTCACGCAATAATTTTAATCTTTCTTATTTTTTTAACACTGTAAATAGTGAACTTTTTTGGTTCAGTTTTTTCTTTTTGCATCGCAAACAAAAAGAAAAAATAACCCAAATTGTTGCTTTATGTTCCACCCATTCTTTGGTAAGAACTCTGTTCAAAATGATTGAGTATCATTTTGCACAGAGTTCTTACAAAGGTCGGATTTTTTGAATATGCCGTTATTTGTATAGCCGCTTGTACTACTTACACCGTTTTAATTTATTTATTATTATGTTAAGAAAGAATTATTTTTGTCTCAGAATTACGTAACATATACAAGGATGATGCTGTATTTAACACCGGTACTCTAAAGTCCGCCTGCAACATGCATTAGATTTTTAATACTTTATGAATATAGTTAACATCATCTTTTATTTGTTTCAGAGTTTCATATAAAATTTTTGTAATTATTTGAGAGTCGTAGGGTTTACAATCAATATCTTCTCTCAAACAACAGTGAAGTATTCTTGTTAAGCCCTCGGCATCGACTCTTTTGATTGCGATATTGCACATTTTTTGTTTAATTGTGTTTAATTTTTTGAGTTCATGATACCACCTGTAATTTTAAAATAGTTATTAAATAGTTTATAAACTATATAATAACTATTTGCAATTTACTTTTCAAAATAACAAATATAAAATTTATAATAAGTTTACAAAAGAATTATAAAGGGTTTATAAACTTTGACAATAAAAGAAGAAAATCAAAGATTTGTTGTTGTTATAGAAAAAGAAGTGATTGAAGCTTTTAAACTTCTTGCTAAAAAGGAAAATCGCTCTGCAAGTAATCTGGCTGCGACCCTGATTAAAAATTATGTAGAAAAACATTCTAAATAAAAAGAAGATAAAATTATCCTTCTTTTTTGTTGAACAAATTTAGATAACTTTTTAATTAGCAGGTGCAAGAATTATTATAAGGTTTCTGCCTTCCATAGACGGTTTTTTCTCAACGTTTATGGGTTCACCTTCGAGATCTGCAAGAAATCTGTTAGCAAGGTCAAAAGCAAGCTCTGTGTGCTGCATTTCACGACCTCTTAGCATAATAACAATTTTAACCTTGTCGCCTGAAGCAATAAACTTTTTAATATTTTTAATTCTTACATTGTAATCATGAACATCTATTTTGTATCTGATTTTAATTTCTTTAATTTCTACGGTATGTTGTTTTTTCTTGGCTTCTTTAGCCTTTTTTTCCATCTCGTATTTATATTTACCGTAGTTCATAATCTTAGCTACGGGCGGTTCCTGGTTGGGTGATACAATTACCAAATCGAGGTCTTTTTCATCAGCAAGTCTCTGGGCTTCTTTAGTCGGTATAACGCCGAAATTTTCGCCTTCGCTGCCTATTAATCTAACTTCTTTACATCTGATATTCCTGTTGATAAGGGCTGCATCCTTGCCGCCTGTTGAAAAATCTCTGCTAATAATTGTTCTCCTTTTGTTAAGCTGTTTTAATTATTGTAATGTGCTAAATACCTACATGTCAAGCGGATTTGCCTTATTTTTCCGCAGAATAAGATAAAATAAGCGCAAGGGTACATATAAAAGACAACATTTATTGAGGGGTTCAAGTCCTTCCGGAGTGGCAAAATCGGATATATTCAAAATCAAAATACAGAACATACAAAATTTGTCCGAGAAAAATTCGTTCACGTCGCTTTGCTCCTTATCACGAATTTTTGGAGTGACACATTGTTCACATAGTGAAGCCATTTTTCAGGCTTCACCACAGTTCAGCCGAAAAAGAAGGCAAAGGTGAGCAGTGACGGCTCGAATGCTCGAGGCGGTAACTGCGACACTAGATTAGAAAATGCCTTTATTTTCATATGAAAACTCAAACAATACAATGGTTAGATTGCAAATTTTATTAACAAATTCACTTTTAATCTATTTATTTTATAATTTAATTGCAGACAATTTACCCGGGGATAGGTATGAAAATTTCAATTTTAGGTTCTACAGGTTCAATAGGCAGACAGGCGGTAGAAGTTATTCAAAAAATGCCTGACTTTTTTAAAGTCGTTTCTATAAGCGGCGGCGATAATATTGAAGAATTAAGAAAACAAATAAAACTTTTAAACCCTCAAAATGTCTGTGTAAAGTCAGAACAAAACGCTTTAATATTACAAAAAGAATTTCCTAAAACAAATGTATTATCAGGTGATAAAGGTTTAATCGATATTGCGTCCGACAAAACCAATGAAAGAATTTTGGTTTCAGTTTCGGGAAAAACCGGACTAAAACCGACACTTGCCGCAATAGAAAATAAAATCGATATAGCTTTAGCAAACAAAGAAACTCTTGTTATGGCAGGCGATATTGTAATGGCACGTGCAAAAGAAAACGGCGTAAAAATTCTTCCGGTTGATTCGGAACACGGGGCAATACATCAGTGCCTTTCTAAAAGAACTGAAGTTGAAAAGCTTATAATAACAGCCTCGGGCGGGCCTTTCAGAAACAAAACCGTTGATGACATAAAAAATGCAACAGTAGAAGAAACCCTGCACCACCCCAGATGGAACATGGGTAAAAAAATTACAATAGATTCCGCAACCTTGATGAATAAAGGTCTTGAAGTTATAGAAGCACATCACCTGTTTAATATACCTTATGAAAAAATCCAGGTTGTTGTACATCCCCAAAGTATTGTACACAGCGCCGTAGAGTATGTAGACGGCAGTGTTATTGCTCAATTAGGATTTCCTTCAATGCATATTCCGATTCAATACGCATTAACATACCCTGACAGACATGAAGGCATTGAAACAAAAAGTTTTGATTTTATAAAAGCACAAAGACTGGATTTTGAAGCACCTGATTTAGAAAAATTTCCGTGTTTAAAACTTGCGTTTGAAGCAGGAAAACAAGGCGGTACACTGCCTGCCGTTATGAATGCCGCAAACGAAGAAGCCGTATTTATGTTTTTGGCGGGAAAAATTTCTCTGCGGGAAATTTATGAAATAACAAAAAAAATAATGAACGAACACAAAAATATTCAAAATCCGTCTTTAGAACAAATTCTTGAACAGGATATAATCACGCGTGAAAAGACAAAATCTCTGTTTCAAAAAAAATAAAAAATTATTGTAAATATTGCTACATATTTTGAGATTTTTTTATAAATTTCATGCTAAATTATACATAACTTAAACCCCATTGGTAAGTTGAAAGAGATTGAAGTAAATTATTTTCGCACAAGGAATGGTTATCCCTTTGTACAAATGCCCCAGGGTTAAGGAATAGTTATTATATATTTAGTCAAGGAGATTTATTAATATGCCGAATTATTTGACCAAAGAAGAAATCAAACAATGGAGAGGATCTTTGGAAAAAATTACGTTGGAAGAATATGCCAAAAGATTAGGCAAAGTAATAAATGAGGAGAAAGAAACCAACGATATGGTTGATATGGTATACAAACACCATTCATCAGAAGTAAGATACGTAACAAACGAAGACTCAACTATTTCTCAAAACAATTTTAAAGCGGAAAGAATCAGCTCACTAGCTCAACAATCTTTTGACAGAGAAAAAGAAATTAAACTGGAAAGAGATTTAAGAAAAGCAATCAACAAACCCAAAACAATAAAACCTGAAAAAACAACAACAAAAACAGAAACTAAAAAAGCAACGCTGAAAGAAGTTAAACCTGCTGCAAAAACTAAAACAGCAGCTAAAACTGCCGTAAAAACAACAGTTCAACATGCTTCTATTGTAACGGAAGAAGTTCCAGTAACATTTAAAAAGAATTTAACACCGCGCGAACAGGCTGTTTATGAACACTTTTTAAATAATAAAAATCATATAGTTTACGCAAAAGAACTTGCTCAGGTACTGGATTTGCCCAGAGATTATGTTTATAAATATATTAAAAATCTCAGAGCAAAAATGAATGAAAGCGCTCTGCAAAATGCTGATAACGGAGGCTTTATTCTTAAAGTATAAAATTTAATTTTTATTTTATTTGATAACAAAAACCGCTTTAAAACAAAGCGGTTTTTATTTTGAATTTTATGATAAAAAACTACCGGAAAAAATATTTGAATCATACACGCTTTACGACAAACGGTTTATTGCGACAAACCAAAGTTTAATAGTATAATTGGTTAACATTAAGGCTGCGGGGAGTTTAAATCATGCCTGAAGAAAACCAGCAAAATAAAACAGATGTAATTGTCGTAGGCGCAGGCCCTGCCGGTGTCAGCGCAGCGGTGACGGTTGCGCGCGGCGGCAAAAAAGTTGTGCTTGTTGAAAGAGGCAATTTTGCAGGCGCCAAAAACATGTACGGAGGAGTAATTTATTCTCACGCTGCGGCGGAAATTTTCCCCGATTACAAAAACGCTCCGATAGAAAGGTTTGTTTCCAACCACAGTTATGTGCTTTTGTCTGAAACAGACTCCACCACAATATCTTACAAAAACCCGTCACATAACAAAAACGCCTTTGTTATAACACGTGCAAACTGGGACAGATGGTGTGTTGAACAGGCTGTAAAAGAAGGCGTTTATTATGCACCCAATACACTTGTTAAAGAACTTATAGTAAAAGACGGAAAAGTTGTCGGAATCAAAACAGATATAGAAGAATACTATGCGGATATTGTTATAATTGCAGACGGCGTAAATTCTTTGCTGGCAAGACAGATAGGACTAAGAAAAGACTTAAGACCTAAAGACGTGTTTTTAGGAGTAAAAGAGGTTATTAAACTTCCTGCTGAAGTTATTGAACAGCGCTTCGGCTTAACAAACGGAACAGGATGCGCAATGGAGCTTGTTGGCGGCCCTTTAAAAAATCTTTTTGCAATGGGCATTATTTATACAAACAAAGATTCCGTTGCAGTGGGTTTAGGCGTTGCTCTGGAAGATTTAAAAAAACGTAAAATCAAACCCTATGAACTTTTAGAAGCAATGAAAAAACATCCGTTTGTGGCGGATATTATAGAAGGCGGAGAATTGGCCGAATATTCCGCACATCTTATTCCGGAAGGCGGGTATAACAGATTGCCGGTGCTTTACACTGACGGTGCAATGGTGACGGGTGACGCGGCCATGCTTGTAAACAACGTCCATTTTGAAGGTACTAATTTTGCTATGATAAGCGGCAAATTTGCCGGCGAAACAGCTCTCGAAGCTTTTGAAAAATCGGATTTTACCAGAAATCAGCTTTGTCTGTACAGAAAAAAACTGGAAAACAGTTTCATTCTAAAAGATTTAAGAACCTACAAAGATGTTGTAAAAACAATTACAAACAGAGCAAATTCCATAGGGTATTACACCCAAAAAGTTAACGAATTTTTTGAAATCTTCACAACAGCAGACGGACTCGAAAAAAAGGGAAAATTCCAAAAATTTGCAAAACACTTTTTTACAAAACGCAGCCTCTCAGAGCTTTTTAAAGACGGGTTTGCCGGTATAAAAGTAATGTTTGATATATTAAAATAAAAAGACAGAAAAATCAGAATTATGAACGAAAAAATTCCTGAAAAAATTGAAGACAAACTCTTTAGCGTAAAGTACAAAACAGACGCTCACTGTCATTTGCAGCCCGACCAATCAAAATGCTTGCAATGTCTTGAAAAAACCTGTACAATTGTATGTCCGGCGAATGTTTACTGCTATAATGAAACAGAAAAAAAACTCGTTGTGAGTTACGAAAAATGTTTGGAATGCGGCGCATGCAGAATTGCCTGCAAACATATTCAATGGGAATACCCCAAAAGCGGCAAGGGTGTTCAATTTAAAAAAGGTTAATAAAAACAAAAAGGAGAGAGGTATGAAAGAAGAATACAGCCACAACTACCGCAGATGGTATGACAAAGACCCGATTTTGTCTAAATCCATGAGTACACTCGAAAAATCAGACGATGAAACCCAGATTAAAGTTGCGCTGAATGTTATCAAAATTATTATTGAACACAACATTGCAGAGCACACCTATACAGGCGTTGAAGATATGATGACAGCCGTTGAAGACGGGCTTGTGGAAAAAGGCAAAAGCAGATGGTATGATCTTGACACAACCGTAAGAACTGCTATCAATATGCTTGAAAACAGCCCGCTGCCCGTTCAAAAAGCAGTTGCAAAAGAAATGGCTAAAATGGTTGTGGATAAAATTAAAGAAGACAAAGACGAACAAGACGATGACGAAACCGAAGATAATGAATAATTTGTTTGTTCGCAGGTTTTAAACATCGGTTTAAAAATTACAAAAATGGAAAAAATCTGGAAAACAAAAGAACTTATTGAACCCGCTCAAGACCTGACAGAAGCAGCGGGAAGCAAACTCCTTGCACAGTTGCTGGTGCAAAGGGGGATAGACAGTGTAAAAAAAATACACGATTTTTTAAATCCTGCGCAGATGAAAATTACCTCTCCTTTTGTTTTTACGGATATGCAAAAAGCAGTTGACAGGATTTTCGACGCTGTTGATAAGCAGGAAAAAATCATAATCTACGGGGATTTTGACGCTGACGGTGTAACATCGACGTCTCTCCTTTACAAAACCCTTTGTCA
Organism: Candidatus Gastranaerophilales bacterium; assembly: GCA_944323685.1. Taxonomy (GTDB): domain Bacteria; phylum Cyanobacteriota; class Vampirovibrionia; order Gastranaerophilales; family Gastranaerophilaceae; genus Limenecus. Next base: position 58,408 of record CALUTJ010000008.1, on the reverse strand, counting down.
CTTAAAGGCAAATGTAGAATTTTATATCCCTAACAGAGAAAATGAAAACCATGGCTTAAACTCAAAAGCGCTGGTAAAACTCATTGCAAAACACAAAGCAAAACTTATTATAACCGTGGATTGCGGTGTAAGCGATATTGAGCAGGTCAATTTTGCCAGAGGTTTTAAGGTTGACGTAATTATTACAGACCACCACGAAGCCCCCGAGGTTTTGCCTGAGGCGTTTGCAATCATAAACCCCAAGGCTTTTAATTCTTTGAAAAAAGATTTAACGGTTGAAGAAATCGAAGCCTTGAACCAGCTTGCAGGTGTCGGAGTAGCTTTTAAACTGGCCTGTGCTTTGCTTGAAAAAAAAGAAGATTACGACTTTGCCAATGAACTTTTGCCGCTGGTTGCGGTTGGAACAATTGCTGATGTTGTGCCTTTGCTCTATGAAAACCGTTCGTTTGTCGAAGCAGGATTAAAACTCATTGAACAGGGCAAACACTACGGGTTATCCAAGCTTTTAAGCATAGGCGGGTATGATGTGCAAAACGGCTTAACTTCCGAGAATATAGCTTTTGGCGTTGCCCCGAGAATCAATGCCGCAGGACGCCTTGATACTGTTGACAATGCCGTTAAACTCTTAATTTCCGATAACAAGGCGGAGATTGACCTATGCGCACAGGAGCTTGATAACCTGAATCGCATACGTCAGGATTTGTGCGACAACATTTACGAAGAAGCAATTGAAATGCTTCAAAATGAACCGCCTCAGGAGAGTATAATCCTTTATAAAGAAGGCTGGCATATAGGAATAATAGGGATTGTTGCATCAAAGCTTGTTGAAAAATATTATAAACCCGTTTTTTTGATGACAAAAGACGAAAACACAGGCTTTATAAGATGTTCTTCAAGAAGTATTCCCGAGGTGCACATAAGAAATGCAATTGCACAAAACGAAAATCTGCTCGAGTATTTCGGCGGGCACTCTCAGGCGGCAGGGCTTGTTTTTGACCCTAAAAAATCATCTTTTGAAACGGTTAAACACGCTCTAAATGAGGCAATAAAAATCCAGCTTGACGGAAGAAAGCTCGTGCCTACTATTGAAGCCGACTTAGAGTTGGACTCTAATTTTATCAATACAGATTTGATTAACGCAATTTCAAAGCTTGAACCTTTCGGAGAAGGTAACAAAGCGCCTTTATTTATTACCAAAAATCTTATTTTAAATAACATACGCACAATGGGGCAAAAAAATAACCACCTCAAAATCTTTTGCGAAAACGCTCAAAACAAACCCTTTGAGTGTGTGTACTGGAATCATAGCGAATTGAACATCCCTCAAGGCAAGACTTTTGATGTTGTGTTTTATCCAAAGCTGAATATTTTTAACGGGATTACAACAATCCAGCTTGATATACAGGATATAAAATCGGAATTTGAAGTTAAACAGCAGGAAAAATCCGAATTTAAGTTTTACGACCACCGCAAAAAAACAGATATCTTCCGCCAGATATGCGACTATCTGAACACAACAAAAGTTTCGACAGAAGTGTTCAGCCAGAGCAAAACCGTAAGTGACAATTTAAAAAATTACAATGAAATCGCAGCTCTGATACGCGGCAGAAAAAATTTGTCGCATTGTTCACAGGTTATGTTTTTTGATTACCCCGCAAGCGAATCTATCTTGAGAGAAGTTATACAAAAAACAGGAGCAAAAGTTCTGCATTTTATGAACTATAACAACAAAACCATTGAATCTCAGGAACTGATAAAAAATATCTCCGGCATGTTGAAATATGTTTCAAGTTCTAAAAACGGAGAAGTTATTTTATCTGATATTGCGGATTTTCTCGGGATTTCTGACGAAGTATGCGAGCTTTGCTTTGATATGCTCGAGTCTTTAGGCATGTTTGAAGTTGTTGAAAAAAATGCAAACACTTATAAAATAACATTCTTGCACCCTGTTGAGTATTCAAAAGTGCAGGAAAGCGAAATGTTTGAAGAATTGCAAAACGAGCTGCAAAAAATTTATGACTATCGTCAAAAACTTTTGACAATGCCCCTTGAAGAAATGGCTATCAGATAATTTTATATCTTTTAAAAATCATCAGAGGTTACAAAATAACAAAAAAAAGGGCAAAACTATCTTATATCCCTAGTTACGCCCGTAAATTAAATAATGGTAAGATTAAACTTTTTATTACATATAATTTAGCAACGATTGATTTTGAATAATCGTATAAGCCTGCATAGAAGCCTGATATGCATAGTTTTGTTTTATGTATTCCGAAATAATTTCAGCCTGATCCGCTTCTTGAAGATTTTGTTTTTGAGATTCCATGATAATTTTGTTTTCATCAATCATGTTTTGAGTCATCTCCATTTTGGCGGAACTTGCCCCGAATATGGATTGTACCTCGGCAACATGTGATATGGAGTTTTGAATATTATCAAGCTGTGCCGTAATTTGTTTTGTATCGGCAGGATCAAGGTTCAAGGCAGCTTCTAAATCACCGAGCACCTTAAACAATCCTTCACCTGTCGGCGGATCCGTTGTGTTATCAAAATTCCCGAACAAAGCATCACCCGCCACATTCAAATCAACATATATTCCGTCTGAAATCTCCAGTCTTCTTAAATATCCGGCATCGTCTGACGGTGTGCCGTGATAGACTATTGAACCGTCATCTTCCAAAGAATACGGCTGTGTGGTTGTATTTGCACCGCTAAAAATGTATGTTCCGTTGTATTGTGTGTTGGCAAGTGCGACTATACTTTCTTTTAATTCGTTTATTTCAATTTTGCAGGCCTTAATTGTTTCGGGGCCACCGGCACCGTTAGCAGCCTGTATGGCAAGGTCGTTAATACGCTGCATTTTTTCTATGATTGTGGAAAAAGTTTCGTCTTGATAATTCAGCTGTGTTGTTGCATTGTTAATGTTATTTTCATATGTTTCCATTTTTTGCAGCAGCTTGTTAAGATCCATGATTGACGTGGAATCCATAGGGTTTTCAGAAATATTTGTAAATTTTTTGCCCGTGTTAAGCTGATTGTATATGTCGTACAGCTTATTTTGCTGTTCGATAAGAGAATTCATCATATTTGAATTGTTGTAAGCTGTTGATCTTATTAACATATTGACCTCTTATTATGCACCTAATTGAGTTATTATTTCCATCAACTCCGCCGCTGTGTTGAACACTCTTGCGGAAGCCTCGTAAGAACGCTGAAATTTTATCAAATCAGAAAGCTCCTGATTCAAATCCACACCGGTGTAGGAATTTCTCTGTTCTTCCGCCTGTGTGGCTACTGCCTGCTGGGCTTCCGATGCCTCGTTTATGGTTTGGATTTTTGAACCTATATCAGCAACAAGACCTGTAATAAAAGAACTCAACGTCTGCCCTGCACCCGGAACGGCCGAATTGCTCAAATCTGGAATTTTTAAAGTTTCAAGCTGATTAAACCTTTCAAGGTTAGACGTATTACCCACGGCGTTGGGATCCATATTTGCATCCCCTCTTGCTGTTGCGATAAGTTTAGGGTCTTTAAGAATCGCATCGTTAATTTTTATATTTGCCGCAGTAAAGTCCCCGCCGCCTTCAGCTACAAATATAGGCTCGGTTGCCTGCGTCAACTGCCCGTTTTCGTCTATACAATAAGGAATGGTTCCGTCAGCAGTGCCTGTTTGAATGTTGTTTACTTCCTGCGCAAATGCTTTTGCAATACGGTCTAATTCATCAAGAACGGATTTATAGCTTAACTCGCCGTCTGCCCCTGAATCAAGGATTGCTTTTATTGAGCCTGAAGTTAATCTGTCCGATACATCCTGTTTTCTGACATTACCTTCCATATCTACAAGCTGAATCGCTACGGGATTGTTTTCATCAGTTGTCTGCACAGCATTGAGCTGGGCTTTTTGTTCTCCGCCTTGAACAAGGACAGTATTGCCCAGATGCACGTTAACGGTTCCGTTTGTGTTAGAAGTTATTGTAAGCGGCATCATCTGTGAAATTTCATCAAGCAAAACATCTCTTTTATCCAGCAGGTCATTATTTGAGCTTCCGCCTGCTGTTGATTTAGAAATTTCCGTATTTATTTCCGCAAGCTGGGCGAGTTTGTTATTGAGTTCATCAACACTCATTTTAATTTGAGATTTAGAAAAACTGTCAGGATCACCTATTGTACCGACAGCCTGTTCTCTCATATATGTGAGCTTTGAAGACATGTCATTCAACATGTTGGCTACATCTTCAGCAGCTTCGGCAAACGCAATGCGGTAGGCATTGTTTGTAGGGTCTGTCGTTAAGGATTGCGAAGCTGAAAAGAAATCCGACAATTTTTGCTGCAAACCCGTAGAGCTCAATTCGTTATTCATAATACTTTCTATATTATTGGTCATTGAGCCTATCTGACCGTAGTAGCCGTATTCCGTATACTGTTCTCTGAAATAATTGTCAAGCCACTGGGCACGGTTACGGTTAATTGCCTCCAATTGAGCACCGTGGCCTATTTGAAGACTGCCGACAGATGAACAATAATTGTAAGAACCGTAAGCGGGTAGCGAGCTGAAAGATACATTCTGTTTTGAATAACCTGTAGTATTCATATTGGAAATATTATTGCTTACTACGTTCAACGCAGCCTGATTGTTTGCAATAGACTGCTGTGACATATTTAATATACCCTGTAATGAAGTTGACATATTTCTTCCTTATTTTGTTAAGCTTCTTCTATAATTGATGACATTTTTAACTGGTCGTTTGCTATATTTTGACCTTTTGCATTATATTCTTTATTTACTGCCGTTACGCCTTTTAACATTGCTTCAATGGTTTTACCCGTAAAAAGCATACCGTGTTTTGTAAGTTCGATATTAATTTTTTCGAGCTTATAAATTCTTTTTGCCAGTTCGTTAACTTCTGCTTTTTTTTCAGCAAGTTTTTTTGCTGCTTTTTCATCGGTATTTTTTATTTTGTTAATAATATCCGTTATCGAAAAAGTCGGGATATCAAGAGCTTTTGTCACGGATTTTCTGGCTTCGGACAAATCGTTAATGGTTTTATATGTGTTAATAATTTTGGCATCAAGGTCATATAAGTCTGTGGCTTTGCCTTTTATAAGAATTTCTTTTTTGTCTGTATAGAGTTTTTCTATATTTTTATACCCGTCAATTTCTTTATCTATAAGGTTTTCAAGTTCATGTATCTGTTGAGTGTTCATTATTTTCTCCCGTGTTTGTTAATAATTTTTTATGCGAGATATTCCACAATAACGCTTCGGCCATAGCTTAGCCCGTATTTTATATCATCGTCCGTAAGGTCGCTTTCGTCAGCTCCCTGCACCATTTTTGCGTATTTTTTTATTTCGTCTACATTTTGAGATTTTAAAATCGAATCATCATTGATATCAATGCCTTCCGAAATTTGAGGTTCGTTTGTTTTAAACTGTTCAACGGAAGGTGAAGCTTTAACATTTTTAAAAGCATGTGCCGCGTTTAAAAGTTGTATTGCGCTGACGTTTGACGAATTATTAACTGACCCTAACATTTAAATTTATATCTCCTTATCGACTCTTTTTGCATTTTGTGCGGCTGTGCCTGCTGCTTGAATTTCTTCCGGTTCTTTCGGAAGTGTTTTTTCCATTTGTGTATAAATCTGTTTTGCAAACCCTACTGTCGAATACGGGTTAGAAGCAATTTGACGACCGACTTCGTTAAAAATAAAGGATTTGAATTTATCCATGTATTTGTCGTCACTGCCAAAAATTCCGCCTTCTTTATCAACACTTTTATCGAGTGCGGCTATCATTTTTGTGACAAATATTGCCTCAAACTCTGTTGAAACTTTTTTTAACTGTGCTCTTTGAGATTGCATCCTTTTGATATTGTCAAGAGTCTGCACATCAGTATTTATAATATCTGCCGGTAATGATGATGTTTGCGATGATATAAAAGACATATTATATAACCTCTATTTCCGCTTGCAGACTGCCTGCTTCTCTCAACGCCTGTAAAATTGATATTAAGTCAATCGGAGCAACGCCGATTGCATTGAGTGCTCTGACTAAATCATTGAGAGTGCTGTTAGCAGGCATTGTGACAAGACTGCCCATACCTTTGTTAACCGAGATTGCACTGTTGGCAAACTCTGTTGTTGAACCGCCGGTGAATGGTTCCGGCTGAGAAACCTGATTTGTCGTTTGTACCGTAACTGTTATATTTCCATGTGCCACGGCAGCAGGCAGAAGTTTAACCTCGCTGCCTATAACAACGGTGCCTGTTCTTTCGTTTATAACAACCCTTGCTTTGTCGCTTGTTGCATCAACCGTCATATTTTCAAGTATTGAAAGAAAAGCGATTCTGTCATTGTTAAATTTTGCAGGAATGGAAACTTTAATGCTTGAGCCGTCCAGTGCTTTTGCGGCAGTGACGTTTCTGCTGATAGTATTGGCGACTCTTGTTGCCATTGTGTAATCTGACCTGTCAAGAAGCAATGTTAAAGAGTTTTCGTCCCCGATAGTTGTGTTAATATCTCTTTCAACAATACCGCCTCTGGGGATTCTGCCCGTTGTTGTAATTGCTGTTCTTGTACTTGTACCGTTAGAATCTTTGGAAATACCGCCGACCGTAACAGGGCCCTGACCTATTGCAACTATTTCTCCGTTTGGCGCTCTCAATTGAGTTTGGACAAGTACACCGCCTTCAAGGCTCTTTGCGTCCGCCATTGTCGAAACCGTCAAATCAATCTGGTCGCCGTTTTTTGCAAAAGGTGGAACTGTCGCAGTAACCAGTACCGCAGCCGATGAACCTTTTTGAATATAGTTGGATTGTTCAATTACGGTACCCAAATTTTGTAACAACATCTGGTTTGTAATCTGTGTAGAACGCGAGTTATCCCCTGTTCCCGGCAAACCGACAACTACACCGTAGCCGACAAGCTGGTTATTTCTCACGCCTTTGACATGGGCAATATCTTTGATTCTTACCATTGCAGATATTGCATCGGGCACGGTAAAACCGGTTATCATCAGTGTTATTAAAAGTATTGTGAATAATTTTTTCATTTTATTATCCCGTTGATTTTTAGTTATTAGAACAGGTATCTTACTGCTCTGTTGATAAAGCCTTCGTTGCCTGCTCTTGTTACAGAACCCTTGCCCGCTAAAGCAAATTGCAGGTTAGCAACGTTTCTTGAACTTACTTCACCGTTCTGGTCAATCCATCTCGGATCTACTACACCGCTTACTAGAAAATCGACTCTTTCTGTTCCGTTCAAAATTGTTTTTTTACCTTGAACCATCAAATTGCCGTTAGGCAGCAATTGCACAACCTGCACTGTAACGTAATCGGTTACACCCATTGAACGCTGATTAGAGGTTGTACTTTCGACAGTATTTGAACCGCCAAAATTGTTAAACTGGTTATTTAACGGTGTCCCCGGTAAAATTTTATTGATAAAATTTGTGAAGTTATCAACCGTATTTGAAGATCTGTCGGCAGAATAGTTTAATGAATCGTTAACCGTTATGGTTTCGTTCATAACTATTGTAACAAGGTCGCCTACAGAACGTGCTCTTACGCTGCCGTAGAGAGATTTCGGCTCTGCATAAAAGGATTGAGATGCACCTAAAACGTACAAAGATTCCGATTTTGCGGCTTGCATGCCTGAAACAAGCATCAAAAATACCGCAAGCAGTGCTATTAATTTTTTTCTGTTTTTAATCTTAGTCATTTTTTATTTTATCTCTCCCCTGAAAAATTTTTATATCTGTACGAGCACCTGATTTGTTCCGATTACTTCACCTGTATATATTTTGTTAAACCTTTTATTCCTGACCTGAATCATGTCCCCCTTTTTGCCCTGCATCAGTGCAACGCCTTCAACCGTTACGTTAAGATTTGAATTTGTTCTGAAATTTACGGTTACAATTGCATTTTTGATGACATCAGGTTTTGACATTGTATATCTTTTTGTAATCAATTCGCCCGGATAGAACATTTTTTTTGCAACTAATTGTTTTGCTATATCATTTGCATTAACCGTGTTGTCGAGGTTGCCCGTAATATCGGCCTTTTTGAACTCTACCGACTGTAGGGGTATAACTTTATCCCTTGCAATAACTTCTTTTGCAACGGCCGCATATTTGTATGCTTTTGTTTCTACCGGCACATAGTATGTTCTTGCATAATTGTTGTTTACTTTAATATTTACTTTTTTAAATTCTTTGGCCGTCATGTTGTTGTAGCCGTTAGTAACAATTTCCACACTTACTTTGCCGTCAGGAAGATTAAAACTCTGTATGGGGATATTGCCAACCTTTACTTCACATTCATCAACGTCATATTTTTCCATATCTTTTTTGGTTTGTGCAGCAACAAGAGCTTTAAACTGATCAGCAGAAAGCACCTGAGCAAAGCAGTTTGAATTTGCGTTCAATGCAAAGCCCGTTAATGTTAATACTATTAATGATGTTTTAATAAGTTTTTTCATTTTGCTTTCTGTTTACCGTTAGTTAACTATCTGGTTTGTGGTTCTTAAAATATCAGATGCCGCAGTGATAATTTTTGAATTGGTTTCAAAAGCTCTTTCTGCTTTGATAAGGTTAATCATCTCGTCAACAATTTGTACGTTTGAACCTTCCAAAAACGCCTGCTGGATAGAACCTAAACCGTCCTGATCTGGAGTACCCGGAATCGGAGTGCCTGAAGCAGGAGTTTCTACAAACAGGTTGTGGCCTATAGATAATAACCCCGCAGGGTTCTGGAATCTTACAAGCTGAATTTGTCCTACAATAGTTTGTGTGTTGTCATTGCCTACTTTAACGGAAACATTTCCGTCAGGCGTAATGTTTACTTCTGTCGTATTTTGAGGAATTGTAATCTGAGGTTGAAGCAGATAACCGTCAGAGGTACAAAGCTGACCAACAGCATCGGGAGCGAACGAGCCGTCTCTTGTATAAGCCAGCGTACCGTCAGGTCTTACTATCTGGAAGAAGCCTTCGCCTTCGATAGCCATATCGTATTTGTTGCCTGTGCTTTGCATTACGCCGCCTGTCATAACTTTTCTTGTTGCGGAGGTTTTTACACCTAGCCCGATTTCCACACCCACGGGCTGGTATGTACCCTGTGTAATCATTGCACCCGGAGTCCTTACCGCAGTTGAAAGCAGGTCTTGAAATTCCGCTCTGGATTTTTTAAACCCTGAGGTGTTAACGTTTGCAACGTTGTTAGCTACAACGTCCAAGTTGTTCTGTTGTGCTATCATACCTGTTGCTGCTGTCGTTAGCGATCTTAACATTTTATTTTATCTCCCGTAGATTGTTTATGAATTTAGTCTGCCAAGGTTTATTGTTTGCGAAAGCTGATTTGATTTTTCTCTTACAAATGAACTCAGTGTTTCATAGTTTCTTGAAACATTGATTGAATTAATCATCTCGTTGATTACATTTGCGTTAGAAAGTTCAATTGCACCCTGTTGGATTGAAAATTTTTGTGCTCTGAGTTCAGGGTTTGCATTAATATCCTTTGGAATATACATTGAAGTCCCAACAGCCATCATGTTATCTTTATCGGCAAAATCAAAGATACCGATTCTTTGCAAAGCCTGAGTATTTTCGTTTCTTGTTGCTACAATTCTGCCGTCTTCGTTAACTGACAACTGTTTTTCCGAACTTATATTGAGTTCTATCATGTTCAAACGTATAGGCTGGTTAAATTCATCCAAAACAAGATTGCCCTGCATATCGGTTAAAAGATTTTGCGAGTTTATGCAAAAAGCCCCGTTTCTTGTATAGGTAATTGTTCCGTCAGGTGCTCTGAGTTTAAAAAATCCGTCGCCCTCAATACCTAAATCAAGCGGGTTTTCCGTTCTTGATAAAGTTCCCTGAGAAAATTCATGTACAAGTTTGTTTGTAACAGAGCCCATGCTTATTTCTCCGACAAGTCTGCCGTCATGGTTTTTGGGATTGTTTCTTTCAACCGGTTCTTCAATCAATGCATTGTATACATTTCTGAAAGACAAACCTTCTTTTTTATAGCCTGCGGTATTTACGTTGGCTATGTTGTTTGCAACTGAATCCTGAAAATCAATCAGACTCATCATACCTTTTGCCGCTATGTCGATACCTCTTGAAATCAAGATTGACCTCCCTGTGCCGAGTATTTTTGATACATACTCATTATGTTTTTAACGTAATTTTGTGTTTCCTTATAAGGCGGAATACCGTTGTACTTTGCCACTGCATTAGGCCCTGCGTTGTATGCAGCAAGTGCAAGAGATTTATCTCCGCCGAATCTGTCTAAAAGACCTTTAAGATATTTTGTACCCCCGGCAATATTTTGCTCTGGGTCATAAGCATCTTTTACGCCGAGAGAATTGGCTGTCGCAGGCATTAACTGCATCAAACCCATTGCACCGCAGTGAGAAGTTACATCGCTCTGGAATCCTGATTCCTGTTTTATTACTGCTTTAACAAACGCGCTATCAAGACCGTTTTTGGCTGAATACTGTTCAATTAACGCATCTATATCAGCATTGCCGTCAGGTTTGGAAACTAACTCGCTTGAGAATATTTTTTGTGCAAACGGGGTATCTTTAATCTTTTCAGGTTTTTGGGACATGTTTGCATCAAGAATTTTTTGAAAATCCTGAGTAGAGTTGACAGGATTGCTGCCAAAAGAATTTAAGCTGTTGAAAGTGCTTTCAATAGCCTGTATGCGTCTTAGAGTAATATCTAATCCCGTAAGTTCCACTATTCTTTTTTCCTACCCAAGTTTTCTTACCATTAATTATGAGAAGATATAATTATCCCTCATTAACAAATTACTCTATATGCAGTATTTTCTCATCAACCGTATGATTGAAATTTTCTTTAACATATTGACCACATGGTCAATTTTGGTTGATTTATATTATGCACTTTGAGCTTCTTCAGTTTCTTCAACAGGTTTTTTGTAAGGCACGGCATAAAGTTCGCCGTAAAATTCCTCCTGATACAAATCAACATCGGAATCAGGCTCGGCAGTCAAAAACAACAGCGCAATATAAGCCGAAATTTTATCCAGACCAAGCAGAGTCAGTGTAGTTAGTTCAACTTTTTCCTGTGTTTCAAAAATTCTTTTTAAGTTTTCATGCAAAACTTCAACGCTTTTTTCAATGTATTCGTCATGCGCAAGGTTCACGATATCGTCAGGGGTGAGTCTTGCATAAGAGCGTACACGTCTTTTTGCGCGTTCATGCGCATTTTTCAGCGATTGTTTTCTGTCTAATTCCTCATAAAATTGCAGCTGTTTAATCAAATCTTTTAAGTTAACCATACGGCTTCTGTTCAGCCTGATACTGGTTCTGCGCTGCAATACCTCGTCCAGAGAAATTACGTTATTGGTGTTAATTTCTTCGTCACCCCACGGGTCGTCATTAAATTCAAAATCCTCAGGGTTTTCTTCTACAATACCTTCTATCTGGCTGGCATCTATACCTTCAAGTACATTTGATTTCAATCTTAAAAGGATTGCCGCAAACAAAAGCGTTCTGCCTGTTAATCTAAGATTCTGCGCCTTCATCTGGAAAAGATGTGCAAGGTATTTGTCCGTAACATCTACAATATCGACATTCCACGGGTCAATTTTTCCGGATTTTGCCATATTTACAAGAATTTCAATACCGTCAACCTGATCGGTTATGTCTTTTTGAATTTCGTTTACGGAAGAAATCATGGACATATCCTGAGTATCTTCGCTGTGCGAAGCGGTCTCGGGTACATAAAAATCATGATGTAAATTTGATTCGGCAGTTTCCATTTTTTATCCTAATCCCTTAGTTTTACGCCCGTTACGCGTGTTTTGCCTTTTTCTTTCTGAGTAACACCTATTGTTCTATTAGCTGATTCTATCATAGGTTTACGGTGACTAACTACTACAAATTGCGTATTTTCTGCCTGAGTTCTCACCATATCGGCAAGTTTTTCCACGTTAATACCGTCAAGGTTTGCATCAACCTCGTCAAACGCATAAAACGGAGCAGGCAGATATTTTTGTATGGCAAATACAAACGCCAGTGCAGTGAGTGATTTTTCACCGCCGGACATAAGATTGAGTCTTGTTTTTTCTTTATCTCTCGGCTGCGCCTCAATAGACATACCGCCCTGGAACGGCTGGTCAGGGTTATCAAGATAAAGAGTGCCCTCACCTTCCGAAAGTTTGTGGAAAATATCTTTAAAGTTGTCGTTTATGTGGTTGTAGGTGTTCATAAACGTATCTTTTTTCAGGTTTTCATAGCCCTGCATTCTGTCCATAATCTGATTTTTTTCGTTAGACAGAGTTTCGATTTTTATTTTCAGTTCGTTCTGGCGTTCGGAAACCTCGTCATAAGACTTAATTGCGCGCATGTTAACATCGCCTAGCTCGTCCATACGCTTTTGCAATCTCTGGATTCTGCCGGTGATTTCTTCAACAGAAATCTCAATCTCCTGAAGTTTTGAAATTTCTATGCCGTTTTCTTTGAGTTCTTCTTTAATATTTTCCAGCTGCGGTTCAAGTTCGCGTCTGCGGGCTTTGAATGCTTCTATCTGTTCATCAATTTTTTCTATATTTAAAACAATCACGTTCTTTTGTTTTTCAAGTTCTAAGAACTGTGCGTTAACGGCGTCACGCTCGGTTTGAATTTCTATAAGTTTTTCGCCGAGTTCTTTTATTTTAACCTCAAGAACATCAATCTGTTTTTTGAGTTCAACGATTTCTGCTTTAAATTTAACTTTATCCTGCTCATAGACTTCGTTATCAGAGCCGAGTTTTGCAATTTCTTTTGTTTTTGTATCAATAACATCATCGTGGAACACAATTGTTCTGTTAAAGCCATCTATCTCGTTATGTGCACGTGCAATTGCGTTTTCGATGTTTTTAATCTGCTGTTCTTTTTCTTCCGTAAGTTTTTTGAGGTTTTGCAGTTCCTGCGGGCTCATTTTTTCTTCAATTTCTTTAATTTCCTCATCGAGTTTAAGAGCCTGCTCGTTGTATGACATTAATTTTTGTTCCATGTCATCAAGCTGCTTTTCGATATTTTTAATCTTTGGTTCAGCCTGTGCAAGGAAATCCTGTCTTTCTTTTATGTTGTTTTCGTTATTTTCAGAATTTGAAATAAGGTTTTGAAGCTCCATTTTTGCCTTATTGTACTCTGTCATTGTATTTGAGTATGAGCCTCTGACTTTGTCGAGTTTCAGTTCCAAATCAGTTTTTTTGCGCTCGAGTTCCGCGTATGTTTTTTCAAAACCTTTTAATCTTTCTTTGAATTTAGCAAGCTCATCATCCTGAGTCTGGCTGAATTTTAACCCAGAACGTTTTTGAGAACCGCCAGAGATTGAACCGGATTTTTCAAAAAGTTCACCGGTTAAAGTAACCATTCTGTACTGTCCGATGAGTTTTCTTGCAGAATTGTAGTCTTCCACAACAAGCGTCTCGCCTAACGCGTGGAAAAATACGTTGATATATTCATCATCAAAATCAATCAAATTTATTGCAAAATCAATAACACCCTTATCTTTAGGCAGTCTTAAAGAGCGCGGGGCTTTGTTAATTTTGTTCAAAGGCAAAAATGTTGCACGCCCTGCATTGGCACTTTTTAAAACTTCAATGGCTATTCTTGCGGTTTCGTCATCATCAACAACAACGTTAGCCATTCTTCCGCCCATAGCAACTTCTAACGCTGTTGAATATTCTTTATCAACCTGTCCGAGCTGCGCCAGAGTGGCATGGACACCTTTTATTTTTGCATTCAAAACAGTATCAACCGCGCGCCCGAAGTTTGCCTCATCAAACGCCTGTTTTTGCGCTTCCATCTGGGAAATTTTTCTGTAGGCGGTTTGTACATTGTACTGGACGTCATTCAATTCATTTTTTGTTTTATCCAGTTCATACAGTGTGTTTTCCTGAATAGTTTTAAAGTCTTGCAGCTCCTTGCCCAGTTCTTCAACCTGAACTTCCACGCGGTCTTTATTGCCGGCAAAATTTTGTTTAAACTCCTCGTACTCCGCAATTTTGTTTTTTGCTTCTTCAACGCTTCTGACAAGGTTATTCAACTCAGCCTCAAGCGGGGCTTGCTGTTGTATAATTTTTGTTTCCTCGTCTTTAATTTGCTCAAGCTGTTTTCTGAGTTCGTTTCTTTTAGCCAAAAACTTGTCAGCAGTTTCGTTTAAGCCTGAAACCTCCTGCAAAGTTTTCAGCAGGTCAGCTTTTTTATCCTCTTTTTCTTTTTCAAGATTCTGGATTTCGAGGTTTTTATTTTCTATATTTAATTGAGTTTGTTCTTTTTTCTTTTTAAGGTCTTCTATGCCGTTTTTAGCATTTTCAATGGTTTTTAAGTTATCCTGAATACCTTTGTCGGCGTAAACAATGGCGGATTCTTTTCTGTCCACCTGACCTTTTATTTCTTCAACCTGTTTTTTAACCTCGATTTGTTCTGCCTCGCCTTTTTCTTTAACAAGGTCGGAGAGTTCATCGAGTTTTGTTTTTACGGTTAAAAGTTCGGCATCAAGTTTTTTTGCTTTTGATTCTTCTTCTTTTTTTCTTTTGTAAGCGTCTAAAATGCTTTCGTGCGCACGCTCTAAGCCTTTTTTGACTTCAAAATATTTTACCGTAGTAATTTTGCTTTCGAGTTCTGTTTTTTCATCTCTGAGTTTTTGATATTTTAAGGCAACTTCTCTTTCTTCTTTCAATTTTTCCAGAGATTCTTCAACAGTGCCTAAAATAAGCAGAGAGTTTTGAACGCGGGCTTCTACCGTGCCTAACTCGCCCTGAGCCTGTTCTATACGGCGGTCAAAGTCGGCAACGCCTGCTATCTCGTCAATAATTTTTCTTCTGTCCGTGTCAGAGCAGTTTGTTATGGACATAACGTCGTTTTGCATGATGACGTTATAGCTGTTGGGGGTGATATTGTACTTTTCTAAAATTGTGTGGATATCAGTGAGAGTAACTATTTTGTCGTTTAAATAATAAATAGAGTTGTACCCTTGAGAAGATTTTTTGATTTTACGCGCTACGGAAAACTCTTTTTCCTCTGCGTCTTCGGGGGCAAAAGTAACTTTAACGATGGCTTCATTTCTTCTGTTGTGTGTAGAGATAAGCTGGGAGATTTTTTCCGCTCTTAAGGTTCTTGACGTAGACAAGCCGAGCGCAAATAAAATACTGTCAATAATGTTACTTTTACCCGAGCCGTTTGGTCCGGAGATAGTTGTAAAACCTTTTAAAAACGGTATAGTGATTTTGTTTGCAAAAGATTTGAAGTTATCTATTTCTACTTCTTTAATGTACATTAAGTTACTCTGTAATCCCAAGTCTAGACATATATAAATACATTGTCTTATAAAGAAATCAACGAGTCAAAAAGGTTACAATAATTTCATATAGTTTGTCCGAGAAAAATTCGAGATAAGGAGCAAAGCGACGTGAACGAATTTTTGGAGTGACACATTGTTCACATAGTGAAGCCATTTTTCAGGCTTCACCACAGTTCAGCCGAAAAAGAAGGCAAAGGTGAGCAGTGACGGCTCGAATGCTCGATGCGGCAACTGCGACACTAGATTAGATATAACCAAAAAACATGCGGCTTGAATAAAAAAATAAATTGTTTATAATAAAAGTATAGGGAAAAGCCCTAAAGGTGGGCTATACCTTTAGAGCTTTCTTAACTCCCTATTTTGTGAAGATAAGTGCTATGATTATCAACAAGATAAGCCATAGCGCTTTTTCTGTTATACAGAATTTCACATCATATCACCACCTTTCCGCTTCATTCTCTTAACAAGTCTGTGTCGGCGGTGGTAAACAGGAGCTTACCCTTTATTTCACTACAATATTAACAAGCCTTCCCGGAACAACAATAGTTTTAACTATAGTTTTGCCTTCTGCGGCCTGTTTAACTTTTTCGCTTTCAAGGGCGTGTTTTTCAAGCTCCTCTTTTGTAGATTCGGAATCGACTTCTATCTTGTCTTTAACTTTGCCGTTAACCTGTACAACGAGTGTTATTGCGGAGGTTTTGGCTAATTTTTCCTCAAATTCCGGCCATCGGGTTTCGTGTATAGAACCCTTGCCGCCGATTTGATGATAAATTTCTTCCGTCAAATGCACTGTTGTCGGTGCCATGAGTTTAAGCAAAGTGACAAGAGCAAAACTCAACACGTTTTTGTCTTCGTCAGAGTATTGAGTTTTCTTTGCAGTGTAGTCATATATTGCGTTAACAAACTCACGGTATTTTGAAATAACGGTGTTAAACTGAAACTCGTTAGAAATATCCTGAGTAATGCCTTTTATCGCAATGTGAGTTGTGCGCACAAGGTCGTTGTTTTCTTTTGTAAGTGTAGAAACATCATCAGGTAATTTGTAATCAAGCATTAAATTTGCCTGATTAGATGCAAATAATCTCCAAACTCTGTTCAAGAATTTGTAGCAGCCTTCCACACCTGCATCAGACCAGTCAAAATCTCTTGCCGGCGGTGAATCGGAAAGTATAAACAATCTCGCTGTATCAGCGCCGTAGTTTTCAAAGATTTCATCAGGGTCAACCGTGTTGCCTTTTGACTTAGACATTTTAGAACCGTCTTTTAGCACCATACCCTGAGTCAAAAGATTTTTAAACGGCTCGTCAAAATCAACAAGCCCCAAATCTTTCAAGGCTTTGGTAAAGAATCTTGAATACAACAGGTGCAAAATAGCATGCTCAATGCCGCCTACATACTGGTCAACCGGCAGCCATTTGTTAACAAGTTCTTTGTCAAACGGCGCATTTGCGTTTTTAGCGTCCGCATATCTTAGATAATACCAGCTTGAGCAGATAAATGTATCCATGGTATCGGTTTCACGGATTGCTTTTCCGCCGCAGCAGGGGCATGTTGTTTCAAGGAAGGTTTTTGAAGTCAAAATCGGAGACTTGCCTTTTACGCTAAAGTCCACATCTTCCGGCAATCTTACGGGAAGCTGGTCTTCCGGAACGGGCTGTGCGCCGCATTTTTCGCAATAAACAATCGGAATCGGAGCACCCCAGTATCTTTGTCTTGAAATCAGCCAGTCACGCAGTCTGTACTGGGTTTTGAACTCGCCGAACCCGCCGTCAACAGCTTTTTGAGTGATTGCTTTTTTCGCGTCTTCATTATTCATGCCGTTAAATTCGTTTGAATTTATCAAAACACCGGGTTCTGTATAAGCTGCATCCTTGTAATCCGACGGATTTTCAGGGTTTTGAATAACGACCTTAACTGGCAGGTTATATTTTTTAGCAAAATCAAAATCTCTTTCGTCATGCGCAGGAACCGCCATAACAGCGCCTGTTCCGTACTCAACAAGAGCGTAATCCGCTGTCCAAAGCGGAAATTCCTCGCCGGTATAAGGATTTATACAGTGAGTACCCAGTGGAACACCTGTTTTTACGCGTTCCGTAGAGAGTCTTTCTATTTCCGTCATTTTACGTGCATTTGCTCTGTATGCCTCAACTGCGTCTTTATTTTCAGGTGTTGTTAATTTTTCTATATCGTGGTACTCAGGTGCAACAACGAGGTAGGTAATACCGTGGACGGTATCGGGTCTTGTTGTATAAACAGGAACTTCCAGCCCGTCGAATTCTTTAACTTTGAATTTTAAAATTGCCCCCTGAGATTTGCCAATCCAGTTTTTCTGCATAATTTTAACGCTGTCAGGCCAGCCTTCGAGCTTGTCAATATCCTGCAAAAGCTGTTCCGCGTAATCGGTAATTTTTAAGAACCATTGAGAAAGATATTTTTTCTCAACAACGCTGTCGCATCTCCAGCATTTTCCGTCTATAACCTGCTCGTTAGCCAGAACAGTAGCGCATTCATCGCACCAGTTAACCGCTGCTTCTTTTTTATAAGCAAGGCCTTTTTTATACAACTGCAAAAACAGCCACTGAGTCCATTTGTAATAATCAGGTTTGCAGGTTGCGACTTCTCTGTCCCAATCATACATCAGACCGAGTTTTTTCAATTGCATTTTCATATACGAAATATTTTCATCAGTCCATTTTTCCGGGCTTTCGCCGTGTTGTATTGCTGCGTTTTCGGCCGGCAGACCAAAACTGTCCCAGCCTATCGGATGCAAGACATTAAAGCCATGCATTTTTTTGAATCTTGCAATAACGTCCGTGATTGTGTAATTTCTGACATGTCCCATGTGAAGTTTGCCTGACGGGTAAGGAAACATAGACAGCGCATAGTATTTTGGTTTATCGCTATCATCGTATGTTTTTCCGAATTTATTATCTTCCCATACCTTTTGCCAGTTTTTTTCAATTTCCTGAGGAAAATATTGATCTTTTATCACTTTTTAACCACCTATAATTAATTAACCGTGCTTCAATTATAGTTAAAAAATAAAATATTTCATATAGCAAACAGAAGGACTGATTTCTAATCTAGTGTCGCAGTTGCCGCCTCGAGCCTTCGAGCCGTCACTGCTCACCTTTGCCTTCTTTTTCGGCTGAACTGTGGTGAAGCCTGAAAAATGGCTTCACTATGTGAACAATGTGACACTCCAAAAATTCGTTCACGTCGCTTTGCTCCTTATCACGAATTTTTCTCGGACAAATTATAAAATGTCAATCGGGTCAACATCGATTGTAAGTCTTATATCATCGGGTAATTTAATTTGATTTAAAAACGAAATAACAAACCTGTGGCCTTTTTCGCCGAGTTTATTTTTTATGAGAATCTGAAATCTGTAATAATCCTGTAGTTTTTCTATTACACAGGAAGCGGGGCCAAGAACGGCAACAGGCTCCGTGAGTTGTCTTTTATCGACAATATCGTTAAGACGCATAGCTATTTCCTGTGCGCTTCTTTCCGCACGGAATTGATTTTTTGACGCAAGAATAACCCGTATAATCTGGCTGAAAGGCGGGTAATCAAAATCCTCGCGGGCTTCTATTTCCGTTTTATAAAAGGTTTCGTAATCCTGTTCTTTTGCGGTTTCCAGCCCATAAAAATCAGGGTTGTAGGTTTGAAAATATACTTCGCCCGGATTATCACCGCGGCCTGCGCGCCCAGCAACCTGTGTTAAAAGTTGAAAACCCCTTTCACAAGAACGAAAATCAGGTAAATTAAAGCCGTTATCCGCATTAATTACCCCGACAAGCGTAACATTAGGATTATCTAACCCTTTAGCAAGCATCTGTGTACCGATTAAGATATCTATTTTCCCGTTTCTGAAATCGTCAAGAATTTCTATATGCTGATTTTTTTTGGACATAACATCGCTGTCTAAGCGAACTATATTGCAATCAGGAAAAAGTTTTTTTGCAATAATTTCTACCTTTTGTACACCCGTGCCGCTGTTTTGCAAAGCTTCATTTCCGCATTTCGGACATTTTGTAATCACAGGTTGTTCGTATTCACAATAGTGGCATTTAAGGGTCTGGGTTTGCGAGTGAAAAACCAGCGGTATGGCGCATTTTGGACACTGCATAACCTCACCGCATGCCAGACACTGGGTGTAGGTTGAAAAACCGCGTCGATTTATCAGAATAATCGTTTGTTTTTTATCACGCAGGTTTTGCTCGATAGCACCTGTTAACGCCCGCGAAAAAACACCGTGATTTGCTCTGAAGTGTTCTTCTCTCATATCAATGACACGAACCTTTGCCATGGGGTAATCATTGTAGCGTTTTTTTAAAGTCAAAAGATTGCCGGAATTTTTGGCGTAATAATAAGTATTTATATCAGGTGTTGCGCTGCCTGTCAGAAGCGGACAATTATTAAGCTCCGCAAGCTTTTGCGCAACTTTTCTTGCATCGTATCTGGGTGAAGGCATTGTTTGTTTATATGAACTGTCGTGTTCTTCATCAATGATTATCAACCCGATGTTTTTTAACGGAGCAAATACCGCGGAACGGGCACCTGCAAGGATTTTTATTTGATTATTTTTGATTTTTTGCCATACATCAAATTTTTCACCCTCTGAAATACTTGAGTGCCATATAGCTGTTTTATCAATACCGAAACGCCTTGCAATACGCTGTGTAAGTATAGAAGCAAGTGCTATTTCAGGTGCAAGAAACAACACATTTTTGCCCTGTTCAAGCACTTTTTTTATTGCTTTAAAATAAACCTCTGTTTTCCCTGAAGAGGTAACTCCATGCAGCAGTATGGTGCTGTATGAGCCTAATCTTTTTTCTATTTCCTGATAAACCTGCTCCTGCTCGTCCATAAGTTTCGGGAACTTTTCAAGCTCCTGTTTTTTAAAGACAGAGAGAGGGTTTCTGAATATTTGTTCTTCGGTTATTTCAACACAACCGAGGTTTTCAAGCTTGTTGATAGTTGCACGTGTTGTTTTAACCTGTTTTTCAAAGTCAATAAGTCTTGTTTTTCCGCTTTGTTCAAGTGTTTTTAAAATTTCCTGCTGTCTTTTTGTTGCATTATTAAGGGTTTTAAAGGTTATATATTTTTCATTTTGTTCTTTTTGCACGCCGTTTAAAAATTTCATAGGTACGGCGCATTCAAGGACGTTTTGTATACTGCAAGCGTAATAATCCGCCACCCATTCCAAAAACTTCAGGTAATTTAAATCAAAAATCGGGGTATAATCAAGAATTTTGGAAAGAGATTTTGCTTTTATACCTTCGGGTAAATAATTTGTAAAACCGCAAACAAAAGCATTAATTAACCCCATACGCCCGAAAGGAACCAGCACGGGTAAACCTGTTTTTATAACGGGTTTCATTTCTTCCGGTATAAGATAACTGAAAGTTTTAACTCCGATGCCTTTTATAGAAGTAAGAACAAGGGCATATTTATTCAACATGCCCTCTTGTTGTTCTTTTTTATTGTCAATATTTTCTGACGTTTTTTGCATTAATTATTCTGCACCTTCAAGACTCATTAATTCTTTCATTGCTTCATCAACAGCGTCTTTTAAAAGCTCCAGATTATCAGGCGAAACAGTTACACCCTTTTTAGTCGGAAGCCAGTTTTGTCCGTCGTCCGTTGTATAAAAAATTCTCAAATCAAGATAGCTTTTGCCTTTGTATTCATTAATTGAAATTTGAAGCTGTTCTGTTGCGCTTCTCGGAATAGTTGCTATCAATTTAGGTTCTACAGCCATAATTTTCACTCCTCTTTTTTACAATTTACTATCAAAATTTATTGTAGCACAATTTTAATAAATTATTTCTTTTTCATTACCTCTTAAATATAAGCAACGGGTAATACATTATCAAAAAACCCTGTATATAATTACATATAAAGAAATTTTTCAGCCATCTTTATTACACTAAAAAAAAATGATATATTATACTTATGGCAAAGATTAGAAGCTTAGCATTACGGGACATTCCAAAACTTAAAAAAATGATTTCGATGATATCCAACCTTAGCAGTGCTGATGTGGGTTTTGGATACAAATCTTATGTGCCGTTTCCTTTTAACTTAATGAACAAAATTTTGCCGTTAAGCTTAAAATTTGCCTCAGATTCTTATGTTGCAATAGAAGACAACAAACTCTGCGGTCTTGTAACTTTAAAACCTCAGGAAAAAAACCCCCAGAGCTGGAGAATAAGCAAGCTCTTTCTTGATGAAAACGGTTACGATGTCGGACGTCAGCTGGTCAGTTTTGCTATTGCAAAATACGGTGCAATGGGCGCAAATACTTTTATGGTCAAAGTCGATGAAGACCATGAAGAATTATTGGAATTATTCTCCAAGGGATGCGGTTTTAGGGTTTGTGCCTCTGAGCAATTGTGGAAAATGGAAGAAATAAATGTATCCGGGCCGTCACTGGATAAAGGCTTTTTCAGACCGTTTAAAAACTCTGATGCCTCAGCTGCTGCGGGTATATTCAACGAACTTATCTTTCCTCACTTCCGATATTCTCTTGCCAGAACCCCCGGAGAATTTGAAAATGTTCTTTGCAGCGGTTTATACAAAACTTCTTTTTTCAAATATGTGCTCGAAGACAGCTCAAAACATTCGGTAAAAGGCTATTTTTCAATACAAACAAATGACAACGAAAACTTTATACTGAACATTGATTTAGTCAGTGCTTTTGACAATTATCTGCCAGATGTAATAAATTTTTCTTTAAGCCAGATTTTTATGCGCAAGAAAAAATTTAATTTCTTTGTAAGAAACAAAAAATACCAGACAAACGGCACTAAAATAGAAAAATATTTAAAAGAAAACGGTTTTAAAAACGTAAAAACACAGATTGTAATGGTTAAAGATTATTACAAACGCATTCAGGAAGATGAAAGATACTCTAAACCCGCAATTGCATTTTCTGAAATAAGCCGAAAGCCGGCCTTTAAAATTTAAATTTAAAATTCAACATTAAATTTAATTAAAATTCTCTCTATAACAGTTTAATTATACGTGTTAAAGGCCTATAATATTATAGTGGTCATCAAGAGAAATCAGGAGGTTAGTATGAAAATAGGTTTAATAAGTCCTGTTTATAAAGGCTTGCACAAAAATGCAAACTTTGCCGGTATCTGGGGTAAAGAAGAAAAACAAACAGATAACAACATCAGATATGATTACGGGATGGAAACCGACTGCGGAACGTACAAAGAAACAATCACAAAACCCTATTATCCTTTTTTAGACGAATCAGATGAAGATATAAAAAAAGCAGAAAAAGATTATTCAAAATTTTCTATACGGGAAGATGATTTGATAAAACGCGAATATTCTCAAAATGTAAAAATAATGCCGAGGATTCCCGTTACGGCAGCAGAGTATAAAGCCTACATTTCAAGAGAACTTTTATCCAAACAAGAAATGGAAATTGAAGACAAATTAAAAGGTGCTCACATGCAGCAGTTTTTAAATGTTCCGCCGAGAAAATTAAACACACAGGGATAAAGTTTAATTTTCTTCCACAAACTCAGATAAATCGAGATTTTCTTCAAAATCTTCATCGCCGTTGTCACGGGCTTGTTTTTCTATATCAATAATTTTTGCAAGAGTTTTTGCATCGCCTTTGAGCTTAAAATACTCTTTAAATTTTGGTGTTGTTTTCAAGTTAAAAGAACGACCGTTTTTATCTTTATGTCTGGAAATAAAGCCCATTTTTAAGAGTTCCTGAACATGTTCATAGGCATTTGAACGTAACTCTTTTAAATAAGATTGTCTGATAGGTTCTTTTAAAGCGATAACCGTAAGCGTTTTTAACACTGCCGGCTTAAGTTCAACAGGGCAGAGTTTTTCCACAATATCCTTGTACTCTTCTTTAACTTGAAGGATATAGCCGTTTTCGTCATCGATTTCAAGCGCGCCTTCGCGTGCGGAATAATCCATAATCAAATCCAACAAAGCCTCTTCAACTACAGCTTCGTCTTCTTTTAAAACTTCTGCGATGTCTTTTACTTCCAATGCCTGTGCCGTAATGAACAACACGGCTTCTATTCTTGCTTTAAGTGACATATAACTTGACCTCTGGCAACATTATACAATAGAAGAAGAAATAATGTCAGATGAGTTTTCCAGACGTTTCTTCAACTCTCCTTTAGGTTCGTAATAAGGTGTAACCGTCATAATTTTTGCCGCAATATCAGGATAATAATAGATAAATTTCAGCTCGCTGTCAGTTAGCGGCAACTGGGTATGAACATTGGCATATCTTGCAAGTTCAAGAATATTTCTTGCCTCGTCTTCGTCGTGGAATTCCAGTTCAAGATTTTTATAAACGTTTCTGAAACCTTTAATACCGCCGTACTCGCCTATGGTAATCATTCTTCCCGTTTCAACGATTTCCGGCTCGCCTCTGCCCAGTTCTTCAAAGTCATAAAGTTCGTAATTTCTTCTGTCTTTTAGCGCACCGTCAGCGTGGATTCCTGATTCGTGAGCGAAAGCATTCGCCCCGACAGCAGGCTGGTTAACTGGGATAGGCACACCAAACGCATGGGATGTGTATTTGGCAAGTTTCCATGCTTTTGACATATCAATATTGGGGTCAAGTTCATATTTTCCTGAAAAACCTGCTGATTTTTTTACGGCAAGCAGGCAGGAAATCAAATCCGCATTGCCTGCACGTTCGCCCATACCGTTAATCGCTGTATCAATATAAGCATCAACCCCCGCATCAATAGCCGCTTTTGCACCGAGTACGGAACAGCCTACAGCCATTCCCAAATCGTTGTGGAAGTGCATTTCCATATCAATTTGAGCTTCTTTGGCAATTTTGTATATTCTGTCATAAGTAGTGCCGGGGTCTTCGTAACCTAAAGTATCACAGTATCTGAAACGGGAAGCGCCGTGTTTTTTGCATTCTTTTGCATATTCTATCAAATAATCAATGGAACTTCTCGAGGCGTCTTCTGCGTTAACACCTATTGTCTCCACCCCGTAAGTTTTTGCTGTTTCCACAGCTTCTATTGTTTGGGCAAGAATATCGGCTTTTGTCATTTTATCGCCGTATTTTCCTCGAATCATCTGGTCGGAAGTGGATTGCGACAGGTTCAAAAACTTAAGACGAGGAACATTTTGTATTGCCTGTATAACGTCTTTAGAAAGCGCTCTTACCCAGCCCGAAAATTTTGTTCTTTTTATAACCCCTCTGTCCACAAGCTCAAGGTTGGCGTTGAGGTAGTTTATCTCGTGTTTTGTTGTAGGAAAACCGACTTCTGATTGAGTAATACCCATATCATCAAGCATCATGTTTATAATTGTTTTTTGAAGCTTTGCAAGCCCCAGACGAGAAGTTTGCACCCCGTCTCTGTTTGTTACATCTACAATATATATTTTATTTTTGGTTTCACTCATTGCCGGTTTTTCTTCTTTCTATGCCTGTGTTAAACAAATTATACGAAATTATAGCATTTTTAGCCGGCATTTGCCAATTTTGTTTATTTGGTTGATGCAAAAGACTCAATGCAGATGTTAAGCTTAATTTATTGAAAACAGTTTTTTAAGCTGCTTTTTGAGATTTCTCAAACAGTGTTTTAGTATGTTCTAATAGCAGCAACAAGTGTGCGCAGTTTTAACTTTCCGTTTGTAAAAAACTGTTTTATACGTTTAACTATTGGTATATTGGATGCATTTTTTATAGGTGAGATTTTCATTTATTCTATATATTTTCCAGCTTTTATGAGTTTACTCTTGTACTCAATGCGTTCTCTCGCATCTTTCATTGTTTTTAGTATTGCCTCATCTTCAGGGTAAAATTTGATTTTACTCCAAGTAATATTTTCATAGTCGCTCGGACGCCCTGCTGAATTTGGTAAATCTGTTGAACAGAATATTTTCCTGATTCTATCCCATCAGTAAATTCTTCCACTGCTTCTTTTAATGTTTTATTATTATCAACTTTTATTGGATTAAAAGCCCAATAACTTCCGTCACCTCTATATGCTTTAATATCATATTTTATCTTATTTTCATCTAAAAATTTTTCTATTTTGTTAATATAATCTTTTACCTTTTTAGATGTTGTTCCAAAAGAAATTGCATCATTTATGTCAGTGGAATCAAACTTGTACTTCATCAACGGTCTGATAACCTCTTTTGGTCTGTTGATGATGCCGTCCATACATATTTCCCAGTCGTGTTCGGGTAGGTTCTGGTAAAAGTTCAGCTTGTTTATTCTGCTTATGCTGCGCACAAACAATGCCAGTTTGTTTATATTGGCAACATCATCGGTTTTTGAATACCCTTTCCATACATTTATGTATTTCCCGTTGTGCAGGTTCATAAATTCCGCTATTTGTTCATAATCAAAATCTTTTAATCTTTTGCTCAAATCAGCGCAATGCAGCCATTTCTTAAAATCTTTTATACTTGTAAGAGATTTAAATAAAAGTTCTCTTTTTATATTTTTCATTTCTTTTATTATGTAGTCCGCTTCTATCTCACCTTTAGGGAAGAGATTTTGCACGTCTTGAACGTTTACTTTTTTTACCGTAGTAAATTTAAGAGTATCTGTTACTACGGGTTTTAGTTTGCACAAGTCCTGCACGGGGATGCAAACTGTCTGGGGTTTGCGCACAAACGCTGAATTTGCTTTTTGCGCAAAGAGCTTTATATACGGTTTTACACTACTAACACTTGTCAATATAAATTTTTACCTAATTACTTACCTTATTTGTATAAAGCAAACATCAGTATAAAAATTGCCTGTTTTTATTTTAAACGGTTTATGTATAGATTCTTCGGCTAAAGCCTCAGAATGACGATTTTGTTATATACACGTCTTACAAAGCAATCCGTAATAGGGCAGACTTTAGCTTGCCAAGCAAATTAGACCGCAGCTTTGCATACTTGCAAAAATCCGGATCATATAAAAAAATAATCTGACATGGTTATAAACTTACTTAACCAATTAGTCTAATGTAATTTTTTTCATAAATGTAAAAATGAGTATACGGGAAAGCAAAAAACCTTCCCGATACAAAAAAAGGAGAAAACATTATGAAAAAGATAATGGCCCTCAGTGCGGCTACTATGATTTTTGCAACCAGCACAGCATTTGCTTCTTGTCCGATTAATCCGGCTAACAATTCTTGCAGCTTATACCAGACAGGCAAAATAACGGGTGCGGCAGCTCCGGTATCATATATTGTTGCTCCGGCACAGCAAAGAACTTTCCTGCCGCCTTGCAACAACTGCAACACCCGGCAGAAAAAATCATTTTTCCAAAAAATGATGTCACCTGTTTCCGGTGTTTATAATGCAATATTTTCACCATTCACCAACCTTTATGATTAATTCAATTATCTGAGCTATAAAATCATAGCCAGAACCATTAGCAGAATACTGCCGATTTGGATACCGGCGTTTAATCTGCGCGCCCACTTGTTAGAGTCATATTCCTGAGATGTCTTTTGAGCTGTCGTAACAGCAAGAAGCCGTTGAATACGGGTTTCGTCATTGTCACTAAAGGTACGCTGGAATAAATTTGACTCTAAACGGGCAAGACGCTTGGAAGGCGGTTCTTGCGCAAATCTTTTGCCGAAGAGCTGCTTTTCCAAAACGTCTAAATCATAGTTTTGGGCATAGCCCGAAGATTCTGCGTAATTTTCCTTATAGCTTTCTGAAGACGGTTGAGCAATGTGATTTTTAGAATTCTCATAGCTGTAATAGTTATACTGCCCGTCACTGTCGCCGAGATACTTCTGTCCGTCTTCTAGAATAATTTCTTCTCTGTACGGGTCAATATCCACAGCGGCAAGCTGTGACCCTCCGAGCAGTTTGTCACGCAAAGCATCCACTCTTTCATTCAAAGAGAGGGTGCTTTCTCTTTTTACATCATTTGGAAAAACTTTTTTTTCCAATCTTGATAATCTGTCATATATATCATCATTTTCATAAGACTTATTAAAAGCTTTTTGCTCCAGTTTATCGACTATCGGATATTTTATTCCCGCTTCCGCTTTAGGCCCGATATCTTTTTGAATTTGTTCAAAGCTTTGATTAACAGGCGCAGCTGCACCTGTCGAACCCTCAAGATTCATGTCTTTATAGATTTTATCTACTCTGTTCTTTAAAGACTGTGACGAAGTCTTTCCGTACAAATCTTTTTCCACACGTGTAACACGTGCAGTATCAGAGCCTTTGTTTGTATATCCGTAAAAATATTTTTCTATCTCATTTAATTTTGTTGTGACATAATCTGCCGCAAACGAGTTTGAAGAGAACACAAAAACAGCAAAAACCGATAACAACAATTTTTTGGATTTCATAAAAAATACCCGTTTATATTACCCGAAATAAAAATAAACGGATTTTACAAAGCCCTCAATTCTCCCTATAAGAAAATTTTATAAAAAAATATTGTCTCAAAAAAACACTGCTTTCAGATAATGACTGCCGATAAACCAACAGCAAAGCCGGTATTTTTATCAGACGCAAGTACCAATTTATAAAATTTTATAAAAAAAAAATAATCAACCTTTGATTTATTTAGCGTATAATATTAAAAGACACGGATTAACAGGGTAATTAATATTGGAACTTACGGCTGAACAAAACATTAAAGACATTGTAAAAAACACTAACCTGCAGCATATTGCAATAATAATGGACGGCAACAGACGCTGGGCAAAAGAAAAACTTCTGCCTTCCGCTATGGGACACCAAAAAGGAGTGGATTCTCTGCGCAGTACAATGCGTCTGTTTGACGAATTTGGTATCAAATATCTTACCGTATACGCTTTTTCTACGGAAAACTGGAACAGAAAAAAAGAAGAGGTTGAATTTTTGATGGGGCTGCTTGCCAAAACCCTGTTAAACGAACTTGATGACATGCATAAAGAAAACGTAAAAATAAGGTTTCTCGGCGATATTTCCCAATTAAACAAAAATCTCATAAAAATAGTAAACGATGCACAAGAAAAAACAAAAAATAACACCGGCGTTAACCTCAATATTGCCTTCAATTACGGAGCAAGAAACGAAATTGTACACGCAATGCAATCCATTATTAAAGAAGGCATTGCGCCTGAACAAATTAGCGAAGAAACAATCTCAAAACACCTTTACACAAAAGATATCCCTGACCCCGACCTGTTAATCAGAACCGGCGGAGAAAAAAGAATCAGCAACTATCTTTTGTGGCAGCTGGCTTATTCGGAAATTTATGTAACAGATACCTACTGGCCGGAATTTGACAGAAAAGAATTAACAAAAGCTATTGTTGAATTTGAAAAAAGAAACAGACGTTTCGGAAAATAGAAAATATCCTCTATTTTAATCGCATTTTTTGTTAAATTTGTCAAAAAATTTTTCTTTTATCTTATCTTTAATTCTTTTCACGTCAAAAAAGTGCTTAGGCGGTGCAATTGCGCACCCGGGGTCAATAAGATAAATTTTTCCGTTTTTTGCACGCCCGAACTGGTCTTCTTTAATAGCTGCATCAGGGTTTTCTTCATCATAATGAACAAGATAATCTCTCATCGTATACCCTTTGCTTTTTATATGTTTTACCAGAGCTTTCAGCTCTTTCTGGGTTAAATCCTCCTGAGAAACTTTTTCTTCTATATAGTAATAATAATCACCGAATTTGCCGTGTTTTTTTATAGGCAGGTCAAAATCATCGGGTTTTCGCCCGTTTGGGAAATGGTTTATATCGGTTATTTTTAAAATATTTCCGTCTAAGGTTTCAAAAGCCATAGCAAAGGCCCCGAACCCGACAAGCGATTTTACTTTAATGTTTGCGATTTCAGGATAATTATTTAACTGCAAAGCGATTAACTCAAACGTATCTTGAACCTGAAATCTTCTCTGTAATTCTTTTATAATGTAGTCGTCATATGTTTTGCCCAAAGAAAGAAAAGCATTTTGAACTGACAGAGGTCTTTTAAATCTTATCCTCTCAAGCCGGTTATATTTGTTTTTTTTTATTCCTGCTATATTATCGCTGCCAGATTTGAAAGTATCACTCGGCAGTGTGTTGTGATGCCTTTGTTTAAAGGCAACAGGTTTTGTAAATTTATTATTTGTACTTTGAATAGCTAAAATTTGCATACAAAAATAAAAAACCTAAAGAAAAATTTTTGCCTGTTAATGCTAAAATAATTAAAAAATCACGGCTCAGGAGAAAAATATGCTAAAAATTGCACTGGGTACATCAAACCCTCACAAACTTGAAGAAATTAACGACATGTTAAAGGAAATGCACCCTGATTGTGTGGAATTTGTACTTGTTGAAGGCAATTTTGACCCTGTTGAAAACGGAACAACCTTTGAAGAAAACTCATACATAAAAGCATCAGAAGCCGCAAAAATCATGGGAATCCCCGCCCTTGCCGATGACACAGGGCTTTGCGTTGATGCACTGGACGGACGCCCTGGGCTTTATTCTGCAAGGTATGCACCGGATCAAAAATCTAAAATCTCAAAGCTGCTCGCTGAACTAAACGGCGTAGAAAAAGACAAACGCAGCGCGCATTTTATCTGTACAATGACACTTGTTGCACCTGACGGAATGAAACTGCATACGCAAACAGGCAAGATTGAAGGTTTTATTGATACAAAACCATCTGGTGAACACGGGTTCGGGTATGACCCCGTATTTTTCATACCGGAATTGAATAAAACAATGGCCGATATGACTCTGAAAGAAAAAAACACACTTTCTCACCGTGCACGTGCGCTAAAACCAATGGTGGAATGGATAAAATCCAATTTAACGGGCAAATAACCCCTAAAGTAACCCCGTAAGCATAAAAAAATCAGACCTTTCGGTCTGAGTTTACTGCATCTATTCAAATTAAAATTGTAAACGGGGGAAAAAATCCTTTGTTATAATGTTTTGGCTAAAATATATTATGCTCTGTATAATATATTTTGGGTTGAATCGTAGCTTTCAATAGCATCTTTCAACTGTTGAGCACGTTTAGTTGTTTCATCAGAGAATAAAACATCTTTAAAGAAGTTTATTTTGCTCATAAAGTTGCTTTTGTTTCTTTTATCGTTAGCAGATTCAACAAATGCTTCTAAAATAGCCGGAGAAACACTGTCTGTTTTAGCTTGTTTAAAGACAGGTCTTGAGGCATACTGTTTATTATTATTTATATTTGAATAGCTATATGTATTTATGCTATTAATTTTCATTTTCTTTGTCCTTTTGTTGTGACTTGTTTTAAATAAGTGTTTTATCTACACTATTTAGTACATTTTTATTATGTACTATAAACTTTTCTTTGTCAACCCCTCTTAAAAAATTCTTAATATCTTCTGAAAAACGTTATAAATACTGTGTTTTAGATTAAGTGCATTTTGTACACTTAATCATTATTTTTGCCTTATTTTTGTTCAATCACATGTTAAATAAGAAGGATTTTTTAAAAATACCCGACCGGCTAATTGTTTAACTCACTATTTTAAAGTTATATATAATTAAATCTTTTTCATACTTCCAACTATTCTTAATTCCAGACAGCTAGGGCTTTTTCAGACCAAAGCCCTATTTTTTTACACTTAAAATAAACACAAAATCTATAAAAATAAAGTGTATTTAAAACAATTATTTTTAAGGCATGCCATTTAGCAAAAATGCTTAAAAGCTTAGTCTTTATTGATAATAGCACCTACTATACTGTTATAATTACCGGTTGCCTTTAAAATTAAATCACACAACTCCCTGACAGCACCTCTGCCGCCGTTTTTAGAAGCAATATAAAACGCCGCACTTTTTACCTCTTCCACAGCATCATTTGGGCAAGAAGGCAAGCCTACCTGCTTTAAACAGCATATATCAGGCAAATCATCACCCATATAGGCAATTTCATCAAAATTTAAGTTGTATTCAGCCATTAAATCTTTAAGTGCGGCTATCTTGTTTTTACAGCCTTCAACCAGTTTTGTCATACCGAGATTATTAAATCTGTGGCGTACTGTTCCATTCTGGCGTGCGGTTATAATTGCTGTAATAAAGCCTGTTTTGTTGAGCATTACAATGCCCTGACCGTCTTTAGCGTTAAAAGTCTTATATTCAGTACCGTTTTCGTCAAAAGTTAACGAACCGTCTGTCATAACGCCGTCAACATCCAGCACCAGTGCTTTTATTTTTGAAGCTTTTTTTAATACGTCATCATTCATTACGCTACACCCGCTTTTAAAAGGTCATGGATATGTACAAGCCCTACCGGTTTGTTTTCGCTGTCACAAACAGCAAGCGATGTAATAGAATGTTTTTCCATAATATGAAGAGCTTTGGCCGCCAAATCAGTTGCTTGAATAACTTTAGGATTTTTGGTCATAACCTCTTTTGTTATTAAGGAAGAAGGATTATTATATTTCAAAAGGGTGCGTCTTATGTCACCGTCTGTTAAAATACCGGTCATTACGCCTTCTTTATCAATCATAATCGCGCATCCGAGTTTTTTATCGGAAATAAATTGTATTGTATCAAGAAAACTTGTATTTTCGCTTAAGACAGGTATTCTTTCTCCCGTAATCATTAAATCCGAAACATGATACAAAACGCCTCTGCCAAGAGCGCCTGACGGGTGGAACATAAGGAAGTCTTCTTCCGTAAAACCCCGTTTTTTAAGCAGACATATAGCGACTGCATCACCCATTGCAAGAGTTGCGGTAGTACTTGCAGTAGGGGCTTTGCCTAAAGGGCAGGCTTCTTTCTCTACGGAAACATCAAGAACAACATCGGATTTTTTACCGAGAGTTGATTCTTTTTTGCCGGTCATTGCTATCATTTTTACGCCGAAACGTTCAATTAAAGGTAAAAGATTCATCAATTCTGCTGTTTCGCCGCTGTTAGAGATAGCAATAACAACGTCATCACGTGTGATAAGACCCGAATCTCCGTGGGTGCTTTCGGCCGGATGTAAAAAATAAGAAGGAGTTCCTGTCGAAGACAAGGTTGCAGCTATCTTTCTGCCTATATGACCTGATTTTCCCATACCGGTGACAATCACGCGGCCTTTGCAGTCGTATAAAATATCAATGGCTTTTTCAAAATCTTCACCGATTCTGTCTTTCAGTTTCAAAATGGAATCCGCTTCTATTTGAAGAACTTCCATAGCCAAATCGTGTATAGAATTAATTTTGTTCAACATCTGCAGCATATTACCTCACCCTTTATTTTTATTAAATTATATGATAAATAACGGGTCAAATGCAAAAATAAAAACCAAAATAAACAATTATTCTTAACGGATTTTTATATTTCTTGCAATATCTCTGTCCATTGCTTTTTTGGCAATGGCTTCTCGTTTGTCATGGAGTTGTTTGCCTTTTGCAAGTGCAATCTCTACCTTTGCCCAGCCGTTTTCAAGAAAAACACTCAGAGGGATAATTGTATACTGTTCTTTTTTTACTTTGCCGAGCATTTTTAAAATTTCGTTTTTATTCAACAGCAGTTTTCTCTTCCTTTCAGGGTCGGGGTTATATCTGTTACCCTGAGCGTAAGGATTTATATGGACGTTATAAAGCCACACCTCGCCGTCTTCAATTTTAGCAAAGCTGTCTTTTAAGTTTATGGCACCCTGTCTTATTGATTTTATTTCAGTACCGGTTAAAACAATTCCGGCGTTGTATTTTTCTAAAATCAAAAAATCATGGAAAGCTTTTTTGTTGTTTGCTACTACTTTTTTGCCCATACAATTATTTTAGCATTAAAAGCCTGTTTATAAACAAAAAAGTATTTTCTTATAATCAACTTTTACACGGAGTCCTTGTGCGCTCAGAAAGACAAATTGACTTCGCGCAAAATAACGCATGATTTTTTTTTACCAATACTGGTATCTAAAAAATCATTAGTTTTTATTTTTTCATTTAGTTACAAATATAAAATTAACAAACTATCTTATTTGAATAGGCATAATCAAGCAGAGGTAATCGTCCTCGCTGTCAGGTCTGAACAGTGTTGCGGACAAGCTTCCGCCAAGTCCTATTTTCACTTTTTCAGATTCCATAATTTTTAAAGAATCCAAAACATATCTGTAATTAAATGCTATTGTCAATTCTTCATCAGTGTATTCTGCCGATATAGAATCTTCACCAAGACCTGCATCTGGAGTATCAGCTTTTAAGAATAAAGTGTTCTCACCAAAGATAAATTTAACAATATTTGTTCTTTCGTTAACCATAACAGCAACTCTTTCAAGAGCGGAAATCATTTCTTCACGGTTAACTATCGCATTTTTTTCACAACTTTGAGGAATCAACTGTTTATAAGGTGGATATTCTCCTTCGAGGATTCTTGAAGTCATAATCATTGAAGAAGTTTTAAAGATTATTCTTGTTTTTTCAATAATCAAGCCTAATTTTTCTTCATTAACAAAAGAAGCTATCCTTAAAAATTCCTGCAATGTTTTAGACGGAATAACACAGCTTATATCAGTTTCTTTTTCATTTGTTATTTTTTCTACGATTCTTGTCAAACGGTTGCCGTCAGTAGCTGCCATTTCGATATTTTCTTTTGAAATTGCACAAAAAACACCGCTTATAATATTTCTGTTTTCATAGTTTGCTGCGGAAAACGCCGTATATTTAATTGATTTTATAAAAGGATTTATGTCAATTTCAACACATTCTTTGTCTTTTAATTCTTCTTCCGTAATTGTTTGAGGGAACTCATCAGCGCTGATACCGATAAGCTCAAATTTAGAATTTCCGCAAATTATATTAACAACGTTTGTTTCAGCATTAAGAGAAAAAACAACGGGTTTGTTGCTTAAACGGGAAACAATCTCGGATAGTTTTTTAGCCGGCAGAGTAATTTTTCCCGGAGTTTGAACAGACGCAATTGTTTTTGAAGTAATATTGATATCGAGGTCTGTTGCGGCAAAAGTAATATAATTGTCAGAAGAAGCAATTATTAATATATTTGAAAGTACGGGTTGAATCCCTCTTGTTATTGTTGTTTTTTCAACAATTTTTAAATTTGTAAGCAAGGATTCTTTTTCTATAGTAAATTCCATGTTTGACATATTTTCTCCTGACGATTTATAATTTCAAATACAAATTTTTAAATAAATTTTTTGATTTTTTTTTCAATAAAATTTTTTTCTGAAAGTTTTTCTTTTTTATTTATAAATTAAATTATATAAATAATATAATAAAATAATAATAAGTAATAAAGAAAATTTTTTCTGTATAAAACTATTATAAAACAAATAGTATAAAGAAAAAGACCTGTTCAAAAGTTTGTTAATTTTTTGTAGAAAATTGTTCAATAATTTTTTAAAACTTTCAAAAACTTTTTATTTTATTTTTTGTTTGTAGAAAACTAAAAACTTATTGAAAAAATTTGAACATAAAAAATAAAGTTTTGAACAGGTTTTCTACAGGTAAAAATAAGAAAAAATTAAATATTATATTATAAAAATTTGGCATGGGTAATCATGAAAACCATTGCCATGCTTTATTTTTAACTTAACTTAATATTTTTTGAAATCATTTGCTTTTTGTTTGTGAATCCAGCGTGCCATTTTTTGCTGTTCAAAACTCAGAGCAAAATTATACAGGCTTTCTATTAAATTTCTGCCTGAGGGTGATTTTCCGATAAACAAAAAATTGCCTGCTTTATTTTTTGCAATATAAATTTCTTTTTGCAAAATTCTGTCGACATTGCTTTTGGCAGGAGTTTCTATTTTTAGTTTTAACCATATATATAAAAGAGAAACAGAAGGTTTTTCTTCGTTTTCTTTTAAAAAGTCTGAAAATTCTTTAAGTATCATTTTTATTTTTGTACAAGCACGGAATAATTAAATTCCGTGCTTTATAATTCTTATATCTCTGCGGTTGACTGTCTGAAAACTATTTAATTAAAAGTTGTACTTCTTTAAAGTTAGGGTGTTTGGCTGTTTTTAAAAGTTCAAAAAGGACAATTTCCGTTGTCATTATTTTTGCGCCTTCTTTTTCCATCAGGTTTATTCCTGCTTTAAATTCATCTGTTTCTCGAGATGCACAGGCGTCTTTTATTACAAAAACATTATACCCGTTTTGTAACAAAGCCAGTGCTGTTTGTAAAACACAGATATGAGTTTCTATGCCAAAAATAAAAACGTTTTTTACATTGCCGAGAGCTTCTTTTACTCCGTCTGTCTCCAGAGCGTTGAAGCTTGTTTTTTCAAAAGTTTTTGCACTGTCCGGCAGGCAGTATTTTACTGAAGGTATTGTAGAACCTAGCCCTTGCGGATACTGTTCCGTTAAAACTGTTTTTATATTCAAAATTTTTGCTGTTTTGGCCAGAATTTCCGCTTTTTTGGCGGCTTTATCTTTTCTCAGCATTGCAGTTAGTTTTTCTTGAACATCAATAAATAAAAAAGCTGAATTTTCTGTATTTATATCAATTGTCATTACAAACCCTTTCTTTAATCTTAAACTAATATCTCTGATTGATATTCCTGTATAAACTCGTCTAATAAATCTTCTATTTTTTCTTCACTAAGTTCATTTGTGTCAATGTAGTATTTTTTTCTTTTTTCTTTATTGTTTACTTTTTGCAGTATTTCTATATTAATTGTTGTAAAACCCGGATATGTTACTATAAACGAACTTTCGCAATTTTGACTTTTTAGTGTAAAATAACTTTTTTGCTCGGTCACATTCTGAGTAATTTTTGTTTCAAAAAGTTTATCTTCGTTTGTTTTTTGTACCTGAAAGAATAACGGAGAAAGAATATTTTCCAATTTTTTTGCTGAAACTTCTTTGTGTTGTTTAAAGTTTTGAATATCTATTTTTGGATTTTTGTTTTTTTCTTTCTTAGCTTCTTCTTCCCTGGCGCAGATAAAACAGTTGCCCTTTAAAAGAGCTTTTGATAAAGCTTGATTGGCCAGAATTTCCGCATTATCAAAAGGAATTTCTTTGGTTTCGACAAAACCTGCACTGATTGTAAAATTGTCGCTAAGTGCTTTTTTTATTTTGTTCAGAATTTTTCTTGTATCTTCATTGGTTGTATTTCTGAACCATAAATAAATTTTAAAATCTGATGCAAAACCAAGTATATCGCAGGTTCTGACGTTGTCTTTTATTATGCTCATTAAATTATCCGGAGAAATCTTGTTTCTGCTGTTTATATCAGGTGCAACAACGGCAAAACAGCCCCAGTCTTTTTTGCTTTCTTCCTTTAAAACAGTGTAGGTGTAATTTTCCGTATAAACCTGATTTTTTCTGTCGAGTATTTTTAATTGTGATAACAAATCTTTTGAGTTTTGGTTATCTCGGGCATTTACTCTTTTTTGCAGACACCATAAGGCTCTTATTGTGTATTCTGTATCGGAAGCGGTTGTTTTTATAAAGTCTGTTATGCCTTTTTCAAAAGCGGAGCACAGAAGGTTTTCGTCTAATTCGTCATAAACAAGAATAACGGAGCATGTTTTTAATTCCCTGTGCTGCCTTATTTTTTGCAGAAAATTTAAAAAGTCGTCTTCTCTGTTTAATTTTAAGTGATAAAAAATAAGAACGGGTTTTATTTTTTTTACTGCATCAAAACAATCTGCATGGTGTATTGTTTGCAGAATGTCTGTGTTTCGAAGCAGCAGCACTTTTTTATTTACTTTTTGTGCCACTTTTTCACTATCAGTGATTAGTACAACGTTGTTTTGCAAAAACCTTCTCCGATTAGTCCTTATTAATTATTTTATATCAAAACATAAATTCTTGTAATTTATTACGATTTGTTAGCATGCTTTAACCTCAAAAAGCATTTTTTATTAAAAAACCATACTTTAGTTAGGTAAATTCCTAACTTTTTACGTATCCAGAAACCCCTGAAAGTGCCGTTTTAATATGTGTAAAGCAAAAACATACTTTACAAAATCACCTATAGTAAGGCTTTTTGCCTGTATATAGACCTGAAAAGGTTTGCAGATACTGCTTTTGTTAAAAAGAGAGAGTTCTCATATTTGAGTACGCAAATTTAATAAAAACGGCAGCTGTAAAAACCGGTTAGATTTTGGCCATCAAATAACCGCAAAACCATCACACCACTAATAGAAATACTGTAACTGTATTTGCTCAATACATTTGTTTGTGTTGGCAAGATTGAAACTAATTAAGAAAGGAAAACTGTATTATGGCTATTATAGTAAACACCAACATGACTGCGCTAAAAGCGGTCAGAAATTTGAACAGTGCAACAAACTCAATGAATCAGGCAATGGAGAGATTGTCAACCGGTTACAAAATTAACCGTGCCGGTGATGACGCAGCGAACTTATATATCGCAACAAATCTTGAAACACAAATAAGAGGTTCAAAGGTTGCAAAAAACAATATTACAACAGGTACAAACGTTCTTGCTGTTATTGAAGGAGACCTTGATGTTATGCTTGATAACATTCAGCGTATCAGAGATTTGACGGTTCAAGCCGCAAACAGTATTTATGACGAAAATTCAATGAACGCAATGAAGGATGAAATTGTACAAAGGCTCGATGAAATTGACCGTATCTCTAAAAACTCAAATTTTAACGGTTTGACACTGTTAGACGGACAGAGCCAGCTTGCTGACGTTGGTTTAAGACTTCAGGTCGGTGCAAATTCAGATGAAGCTGCAAACTGTATCAAATTGTCTGAAGATTTCTTCCAGACAGTAGACTCAAATACTCTCGGTGCAGATGCAACAGGTATGAATGCTCCGTTTGATGCCGGCACCGGTTTGAGAGGAAATATTGATACCGCTTTTGCCAATGCAAGTGCTGCCGCCCAGTATATTACAATGCTTGATGCAGCAGTAACCGATATTAACAACAGAAAAGCACAAATTGGTGCAACTCAAAACAGATTGGATGCCGCAGCTGATTCTTTGACAACAACTATAGAAAACATGACGGAAGCTCAATCAACCATTATGGACGCAGATATTGCGGAAGAAACATCAAATTACACAAAATATCAAATACTGCAACAAACGACCTCTTCACTCCTTGTTCAGGCAAATGCATTGCCGCAAATCGCAATCAGTCTGGTCAATGGAGGTTAGTAAGACAAAAAATCTTACAGTTACAATATATACAGTATTTCTTTCTGAGCCTGCTTTTGCAGGCTTTTTTTTACAATTATTTCATATAAATTTTTTTGATGATAAGATTATTATTAAGTGATAAACAAAAAGGAATTGAGAATGTCAGAAAATAACACACTTAATGCACCTACGCTTAATGCAATCAGAAATACAAGAATCCAAAAATTAACAGAACTCGCAGATAAAGGGATAAATCCTTATCCTTATTCCTATGACAAAAATGCTTCCGCTAAAAATTTGCAGGAAAAATATAAAGACCTTCCCGCAGGTGAAGAAACAAATGACGAATACCTTGTTGCCGGTCGTGTTATGGCAATAAGAAACACAGGTATGTTTATTGATTTGATGGATGCATCAGGCAAGATTCAAATTTTCTCTCATAAAGAAAACATGGATATTGAAAAAATCAAAACGCTTAAACTTGTTGATATCGGTGATATAGTCGGTTTTCAGGGTACTATAAGAAGAACACCGAGAGGCGAATTAAGCATCAAAGCAACTGATTTTAAGATTCTTTCAAAATCTTTGCTTCCGTTGCCTGAAAAATTTCACGGTTTAACCGATGTTGAAACAAGATACAGACAGCGTTATGTCGATTTGATTATGAATGAAGAAGTCAGAGATACCTTCAGAAAAAGAAGTTTGATTATTCAAAAAATCAGAGAATATCTTGCTAAACACGGATTTTTAGAGGTGGAAACTCCTATTTTGCAAACAACTGCATCAGGCGCAAACGCCAGACCTTTTACAACTCACCACAATGCACTTGATATGGATTTAACCTTAAGAATTGCTCTTGAGTTGTATTTAAAAAGACTTATCGTAGGCGGTGTGTCAGAAAGAGTTTACGAAATAGGCAGATGTTTCAGAAACGAAGGTATTGATACACGTCACAATCCTGAATTTACTATGATTGAATTGTATCAGGCTTATGCTGATTATAATGATATGATGACATTAACGGAAAACATGGTTGCCTATGTTGCTCAGGAAGTACTCGGCACTTTGAAAATAAAATACGGTGAAAATGAAATTGATTTGACTCCGCCATGGGACAGAAAAACAATGCTCGGTGCAATTCAAGAGGCAACCGGTATTGATTTTATGGAAATTTATGACGCAAAACAGGCGATTGAAGCGGCTAAAAAACTTAACGTTCCGGTTGATGATGATATGAACTGGGGTCAGGTTGTAGAAGCCGTATTTGAAGAAAAAATAGAACCTTCTTTGATTCAACCCTGCCACATTATCGATTATCCGAGAGAAATCTCTCCGCTTGCAAAAGTTCACAGAGACAACCCGAGATTGACCGAACGTTTTGAAACACGTATTAACGGCTGGGAGCTTGCTAATGCATTTTCTGAATTGACTGATCCTATTGACCAGAGAAGCAGATTTGAAGCTCAGGCACTGGCAAAAGCAAACGGCGATGAAGAAGCAATGGAACTTGATGAGGACTTTATCAATGCTCTTGAATACGGTATGCCTCCGACAGGCGGTATGGGTATGGGTATCGACCGTCTTGTTATGTTGTTAACCGATTCTCAGACAATTAGAGATGTTATTGCTTTCCCGACAATGCGTCCGCTCGATAACAAATAACAGCGAATAAAATTTTAAAAAAATCAGACTTTAATTTTAAAAAAGAGTCTGATTTTTTTTGTAATGTTTTTAATCTTTTTGCATAACAAACAAATTTTTGAAATAATCATATTATATGAGGAGTGTTATGAAAAATTTTTATAAAATTCTAGCCGGCTGTTTTTTTGTTTTGCCGCTTATTTTGGCTTTTAATTTTATGCCTGCACGTGCATTGCAGGTGGTTTATCCTAAAACACAAAGTACACAAATCAGTGCGGCTTCGACATTTATTATTGGCAGTACCGCTCCTGATGCAAAATTAAAAATAAATGATATAGATGTCAAAGTCCATGATAACGGGTCTTTTGTTCAGGTTGTCCCTTTAAATGACGGAGTTAACGAAATAAAAATAGATTCTCAAGACAGCAAAGAACATAATACAATGACTTATATAATTAACCGTGTTCCTCAAAAAGTTCCGGAATCAATGCAGGCAGCGCTGGAGGAATTTGCACCGGATGAATTTATTTATGCTGCGGTGCTTAAAGATAATACCCCGTTGCGGGCTCAGCCTGACGAATATGCAAAAAGGTTGACTCATATGGGTAAAGATACTGTGCTTATGATTAACGGCAAAAAAGGAGATTATTACAGAGTATCTTTAACCCCTACAGAAAATGCATGGGTAAAAAGTGATTGTATTGTAAAATATTCTGCAATAAATGAAAAAATGCTTGCGACTGCTTCAAAGGTGTCTTTGTCCGAAGATAATTTGTATAACTATATAAAAACGGATTTGTCTTTTCATATTCCGTTTAAGATTATTGAAACCTCAAACGGGTTGAATATGGAATTGTATAATCTTGATAAAAATGCTGCCGATACAATGCTTTTTCAAACAAGCGGCGATGTTAAAAGTCTTACCGTAAACACGGTTGCTCCGGATAAAACCTCAACGTATTTTGTGGAATTAAAAAATAAATTGTGGGGATATGATGCTTATTATGAGGACAATACGCTTGTTTTAAAAATAAGAAAAGCTCCTGATATAGATAAAGAAAAACCGCTTAAAAATATAACAATTTTTCTTGATGCGGGCCACGGTGCGGATGATGCAGGCGCAATAGGCCCGACCGGAGAGAAGGAAAAAGATATTAACCTTGATATAGTAAAAAAACTAAAACAAACTCTCGAGGATGAGGGTGCGAATGTTCTTTTAACAAGGAAGGATGACACAGACGTTCCTTTATATGAAAGAGTTAAAATGATGCGTGATTCCGATGCTTTAATATCCTTAAGTATCCATGCTAATGCGCTTGCTGACGGAGCAGACCCTTATGAAAAGCATGGAACCTCTGTTTTTT
The DNA here is from genome assembly GCA_944323685.1 of Candidatus Gastranaerophilales bacterium. GTDB lineage: Bacteria > Cyanobacteriota > Vampirovibrionia > Gastranaerophilales > Gastranaerophilaceae > Limenecus. The sequence continues at coordinate 17,062 of CALUTJ010000008.1, read as the reverse complement.
ATTACAACAGAGAATCCGTGGAGCTTGCTAAAACTTTGCGTGATGTAATCACAAAAAAACTCGGCACAAAAGATGACGGAGTGGGCATGCACAGCCTTGTTATGACACGTCCGACCATGCCTTTATCCGTTTTAATCGAAGTCGCATACATGATTCACCCTGACGAATATAAATTATTACTCGATGAAAAGTTTAGACTGAAGGCAGCAGAAGCCGTTAAAGACGGGCTTAAGGAGTATTTATTAAATTCTGTTAAATCTGATGGAATTAACTAATTATAGTGTTGACACATATAACATGCGGTGATACAATATAAAAAATTTAAGATAACGCTTAGGGAAAGGTGTTAAAACCTTTGCACATAAGGGTTTCAGTTTTTATCTATCAATTAAAAAGAAGAGAATTTATAGGAAAGACTAATGCAAGTTTCTGTAATTAAAACAACAGAACCTAAAAACGTAAGCATACCGGCAGCCATGGCGGTTGGCGGTGCAGTGGGGCTTGGCTTGCGTTATGCTATTCCTGTTTACAAACCTGAGATGGATTACTTTGTTTTCAATAAATCGGATGTGATGAAAGAAGACAATGTTAAGGCTGTAAAAAAGAATGTTATTGAAAAAGCTCAGGATTTGTTAAAAAAAGATAAGGATAATGAAGCTTTAAAACTGTTTATAAAAAGAGCAAAAGCAAAAACATCGCAACAGCTTAAAGCTGCAAAAGCTGCTATCAATAAAGCTCCTCAGGAAGTTCAAACTAAAGTCGAGCTTATGGTTGATGACCTTGCAGCTCAGATGAAAGCTTCAAAAAATATTACAATTGCTAATATCAAAAATGCCGCAAAACAGGCAAGACCTTATACTCATTTTATTCTTCCGGGTGCTGCTTTAGGTGCGCTGGTTGGTTATGCGTATAATGTTGTCGGCACAATTAATGAAGATTAGAATAAATATTTAATAATAAAAAACCTTCCGAATTTTTAATTTTGGAAGGTTTTTTATTTATATCTAATCTAGTGTCGCAGTTGCCGCCTTGAGCCTTCGAGCCGTCACTGCTCACCTTTGCCTTCTTTTTCGGCTGAACTGTGGTGAAGCCTGAAAAATGGCTTCACTATGTGAACAATGTGTCACTCCAAAAATTCGTTCACGTCGCTTTGCTCCTTATCACGAATTTTTTTCGGACAATTTATGTCGTCATCTTATAATGACGCTCTCTCTCTTGCCGCTTTATTTTGCTGGCGTTTTTCCTCAATTTTTTCTATACGTCTGTTTCTTTTATATCCGTATCCGGCGTAAATGCTAATACCTATTAATAACCATAACGGGAATAATATGGCATGTTTGCCCATGCTGACAACAGCAACGCACATTAAGCTTCCGCAAAGCAGTATTCCTAAAGACGGGAATAACGGCGAGAACGGAACTTTGAAAGGTCTTTCTCTGTCAGGGTCTGTTTTTCTCAAAATCAAAACGCTTATACAAACCATAATAAATGCCGTAAATACGCTGAATATACAAAGCTGGGCAGCAAGGTTCAAGTCTAAGAATAAACAGCCTATCATCATTGCGCCGCCGACAAGCCATGTGATTACATGAGGTGTTTTGTATACGGGGTGAACTTTTTTAAGCAATGTGGGGAAGAAGTTGTCCCTTGCCATTGCAAAAAGTATTCTTGTAGCAGCAAGCTGCATAACAAGTAAAACAGAGGTTAAACCGGTCAGGGCTCCTATTGAAATGAAACCGGCAATCCAGTTTTGACCTGTTTTTTGTATTGCGTGTGCTATAGGAGCGTTAATGTTAATTTGGTTCCACGGTACAACACCTGTTAAAACAAGTGCCACAAAAATATAAACAACCGTACACGCAAGCAGTGTACCTATAATACCAATCGGAACATCTCTTTGCGGATTTTTTGTTTCTTCTGCGGCTGTGGATATTGCATCAAAACCGGTGTATGCAAAGAAGATTGTAAATGCGCTTATCAAGACACTGCCTACACCGTTCGGCATAAACGGTGTCCAGTTTGCCGGTTTTACATAAAAAGCACCGACACCGATAAACAGGGCAATTACAAGCAATTTTATTGCAACCATGATGCTTGCCATGTTTTTGGATTCTGATATCCCTTTTACAAGAATATATGTAACAAGTGCAATAATACATATTGCGGGAATATTTATGCAAACAGGAATAATCCCGAACAAATGCGGAATATGGTCAGCAGGTGTCATTCCCATTTTTAAATAAGCAGCTTTAGCTGAACCGTAATCACTAATCAACCATAACGGCGGGTACATTATATGATGAATAATTCCCTGCAATGCTGCGGGCAAATGAGTTGTATATGTTTCAAATCCTCTTAAGAATTGGAACAAATAACCCGTCCAGCTGCAAGCAACCGCAATGTTACCTATGGTGTATTGAAGCATCAATACCCAGCCTACCATCCAGGCTGCTAGCTCACCCATTGTGGCAAAAGTATAGGTGTAAACACCGCCTGATACCGGTATCATAGCCGCAAATTCCGCATAACATAAAGCAGAAAATATGCAGGCAATAGCTGCGATGACCATTGATATGATAAGTGCAGGGCCGGCTCCCGGATGAGATGCCGTACCAACAACAGCCGTACCTACCATGGAAAAAATACCCGCACCGATTACGGCACCTATCCCGAGTATAATCAAATCAATCCACGTCAATGTTTTATTCAAGCCGGTTGCTTTTGTGTCGGCTATCATGTCATCGGGATTTTTTGTCTTCAACAACTTAGAGATAAAGTGTTCAACCAGTTTCGGTTCAGTAACATCTTGTTGGCTCATGTAAATTTCCTTTTATTATTTATTAATTGTTGTTTTTTTAAGTAGGGGGAAACCTAATTTTTCTCTTTGTTCAACGTACAATCTGGCTACCATTGCAGCCATTCTTCTCACTCTGTTAATAAAATTGATTCTTTCGTCTTTGCTGATTACGCCTCTGGCGTCAAGCAGGTTAAATGTGTGAGAGCATTTTAAAACGTAATCGTAAGCGGGAAGTACAAGTTCGTTTTCAACACAATTTTCAACTTCTTCCTGATACAAATCAAAAAGTTTGAAAAGTCTTTGTGCGTCAGAAACTTCAAAATTGTATTTAGACTGTTCAATTTCGTTTTGCAAATAAATCTCGCCGTATTTTAATTCGTTATTCCACATAACATCGTAAACGGAATTTACGTTTTGAAGATACATTGCAATACGTTCAAGCCCGTAAGTTAATTCAAGCGCAACGGGTTTTATTTCCAAACCGCCGACCTGTTGAAAATATGTAAACTGGGTAATTTCCATACCGTCTAACCAGACTTCCCAGCCGACACCGGCAGCGCCTAAAGTCGGGGATTCCCAGTTATCTTCAACAAATCTTACATCGTGCTGTGACAGGTCAATACCCATGGCTTCCAAGCTTTTTAAATAAAGCTCTTGAGCATTGTCCGGTGAAGGTTTTAAAATAACCTGATATTGAAAATAGTGTCCGAGCCTGTTAGGGTTTTCGCCATAACGTGCATCAGTCGGTCTTCTGCAAGGTTCAACCATTGCAGTATTCCACGGTTCAGGCCCCAGTGAACGCAAAAACGTTGCAGGGTTCATGGTGCTTGCACCTTTTTCTATATCATAAGGCTGTTGAATTATACATCCGTAGTCTGACCAAAATTTTGATAAATTTAAAATTAATTCTTGGAAGGTTAAAGCCATTCTCTCTTGATTCCAGTACTCTTACATTTTCAAAATGTATGCTAACCTTTATTGTGTAAGGCTTACACACTCATTTCTTCTTCAAGTTCTAACATTATAATATAACAGATACTATTTTACAAACTATTGTAATGATTACACTTAAAATTGTTACATGTGTAATTAATAAATTAAAAAATTATAGGTGTAATTTAAAGTTATTGCTTATTCATGAAAATGTTAAGGAAATTTGAAAAATTTAACTGTTTTTAATGCACCATTGACGGCAGGTTTAAATTTATAGCAACTGCCATTGCCCAGAATATTGCCACCCAGAAATACGCAAAGGCCGTGCGGAATCTTTTGCGCCACGGGTTCGGGTTCAAGTTTTCTTTAACAACACGTTCATGATTTTTGTCTTTGTATGTTATTTCAACTTTGTTGTTTAAAAAATTAATTAAATCTCTTGTTGTGTCAAAAACTTCTATCCAGATTTTTATTGTATCCTGTTTGGTTTTTACACTGACAGTTGTAGTTATTGACTTTCCGACATGCCCGTCAACAATAACGGATTCAATCTCTTTTAATGATACTGTTTTTTTATCACCGTTCCAGTAAATAAAATTTAGCGAATCTTCTTTAATTTCAACAAATCTCGGAAGAGTTCTGTTCGTGCTTCTTACAATAACAAGTATGCTTAAACTGACAAGAAAAATTAACGTGCCAAGCCCCCAGACGGCTTCTTTTACATACAAAGAAACCGGAGCAACAATCATAAACAATGCAACAAACATCATGCAAAATATAATTATTGATTGTTTGTTATCTCTTATCAATACCGGTTTGAGTTCTTTCATTATGCAAAAAATTCCTTTAATTTTTCAATTTTTTCTTTGGAATCAGACTCAAAATAAATTCTTAATAAGGGTTCTGTCCCGCTCGGGCGTATAAGCACCCACGTTCTGTCATCGTCAAGATAGTATTTTACACCGTCTTTATCGTCTTTGTCTTTAATAGAGAATCCCGCAATTTTGTCCAGCTCGCCGTATTTATTCATTAAGATTTCAAGCTGTGTGTTATCAAGCAGTTTTAAATCCACACGCTCGTTAACAAAAGTACAGCCCGCAATTTGTTTTAAGTCTTCCTGCAATTCCCACAGAGATTTGTTTTCGTAAGCCAGCATCTCTAATACGAGCAAATCTGCAAGTATTCCGTCTTTTTCCGGAATATGACCTTTGATACTCAGGCCGCCTGATTCTTCGCCGCCTATTATAACATCGTATTCACGCATTGCAGCCCCGACCCATTTAAAGCCGACAGGGGTTTCTATTACTTCAACATTGTAGTAATCTGCTATAATGTCCAGCATTTGGCTTGCACCGACTGTTTTAACGAGTCTTCCGGAATAATTTTTGTTGTTAATTAAATGTCCTAAAAGCAGTGCAATAATTTCATTAGGGGTGACAAATTCCGCTTTTTCGTTTATTACTCCGAATCTGTCGCCGTCGCCGTCATTGCTCAAACCGATAGCACTTGTTCTGCGGGCAATTAAATCGATTAATTCCGACAGGTATTTAGCTTTTGGTTCCGGCATACCTCCGCCGAAGTTCGGGTCATGGTTCATATGTAAGCATTCGCAGCTTATACCGTTTCTTTTTAAAAGTTCGTCAAAATAACCTGTGCTTGCACTGTAAAGTCCGTCGTAAATAATTTCTCCGTCATCGTCTTCGCGCGTAAAATAGTCTTTAATCTTTTCAAAATTAATAATTGATTCAATATGCTTAAAGTACGGTTCTTTAAAAGACTCGTATTTAATTTCAGGTTTTTGCAAGGATTTAAACACAATTGAATCAATATTTTTTATGTTTTCCATTATTGCATTGGTGATTTTTGTTGTGGCAGGCCCTGCGTAATCCGGAATATACTTTATCCCGAGATATTCAGGCGGATTGTGCGAAGCCGTGAACATCAAAGCATCAGCATTTCTGTACTGAGCGTTAAAAGCCAGTACGGGGGTGGGTACAACTTCTGAAGAAACCGTAACTTTAAAACCTGCATTTGATAAAATTTCTGCTGAAAATTGTGCAAATTCTTTTGCCATGTTTCTGGGGTCATAACCTATGATGACAGGTTTGTTTATGCCGTCTTTTTCAAGAATGTATTGTGCAATTGCTTTTGTAACAATTTCTACGTTTTCTTTGTTAAAATCTTTGCCTACTATGGCTCTCCAGCCGTCTGTACCGAATTTAATGTTTGTGTCCATACTTTTCCCGTAAGTCTGAGTAAATTTTTCTTCTCGTGTTGCACAATTGTCAATTTTCAGACAATTTTGTACAATATAATATGTTATTTTACCAGATAAATGGCATACGGCAAAATGATTGAGATAAATGAAGAAATTAAAGAGCTTTTGTTTTTAGGGCCGGTCGGCACTTACAGCGAGATAGCCAAAAATCAATTTTTAACAATTCTTGCTCAAAAAAATATTGAGCAGATACCGTTTGCTACGGTAAAAAAAATCATTGAATATGTAGATGCAAACCCTAATGCGGCAGGGATTATTCCTATAGAAAATTCTATAGAAGGTATGGTCAGAGAAACTCTCGACAATCTGTTGAGCCTTAAAGATTCCTGTGTTCAAATATGTGCGGAAACCGTAATACCCATACATCACTGTCTTGTTTCAAAAGCGAAAGATATAAAAAAAATAAAGAAAATTATCTCTCATCCGCAGGCGCTTGCACAGTGTCAGAATTTTATCAGCAAACATTTTGATTCCAATATTGAACAGATTGAAAAAGCTTCAACAAGCAAAGCAGCTCAGGAACTTGTTGACCTTGATGAATCTTACGCTGCAATCGCAAATAAAAGAACGGCTGAACTTTTTAAACTCAATGTTCTGGCTAAAAACATAAATGACGAACATGACAACAAAACGCGTTTTATCATGCTTTCCCGTTGCAGTACAACCGCAACTGACAGTGATAAAACAAGTATTGCCTTTGCTACAAAAAATCAGCCGGGTGCACTTGTTAAAGTCTTAAACGTGTTTGACGCACTCAATATAAACCTTTCTTATATTGATTCCAGACCTTCTAAAAAAAATCTCGGAGAATATGTTTTTTTTGTGGACTTTGAAGGACATATCACGGATGAACCTTCACAAAAAGTGCTGGATTTAATCAGGCTGAATACAAACTATATAAAAATCCTCGGGTCATACAGAAAATTTTAATTACAGTTTTATTAAAGAATCTTTAATAATATTTTTAAAACTTTCATCAATTGCGTTTAAGTCTACTACATCGACCTCATAAGGCAAAGTTGAGTCTTCGAACGCTGACAAAATTTTTGCCAAAACAGACGCAGGAATGCTTTTACCGTTTAAATCAACAGCTATATCTATATCAGAATATTCTTTAAAAGTTCCTTTTGCGCGTGAACCGAAAATATAAAATTTTACGTCTTTTTCAGGGATATACTGTCTTAAAGTGCTGAGAATAAATTCAATATGTCTTGTTTCCAATCCAAACATCAGTTATTTTTCTCTTTCAATCTGTCTAAAAGATATTGTGCTTCATTTGCAAAATCTTCTATTATAGAAACGACTTCCTTTGCTGCGTTTTCATTATAAGTGTGAGAGGTTAAATTACGTTTTTGTCTGTAATCGTCCCATTTTTCCAGATTGGAACATAAAAGTCCCATTTTATTGGCTTGTCGTACCATTGAATTAAAAGTCATTGATTCAACATTTTCCGGTATAAAAGCACTCTTAGAAAAATATCTTTTTATCATTTTTAATGAGATTGAATACGTGTATTCAAAACGTTGAATCATTGAATCTCTGGTAATTAAATTTGTTTTATCCTCATTATAAATGATTATGACCTCATAAAGACTATTCAGCGCTTTTTCAAATGACGATAAATCCAGTATATTATTTTCCATAAAAAATCCTTTAAAGCTTTTCTCCATAATAACATTATTTCTAATATAAAAAAAGTTAAATAAAACTCTAAAATATGAATATTCACTAGCAAAATATATTTTGATTGGTTTTATGACTTATATGAGTATTCTGTCTTTAAAGCCGAAGAATATACAAAATATCCCGCCCGTAAAAGTTTTGTGGCAAACCTGCGAACAACCGGACGGAAGAAAGTTGTTTGAGCAGTTTAAGTTGAATAAAGGGGCAATAGGTGATGTTTTTGTCAACATAACAAAATATCACCGCGGAGAAAATAATTTTATTATAGAAGTAAAGAATGCCTTTAATAAAAAACTCGGACACGAGCTTTTATCGTTAGAGAATAACAAAACAAAAGATATAACCGGTTTTGATATAAAAGTAGAAGACGAATACAGAAGAAAAAGTTTCCGTATAGGGGAACTCTTGCGGCTTGGAAGTATCATGGAAATGATGGAAAACAAAAGTTCGCATATAAAAATTACTTCTAAAAATACCGCAGTATATTTCCACGGCAAATACAAATTTGAGCCGGATATTACAGCTTTTAATGAGAGGGACTGTGTTTTAAAATCAATTATTAAAGACACAAGTCCTAACTTTGATGACCTTAATACAAGAGCACAAAAACTCTTGCAAGAAGCAGTTGAAACAAAAGACAATGCGCCAAATCAAAGAGATTTGTGCACAAGGACAAATGCTCTTGTTAAAGAGTATATAGAACGTGCGCTTCTGGAAGAAAAACCAGAAAAAAAACATCCGTTTAATTACGGATTTAATATGATTTTGCGAAGCAAAACCGTTGAACAGTTTAAAGATTTTTTTAATAAAATTTTCGAAAATCAGGGAATAGATTACAAAATATAAAAGCGCCCCTTAAAAATTAAGAGGCGTTTTAAGTTTTAATCTAATCTAGTGTCGCAGTTGCCGCATTGAGCCTTCGAGCCGTCACTACTCACCTTTGCCTTCTTTTTCGGCTGAACTGTGGTGAAGCCTGAAAAATGGCTTCACTATGTGAACAATGTGTCACTCCAAAAATTCGTTCACGTAGATTTGCTCCTTATCACGAATTTTTCTAGGACAATTTAAAATTTAAACAGTACCTGTGCTCCAGCTGTGAAGATAAGCTTCCTGCTCCGGTGTAAGTGTATCAATTTTTATACCCATTGAGTCAAGTTTGATTTTTGCAATCTCAACATCAACTTCATGAGGAAGTGTATACATTTTATTTTCAAGTTTGCCCTGATTTTTAACAATGTATTCAATACCGAGAGCCTGATTTGCAAAACTCATGTCCATAACTGAAGCGGGGTGGCCTTCTGCTGCGACAAGGTTAACCAGTCTGCCTTCTGCCAGTACGTATATTGATTTTCCGTTTTTCAATTTGTATTCTTCTAATGAAGGTCTGATTTGTTTTATTTCCGTTGTTTCTTTTTTCAAACCGTTTACGTTAACTTCAACATCAAAGTGACCGGCGTTGCAGACAAAAGCACCGTCTTTCATAGTAAGCATATGATGAACATCAACAACATTTTTGTCACCCGTGATAGAAAGGAAAATGTCACCGACTTTTGCAGCTTCTGCTATAGGCATTACGCTGTAACCTTCCATAGCTGCTTCCAGAGCTTTAAGCGGGTCAACCTCTGTAACAATCACATTAGCCCCAAGGCCTTTAGCTCTCATAGCAGCACCTTTGCCGCACCAGCCGTAGCCGCAGACAACAAAAGTTTTGCCGGCAAGAAGGATGTTTGTTGCACGGATTATACCGTCAATTGCACTCTGCCCTGTACCGTATCTGTTGTCATAAAGGTGTTTTGTTAAACTGTTGTTAACACCCACAGCAGGGAATTTCAAGCTTCCGTCAGCTTCCATTGCCTGAAGTCTTATAATACCTGTTGTTGTTTCTTCAGTAGAGCCGATGATGTTAGACAACAAATCCTGTCTTTTAGAATGTATTGTTGCAACCAAATCGCAGCCGTCATCAATAACAATATTAGGTTTGTGGTCAAGAACCTGCTGCACGTGTTTTGCGTAAGTTTCGGAAGATTCTCCGGCGTAGCCGAATACCGGTATGCCCCAGTATTTTACAAGTGCTGCGGCAACGTCATCCTGTGTAGAAAGAGGGTTAGAAGCCGCAAGAACCGCATCCGCGCCGCCTTCTTTCATTGCAATACAAAGAGCTGCGGTTTCTTTTGTAACGTGTACACAGGCAGTTAATCTCAAACCTTTAAAAGGCTGTTCTTTTCTAAATCTTGCTTTAATTCTTTCAAGAACGGGCATATCTTTCATTGCCCATTCAATGTTGTTTTTGCCCTGCTCGGCAAGAGCCATATCTTTTACGTCATATTGTAATTCTGTTGTTGTCATTGATTTCTCCTTATGGTTTGACAAATTTTATCTCTAAAATTGTAGCATAAATACGCATTATTAAATCTTTTACAAATGAAACTTAATAAATTATAATATCATTATGTCAGTTTGGAAGGGATTACTTTTATGAAACTTACGGTTTTAGGTGCAGGCTGCTGGGGGTTAACATTAACCTGGCTTTTGACGGATAACTTTGATGAGGTGTGTGTCTGGGGCAGGCATGTAGATATTTCAGAGGAATTGCGCACAAAAAAACGCACATCAAAACCGCTTGAGATTCAACTTAAAGACAAAGTGGAAATCACATCTGACCTTGAAAAAGCCGTGAAAAACGCTGATATAATTTTGCTTGTCGTTGCGACGTCCGGTATAAGAGAAGTTTGTAAAAACCTTGCCAAACTCAATAACGGTCAGGGTCTAAAAGAAAATCAAATACTTGTTAATACATCAAAAGGTCTTGAGCTGCCTTCCTTGATGCGTATGAGTCAGGTAATGAAAGAAGAATTGCCAAATGCAAATATTGCAGTACTTTCAGGCCCTACACTTGCAAAAGAGGTTCTGATGGGATGTCCGACAGCGGCTTCCGTTGCATGTGAAAATAAACCGGAAATTTCTAAATTTTTGCAGGAAAAACTAACTGTTCCCTCAAAGTTCAGACTCTACACAAATGATGATTTAATAGGTCTTGAACTCGGCGGAAGTTTGAAAAACGTTATAGCAATTGCTTCCGGTTTTGCAGATGCAATGAAACTCGGCGACAACTGCCGCGGTGCTTTGCTTACACGCGGCATGGCGGAAATTACAAGAATAAGCGTTGCGCTCGGCGCAAAACCTGCTACTTTGTATGGACTTTCCGGCATGGGGGATTTGATTGCAACCTGCTCAAGCCCTATGTCGCGTAATTTTACGGTAGGTTCGATGCTCGGGCATGGCAAAAAAATTGACGACATCTTAAGAGAACTGGGTTCCGTTGCAGAAGGTGTAAAAACTTCCAAAGCTGTTTGTGAACTGGCAAAAAAATTAAACATTGAAGTGCCGATTTCCTCGGCAATATATGAAGCTGTCTACACTGACATTACACCAAAAGAACTTTTAGACAAACTTATGAACAGAAAATTGAAGGGCGAATAATTATTCGTTCTCGTCGTGTTCTTCTTTTATGCTTGTCTGAATTTCCGCCTGATCATTGAACGCATTGATAAAATGCGCATAGCGTTCCATTCTCAGCTTTAACCATGAAAGCATTGTTTCGGAACCATAGACCTGAATAGTTCTTGTCCTTGTAAATTGTTTGTAGGATCTGTTGTAAGATTCATCAATGTAGGTTTTGCACTTGCAATTCAGCTCTTCTACCAAATCGTAAAGAGTTTTGAGCCATGCCGGCTGAACTTGTGCTTCGTTTACAGAGTATTCGAGAATCATGTTCTTCCTGGACTTTCTTCTTAACTAATACATATTTATAAAATGCTTCCGCAGATTATAATCATCATAGGTAATCGCAAAACCCTGTTATTTTTGCGAATCTGAGATACGAATTGCTACATGGTTTTTATCGGCAATTACGGTAAAAACTTTATGGTTTTGTACTAAATTTGTAACATTAGTTAATATTTTGTATCAAATTTCTTTAATTCCGTGAATTTTTGCACGATTTATAAATTAATCGTGAATGTTTTGTTAAAATTTTGTAAATATTTGAGCAATTTTTGCAAAAATTATTTTCCTGTTGTGTTTATATATATAAGTGGAAAGTGTAGGTGTTCTTTAATGTATAGTTTAACTTTTATGAAATTTTTAATCGGCCGTGACGCAGATGATTTTTTGACGGAAGAAAAAGAAACTGAAACATACAAAAAACCGGCAGACAACCCGATTTATCGTTGTGTCAGATATGCTACCGTGCCAATTGAAGTTAAAAACAAATAAAAAGTTTATTAAATTGAACAACAAAAAACACTCTCGAAATCGGAGAGTGTTTTTTTTGTGTTTGAATTTGTCAAATTAATCTTTGATTAAAGCGTTGATTTCTTCAACCATAACATCAGGGTCTACTCCGTGAACTTTTGCACCGGCTTCAAGGTTTTCAAATCTTGCAGCAGCGCAGCCTATACAACCAAGACCGTATTTAGCAAAAACTTCTAATGCTTCCGGGTGGTTTTGAACTATCTCTATAAGACCCATATCTTTTGTTACTTTTCCTGCCATAATGATTTATCCTTTCATACTTTGATTAAATTTTTTATTCAATAAATTGACTATTGTCACAAATTCATTAATAAGATTATACATTGAAAACATTTTTCTGTGGAGTGCACGTGAAATATCTCAAAGAAATTTTGATTAAATTTAAAGACATAATACTTTTGACACTGGCTTTTATAGGCATGGTTTCGGTTATGATATATGAAAAATATCTGACAAAATGGTATGCAAAACTAAAAGAAATATTTTATATCCCGCAGGCACCGGTGGGGCTGAACGCCATGGGGGTCGGGTGCAGTCTTAATAAAATTTACAGGTGCAATTACAGCGCAAACAGGTTCCGTACGGAAATAGTTTCGCCTGTTGACGACCCGTATTTAATTAACCCTGCTGATTTGTAATCAGGTTTTAAAAATTATTTAGCGCAGGCTTCTTTGTATGCATCGACATATTTTTGCGCACTTACTTTCCAGCTGAAATCAGCTTTCATCGCGTTTTGTATAAGATTAGCCCAATCTTTTTTGTCTTTAAAAATATCTATGGCATATCTTATACAATCCATCATGGAGTACGGACTGTAGTTCCAGAACTTAAAACCGTCCCCGTTTTCTAAAGGATAACCGATAATAGTATCATCTAAACCGCCTGTTGCACGTACTATGGGGATAGTTCCGTATTTTAATGCGATAAGCTGGCTCAAGCCGCACGGTTCAAACGCGGAAGGCATCAAAAACATGTCGGCTCCGGCATACATAAGGTTGCCTGTTGATACACTGAATTCTATTTTTGCTCTTATATTAGAACTTGTGTTGCTCAAATAGCTGAACATTTCTTCGTAGTGCTGTGCACCTGTCCCTAGGATTACAAACTGTGCATCAAGCCCTTTTAACTCTTCACAAACAGGGCCGAACAAATCAAAGCCTTTTTGTTCAACAAGTCTGGAAACGATTGCAATCAATGGTTTGTCTTTTTCATACGGCAAACCGAACTGCTCAAGCACGGCTTTTTTGTTATCTTCTTTGTATTGAACATGTTTGGAATCATAATTTTTTACAATATGTTTGTCTGTTTCAGGGTTGTAGACACTGTAATCCACGCCGTTTAAAATGCCTGTAACTTTATGTGCATTATGGTTCAACGTCCAATCAAGACCGTGACCGCCTTCGTATGTCATAATCTCTTTTGCGTAATTGGGTGATACAACGATAACTTTGTCGCTGTAATTTATTGCCCCCTTCATCCAGTTAAGCATTCCGAAGTGTTCCAGCCCCCAGCAGTTCCAGACGTCTTTATGGTCAATCTGTGCAAAATATAATAAGTCATCGAACCACTGTCCCTGATACGCAATATTGTGTATTGAGAAAAAGTTTTTTGTATCTTTAAAGAACGGGTCATCTTTGTAATTGACTTTCATATACACGGGTATCATTGCCGTGTGCCAGTCGTTGGAGTGTATTACATCGGGTTTAAAATTCAGCAGTCTGGCATATTCAATTGACGCATGAGAAAACGCAATAAACCTTTCGTGTTCATATCTTGTATCTATATATCTGGGGTAAACTTCATGAAAAGGTGCAAAGTATTTATTATTGTCTAAAAAGAATACATTAATGTTTGTACCGGGGAGTTTGGTCATTTTTAAATTGAAATAATACTGCCCGTAGCTGTAATCGATTGTTAACTTTGAGTTTGGAACATCTTGAATATTGTATTTTTTCTGATCAATACAGCCGTGCAGCGGGGTAAAAATTGCAATTTCGTGCCCCATTTTTTCAAGAACCTTAGGCAGACTTCCGACAACATCGGCAAGACCTCCAACCTTAGAAAAAGGCGCAACTTCGGCTGATACAAACATTATTTTCATGATAAACCCTCTGTAACTTATATTTTTTGTATAACAATTATAGCATTTTTGTGTGTAAAAAATAATAGTATCCTCAACAAACAACGCCTAAAATCCTACAATTTTAAAAATCCTGAAAACCTCTGGCACATATGCCTTGCAGTCGATTTTAGCAAGGCAAGTTTGTAACAATTTCTTAATAAAATGAGTCAAAAGTGTTATAAATTCAAAAAATTGGGTACTTAGTATATAGGTGGTATATACACAGGATGTTGAAAATGAAAGGAAACTTTAATAACAAAAAAGAATCAAAACCCTTGTCTCACAAGGCTTTAAGAGTCTCGGGGGGGGGGGTATGAACCGTATAAAATCAATGATTTAGCAGACTGTGCCGATGCACAATTTAGTGCATCACTTGAGCCTGCGCAAGATTCAGCTGTCATCATTGCGGATTTTGAGGAGTGTAAAGCTGAGTGCACGGAGTGTGTACAAAGCCCGAATGTTATCCTGAGAAATTTGCGTGACGTCATACTGAGGGTGAAACCCGAAGGATCTTACTGTCATCCTGAACTTGGTTCAGGAGCTGAACACACCTCGCAAACTGCAAAAGAACTTTTAGAAGAAGGAAATAATAACAAGATAAACTGCAATATTCACCGCGCAAGCGGTCGGGTTTGCCTTCTTTTGCCGTTGAGCTGTGGCGAAACGTGCAAAATGGCTTCACGACTGCACTATAATATTGCCAATACACATTGCTCTTTTAATAGTGAACTAGGGCAGAGCCGCACACCGCTTACGCGGTACAAATAAAGAATTAGCACCGTAGGTTGGGCTTTCAGCCCAACACAAAAAATAAAAAAGAATTAGTTATTACATAAAGGACATAAAAAGATGAAAAAGATTTTCCGCAAAAATAAAAAAACTAACATTCTTAAACATTCTTACCAGCCTTGCGATTACACACAGAATCGGTCAGATTCTGAACACACACAATCATCGCAAACCAACAATGTAGGTTGGGCATACCTGCCCAACATCACAAAATTGGCACAAACAGCCACCCTGACACTTGCAATGTCCTTTTTCATCACTTCTCCTGCAATTGCACAGCAGGTTCCTCCTGTGCCTACTTTAGACAAACTTAATAAAGACGGTGTGGCTATCCCTGACTCTGACCCTGAACAGGTCTACCCTGAGTCTGCTTATAAATTAACACCTATCGAAAACGCAGACCCTGAAAATTTACCTCAAAACGCAATAACCCTCTACGACAAAACAGAAGTCATAAAATACTATGACCCTCAAACAGGTCAGGAAGTCGCAGCGGATGACAGACTCCCGGATGTTCAGTATAAAGAAATTACAACAATACAGACAACACCAAAATACTATACGGTTTCTCTAAAACAAACAGAGTACGGCTCGGGCGATAAATCAATGACTTTTGGCTGGGAAAAAACAGCAGACGGTCACTATGAACTAAAACAAAATCCGACTAACCCTGTCGGACAAACCATAACCTACAAATACACAGAAACCGGCTTTTCTGAATCAGAACCTCATCAAAAAGACCTTGGCACAATAGAAAACCCTTCAGGTACATCTTCTAACCCTACTATAATTGAAGGCGGTGCTGCATTGAACAACCCTACAGGCACTACTGAGTCTATAGACAATGTCCTGTTTAAAGACAATTCCACAACAGGAAAAGTTATTTTCACAACAAGCAGCTTCAAATATGTTGATGTACTAGGCGGTGCTGTATACAATGAAGGCACGCTTTCTTCTGTGACAGGAGCTTTTATTAACAACTCTCTTGTTATCACAACTGAAACAAATAGAGCCTTCCTTTATGTTAATGCCAAAGGCGGAGCGATAGCAAACAGTGGGACTATCGAAAATATAACAGGCGATTTCATCGGCAACTATGTGTCAGGTACCGGTACTGGTAGTTCTGCAAATGCCTATGGCGGGGCGATTTATAACAGTGGTTCAAATGCTGAAATAGGTAATATAACAGGCGACTTTATCGGCAACTATGTAAGTTCTGTTGAAGATAGAGCCTATGGCGGGGCGATTTATAACTATAGTTACGATGGTTCAGCAACAATCGGCGACATCACAGGAGATTTTATCGGCAACTATGCGGTGTCAACTGAAGATTATGCCCGAGGCGGGGCGATTTATAACTCTGGTTCAAATGCTGAAATAGGTAATATAACAGGCGATTTTATCGGCAACTATGCGTCAAGTTCCGGTACTTATTATAGTATTTATGCCTCTGGCGGGGCGATTTCTAACGATGATGGCGCAACAATCGGAGATATAACAGGCGATTTTATCGGCAACTATGCATCCTCAATTTATATTGATGCCCAAGGCGGGGCGATTTATAACCGAGCAACAATCGGAGATATAACAGGCGATTTTATTGGTAACTATGTAAGTTCTGTTGAAGATATAGCCTATGGCGGTGCGATTTATAATTTTGGGGGAACAATCGGTGATATCACTGGTGACTTTATCGGCAATTATGTGTCAGGTTCTCTTACCTATGGCGGGGCGATTTATAACCGAGCAACAATCGGTGACATAACAGGTGATTTTATCGGCAACTATGCGTCAGGTTCTTTTGACGATGGCGGGGCGATTTATAACTATGATGGCTCAACAATCGGCAATATCACAGGTGACTTTATAGGCAACTATGCGTCAGGTAGTTCTGGTGCCTATGGCGGGGCGATTTATAACTCTGGAACAATCGGCGATATAACAGGTGATTTTATAGGCAACTATGCGTCAGGTTCTTCTGGCGATGGCGGGGCGATTTATAACGATGCTGGCGCAACAATCGGAGATATAACAGGCGATTTTATTGGTAACTATGCGTCAGGTAGTTTTGGTGCCTATGGCGGGGCGATTTATAACTCTGGAACAATCGGCGATATAACAGGCGACTTTATCGGTAACAGTGCAA
>CALUTJ010000007.1 GCA_944323685.1 Candidatus Gastranaerophilales bacterium | reverse complement strand
AAAGAGCTTTTAGAGGAAGGAAAAGTATCAAAGAAAAATAACCCAAATTTTTGTTTTATGTTCCACCCATTCTTTGGCGCAAAGAACGGGTGGAGCCCAAGAAACTCCCGAGCTGCTGTTCCATTCATACAGAAAGTAACACGTCTTACTCGTTCGCCTTTAACGGCGTTACGACTTCCGCCTACGCGTAAGGCTTCAGCCTCGGCTCACTTCGCGCAAACCTGTGCTCGGCAACTCGGGCTATATAAATTGCTCTCCCTCATTAAATTAAAGTGTTTGTTATATTTACATAGCCCTCAAACAAACCTCGCTTGTGGTTGTTTGTGAAACTTTCTGTAATTCATTCCACAAAGCTCGGATGTAAAAAAACAAGCACCACGGCACCGTAGCACAGTAGGTTGGGCATACGTGCCCAACACAAAAAATAAAAAAGAATTAGTTATTACATAAAGGACATAAAAAGATGAAAAAGATTTTCCGCAAAAATAAAAAAACTAACATTCTTAAACATTCTTACCAGCCTTGCGATTACACACAGAATCGGTCAGATTCTGAACACACACAATCATCGCAAACCAACAATGTAGGTTGGGCATACCTGCCCAACATCACAAAATTGGCACAAACAGCCGCCTTGACCTTTGCAATGTCGTTTTTTATTACACAATCTGCAATGGCAACAGAATCAACATTACAGACTGGCAATTCAATGCCGAAAACAAACCGCATCGAATATGGTCACAAAGATGCGCAGGGAGCAGTGCCTTATTACTTCAAATGGTCAAACACGTCGACAGGCACAACACTTGAACAAGCAGCTGCTAATGAAGCAGATATCATTTATTGGGCTGACCCCTCACGTGTAGCTGATGATAATTTTGAAATTATTGAGGGCGAAGATATAAATAAAGATTTCATTCACTCCGCCAATGGAATTAATAATAATATATATGCTGGTATTGGAAACATTACAGGTGATTTTATTGGTAATCAGATAATAAACCATAGTGAATCATCTATTTATAACGGTAGTTGGGGAAGAATAAAAGATATTACAGGAAATTTCATAGGAAATTCTGGCAGTGGGGCTATTTTTAATTATATGTCGGCACGAATCGAAAATATAACGGCAGATTTTATTGGGAATTATTCCAAAACAAGTGGTGGTGCAATTTATAGTGAAGGCCAAATCGCTAATATAAAAGGAAATTTTATAGGTAATTTTGCTACAGTATCAGGAGGAGCTATTTATAATTGTTATGGTACAAGTGGTAGTGCATCTATTAATGATATTACAGCCAACTTCAATGCCAACTGGGTTTCAGGTCAAAAAGCCTCTGGTGGTGCTATATATAATGGTGCACCTATTGCGGACATAACCGGTGATTTTATCGGCAACTATGCAAAAACAGAATCCGATTTACAATTAGCTTTGGGCGGTGCTGTTTATACCAGATATGACATGAACTTTATAGCTGATAATCAGACAAACTATTTTTCAGGCAACTATACAGAAGATTATCGAGGCAAAATAAATAACGCTATATTTGTTGAAACAGAAGAATATTCTTCCCCGACAATAAAACTGCAAGCCCAAAACAACGGTGTCATTATCTTTGATGACCAGATAGACGGCGGTAAATCCGTTGAAAACGATGAAACCGGCAAATATGAAATTGACCGCACAAATGCATATAACCTTGCCCTTGACGGCGACAGCTCAGGCGCAATTTACCTCAATAACGAGATAATTAATTCTAATATCTCCGTTGACAACACAAATGTCTACGTTAACGAAGGCACACATCTCTCGCAATCGCGTTCACTTGCTGTTAACTCGGGTGTCTTAAACATCAATCATTTAGCAAATCAAACAATTAACTTTGAAAAATTCTCTAACGCAGGCAGCATTAACCTTGCCTCGGTTGATGTAGACCTTGCAAACGAATCCATGGGTCGCATTACAGCTGATGAATACGGAGATTCAACAGGCAAAATCAATGTTCAAGGCTTGAATCTTCTTTCTGATGCAACAAAAGACACTACAAGCATTCAATTTGCTGATGAGCAAATTGCAGGTAGCGTATCATATACTGGTGCAACGCCAATTGCTTATTCTCCTATCTGGAAATATGATGTTTCCTATAATCCAGATGACGGATTCTTCACATTTAGTCGTGGCGGCTCAGGAGCTGGCGGCAATGCAAGTGATGCCTTCAACCCCTCAGTTTTAGCTTCACCCGTTGCAACTCAGGCAGGTGCTTATACTACACAACTTCAAACATTTAACTACGCATTCCAGCATGTCGATACATTCATGAACATTCCGTATCTTGAACGTGTAGCTATCATAAATCAAGGCAAATACGCTTTATCTCCAACAGGTGATGCAACAGATGTGGGAACTTATTCTCCTCTTCTGCTTAAAGAAGAAAGCGCAGGCTTCTGGGTTAAACCTTATGCAAGTTTTGAAAATGTACCTTTAAAAAACGGTCCTAAAGTTTCTAATATCAATTATGGTACTTTAGTCGGTTACGATAGTCCTTTAACCTCTGTCGGCAACGGCTTTGAAAGAGTCTTAACAGGCTATATCGGTTACAACGGAGCAAGCCAGCGTTATAGCGGAGTTGACGCTTATCAAAACGGCGGTTTGTTAGGCGGAACAGCAACCTTCTACAAAGGCAACTTCTTTAACGCAACAACGCTTTCTGTTGGTGCAAGTGCAGGCGATGCATCTACAATGTATGGTAGTGAAAACTATACGATGCTTTTAGCCGGCTTAGGTAACAAAACAGGATATAACTTTGAGTTCTTTGACGGCGGTATGATATTGCAGCCGAGTATGTTGATATCTTATACATTTGTTAATACATTTGATTACACAAACGGTGCCGGCGTAAGAATAGAATCAGACCCTATGCACGCAATACAGCTTGCCCCCGGAATCAAGTTAATCGGTAACACAAAAAACGGCTGGCAGCCATACATCGGTGTAAGCATGGTATGGAATTTGCTTGATGAATCCAAGGTAACAGCAGATAGTGTACGTTTACCCGAAATGTCAATAAAACCATACGTACAGTACGGTGTGGGTTTACAAAAGCGGGTAAACGATAAATTCTTAGCCTTTGGTCAGGCGATGATACACAACGGCGGACGTAATGGTGTGTCATTATCCGCAGGTCTTCGCTGGAAAATCGGCAGAGAATAAAGAATTATGTAGTGTTGGGCTAAAAGCCAACCTACGTTGCTAACGCCTCAGAATGACGAAAAAATCCTTCCTCTCCGGCGGGAGAGGAAAGCAGCCGTATGAGCGTAAGCGAATTTCGGATGCAGGTGAGGGTCGACAATACACATTACTAGCCTAGTAATTCCACACCCAGCCGGTAAGATTCTGAAACGAGTTGTCTTGGATTTACTAGCACTTAGCTCTGTGTTACAAAATCACATACAAAAAACGGGTCGGATAAAATTGGCCGACCCGTTTTTCTGTTTTTGATACTTAGTCTTTTTGTGTATACATTTTATTAAATTCTGCAAAGAATGCATCTGCTACTTCTTTAACTGAATATTCACCAAGGGTTTTCTTGTGCATATTTAAGAAGCCATGTCTTTGAGATGATGTCGTAATCAAGTCAGAATCAGCCAGAACAGCCATTCGGGCTTTATTAATATAAGTTTGTATTTCATCTGTCATTTCATCACCAAACTCTGCAACCAAAGCTTTTTCTATTGAAGCTAAGTCAGCTTCCATTTGCACTTCAAGTTCTTTTCTTCTGTTTGCTTCAGAATTATTAGTGCTTTCAACCTTACGTTTTTCGTCTGTTGCATAAGCCTTTGCCAGTCCTGCATCTGTTAATATATCCGCAGAATCATACCCCGGTAAATCATCTGTTTGGGTATTTTGATCTTCTGCTCCTGTTTGTACATTAGAATCAGTTTCTGTTTTAACGCCCAACATTTGCATCATTGTCTGCATCATAGTCGTCATCATTGTTGCCATTGCACTCAGCAAACCGGCAAACCCTTGCAGAGAGTTATCTTCTTTAGTTTCTGCCTGAGTGGTTTCTTCTTCAATCAATCCGGATTCTTCATCCGCTTCCGCTGTTTCGACTGTTTCTGTTTTAGCTGCTGCTTGAGATTCCAGAACTTCTTCTACTGTTTCTGTAACAATAGCTTTAATGTCTTCAATACTAACACCTGTACCAACTCCTGTAATTCCATTAACCATTTCTACCAACCTTTCCTTTTTTGTAACCACAAAATAACTATCGGCTGATTGTTTATTTTTCTTTAGGAATTATTAAAAAATTTCTTTACATTTCTTCACACATGTCCTGACAAGACTTGTTAATATTAAAAGGCACGGTCACTATTATTTATGCGGTTGGATTTATATTTGAATTTTTAATAATATAAACTCAGAAAGGATTTATAATGCGCATATCGGAAAAGAATATTTCGTTCAAATCACAATGGCTTGCCGACAAAAACCTCATCGGACAGATAAACAACGAAAAAGAATTAAACGAATTGGCTAACATTTCCAAAGTTGATTATATACACACAAGCGCCTGCCAAAACAACAAATACCTGCCTTCTGACAATGTCTACAACACATTGTCATCTAAAAAAGTTGACGGAAAATTGTTCTACGCTTCAGATTGTATAATACTTTCAAAAGATACGCCTAAAGATACTTTGTCTGAAAGTATTTTTAAATCCGCACAAAATGCAATCGGCAAACTTTACGGAAAAATAGCAAAATATAATGTTGAAAACGGCATAGAACAACAAACTTTTCAAAGCAAATCTGCACGCAATGCAACATATGGTGCAAATATCATTAAAAAATTATTTAATTTATTCAAAAAAGTTTAGCAGCTTTTACATTGCGTTATAAAAAGCACCGAAGGTTTTTGTATTTGCGTTATTCGGTACAAATTCACTGTTGAGCTTCATTTTGTCAGCAGCAAGTGTTTGCTGTGGTGTTTGCGGTTTTTTGGCAGTTTTTTTGTTTTCACAATATTTTGTAATTGCAATATTGAGTTTTGGAATACCTACACCGAGCACCACACCGGAATAAATATATCCGAGCATTTGTGCAGCGTTTTTATACTTAAGCTTAGACAAAGTTTCTTTGACAAGTTTTTGTACCTCGGGTGAAGCACCTTCTTGTTTTGCTGCTGCTTTAAGTGTTGTAATAAGTTTTCTGAACGGAATTGCTTTACCGTTTTCACCTATTGTATTTATGCCCAGTTTTTTGAGGGCAGGGAACAAGATTTCTTCGTGAGTTTTTTCAACGGAGTGTTGTATAAACTTCCAGATTCCTTTACCGTATTTAGCTTCATCATAGTTGATTATGCCTTTGTTAAAGGCTTTAGATGCCAATTTAGAAACAAAGCCGCCTAAAATCAGCCAGTTTGCAAAGCCTAAAGAGTCTTTAATTGCGGATTCTCTTGCTTCGTTTTTGTCACGTGCGGCAAAGATACGGCTCATAATAGTCATACCGTATATAAACTTGAATTGATTTATTGTCGGCACCATGCCTTTGTATTGAAGATTAGAAACAAGTTCTTTTGCGGCCTTAGGCAGGTTTGTATAAAGTTCTGACGGCTTTTTAAGGATTGTCGCAATCATTGCAGACCCCATACCCACACCGAGAACGAGTTTTGCAATCTTAAAGCCCAAAGAATGATCCGGCTCTCTGCCTTCAACTCCGACAAATCCGTCTGAACCCGTACGTTTTTTGGTAAGGTATCTGTTGATAGGCTGAGCAGACATACCGACAGCAACAGGAAATGCAAGACCGGCAGCAACAGTAGCAGCTTTTTTGTTTTTAATTCCTTTAAGGAATTTTTCAAGGTCTTCAACTATTGCGGTTTTGTCATTCTTTGCTTTGTCTATAACAGCTTTAAGCATAGAGTTAGCATTGCCTGTCAAATCCTTTATAGGTGCTTCTATAGCATCGGCATTGTCTTTAAGCACGACACGGAAGGTTGAACCTGCGCCGGTTTCACCGGTAATAAGTTCTGAAATCTTTGCCATTGTTGAATCGGGAACTTTATATTTTTTAGCACCTTCTTCAACCATTATTTGCGTAGCTTTTTGGACAGTTTCATCAGAAAGCTTTTTCCAGGCTTGTTCACCGTTTGTTGTATTAAAACCTTCTACACTTCTAAAGAAAGTTTCCCAGTATTTTTTAGCATCGTAGCCGTTTGTTTTGTCTGCGCTAATATTAACAAATTCTTTAAAAGTATCTATTGCGTTAGAATCCATAAACATAAGGTGGGCTTTAACACCGTTGGCCTTATTAAACGCAGCTGATACAGCATAACCGGCGCCGAGTCCGACAATACCTGCGAGAGCATGGTTTACAGTTCCGGATGATTCTCTGAAGCCTGTTTCCATGCCTGCATCTTTTGAACGCCCGAAGTCAACAAGGGTTCTGGGCATAACCATTGAGAAAAAGTCTACAAAACAGGCGCCTATGGCAGGACTTGTATTAAGAAAATTAAGAGCCTGCGTCCCCATTGCGCCGAGGCTTTTAAAACTCGGATTATTGTTTTTGTCATTTTTTAAGGGGGTTGAATATTTTAATGTTTTCGGTTGTTGAGTTTGTGTAATTTGCGATAGCATATATAATCCTGTTTATTTATTTTTCTTTGTCCAACATCATACCAAACGCCTGAAAAGTTTTTTTGTTGCTAGTTGAATTTAATGACGGATAGGTATGGAAACTGTTGTATCTTTCAGACATTTCTTGCCGGACTTTTCTTTCCGTCTGTTTTCTTACGTACCACGGTACTAACATGCCGAGTATAAGCATTGAGAACCCGAGAGAAGCACCTTCGCAAACATATCTGAGGCCTTTTGCCTGTTTAGATACTTTTGCGGCTTCCGAGAAGGTTTTAAGCTCAGTTCCGCCCGCCCAGTGAGCAAGTTTGTTACCGAAATCAACGATAGCATTATTAGATTTTTTCGGAGCATTTTTAGTATAGTTCAAAAGCGGAATTTTTGTAACATTTTGAATAAGATATCCGACACCTTTTGCAACATAATCGCCTAAGAAATATAAACTACAGAAGGTTGCAATATCACGCCAAGTAACTTCATGCAGCTCGTTTTTGTCTTCGGAAGCAAGCATACGGCTGGCAAAAGTAGAGGTTGCAATCCATCTGCACTGATCCATAGTCGGCATATTTTTTGTAAACTGCAAGCCTTTTAAAATGTTTGACAGGCTCGATTTGTCTTTTAACGAGGCATAAGCTACACCTGCCATCAAAGCGGCAGCACCTATTTTTTGCAGCCAGAAAGAAGTTTTCTCCTTCGGCTCCATTTGTCTTTTCTTTTTCTGAGTGCCAAAATCTTTGTATATTGGAGCACCTTCCTGACCGGAAGTTTTTCTTGTAATCCACCTGTTTATAGACTGCATTGAAGCCGCAAGCGGAATAACAATAGCCAGTCCGAGAAAACTTTTTTTGTTGATGAATTTTTTGGATTCTTTGAAATATCCGAAAAGCTCTTTTTGTACGGCTTTTGCAACAGCTTGAGAACGGGAGCCTGAAAGTTTAGCGGATTTAAAATCTTTTGCAACTTCTTTTATTGCATTGCGTTTATGTTCCAAAAAGTCCTGACCAACGTCCATTGCATCACGCAACAGCGTATGCAAATCAGCGTGGTATATCTTGCCTGCAATTTTGATATGTTTCGATGCGCCAGTCTTTTCCAGTACTTTTTTCTCTAAGTTAGATACGGCAGCTGCCTTTTCTTTCTTAGTCGCAAGTTTATTTGCCATTGTTCTGGCAAATTCCATACGTTCATTTTCAAGATTTATACCTTTTAGCGGTTTCCATTCACTGCCGTTTAACACGCTTATATCATTTAAAAGCTTGTTGGTGAAGCTTCTTGAACCGCCTTTGGCTTCAACAAAATGTTTGTTTAAAGTTGTGATGGCATCTTCGTTTGCCCATTTTGAAGCCATACCTTTGTCTTTAGGGTTAACAAGTTCAAGCAGTTTTGCAACACCGTAAACAATAAAGCCCGGAATTAAGCAGTTTACAATAAGCCCCGAAGACTCACGTCTGAAAGTTTCTGCGGCCGCAAAACCGTTTGTTTTGGCATCAACCCAAGTACGCGGCAAAATAGCTGTCGCGAGGTCAATAATGGAAACATTTATAATTTCCGGAGGTATACCTTTAAATGATTGCTGACTTCCGGCATTTTTATTTGTTTCACGAATATTATTATTTCTTCTGTAAACTTCTGTGGGTTGAATATGTGTAATCATAACTGTTAGTCTAACTAGTGTCTTTTATATCTGATTAAAATTAGGTGAGATGTACCTATATATGATATGAAAGACTTGATATAAATACAAATCACGTGAAAAAATAATTTGCTAGTAATAAATGTAAA
Source organism: Candidatus Gastranaerophilales bacterium (assembly GCA_944323685.1). Lineage (GTDB taxonomy): Bacteria > Cyanobacteriota > Vampirovibrionia > Gastranaerophilales > Gastranaerophilaceae > Limenecus. The sequence goes on along the minus strand of CALUTJ010000007.1, from coordinate 98,262 downwards.
AAAACGTGAACCTCGTTTTAAAACAATGGTTTTTTATTTAATAATACAAATATTTTCTAATTAATATGTTTTTTTATCAAAATTTTCATTTTGTTTATATCAAATAATTTTTTAAATTCAATTTTACAAAAATTAACATTTCAATTGTAAACAATCCTTTACAATTAACACAAAATCATTAAAGTTTAGTAGTGTGTTTGTCGATATAAATACTGTAATCAATTACAGGGGTAATGCAAATGTCAGAAAACTTTTTTAAACAACCGTTCGGAATGAACATTAAAGTTCCGGTTAAAACAATAAAACAGGTTGAAAAGACTGCGGAAGGCACGGTTAGCGGTTTATGGGAACCGTTGTTTAATTTTATAGATTCCAATCAACAAGTTTTTAACGGCAATGTTGCAAATGAGATTGAAAAATACAATCTTATGCAATACAATCTCGGCGCCGCATTAAGAAGAGATAAGATTACAGGCATTGACTTTGACGTCAAAGGGTAATCTGACTGTTATTTATGATTATGTGAAAAGCTTTCTAACAAAAACCACCCTCTGTCTACAAAACAGAGAGTGGTTTTTTATTTTTAAATCTAATCTATTTTACAGATTTTGTTATTTCTGAAGTAATATCGGTTCCGCCGTATAATACAACACCTTTGGCAAGAACTATTTCATAGTTAGCTGCTTTAGCTTTCTGGTTAATTACTGATGAAATGCTTTTGTCGATAGCAGCAAGTTTTTTTGCGTAATCTTTTTGTATTGAATTTCTTTTTGCTGTGATTTCTTTGCTGTATTTATTTTCAAGTTCTTTTTTCTTAGCGGCATTTGTTTCTTTTGCAATGTTTGTTCTTGCTGTTGTTACGAGAGTGTTTAACTCTTTCATTTTAGCTTCTCTGTCAGTTTTAAGAGCTTTAACCTGAGAAGAAGATGCAACAACTTTTTGAACATCAACTACTGCAATTTTAGACGGTACATTAGAAATTGCAAAATTATTTACGGACATGCCGATAATAAATGCACTCAGCCCTAATGCTACATACTTAATACTTTTGTTCATATATTTCTCCTTTTTACTCCTAACGGGATTCCATACAGTTTATTTTAGACGCAAATATTATTTTAATCAATAAAGTTTTTGCTATAATAAACAAATTTTATCATTAGAAAAAATTCAAAGGCAATTTATTTATTTTACTTGTTTTTAATTAATTATGAAGGTGAATTTTGAATCAAAGTGTGAAAATATAAACTATACCAAACCGCAATGTGCATGCACATCGTTAAAGCCTGCCTGTGCGGACAAGGCTCCCAAAATTGATGTGCAAGCTTCAGACTGTAGCGAGTCTTACGGCAGAGCAACGGTAGCTTTACACGGAACCGGAAAACCACAGAGCAAAGAAGAAGTAACTGAAATTCTCAATAAAATTATCGCAGGAACAGGCATGCGAATCGGCCGCCACGTAAATGACAAACATATTCAAATAGGCCGGCCGGTAGAAGGTTTTAAAGAGCTCTGCTATGACGATATGCGCGCACGGTGTATAAGAGATGAAAATAACTGTATTTCTGCAATTTATACGCTCGATAATCCAACAGGAGAAGTAAAAATTTATGATGCGGATGCTAATTTAAAAAAACATTTCACAAAAAATGAAATGAAAGCCTTGAAAGAATACAAATACAGCGTTGATGAGCTGCATCAATCTTTACGTCACGGCAAGGTAAGAGGCTTATGCTCGCGTGAAGAAATCAGCAACATCGTAGCTACACTGGATTCATTATTTAACAATGAACAAAAAGTAATGCGTACAACAAAAGATATTACTCTTTACAGAGCATTACAGCCTGATTTAAGCGAAACGGAAAAAGATACACTGACAACAATAGGCGGAATTTATACGGACAAATCTTTTGTTTCAACAACAACCGATTTTAATGTTGCCAAAAGATTCCAAAGTCTGGATAATCCCATTTTAAAAATAGAAGTACCCAAAGGTACAAAATACTTTGACATGGATGCCTTGTTTAATATCGACCGCCAGCACTGGCAGGAAAAAGAGTATTTACTCAACAGAGGCAGTCGTTTTGAAGTCACCGGTTTTGATGTTTTAAATAATATTATCAATGTAAAATATCTTGGTTGATAAAGTTGACAAACTCCGGCAATTTTTTATACTTGTTATATCAAACATGAACAGGTTGTAAAAATGTCAATAAATATCCCCCAAAGCGTAAAAGAAAAAGTTTCTGTAATTTTCACTGTTATCCTTTTGGGATTAGTATGTGCATTAGTGATTATGGTTTGTGACATCAATGATGTGGAATGTATAAAATCCCAAAATATTTGTAAAGTATACTCTCATAAACTTTTCCAGCCCCGGGAAGTAACAGAAATGTTTAAAATATCAGATGTTATGTACGGCGATGTAAAAAAAGAAAGAACAACCGGGAAATACAGTCATACTTATTACAATGCAGTTTTAAAGTTTAAAAACCATCGCAGTTTAATTTTTTATGATATAGGTTTCAGAACAAGCGAGAATGCGTATAAATTTATAAACAGGATTCAGGATAAAGAAGATTTTTATTTTAAAGGCAGTTTTATAAAATCTTTCTTTGATTGGTATTAATTAATAAAAATAGCAAAAAATATTTTTACGGGTTTTATTTAATCATGAAATAAGAAGAGATTAAATTAACCATGAAAATTCACTCCGTAAATTATTCAGCTGCCTCGCATCAGCCTTTTTTAATAAAACAGAAGAAAACATTGCCGCAGCATTATTTGCCGTATACAACCGATATGGCCTTTTCAAATAAACAAAATGTCAGCTTTGGAGCAAATCCTCTAAATGCAATTAAGGAAATAAAAAACATTGTAAAATTTATAAAAGCAAAAGCCACAGCTGACAATCTATACAGATATGTAGAAGAAAGCGGAAGAGCTAACGATTTTTTACTCCGCAATTTTTGCATGGAACCTTTAGAAGGTTTGCAATACGGAATAAAAGTTTTTAAAGGCCTTACAATGAAAGAGATTCAATACCTCAGTGAAAATCTGCACGTCATTGCAGTAAAAAGGGGTTGCAAAAACATGTGTTCCCATTGCTATGCCGATGCAAAACCTCAAAAAAGAGAAATGAGCTGGGAAGATTTCACTTCAATAACCAAAGGTTTTAAAACAATTCGAAAAAGACTGCACAATCTTGATATTTTCGGAAAGAACAATCAGATTTCACGTGACGACTTAATTGCACAAACAACAGAATTTTTTTATGACGCCGATTGCATGGAAACGGTAATAAAAGATAAAAAAGGCAATTTATATGATTTTACTGACCTTACAAATGAAGTTTTTGACGCACTTGGAAGAAAAACAGCATTTGGTACCTCGGGATGGAACAAAAACAACACTCTATTGCAGCAAAGAGCTGAAAAATATGCACGGTATTTTGCTCAGCCGGAAAATATGGAAAAGCTTAACGCTTTTAATGTGTCACTAAACGTATTTAACGCTTCTTATGTGGCTTCCGTAAAAGCTCTCAAAAACGGGGATATAGAAAAGGCAAAAAGATTAAGACAACGCTATGTTGATAATATGGCAAATACTATTTTCACATTCACACCGGTTTTAACTCATCCGAAATTCAATCTGCTTGTAAGATGCTTTGACTCAAAAGCACAAAACGCAAAAGGATTCGATAAAAAAGCACTCGCAAGTCTGGTTCAGGATATTTATAACAAACTCGAAAGGATGTATACAGATGACCTAATCGGAGAACAAAAATACGTCAAAAACAGTGAACATCTGGACTCTTTGCTTGTCTACACATTTCTTAAACTAAATTCTCTGGATACAGCTCTAAATTCTTCCGGAAGAATGAAGAAATTTATGAAAGAATTCAATATAAAAGCTCCGCTTTTGGAATACGAGGACAGTATGCGCGCGGTAAAGGAAGATTTAAAACAAAACGGCCGCTATCACAGGTATATAATGTACAGATTAATAGATGCGGACGGAAAAGTTTATCATATGAATTATGCACGCTTTATACCTACTGAAATTCAGTTAAACATTTCCGGAAAAGATAAACCGTCGCCGGAGCTTGCCAATATGACTAAGGATTTTGTAATAACAAAAGAGTTATTAAACCGTCCGGAAAACCCTATTATCAAAAAAGTGCAGGTTACAAAAAAGAAATAATTTTTTATCTTAATTTGGTTAATTTTAAGACAATATCGTCCAAACCTGCCTGCACGGTTTTTTGAATTTTTGCCGGAAGCGCATCAAGATTAGTTTTATCAAGATACTCGGTATTTAGATAAGATTTGGTAATTTTCCCGTCGGCATTAGATGTTACATCTAAATAACCTGTCTTTACATTACGATTATACCATTTTCCGTTTTCCTCTCTTGCCTGTGTAACCTCATATCCTGCTTTTGTTCTTTCTATTTGAGCTCTTTTTAAAGAGCCGTCCATATTGTAATAATAAACACTCTGCTTAGCCCTGTTATTTAAAGGAGTGCCATATTTATCGACATAGTAACTTTTAACTGTTTTATATGTTACAACCGGCTTGCCTTTAATTTCAGGATTCGCACCTTTTGACTTAATTTCAGCGGGTGTTTCTATCTCTTCATAAACATCAGTCTTGATGTCACCTATTTGACGGCTCGTTTCATTATATGTTTTTATGGTTGTTTGATGAGGATAAGATACTTGTTTTAAACACGGCATTTTACACTAACTCCTTTTTATAACACTTCACTGGTATTTATATAAAAACATTTTCTTAACAGAAATTGCCTGTTGTTTTTATTTCCGGTTTCCTCCTCCTGTACGAGTTTTTACACCGGTACTGGATTTTTAAACGTTTTTTTTATAAAATATGCTCGTACAACAGAGCTGCCTCCATTTTGTCGACAATCACCCCATACAAGCTCTGATAATGAGGAATAATATGACTATATTGATATTTCTACTTGCTGCATTGTTCTTATACGTAGCCGTATATTCGGTTTATTATGCTGCATGTGTATTTTTCAGCACACAATCCAAAAGATTTTTAATAAAACAAAAATACAATGCTGCTGCAAAACCTCACAATATCATGGTTATTATTTATGCAAGAAACAATGAGTCCACGATTGTACCGCTTTTGGAAGCGCTTAATAAACAAAATTATCCCAAAGAAAATTATCAAATACATATTATTTTAGACCACTGCACGGACAATTCGTCCAACATACTGGAATTCATCGGCGGAGCAAAAATCTGGAGAGTAGGAGAAATTGCCCCTGTCGGTAAAGATGAGTCGGTTTCTTGGTTATTGGAAGGGCTTTTGTCATATCAAAATGTGGATGCTTTTTTATTCCTCAGTGCAGACAGATATATTGACGAAAACTTTATCTCATCTGTAAACGCAAACCTTCAAGGTGAAAATATATTAATAGGCTCAACCGATTACATTGTTCGCACAAAATGCCTGCTTAACGGAATAAGAACAACTTACCGTTCTTATGTTGACAGAATTTTCAATTGCTCAAGGTCTTTGATGGGACTTGCCAGCATTGTCGATTCAGATATTTTTGTTATCAAAAAAGATGTGCTTGAAAAAATTCAGTGCGTCGATTTTAAAGATATAAACAGCGAGCTTAAATACACAACATTGCTTGTACGCAACGGTTTTATACCCAAATTTTGCCCGCTTATAAAAACATACACTTCAATAGACAATTATAAAAACAGAAAACAGGCGGTATCATTTAAAATATCACTTGTTTGGAACTGCCTGCCGCTTATTATAAAATCAACCCCGAAGCTGGGTGAATTTTTGATGAATGTTTTAACACCAAATTTTTGGCTGCTTGCACTTATATACTTCGGGCTTTTAAGCTTCACGTCATCATACACAATTAATGTCGAAGCCAAAACCCTGAGTCTTTCCTCGCTGCTTGCGGGAATGATTAATTTCAATCTGATTTTTGCTTTTGCTTTCATTTTGTCCGCAGCGTTTCTGGTTTCGTTATACACATCTAAAATAGGAAGACAAAATATCTGTTATATACTTGTCTATCCGCTTTATTCGCTTTTAAAAATATTTATGCACATACCGTTTGTAAATGCGCTGATTAACAAATTATCACATAGAAAAACTGATGAAGACAGGGAAATCTCCACTGTTGACGTAATGGTAACAGATGGGAAAAACGGTTTAAAATGCAAATTGGATTTAATATCAGAAAGCGGGCTTGTTAAGGCAGTATTTAGATTCAAAAAGAAAAAATACTCCTCTTCCTCGCAAATCCGCATGCTGGATGCTATACAGGAAATATCAAATAAATTAAACGAACACGGATTCAGAATAAAAATATGCCAGTCCTGCGGATATTTTAATCTAAAAATGGACGGCTCCACAAATATGGTTAAAGGGTATTGCAACAGACTTGTTGTACAAAAAGAAACAGATGTTCCCATGGACACAATTCTGTGGAACTCTTGCCCTTACTACGTTCCTCAGGAAGTTAACAAAATTATTGACCTGAATTCTTTTAGAGAAAATTTGTAATATGACACAACAAGATGACAAATACTGGCTTGCGTTTGCTTCCATAGAAAAAATCGGCAGTGTTTTTATAAAAACACTGTATGAACATTTTGGCTCTGTCAAATCAGCCTGGTGTGCCGGTGCTGATGAACTTTATAAGGTAGAAACACTTCCCCGCGGGCAGATTAGTGATTTTCTTGAAGCCAGAAAATCAACTGACCCCGACAAATGTTTTGAATATATTCAGAATAAGAAAATAAAATATATTACTTATATTGATGAACAATACCCTTTCTTGCTCAAACAAATACACAACCCGCCTATGACACTTTTTTACAAAGGGGATTTATCACGCTGCAATTTTAACAGGACTCTTGCCGTTGTAGGTTCCAGAAAAGCAAGCGAAGCAGCCAAAACCGTTTTGACACGTATAATTGACGAACTAAAAAACACCGATATTTGCATAGTTTCAGGTCTGGCTGTAGGCATAGACAGTTGTGCGCATCAGGCAGCCATTAAAAATAACCTTGCAACAATAGGGGTTATAGCAAGCGGTTTTGATTTTATTTATCCTAAACAAAACAAGTACCTGTATGACAAGATTGAAAACGAATGCGGTGTAGTTTTCAGCGAATACTGGCCGACTTTTGACCCTCTGCCCTGGCGTTTTCCTCATCGCAACAGAATCGTCACGGGGCTTTCTAAAGGGACACTCGTTGCGGAAGCAGCAATGAAAAGCGGAGCATTAATAAGCGCAAATCTCTGCCTTGAACAAAATCGCGAACTTATGTGCATGCCTGGGCTTTTAACAAATCCTAACACGGAAGGAATTTATAAACTGATAAAAAACGGTGCCGCTGTTGTAACAAGGGCTCAGGACATTTTAGATGCTCTTGACTGGCAGATAGAAACAGCAGCCCCAAAACAGCAAAATGAAAGCGTAATCGACAACCTTGACCTGACAGAAGACGAAAAAACGGTATTTGAACTGGTTGCGGCAAATGAACTTACGCTTGATTCCGTTGCCGCACAAACAGGCATTGACTTCGGTTTACTCACAATGATTTTGATGAACCTTGAACTGAAAGGCTGCATAAAACAAACCGACGGCGGAAAGTATATGTCACTTGTTAAAATGAGTTAAGTATCTACAAATAACACTTTCTTTCCTGACCGGCAACCCCTGCGTATAACTCCACATACTGCTTGGCAGGGCTGGAATCAATCTTGGTCAGCAAAACTTCTTCTATCTGGAAAAATCCGACTTCCGCAGACATTTCAATGTCAATTTTTATAGGTTTTTTCTCTCCGTGGTGTATGCCGATACGATTTATAGCATTTGCTGAATATTTGTGTATATCGCCGACTTTAGGGGTATTGTTTATTGCCAGAGGAATTCTTGCTCTGCCTTTTGTCATATCACAACCGTCTGCGATAAGTATAATACCGGCCTCAACAGAGTGTATTTTTCTTGAACACATATGCCCGATAATTGCTTCCGTAGCTATCGACTTTATTACAACACGTTTGTGTAAATCATCCGGGAAAAGCTCCTGAAGCGTTCTTTCTATAATCGGCTGTGCAAGAATAACAGACATTTCTTCGTGCCCCTGTCTTCCTATGGCCATACCCAGATCGTGCATCATTCCGGCAAGAATCACCCCCGACATACTGTCTTCAAAAGTTCCGATTTCCTCTTTTTCCAGAGAAGTCTGAATGCCTGAACAATGTAAAATATTGAGCATTTTTATTGCATTACCGACAACCTGACGCATATGCACGGGGCCGTGATCATTATACCCCAACCTTTTAATAGACACATTATTTGCATACTCCTGCATCTCTTGCAGCTCAGCATCTTCAAACAGATACTGTACAAGTTTAAGACACTGAGGCGTGTTTTTTAATCGGTCTAAAATTTTTGATTCCGTAACTACTTCTTTTACTGATTTCATAAATTTAAGTTTGCCTTTTTATGTATACATAAATATTATACTATTAAATTTTTCGAACATAATAATCTTGCCAATAATAAATCTGACGTGTATTATGGTGTCATAACCAAAGAAGGTCATTTAAAAAATTTGATTTATTCTTTGCTTAAGTTAGTTACGGTATAGATTGGATGTAATATGAAAAAACTAAAAAAATCAAATGCTTTCACTCTTGCGGAAACACTTATTACTTTAATGGTTATAGGTGTAATTGCTGTTATGACAATTCCTACATTAAAAGACCACTCTGATGAAGTAAAATATGTCACTTCACTAAAAAAAGCCTATTCTGTGGTTTCTTCGGCAACAGCTGCTGTAGAAGCAAAACATACAGAAGCTTATTTCTGGAATTTTATGGATGCTAAAACGGCAAGATGGTATACAGAAGTCGTCAACACAATTCCAAATCCTGATCCAGACCATGCAACCTGGAAAATAATCGATATAAACGGAACCAGTGATGATTCTTTCACACCAACTTTTTGGACTGCTGATGGTATGGCATGGATGTTTAGAGATCCCGGCTCAGGTATGCCCGGCTCTAGAGGCGGTTGGATTGTTGTTGATACAAACGGTGCAAAACAACCCAACACACGAGGCATAGATATTCACGCATTCCTTGTAGGACATACAACAGGAAAACCTGCCGCTTTCGGGGTATATGCTGCCGGTGACGGCTGCAATGCTCCAAACGGGGATTACGCTTGTACGGCATACGCTATAGCTAATGAAAAAATGCCATGGTTTAGAGAACCCGGTCAATACACAACGTGTGATGCATTTGCTCTGCCGGCAGAGGGCTGCCCGACTTTTGAATAACCCCTGCAAAAAATTTAGACATAAAAAAGCCCGCTTTACTTTTCAGGTGAATGGCGGGCTTTTTTAATATTTTTAATAGATTAAAATTTCTCAAAAAAAAAGCTCTAATTTTCATTAGAGCAATACTTTTAATAGGAAGGGAAGGTTAGGAAGTTAGGTAGGTAGGTTAGTTAGTGTGAAAGTCTCATCTTATTTAAATTTTTTATTATGTTTTGTTCTCGTTTTGTTTACTTAATGCTTACATATATATAAAGTATATACAAAGTATAAAATTTCACTTTTTAGTATATACTGTTACAATTCTTTACAATCTGGCCGTATGAGGCAAAAAATTACATTTAGAGGTTTAATATTATTGCATAGCGGGTTTACTGAACAACAATATGAACATAAAACAAGTTTCCAAAGCAATAACCAGCCCGAGAGTTCTGGCGCCGACAGTGTTCCTTGCAGTGAGCACGGGTAAGACGCTGCAAGATTATGAAAAAGCAAAGCCGTCAAAAAAGAAAAATGTTCTTGTTAAAGACACGGCTATGCTGACAGGTTCTTTACTGGGATTCATTGCAACTAACCCTATTGCAAAAGCTTTGTGTAACAAAAATCACTTCAATAAAATTGTACTCAAACAAACCGAATATATAGCAAGACAGTCAACAGGAGCCGTTGCAGTTACCTTCGGAGGAATACTCGGAGCTGTTCTTGCCAATGATTTTGCTCACAAGTTTATACTCAACCGTCCGTATTTTAAAAAACAAACTCAACAGGAACAACAAACAGAAAAGAATAAAATACTGTTTGAAAGCAATGTTTTTCAAAATTTTAACTATGTAAACAAACAATTTAAGCAAACCGCTTTTACGGTACTTTCGCTGCCGAATATGAGTCTTTTAACGGCAGCACCGATACTTGCGCTGACCGGACTGTCAGTTGCACAAACCGAAGGTTATAATAATAAAATAAAAAAAACGGCAAAAGAACTTATCGCAAATTCTCTTGTTCCGACTGTTTTAATTTCGGCAACATCGCTAGCTGTAGAAAATAAAAAATGGTACATAAAATATCCTGCCCTTTTTGGAGGCTTAACAGTCGGCTCATACGCAGGCAAAAAATTCTCGGAAAAATATCACGACAAATGGGATGATGCAATAGATTCCATAAATTTTGAAAACATCAACCTCAAACAGGCGTTTAATTTTAAAGGTATAAATCAAAAAGCTGATAAAGAAAACGGCTAAAACGGAAGTTTGCTGTGTTTGCCAAAACCTTTAGGCAGTTTAGGTATTTTTATTTTGCCTGATTTTACACCATCCGAAATTTTGGTAAACCCTTGCATCATTTTACGCATCTGTTCAAATTGGGTAATAAATTGATTTATTTCCTGCAACTCCATACCGCAGCCTTTAGCTATACGTTTTTTACGGCTGGTATTGATAAGAGAAGGGTTGTCTCGTTCTTGAGGCGTCATGCTGTTTATGAAAGCTTCAATCCTTTTCATGTGTTTTTCGCCTTCATTGGCAATGAGCTGTCTGTCATCCTTTTTAAGCCCCGGGATAGGCAGCATGCCAAGCAGCTGATCTAATGAGCCGAAATTTTTCATTGTTTTTTGCATATTTAAAAAGTCATTGTAAGAAAATTCAGCCTTACGCATTTTCTTTTCAAGCTCTTCTGCTTTTTTGGCGTCGAAATTTTCCTGAGCTTTTTCCACTAAAGAAACAATATCCCCCATACCGAGGATTCTTGTAGCCATTCTGTCAGGGTGAAAATCTTGCAGGGCGTCAATTTTTTCGCCAACACCTGTTAATTTAATCGGTTTTTTTGTACAGTAAACAACACTGAGCGCAGCACCGCCTCTGGAGTCGCCGTCAAGTTTTGTCAGCACCAAACCCGTAATTTCAAGCTGTTCATTAAAGTTCTCTGCGACATTTACAGCTTCCTGACCTGTCATTGCATCAATAACAAGCAATTTTTCCTGAGGATGAAATACCCTGTCTAAAAGCAAAAGCTCTGCCATCATCTGCGTATCTATCTGCAAACGGCCGGCAGTATCTAAAATCACAACGTTAAACCCGTTATTTTTTGCATATTCTATCGCTTCTGATGCAATTTTTTGTACATCAGTACAGCCATCTATAGTGAACACCTCGTTGCCAATTTGTTCCCCGAGCGTCTTTAACTGGGTAATAGCAGCGGGTCTGTAAACGTCACACGCAACCAGCAAAGGATTTTTACCTTCCTTTTTCAGCTTAACGGCAAGTTTTGCGCTTGATGTGGTTTTACCTGAACCTTGCAAACCAAGCATCATAATTATTGAAGGATGCCCGCTAAGGTTGAGAGGTTCGTTTTTCTCCCCGAGAAGTTTCACAAGTTCATCATTAACTATTTTTATAAGCTGCTGCGCGGGGTTAACACCCTGAACAACATTTTCGCCTTCTGCTCTTTCTCTTATTGAAGCTACAAAAGCTTTTACAACCCTTAAGTTTACATCAGCTTCAAGAAGAGCACGTCTTATCTCTCTGAGAGCATCTTGCATATTGTCTTCGGTCAATTTGTCATTGCCCGAGGTTTTACGTATTATTTCCTGTAATTTATCCGATAAACTGTCAAACATTTTTAACCTTTCCTCCGCCGCACAATGTGTTTTAAATCGGCTTTTTAAATTATATCATAAAAGAAAATAAGCAAAGGCGGCACAACAAGAATTGTACCGCCTTGTTTATTTATAGAGTTTGGAATTATGCTCTTTCTTTTGCAATAGCATCCTTAATTACGTTAGGGTGAAGCTGTAAGTAAGCCTGAATTTCTTCGTCCGTAACTTTTTGAGCTGTCAATTTTACTTTTACTTCATTTATAGCTTGTTTGAGTTTTGAACCCCCGATAACTTTATTGGAGCTTGAATCTTCATCAGCAACTTTTTCCTGAGCTACAAGATTTCTTACAAAATCAGGATGCAGTGTTAAATAAGCTTTTTCGTCTTCTGTCATAACATATTTTTCGTTACCCGTATTAGCACTACCTGCTGCATCATCAGCTTCGCCGGCTGCTTCGGTGCCGTCGGTTTTACCTGCACCTACTACCTGCAATAATGCCTGTAAAAGTGTATCAAATAAAGTAGTTATGCTTGTCATAAACCCTGTCAATGGATTTTCAACATCGTTTGATTGGACTGCTGCGTCTTGTTGAGTTGTTTCTTCCGAAATAACTCCTGATTCTTCATCTGCTGATTCTTCCGTAACTTCGGAAGCTGCTTGTGCTTCTTTTGTCGCAAGAGTTTCTTCAACAAGTTCTTGAACATAAGCCTTAATCTCAGCTGCGCTCATACTATTATTTCCTACGCCGTTTACTCCGTCTACCATGTCTGCCGCCTTTCAGTTTTTTTGTTACCAAATATGTTTTCGGCTTATTTTTTGAATATCTTTAGATTTTTTAAACAGTTTTTTACAATTTGTTACACTCGTATAGCAAAAAAACAGGTTCATATGCTTTAATGCTTATAGAAAAACTAATGGTGCAAATATGAAAATAAAACCTATCGGCAGCAAAACTTATCAACAAATCAAAGAGCAATTAAAACAAAAAATCAGTACAACAAAACAGGATGCTCAAGAGCGAATAAAAGAAGGTGCAAAAAAAGCAGCAAACTGGGTAGATGAAAAAATTAACGACCCGAAAGTTAAAGAAACAACTAAAAAAGCCTCCGATTGGGTAGACAGCAGAATAAACGACGCCAAAGAAAATTTCGGTCCAAAGGTTAAAGATACTGCACAAAAAACCGCTGATTGGACAGCAGAAAGAGTTGATGACGCCAAAGATGCCTACGAAAGATTAAAACAAAAATACGAAGAAATTACATTTCCCACCCCAAAATTGGAAAAACTGCAAAAAAAAGTTACTGAACTGCAACGAGAAGTCTTATTTAAATCCGCATTTTTAAATGAATTAAAACGCAGAGCACCCGAACAAAATTTTTTGATTTATCAAAGGGAAAAAGAATTACAAAAGCTTGAAGAACAAACCAAACAAGCAATTGACAAATACAACAGATTTGCGGCCTGGCAGGCGGCTGCACAAAGAGCATTTGATGAATTAAACAAAGGTTTGTAAAAAACAAAACCCAAAGGGCGGCTAAATAAGCCGCCCCAACTTTTTTTCCGGAAAAGTCAAAGTTTTTTTAGTAAATAAGCAAAATATTATTAGAGATAAAATAATTCCAGCTTTGTTTTACCGTTTTAAGAAATCTTCTTCTTAATCTTCTCAGGTACTTACGAATTGTTTTTGTCATAAGCTATCCTCGTCCTTTCTGTGATTGTCAAAGCGTTTGATATAGGTATACCGCCTCTTTGAGCCGGACTGTTAACTATTTTGCCCTGAACATACATTACTGTAGAACCGCCGCCGTCAAGGTTCATAGCGTTTATACAGCCAAAACCTTTCATCATTCTGGCAAGTTCGCCTAACGTCATACCGACTGAAGCGTGCTCGCGTCCGTCAACAGTGACCATGATAAATTCGTTGTTGGCAGTATAACCTATTGCGGTTCTCGGGTTTTTACCGGTAATTGCTTTCAATTTTTGTGCGGTAACATCTATATATATTCCGCCGTCTTTTACAAGGTACGGGCCGCCGCTTATTATATGGTCAATATTTTCCCACTCCGGTGTCATTTTTATATCAAGATTTACTTTTTTGTCCAATAAAAAGGCCCCCAGCTTGGATTTCGGGCCGGATATTACATACCCGTCCTGCGGAATGGTCGCGGGGGCTTGTGATAATGCAGTGACTTTATTACCCCTGATAGTTAAATTAATTCCGTATTTAGGTGCGGCCGGAGAAATTTGTCCCCAGTCCGGAGTATACATAAGTACAAGAGTAGAAAGGATTCTCGGCTGGTTTATATTATCGACCTTGACTGTTTCTCTGCCTGTTTTGATTGTAGAATCAAATTGAACCTGTGCCATCTTATACTCGTTTTTGCCTATGCCCATTGCAACACGATTGTGCAAAGGCCCTGTATAAACCTTTTTGTTAATCATAAGTGTGCCTAAAGGGACACCGTTTTGGAACTTAAAATATGTGCCGTTAACTGCGGCGATAGAATTATTGCGGGAAGCAATGGTTCTAATAGTTGCCCTATTTTTAAGTTTTGTATTTGCGGAGGCTAGTTGCGGAGCGATTTCGATGTTCGGATTGAGTTTCGTATTAACTTCGACTATGTTTATTTTAATGGGGCGTTTGTTGATATACTTCACCATACGGATATGTTTAACCCCGTCTGCTATAGTGAGAATGGCTCCGTTGCGATAACGCTGCCGCAACATTGATTCCCAGCGTTGTTTTTCTTCTGTCAGACTCCTCGTCTGCTCCTCGACCTGTTTTATATTCGCTCCTGTATTAACTGCTTCGTCCGCATTTGCAAAAAGGTTGTTGTTAATCAAAAAAGATTGAGAGCAAAAAACACTTAACAATACAGTAAAGTACAATGAATGATTAATCATCTTTCTTATACTTTTGTAATTGTAGGCTACTGTAATGCTCATAATGATTAACTCTTTTGTATATCCTTTCTACTACTATTGTAACATATTTAAAACCACACTACAATTGGCAATGTAACTTATTTTTAAAAAATCAATCACTTAGCGTGTTTCGAGCTTAACATTTCGAAACATTCCAAAAAGTATTAATCACTGCCAAAAGCTTGCTATATCGATTTATGGTAAGAAATACACTTATTTTCAAATCTCAAAATATAGGACAACATAACTAGCTCGATAGTATAACATTTATTTTTAGGTTTTGTGCTCTAATTGTTGCAAAAGAAAGGAGTTATTAATGAGTTTTAGCGAGGATTTTGATTTTTCAACCTGTATAAATAAAGAGCTTGAAGGAACAAAAACACAAAACAATTTAAAGGAGGCTTTCTGCGGTGAATCACAGGCAAGAAACAAATACAACTTTTTTGCGCAAAAAGCGCGCAAAGAGGGACTTATCAGTGTTGCTGATATCTTTGATAAGACAGCTGAAAACGAAAAAGAACATGCAAAAATCTGGTTAAAATTATTGTACGGCGGCGATATTCCAAATACAAAAGAAAATTTACGAACAGCCGCTCAAACAGAAACCTACGAATGGCAAGACATGTATGCAAACTTTGCAAAAGATGCAAAAGAAGAAGGCTTTGATAAAATTGCAGCTTTGTTCGAAAGCGTAAGAAACATTGAAAAAATGCACATGACAAGATACAACAAACTTTTAGCCGAACTTGAAGACAACACGTATTATTTAAAAGATACTCCTGTTTTGTGGGAGTGCTCTAAATGCGGCTACCGTTTTGAACGGGAGCAGGCTCCTGATATTTGCCCGTTTTGCAAGCACCCAAAAGAATATTTCTTTACTGTTAACCCCGAGTAAATTTCGGGGTTTTGTATTACTGGTTTAAAGCAGTGCACATTTTATAAAAAGATTTTAAAGCAAAAATTAAAACCGGTTAAGCCGCTAAATATCGGCAGATTTTTTCAAATCTTTTCCGCAAGCGTAATTTTTCCTCCAAACGTATGATTTTAAGATATTTTTGTGTTTTTTTTGACTTTTTGTCCGACATCATTAATGAATAAGTATGCAATACTGGTTCGAAAAAATTTCGACAAAACAAATCAAAGGTTAGTTTTTTTTAGCTTCAAAGGCCTGAAGTAAAAAGCAACCGAGGATTAGATAAAGGACACAATTATGAAACTACGCGGCGGTATTAACTTTTTTGAAAACGGTTTAACAACCAGCATACGAGCAATGCATTTGCAAACAGAAATCTTTGGCGTAATTAACGAGAACTACAACTCGTTTGACAAAGTTGGCTACCAGAGAAAAGACCCCGTTGTTTCTTCATTTGCTGAATGGATAGGAACCCATGCACTGTCTACGGCAGTAGATGACTCCATAGGCAGAATCGGACATTCGCTTAATCCGCTTGATTTAGCAATAGCAAACAAAGGCTACTTCCAATACCAGAGCCCGGACGGTATAAAAATCACCCGTGACGGACGTTTTAAAATAGACAAAGAAGGCAATCTGTTAACACTTGAAGACGCTCATGTACTGGCTAACGATGGTACGGCTATAAAATTACATGTTATACCGGAAAAACTTGAAGACATAAAGATTGACAAAAACGGTGATGTAAGAGTGTTCAACAAAGCAACAAACAAGCTCGAATACGTTGCAACCCTTTCAGTTGTAACAAATGAAGGGGTTGCGGTATTAGACCCCAACATAAAACAGGGGTTCAACGAATATTCCAACGTTTCTTTAAACAGCGAAATCTTACAAATTATCCCCGTAAAAAGAAACTTTGAAGCAAACAGACAGCTGTTTATAATGCAAAACAATAACCTGTCAAAAGCAATACAATCGCTGAGCAGCACATAATAATGACTAATTAAAAGATAAACGGTTAAAAGGCAGAAATAAGTTAAGAAAGGTTAGTAAATGACAACATTACAAGGGTTAATAAGAAGAGGTATCATAAACACCAACATTCAATTCGAAAGATTGGGTTATATCTCAAATAACATAGGCAACCTGAATACTAACGCATACAAGGCCGTAAGATTTGAACAAATTCTTGACGAAAACGGATACTTAGACGGTGTAGTCCGCTATGACTACAAACAGGGGGCGTTTATGAGAACCGAACGTCCGCTTGATGTTTGCCTCACAGGCCCGGGATTTATTCCCGTAACTTCCCCGAACGGAGATGTCCAATACACCCGTGACGGTTCATTTAAACTTGATAAAGACGGTTATATCGTAACAAATGACGGTTATCTTGTCGGTGACGGAATTAAAGTTCCCGTTAACCATGAAGGTTTGAGAATTAAACAAGACGGTACAGTAATGGTCATCCAAAAAGGACATACCCGCTACGACGTTCTCGGCAAAATTCCGGTTGTTCAGTTTCAAAACCCTGAAGGTCTGAAATCTGCCGAGTTTAACAAAGTTATAGCAACTGAAGAATCAGGAGAGCCAAGACTTATTAAAGAACACAGCTATATCGCACAAGGCGGGCTTGAACGTTCTAACGCGGATTACATAGGCAACGTTAACGAGGTTTTGAGATTAAACTCCTCAATGATTGCTGGCACAAGGCTTATTCACGTAATTGATGATATGTATCAGAAATCAATAAACCTCACTCAGTAACTGACATAATGTTTTAAAACAAAAAGGTAAAAACAAATGTATACACCAAAAGACCCTATTATAAAAACAAACTTGATGCTTGATTTGATTTCTCAAAGACAGAGAGCTTTGAGTACAAACCTTGCGAATATGGATACACCCAATTACGTGAGAAAAGACATCAGTTTTGACCAGTATCTGGGAACAATGAACAATCCCTTAGAAACTGAACTATCCATAAAACTGGGACCGTCAGGGTTAATAGAAGAACAAGATGTCGGTGTTGACCCGACATACGAGCTTGCAGAAATGCAAAAGATGTCTATCCTGTATGCGGTAGCATCGAGAAAAATGTCCTCAATTATAAGTGAAATGAGAACGGCAGCAGGTGTAGGCAGATAAAAATAATTTTTAAAACCAAACTTAAAGCAAAGAAGGTGAAGATATGAGTTTAATGGAAACAATGAACATAGGTGAAAAGAGCTTGCAAGCACATGGTGCAAGGCTTAAAATTCACGCTAAAAACATTGCAAACCTTGATACACCTAACTATGTAAGAAAAATTCCGGTACTCAACGCAACAGACGATATATCTTTCCACGGGTTATTAAACTCTATGAAAGAAGACGTCTTTGGCGTAGGGACAATCCCGTTCCAGCAGGGCGGCGTAAGATTAACCGGCGTTGTAGAAGACCCCACTCTCGGCGAAAGGCTCTACCGTCCGGGGCACCCTGATGCCGACGCTAACGGTTACATACGTTCATCAAACGTCAACCCCATTGTTGATATAGCAGACGCAAACATTGCCCAGCGTGCGTATGAGGCAAACCTTGCTGTTATCAACATCACAAAAAGTATGGCTCAAAGAGCCGTTGAAATAGGCAGACAATAAACTAAGCAATAAGGCAGGTCAGTAAAGAATGTTTTCTCCGACGATACAGGCATATATAAATCAAGGCGGAAAAGAAGCGGCCATGCAGCGCGTGCAGCAGATACAAACACACGTGGCAAGCATAGAAAGGCAGCTCAATCCTGACGCGGTTAAAACAGAAAAACCTTCATTTGCAGAGATTTTAAAAGCAAGCCAAAAAGGTGAAGGCCAGTTTCGAACAGGCAAAAGTAATTTCTTAGCCCTGACAAAAGCAGCAAATAACCTTAAACAAAACACTGTTAAAGCTACGGAATCACTCGAAAAAACCTTCGGCAACATTGTCAACCCGACCAGAGCACAGATTATGAATATCATCTCAAAAGCCTGCCAGAAATACGGTGTTGACGAAAAACTCGTTCAAGCGGTCGTAAGACAGGAATCAGGCTTTAACCCCAAAGCAACTTCGCACTGCGGCGCGATGGGATTGATGCAGCTTATGCCTGCTACAGCCAAAGGGCTGGGGGTAAAAGATGCCTACAACCCTGTACAAAACGTTGACGGCGGTGTAAGACATTTAAAAGGCTTGCTTGCAAGATACAACGGCAATGTTGTTCTCGCACTGGCAGCCTACAACGCAGGCGGAGGTAATGTTGACAAATACGGCGGTGTTCCTCCGTTTAAAGAAACCCAGAACTATGTAAAAAGCATACTCGCCAACTACCTCGGATAAGTTTAACAAAATAGAAACGGAAAATAGAAATGATAGAAAAAAAGTTTGCACCCAACATAAATTTATTTGAAAGAATGCAGCCAACAAAACTGGATACGGGCGTAGGCGGCATTGCTCCGTTTCGTATGAATCGTGTGGAAAAGCTTGAAACAAACGATTTTAAATCCGTATTTTCAGGGCTTGTGGAAAACTTTAACAGAGAATTGAACGCCCCTGACCAATTAATGAAAGACGTTATGGAAGAAAACGGAAACGCAGATATCCACGATGTTATGACAGCCGTTGCAAAAGCGGAATTAGGCGTAACCGTTGCAACAAACATTACCACAAAAATTATTCAGGCATACGACAAGGTTATGCAAATTCAATTATAAAGTTTTTTTAATAAAGCAATTTTTGAATTTTACGTGTTTTATAGCGGTATGAGTTCAATAAAAATTGCAAAAAAAGTAATAACCAACCTTCCCGCAATCCGCTATGAATACAAACTACCCGTACATAGCAATGTTTCTTGCGAAAAGCAAATTGCAAAGCTGCCGGATTACAAGGTCAGTGCGCAGGTTCTGAACTCTCTTTTTACGTCTGAAAAAATAGCGGCAAAAACCTCTTTGACTTTGAGAGAAACAAAACAACAGGTACCGGCCTACATTACAAAATTTGAAAAAGAAAACACAATCCACCTTTATATAAAAAATGAACAGGCCGACAAGTTAGGTTACGCTTCACTGGCTTATCCTGCCGGCGGTTTTTGCAAAACACCCGTAGGTGAGGATTACATATACAATTCTATGAGTCTTATTGCACTGGAATCCCAAAACAACGCCTGCAAAGCTTCACCGTATCGCGGCATCGGCACCGAACTTTTAAAAGCTGCTGTCAGAGAAAGCCAAAAACTCGGCTTTGGCGGCAGAATTCATCTTATGGCATATGACGCCAAACCACCGATAGTTTTTTATTATAAAAACGGGCTCAGGTTTCTAAACAATGAAAAAGATGTTTTAATGCAAAAGTATTTAAACACTCCCAAAGAAATAAGGGGAGAGATTCCTCAAGAGCTGCAAAGCGGTATGATGTATTTACCCGATGAAAACATCGCAAAACTGCTCGCCTTGTAATTATGCATCCTGATTATTTTCTTCGTTTTCACTATCTTCAACAGGGTTAATAGGCAGACGGAAACCGAAAGTCGAACCTTCGCCAGGTTTACTTTTTACAAAGACCTGACCGCGGTGATGTTTTTCTATGGTTATTTTAACAAGGTGCAAACCAAGCCCCGTGCCTTTTACAGTATGGGTATCATTTTCTACACGATAGAAACGTTCAAATATTTTTTTCTGATGTTCTTCAGGGATTCCGCAGCCTTGATCTTCAACGGAAACTTCAATATAATTCGGATCACGAGCAATCTCTGCACGCACCTTGATTCTTCCGTTTTCCGGCGAGTATTTTATTGCATTTGAAATAAGATTGTTCAAGGCTCTTTCTATGCTGTCTGCATTAATCGGAATTTCCGGCAAATCAGGCTCTTTAATAAGAGAAAATGTTATATTTTTTTCTTCTGCTAACACCTGCATTGATTTAAGTTCGCCTTCAATCAGCGGAACTATATTGGTCAACTCTTTAACAACCTTTACATTGCCGGCCTCAAGTCTTGAAAAATCAAGAATATCGTTAACCATTTTTTGAAGCCTTGCTGCTTCTTTATTTATAACTTCAAAGAATTCCTTGTTTGTTTTTTCGTCAAAGTCATCGGAGTGATTGTACAAAGTATCTATGTAAGTTCTTAAGACAGTAACAGGAGTTCTGAGTTCATGGCTTACGTTAGAGATAAAATTGCTTTTCATCTTATCGATTTCGACTTCTTTTGTTACATCGATAAGAACGATAACGTAGCCCACATAGTCCTGATTATTTGAAAACATCGGAGAAATTACGGATTTAATAACCCTGCCGTCAACTTCTATATTGAACTCAATGGGTTTGTTTTCCATAATATCAAGCGGAGTGTCCTTAAACTGCTCAATTTTTTCTTTAAAGCAAAGTTCTCCGTCCGTATCACAATACATCTGGATTTTGGTATTTAAAATCTGTTCATCTTCAACCTCGAGCATCTTTTTAGCCGCATTATTGACAAGCACAACATTATCAAAGTTGTCACACACAACAACACCGTTGACAATACTCATCAAAACAGCTTCGAACTTATTACGTTCAAGCGTAAGCTCATCAATATTCTGCTCTTCGTACTGATGCAGCCTTTGCGACATATCGTTAAATGCACGGATAAGGTCTTTTATTTCACCGGAGGTGTTTTTGTCATCAAGTGTGTAACCAAAATCGCCGGTAGAAATCTTTTTTACCCCGTGATGAAGTATGCTTAGCTCTCTTGTAATAAGAATTGTGTTAATCAAAATAACAAGAGTAAACACAAGCCAAGCAACGGTAAACACAACCAGCATCGAGTTTCTTGTGGCATGAGAGATATCCTTGGAAGCTCCGCCGGACAGTCCCACAGTAACTTTACCAATACTGGTTTTAAGCCCGTCAATATCGGAAATCATCTGAGCAAAACTTGTTATTTGTGCTTTTTGGGCTCTTTGAGGGTAATCGTTTTTTGTGGAATAAATAACGTTGTTTTGATTATCCCTGAACTCTATAAAGGCAATTTCATTATTGCTGTTTATAATAGAGCGAGAGTGGTTTTGTAATGTGCTGAAACGGTCAAATTCCTGAACATCTTTTGTTATTTCAACACTTTCTATGGCAAGAGTTTTTGTAAGGATTTCTCCGAATCCTCTGTAGACCTCGGAAATTTTTTCCTGAATATTAGTAATGGCAAAAACAGCCAACCCGACAATCAAAACAGTGCTGACTACCAACCCTAACAGGATTAACTTATTTTGTGTGCTAATACTGAGAGATTTCTTATCCATTACAAAAAGAATTATAGCATAAATCAAAAATATATAAATATTATTAATATTCATGGTTTAATAAAGCTATGAACAATTTAGCCGTAGACATTTTTAAAGACATTCCGTCATTAAATACAAAATACACCAAGCCGCAACAGACAAAAAAGACCGTAGCGATACTGGGAAGTTCCAAAACAACCGAACCTTTAATGGAATATATGGAATTATGCTCACAAACAACAAAAGAGCTTGTACAAAACGGCTACAACATAGTAACAGGCTGCGGCACAAACGGTATCATGGGGGCAGCTTACAACGCTGCAAAAGAAAATTCCGCCGTTAATCTTGACGGAAAGCCTGTACAAAACCTTGCAATTATAGTAAAACCGTTATGGGGAGATGAAAATCTTAAAGACTGTGTAATCATTGGCAAAGCTTCATCGGAAGCGGAAAGAATTATAAAATTTACTAAAGTTGCTGACAATTTTGTTTTCTTCCCCGGAGGCACAACAACCCTTCAAGAAGCTGCAACCATTATCCGCTACAATATTCACAGCGAAGAAAACAAATTTAAACAAATTATACTTGTCGGAAAAGAATATTTTGCCGGCTTAAAACAACAGTATGAAACAATGGCAAAGATGCAGCTTGTAAAAAAAGCACCCGAAACTATTTTTAAAATTCTGTCAGAAAAGAATGAAATAGTAAAAGCGATTTTAAAACGCTGACAAAAACCGCGGCCATAACCATTACGGATTAATATCAGGATTGGGCACATTGTGTTTATTTATCTGTTTCCACGAATTGACTGTATTCGGGTTATAACTTGCCCGCAGCACGGCATAATAGCCTCTTCTTCTATAATTTCCCCTACACTGTCAGCCTTGATTGTACCTGATTTAGGATTTTTGACAGAATCTATATGCCCCTTGATATCGGCTTCAACCTCTGAATATTCAAAAGCAAGGTCTGTATTTTCCATTGTGCAGTTTATCAGCTTAAGATTTTTGCAATAACATAACGGCTGGGTGCCGGTTATTTTACAATTTACAAGGGTAAGATTTTCAGAAAACCAGCCTAAATACTCTCCTTTTAACAAGGAATTTTCCACAAGCACATTTTTGCTGTGCCAGAAAGCGTCTTTGGTATCAAGTCTTGAGTCTTTTATATG
The DNA here is from genome assembly GCA_944323685.1 of Candidatus Gastranaerophilales bacterium. Classification (GTDB taxonomy): domain Bacteria; phylum Cyanobacteriota; class Vampirovibrionia; order Gastranaerophilales; family Gastranaerophilaceae; genus Limenecus. Next base: position 75,042 of record CALUTJ010000007.1, on the reverse strand, counting down.
CAGGTTTTCCATATATTGAAAGGAGTATTTGCCTGTCATATCAAGGTTTGTGATATCAACATTGTTTGTCTCAAACAAAAAATATGCCGCATTGATTTTTGAGTCCGAAATTATTATACTGTCACACTTCCAGCCAAACTCAGACGAATTTATAACACAATCTTTTATTTTAACATTGCGGCATTCTCTCAGACATTTTATGCCGTCAATATTACAGTTTTGGATTTTTCCGTCAACGCAGTACCATAAAGGTGCTCTTGTCTTTTCATCCATATATGACTCAGTAAGTACAAAATTATGAGCGTGCCACATCGGGTAGCGAAGCGAAAAGGAACAATTATCAACAAGATAGTGTCTGCCTTCTTTTAGCACTGATTCTCCGTCGGCATCACCGGCAAAAACACAGTTTACAACTTTTGTATCCTTTATGTTGTAGAGTGCTCTTTCTTCATCAAAAGTGCAGCCTGATATTACATTGATGTATTCAGAATTATTTTCATTGATATCCGGAGTTGTTTTAGGAACTGTTTGCATCGTAAAAATCTCCTTTTGTTTTAAATAAAAGCCCTGGGGAAAACACATAGTGTATTTGTATTTTCATCCTTTATCTTACTTATGTTTTGCAGATAAAAGACCATTTATGTAAACGCGAAATTGCAATGTTTTTGAACGCAATCAAGAATTATGCCGGCATACTCTTCGTGTTTGCCGTAGAAAATATGAGATGCATTTTCTATCTCTATAACTTGATTACGCTCAGGATATCGTGTCCACGAATTTAAGATTTCCATAAAACCTTTGGGGCTGTCACCGGTGACAGAATCTTTTGAACCAATAACAAAAGTCCCCGGACATTTTATGTTGTATAATGAGTCAGTTTCACCTTCACCGCTTAAAACAGGACAGTTTTTGAGGTTGCCCGCATTGTAAAAGCCGAGAACGGTAGCTGCCGTCATCGGAGAAAAACCGCCGAACATAAACGGCAATATATCGTTGCTTCTGCCTTCTTCTACCCAGCTTTTTGCCATTTCAAAACAAGTGTCTATGTTGGGCATAACTTTCCACCAGTGCATTATATCAACCGGTGAAGAAACAATAAAGTAATCGACAACATTATCAGGGGTATTGCCAAGATAGTGGATAATTTTATTTGAACCGAGTGAGTGCCCTGCCAAAATTATATTTTTAAAGCCCATTTTTTCTTTTGCGTATTTAACATAGCTTTCAACGTCCTCATAAACCATATTGAAATCATCGTTGAAGGTGCCTGCATGTTTTTGTTTGCCTGTTGAAAAATCGCTGTACGCAAAGCAAGAAAAAGAATCGTGAGCATGAGCAATGATGCAGGTTATTCCGTTTGCTTCCAGTAATTTGCCCGTAGAATGCAAAAGTTCGTTTTGAAATATATTTGAACATATACCCGTGAGCATAATAAGCACTGTATCATTTGTGTTATCGCCAAATATTGCGCCTTTTAGTTCAAGGCCTCTCGGGGTAATTACTTTTAATATTTCCATTTTTTATTATTCCTTTTTAATACTGATAAAAGATACGATAGCAGTGATAATGTATCAAACTGTATTATTTTTTAATTCCTGTTCAAGCCGGTAAATTAGAAAATCAAGACAATCTATATTTTTCTGGTTTTTATGCAAACTTTCCAGCAATTGAGTTTTGTAACTGTATAAAAGTTTCGTTTGTTCAAGAAGTTTGCCTTGTTTTGCCAGTTTAAAAAACTGTTCTATTATTGCATTGCTGCAATTTGCATCTTTGAGATTTTGAAGAATTTTTTCATTGTATTTTGTCAAGATAATTTCTCCTGTATATTCATATTATTTATCACTATTTTAAAATAGCAAATACTTATATTACATAGTTAAAAATACTTGACAGGCATAATTTAAAAATATAGAATAATACAGACTTGTACACCGGTAATATTTATTATCATTACGATACAAGAACAAATTGCTAAAATTACCCAAAAAGGAATACGGCAAAATGGAATTCAGGGTCTTAAGATATTTTTTAACGGTTGCACGCGAAGGCAGTATAACAGCAGCCGCAAACTACCTGCATCTTACACAGCCGACTCTTTCAAGACAGTTACAGGATTTAGAAAGAGAATTAGGCCACAAACTGCTTATTAGAGGCAAGTATAGAGTGTCACTCACTCCTGAAGGAATGATGCTTCGCAAAAGAGCGGAAGAAATTGTTGATATGATTGAAAAAACAGAAGCTGAATTTCAATCTATAAAAGAAGTAATAGGCGGTGATATATACATTGGCTGTGGAGAAACAGACTCAATGAAATATGTTGCTCACGTGATGAAAGAGCTGCAAGACGATTATCCTGACATAAAATTCCATATATTCAGCGGCAACGCCGAAGATGTTACCGAAAAATTGGATAAAGGACTTTTAGATTTTGGTGTGCTGATACAGCCCATAGACCTGTCTAAGTACGATAATATACCTTTACCCGATAAAGATGTATGGGGAGTTATTGCACGAAAAGACAGCCCGCTGGCTAAAAATAATAAAGCTACGCTTAAAGATCTTGTAAATGTTCCATTGATTGCTTCAAGACAAATGTCCAGAAAATATTCAGCACAAAGCGGTTTTTTGGATTGGTTCGGCAAAGAATTTGACAATTTAAATATTACTGCCACCTACAACCTTGTGTACAATGCTGCAATCATGGTAGATGCAGGGATAGGTTATGCAATTACGCTTGATAAACTTGTGAATACTACAGATGTCACCAATTTGTGTTTTATTCCGCTTTCTCCGAAACTGGAATCAGGACTTGATATTGTATGGAAAAAATATCAGATATTTTCTCCTGCGGCCAAACTTTTTTTAGAAAGGCTTCAAAAAAAATTCGGAACCGTATAAAAACCATAAGACTGCCCGAAGCACACAGTCTCTGTTAAAAATCCAATATTAGAGCATAGCTGATACAAAAAAATTAACAAGATTTAACTTAGTCATTTTCAATATCAGGTGTTTCAACAAGCAGTTTTTTGATTCGTCTTCCTTTGAATTCTATCACTTTAATTTTTAATCCGTCTATTTGAATTTCGTCATTCATTTTAGCAAGCCTGCCAAGACGTTTTTGCAATAGTCCTGCTATTGTTTCAACCTCTTCTTCATGCTGGTTGATGTTAAAGTATTCAAAAAATTCATCAACACGCAAAAGTCCGTTTACAATAAATTTGTTTTCAGCTACTTTTTTTATGTCGTTTTCTTCCTCATCAAATTCGTCCTGTACATCGCCGAAAATTTCTTCCAGAACATCTTCAAGTGTAATAACTCCTGACATTCCGCCGAATTCGTCTATAACAATTGCAATTTCTGTATGATTGTTTTTAAAATTTTGCAAAAGCACATCGGTTGTCATAGTTTCAGGGACGAGCAGCGGTTTTCTCAAGCACTGTTTGATTTCGAAATTTTCATTTTTCATTTTGCAGGAATACAGGTCTTTTACGTGCAGAATCCCGACTATATTATCTATATTCCCGTCATAGACAGGGTATCTAGTGTACTGATTATCAAGAATAACTTTTTCAAGCCCGGTTATATCGATATCAACCGGTATTGCAGTAACATCGCATCTCGGCACCATAATTTGTTTTGCATTCAAATCCGTAAATTTTAAAGAATTCTTTAATAATAAATTTTCTGTCTCGTTTAACACACCGCCTTTATAACTTGCATCGATAATCATATCAAGCTCCTCTTCCGTATGTACGGCATGTGAGGGATGAGCAGGCGGAATATTCATAAGTTTTAAACACCAGTTGCCAAAGCCGTTGAGTAAAAATATAAAAGGTGTAAATATTTTTGCAACAAATACTAGCGGACGTGTTACAGCAAGAGTAGTTTTTTCAGGATATTGAAGCGCTATAGATTTCGGCATCAATTCTCCGATTACAACATGCATAAAAGTAATCAGTGCAAATGCAAGCGCAACTGCTATTGTGTGTGAAGCAACAGTGTTTGATACATACGGCAGAAAATCCAACAACGGGTGTAATATTTTAGCAAGTGTAGCTTCACCCACCCAGCCAAGACCAATACTTGCAATAGTAATCCCGAGCTGTGTTGCCGCAATATATCTGTCAAGTTCTTTTAATGCATCTACAGTAACTTTTGCGGTTTTGTTACCTTCATTTGCAAGCTGATTTATTCTTGTCTGTCTGACGCTAACGAGCGCAAATTCAGACGCTACAAAAAATCCGTTAGCTAGTAACAACAATAAAATAATTAATAAATTAACTAAAATCATATTCCCCCGTATATTAAAATTTGACAATATTCTTTATTATACAGGAGATTTTTCTGTTAACAAATATATTAAGAAGCTGCGTCTAAATTCTTACAACGAGAATAATTGAATCTTTTTTTCCGAGCAGTGCATGTCTTTCATTCGCTTTAAAAAAGAATATATCGCCCTCTTTTAATTTAAAAACTTTTTGTTCGTCATTTTCAGGATTTTCGTTTATTGAAAATTCAATTTCCCCTTCAACAATATAAACAAATGCATCAACCGGAGAAATATGTTCGCTCATAAACTGGTCTTTTTTGATAGCAGCCAACATCGCCATATGCTCGTCATCTTTTGCCAGTACACGTTTGTTAATCTGGTTGTCTTTAAAATCTATCATTTTTTTCAATTTTTCGACAGTGTGCATTTTTTATCCTTTCTTTTTAACCTGCATAAATTTTAATATGACGTTTTTTAAACATAATCAGCCAGAGGAGCGTTTTAAAGAACTTATATTGTTTATTTTAAAGGTATAAATGATATGTAAAATTTTTGTAAAATATGTCTAAAATTTGTTAATTTCTTTTATTTACGCGCATTATTACCTGTAAGGATTGTTCAGTATGAAAGTAGATTTTATACAAAATATCCCGTTTGCAAAGCATTCTGACAATTCAGCCAAACAGGTATTGGAAATTAATGATTTTAAAACAAATAACAAAACCTCAAAACTTCCGGAATTAGATGCTAACGGCTATTACAACAAGATTGCTTTTCAAGGGACTATAAACAAAAACAACAATAATATCAGGCATAAGCTTGATAATTATCAGGGCTGTTTAATCGGCGGGGCAATCGGTGATGCTTTAGGGGCTCCGGTTGAATTTATGCCTCTTTACGAAATAAAAAAAACGTACGGCAGCGAAGGTATAAATAAATTTTTAATCCCAAAAAATAAAAAAGCCGAGTTCACTGATGACACACAAATGACTATATTTACGGCAGACGGTTTGATAAAATCGGCATTAAAAAATCATTCAATCAATAATATAAATTTTTATGATGTTTTTGAGTCATACGGCGATTGGTTAAGCACCCAGAGAAATTTATACAGGCACAAAGGCTGGTTGTCGGAGGTAAAAGAATTATACAAGGTTAAAGCACCCGGGAATACTTGTATATCAGCAATTATGGGAGGAGAACCGGGAACACTCGATAAAAAAATCAATGACAGCAAAGGCAACGGCGGCACAATGAGAGTTGCCCCTGTCGGTTTAATGTATTACAACAATCCTTCGAGAGCTTTTAATGTTGCCGTCGGCTGCTGTGCGCTGACCCACAGCAGACCTGAGGCATATCTTTCTGCCGGTGCAATGGCTTCTATTATTGCTTACATTATTAAGGGAGAATCTTTGCAGGACGCTGTTGAAAAAACAATAAAAATTTTAGAACGCAAAAGCAACAATGAAAAAGTAACAAGTCTTTTAAAAACAGCCGTAAGATATTCTAAAAAGAATATGCTGCCGGAAGACGTAATACCTCAACTCGGCAACGGCTGGACAGGAGAAGAAGCTCTTGCTATTGCAGTATATTCGGCATTAAAATATCCGGATAACTTCAAAAAAGCAGTAGAATGTTCGGTCAATATAACAGGCGACAGTGATACAGTAGGCTCAATAACGGGGAATATTATGGGGGCGTATCTCGGGGCAAAAAAAATTCCTGCCGAATATAAAAAGAAAATAAATATGTCTGATGTACTTTCAAATCTGGCTCAAGATCTTTATGTAATGCCCAACAGGATTAAAAACAAAAATCAAAAATACCCCGTATCACAAAACAATAAAGAAAATTTATCTTTAAAAAGCATACTGGGAGAAAATTATAAAACAACAAAGCCGGTAGCTAATAAAGAACTAAAAATGATTTTGAAATCAATCCCCAATGTTAATATTAAAAACTATCAAGATTTTCTTTCAGGCAAAGATTTGTCTATTAATACGGTTATACAAATAACTGAACCTATAGAAATGATATTGGCAGAAACCAAAGATAAAGCATATTTTGACAAGATGTTGTATGCCTTAACTCAAAATATTGATAATTTAACGGAAAAAGAAAACAAAAGAGGCCTGTGGTATGAAGACAGAGTCCAGCTTCCTGAGTTTTTATGGCAGATATACGGTTTGATACTCAACAACAAAAATATAAGCGGGGAAATTTTTAAAACCGTTACAGTAATGACTAAATCCGGTAATTATTCGCTGAAAGACATGTCAGATTTATTGACCGTTATTGGCAAAAGAGATGTCGACTTTATGATGGTAAATAACGCAATTTGTTCAGGAAAAACAGTTGACGAGGTAATAAACACAATACTTTAAAGAGTTTTAACCTCTTGTTACTGTTTTTTGAGGTGAGTATTCTTTTTTTAACAGCAAATCTTGTTTGTATTTTATTATTTCATCATAGTTTAATTTCGATTTTACGCTTTGAAGCTCGGGATATTCTACTTTGTTTGCCACAACGGTTTTGTAGTTTTCTTTAGTAGAAATATACGGGGCTTTGCGTATTTGATTAATATAGATTTCGTATTTTTGGGGATTAATAATTTCTATCTTTTTTATCATATAAAGAATCCTTCTTTTATATTATTGTATAACAATTGCGTCTATATACCATTTGTTGTTTTCAAATTGTAAATTTTTTATGAACAATTGAGAGTTTTTTTGTACAAGAACTTCTGTTTCTCCAACAAGAGCGTTCTGAGGAAGGTGCATGTCAATACACGCCGCTTTTGTTTTGGGTGGTAAAGTCAAATTCCATATAATTTTTGAACCGAATTTACCCGATTCAACTATATTAGAGTCTAGACTTGTTGACATAAAACGATTCTGGATAATTTGATAATCGCTTAATTTTGTTGCAATGAGCTCTTTCAACTGTGTTTCGGAAAATTTTTCACTTGCTCTTAAAATATCACCTAAGGTTTGGTCGCCAATTTTCACACTGTCAACAAAACCGTAATCTTCACCTCTGAATACGTTTATTTCTTCATCTAAAGATTGTCTGTTCAGATAAGATTCTATAGTTTGTGCTTGTTGCTTAAGTTGTCCTGTATTTATCTTTTGCGATTCCGATTTATAAAGCAATAAAGAGGATTCTTCTTCAGGAGTGATTTTTTGTCTGTAGTTTTTTATCATAAGTCTTAAATCTTCATTATGAAGTTTTAGACCTATTGCGTTATACGCTTTTAAGAAAGTTACATCTTGTATCAAAAACTCACTGAATTGCGGATCATTTTTCAGTACGCAGTGCCCGCAAGATAAAAAATCCTTGTCTGTAATATTTATATTTTTAGAAAGCTTCACCAAAATAGGTTCAAGTGCGTCTATTTCGTCAAGCGCAAAACTGTTTTTAGGATTTACCAAGTTATCAATAAAAGTATTTATATCCTTTAAATCAGTTTTGTCTTTAGCAAAACTGTTTACAAGGTTTAAAATACTTTTCCTGCCGGCCGCTGCATCATCTTGTACAGACATAAGCGTCCAGATTATGTCGCTTACGTTTGTATCATCACAACTAAATAAATCAAATTGATTCTTTTTTTGCTTTATTAAAGAGTCTAACATTGCTTTAAATTCGGGCGTGTCATCACCTACAAAATTAATAGCTTCTTTAATCGAATTTGCTTCATCCTCCGGAAAGATTTTTGTATCTTTAATTTGAGATAAAATATCATCAATCGTTATATTTTTGTATTTTTGTATAAGTTCTGATTCTTTTGACACAACTTCTTCAAGAAAGTTTACTTTTTTTACAGCAGAAGCTTCTTCCCCTATATAACGAGCTGAGGGAGTCAATTCTAAAACATCATCTGTGAGGTGTTTCATATATTTAATATTTTCAACATCGGGGGGCAGCGGCACTCTTACAGGCGGGGTATGCCCTGCTACATTTTTAATTCCTGATGAAATAATATTTTTTAAAATATTTAAGCTAGTCAATTTTATGCCTTACCTGCAAAACCTATGTTGAAATAAAAACAATTCAGTAAAAAGAATTGCCTTTTTACACATATCAAAAGGCAATTCTTTTTAATTGTTATACCTTTTTTATAATTTTTCGCACTCGTGAGTTTGTATGTATTCTCTTGCTTGTGTATCAAAGTTAGAATTCCAGCTTCTTTCTCCGATTTCACAATTTGTGTAATATGCCTTGCCGAATTTTATATAGCATTTGTTAACCGCGTCTACCTTGCAGGAATATGATTCTTCTGTATCAGGTGTATATTTGCACTTACCGTCAAGGATTCTTTGTGCAATTTCTTCTTTAGTCTGATAGCATCCGCCGTAAGAACCGTTGCCAACTTTGTCCATCTGAACAAAACAGGTGTTAACATTATTGTCTTTGCATTCAAATTTACCCGGTTTAGCATTTACCGTTGTAAAGATGTAATTAATATCTTCATAATTTAAAGCTGCCCAAACAGCGTTTGCGGTTAAGAATAACCCGATAAGCGATAAAATCATTTTTTTTGTTTTCATAGTCCTGCTCCTTATTTTTTGTTGCTTTGAGGTCTTATTACCGGTAACAGCGAATTTTGGGGGTAAAAATCATCAACAATTCCAAGAGGCCCCTGCACAATGAAAAATTCAACCATGTCACCCTTTTCCACACGCAAATCCTCAAACGGGATTTTTAATTCCAGAAAATCTTCAAATACGTGTTCAATTCCGTTTTTAAGTTGAATAACCCACAGATTGTCACGGGTTGCGTGTGCAAGTTGAGCATTGAAATAGAAATTTTTAAACAGAGTTAATTTTACTTCGCTGTTATATGGCTCTCTTAAAATAGGAATAATAGTTTCTGTTTTGTTTATCGTCCTTATCGGAGAAGCAAAGAAATGGGATTCCTGTTTATTTTTGAAGTAAATATAAATCTGGTTAAAATCTTTAAATCCCTTGTCTTTATCCAGAATATAGCTGTTTATATCAAATCTCAGGTATAAATTGTCATAATCATACCCGAAATAAATTTTGTTAAAAAATCTTCTCTCCTGCATTGTCGGAGTTGCGGGGATTTCAAGACAACCGCCGGCTTCCCATTTTTCAAGCGGGTCTTTACCGTTTAAAACAAAATTTTCGAAAGCTGTTTTAGGATATCTTGAGTGGGTTTCTATATAATTAGAAAGCGGAGAATCCAGATACGACGGAACAGGTTTTTTGATGTATTTATAAATATTTTTTAAGTGTTCTCTAAACATATGGTCAAAAATATCGTCCTGACCCGAGTCATTAGGCTCACCGTACCACCAGTACCAATCACTGCTCTGCGTAATATATAATTCGCTTTTTGCCTTTTTAACCTCTTCAGAGGCCGGATGTTCTGCTTCGTATTCTTTAAGATCACAGCGTGCTTTATCCATATAGCTCCAGGCAAGGTTTTTTGTAGGTTCACCAATCCAGAGCATAAAGTCTCTGTTTATCCATGAGCCGGCGTGTACACGGTCTAAAACAAAGGCTGTTTCTTCTTTATCAAGTTCATTTATTTCATCAATATAATCACTGACTTTAACAACTTCAATCTCATTGTCGTTCATTAAAAGTCCGTAAAGAGTTTCTAAAAACTCATGCCCGTCATTAGCATAGCTTTCCCAGCAGTTTTCACCATCCATTGCAATAGTAAGAAGATGTTTGGGGTTTGGTGAAGTTTGTAATTTTTTTTGAGTTGTTTTTATTCTGTCATAAAGGTCATTTGCGGCTTTAACAGGGTCATGATGAGGATATTCAAAGCCAATCAAATTAGGTATAACAGCATCTCTAAACAAAATATTTATACATTTGCCGTCGTTTTTATACTTATACACTAAAGAGAGGTCGTAGGGGTCTTCTAAATAACCTCTGAAATCTCTTACAAATTCTTTTTTTAGAGTCTGTTCAAGCACACCTTCGTCTGAAATTGTCCATTTTATACCCATATCCATAAACAATTGCAGAGTTTTTTCGCTTATACATTGTTCTGACGGCCACATCCCCTGAGGACGTTTGCCAAAAATTTCTTCAAACCTGTCTAATGCATACTTTACATTGTATTTTGCATCTTCTGTCATATCAGAGTGCAGTTCTACAATATCAGCATTAGGATTTGTTGCTTTGACATCATTTATATCAAGCAGTACAGGTAAAATAGGATGATAGTAGGGGCTTGTGGAAATTTCTATTTTTCCGTCATCCTGATATTTTTTGTATGCAGGAATAATTTCTCTTATAATTTCTCTTTGCAGTTCTATAATTCGAATTCTGTCTTCAAGAGTAAACTCTCCGTTTTTTTTGTTAAACAGAGCTTTAATTTCTTCATTTTCGCGATACATCGGGTCAAACCATATCAGGTTAAACCACGCCATTATGTCCGAATAATCCTGATTTGAAAAATCGTTTATGTCAGTCTGTCTTGCACTAAAGCGCTTGTCGTACAGTTTTTTATACTCTTCATTCGGCAAAACCATGTTCGGATAATTTGCATCAAAAAAGTGATTCAAAATAAATTCTTTTTCATCGTCTGAAAGCTCTTCAACAGGGGTTATTGTAAGTTTTGAATATATATCGTGACTTTCGTTAAAGCCGTAGTCGTAAATTGAAGCAAGAAGTATTGGAACAAGGTTAAAGTTGAGTTTTAAACCGGGGAATTTATCCATAATCAAAAGCATATCAAGATAATCTTTGACAGCATGCAGTCTTACCCATGGCATAAGATATATGCCGTTGCGGTCAGATTTGTATATAGGCTGGTGCATATGCCAGATTAATGCGACCGAAAGCTTGTTGCTCATTTTTAACCCCTGTTTTTATCTACAGCCTTTGCTTTTATTAGTACTACAATGTAAATGAATTGTAGCACAAAATACAAAGAGTGTCTTTTAGATTTGTTTTAAATTGTCCGAGAAAAATTCGTGATAAGGAGCAAAGCGACGTGAACGAATTTTTGGAGTGTCACATTGTTCACATAGTGAAGCCATTTTTCAGGCTTCACCACAGTTCAGCCGAAAAAGAAGGCAAAGGTGAGCAGTGACGTCTAGAAGGCTCGAGGTGGCAACTGCGACACTAGATTAGATATTAAAGCGAAAAGATTATTTTTAATCTTCCGGAATTTGAGTAACAACTTCCCTTTTAGCTATAGGTTTACCTTTTGAATTATATCCCGTATCACCAACCCAGTGAGCTTTTAGTTTACCGTTTTTTGTATATGAATATTGCTCATCATCAGAGATATAAACACCAATTGAAACCAAATTTCCGGTGACGGGGTTGTATTTTCCTATACGGTAAGGAAACTCCGCCCCGAAAGATTTATTAACATCAACAGCAGCCAGATACCCGCTTGTTGTATAATAAAAAGCATACTGGGGTTTGTCGTCATAAACAACAACATAACCTTTTACAACCCCGCGAATGTTAAAAGACATAATATAACGGCCTTCAATCTGTCGGTCTTCCTTGATTGCCTGACGATTTTCTTTGTTATTTTTATCTTCAAGGTGTTCTTTAAGTATTTTTTTATCAAGTTTTAAATCAAGCCCGTCAAAAGCCATTTTTCTTGCAGATTCTTCATTGTACAAAACACTTCCCTGCAAAACTTTTTGAGGTATTTCAACAGTGTCTTGCGAATAAACCGCAGTGTTGAATATAAAATATACAAAAACGAATACAGCTAATTTTTTAACCGAGTTCATCTTTAAAAATTCCTTTTGAAAAATAGAACAACAAATAATAAAAAGATAAAAGAATATAAATCTGTACAATCGGGGTAATAGGGCTTAATTGCAAAATATACCACAATACAGCCGACGGAACAAAACATAAAATGAGATGAAAAATTCTTTTATAAGGTACCTGCCAGTTTAACCCCGGCACGACTACAACTACCGTCAGAATAAAATACAATATATTTGATACAAGAGTAGCTATACCTACGCCTACAAGTCCCATCTGTTTAATTAATAAAATATTTAAGACAAGCCCTATGATTGCCGACACAACTTTCAGCGTAGTAAGAATATAAGTCTTGCCGGAAAGATGATACTGATAAGTTGTGTAATCTGTAAAACTTAAAAAGAAAGCGCTGAAAGCAAGATATGGCAGCAATACAAACGCGTTATAGTATTTTGCGTTGGCAAATACCACTATCAAATCTTTTGCATACAGTGACATAATCACAACTACCGGCAGGGAAATCAGCATATAATAGCCTGTTAGTTTTGATATTAAAGGTCTTACATCAGTTTTGTCTTCATAAAGATTAATCAATCTCGGATATGCGGCAATCGTGATTATTGCAAAAAGTGTCATCAAGATAGGGAAGGTTAAATTATAAGCCACCCCGACAAAGCCAGCATCAACAAGTCCGTGAAAATGGCTTGTGATAAATTTATTGCTCTGATTTATTATCCACAAACTCAACGCAGCAACAGCTATAGGAACGCCGTAAGCAAACAGAGTCTTTATCATATTAAAATCAGGTTTTTCAAATTTTAAGAGCCACAAAATATCGGTTTGAAAAACAAGGACAACATCAATTAATGTAATAGATATTGCCATGGCTATTAAAATGGAAACAGCACCAAGACTTGTAAATTTTAATATTAACACAGCAATAACTATTGTCAGTATCTGGTTAATAATAGTGGTAACAGTAAAAGCACCGGGTTTTATTTGTGCTCTTAAAATTTGAAAAAGCAGTGCTCTCATAGCAACAGGTATAATCAAAATGAGTACGAATAAAAATATCTTGGGTGAAATATTAAAATATTCATAAAACTTTTGCCGGCAAAGCAGTGCTACAATGAACATTACAACAAGATTCGAACACAGTATCATTGCAAGCGTTGATACATATTTAGGAACAATACCTTCAAGCTGATTCTGTCTGAAAAAACGCAGACCGGACAAACCTATCCAATCTGAAAAAAGTATGCATAAAAAACTTAAAACCGCCAGAGAAATTACATAAACCCCGTACTGTGACGGAGAGAGAAGGTTTGTATAAACAGGTACTATTGCAATATTGCCTAACAACCCGAATATTTTTGACGGCGCATACTTTAACATATCTTTGAAAATTGCCTTCATCGGAAGAGCAACTTCTTTAATATATTTATTTACTTCTTCAGACATATATTATTTAACCTCTTTTATAACTTCCTTCGTAATGTTTTCACCGCCGTACAAAACGGCATCCGTTGTCAGAATAAGATCATACTGTTTTGTTTTACCGATTTGTGCAATCTCCGTCAAAATTTCTCTGTTTACTTTCACAAGGTTTTCTTTATACTTTTTGTCATAAGTTTGGGTCATATATTTTAAATCGTTATTCAAACTCTTTTTTAATGCATCTTTTTTCTTCTGGTCTTTTTCGGCATTCAATTGAGCATTGCCGTCTTTTATAAACTGTGCTATGGCTTCGTTTTGTTTTTTTCTTTCCGCTTTTAAGGCTTTAACACTTTTGGATGCATTAACAACCTTTTTCACATCAACAACAGCATAATTTTTTGTTTGGGCAACAGAGGCAGTAGTTTCTTGAGCAATTGAAAGTTCCGGAACAAACAAAAGCGTTAAAATTGCAGCAGCAGACAATAATGTGATTTTTTCAATAATTTTCATATTCCTTCTCCGTGTCATTAAAAATTCTATCCGTTAAATTTGAACAAATTATAACATAAATCGTTTATTAATACATAAGATATATTAACCCGTCCGGCTGATGCAAAATAACTCGAAAGGGCTGCTTGATTAAAATCTAAGATAATAGGATGATTTATATATCAATGAATTTATATAGAATACTAATAACAAAATTTGTTACAAGGTTAAAATCAGAGTTGAATAATAAAATGTTTCTCCGTAAAAAAAGTATAAGCGCAATACTTTTGATGGCGTTTATGAGCTGTCAGCTGTTTTCCGGTGCATATGCGTTTTCGATTCCTTTTAAAAAGAATAAACCTAAAAACAACAATAACAAACCCGCAGTACAAATGACTGCGGAAGTAAACAAACAGGTTGAATATTCACTTGAAGATTGCATAAACATTGCACTGGCCAATGACCCGAATATAAAACTTGCAAAAACCCAGAAAGACATTGCTAATTCTCAAGTAGGACTTGCAAAATCCGATTATTTTCCAAACCTTACAATCGGTAACGGTTTTACCTCCCAGCACAATAAAAACAGCGGACGAGGCGGAGGATTCTACAATCAAGGCGGCAGTACCTCCTCTGATAACAACTATTATCAACTTAACCTCGGTGTTAACCAGCTTATCTGGGATTTCGGCTCCACCATTGCACGTATAAATATGCAAAAATACAACAGAGAATCTGTCGGCTATGATCTTGAAAATACTATTTTAAACACGGTATACAGAGTCAAGATGGCGTATTTTGAGGCCCTCGCGGCTCTGGCTAATCAGGATGTTTTTGAGCGTTCCGTAAGGATTAATAAACTTAATTATGACAGAACAAACGCTCTGTTTAAAGAAGGGTTAAAATCTAAAATAGATGTTGTAAACGCTCAGGTATACCTGACTGATGCAAAAATTTCCCTTATTGACGCTCAGGGGCAGTATCAAAACGCACTTGTTAACCTCAACAATGCAATGTATTATCCGGATGCACCTGATTACACTTTAAAAAACACAGAAAGTTTTAATTTTCAAAGGAGCAAACCTGCTCAAAAGCAAGAAGTTAATGTCAGTACCGTTAAAAAAAGCGGCAGCAAAGAATACGAACAAACAGCAATTTTGACCTCTGGTATTGAAAAGCAGGATATTTTGCAAAATTATAAATTTCAGCCTTTAATAATGCCTGTTGACGAAGCAATACAAAAGGCTTACGAAAACAGACCGGATTTAAAATCCCTGCTTATGGTAGAAAGAGCGCAAAAAGAATCTTTAAAAGCAATAAAACGTTCTTATCTGCCTGTTTTAGGCGCCAATGCAGGTTATAACTACAGAAAAAACAGCGATGTATCTA
The DNA here is from genome assembly GCA_944323685.1 of Candidatus Gastranaerophilales bacterium. Lineage (GTDB taxonomy): Bacteria > Cyanobacteriota > Vampirovibrionia > Gastranaerophilales > Gastranaerophilaceae > Limenecus. The sequence continues at coordinate 59,745 of CALUTJ010000007.1, read as the reverse complement.
ATACTGGCTTTAATGTAGGCGTAACGCTCAATTTCCCGACACTTAATTTCATGGATATGAAATACAGCATTGCTCAGGGAAAATCTTATCTTGAAATGGCTGAAGAAAACATTGATCTTTCTAAAAAAAATATTCACTTTGAAGTTAAAAACAATTATGTAAATATGGTTGTACTACAGAAAAAGATTCCGTTGATGGCACAAAAAGTACAACAAACATTAGAAAACTTTGAGCTTGCAGACGGCAGATATACAGTTGGTCTGGGTGACTTTATTGAATTACAGCAGGCACAGACAAACTACAACAATGCCCAGCTGGCTTTTGTTCAGGCGGTGTTTGATTATAACGTCGCAAAAGAACAGTTCCAAAAATCAATGGGGGTAAGATGAAAAAACAAATAATTATAATAAGTTCCATATTGTTAGCGGTATTTTTTGTCAGCGGATTTGCCGTGTGGTTTAAAAAGAATCCGATGTCTGACTATGTAACCGTACGTGCCAAAAAGCGGACAATCATTGAAGCCGTTGAGGCCTCAGGCACGGTTAATCCGGTTAATACCGTAGATATTGGTTCACAGGTTTCCGGTATGATTAAGGAAATTTATGTGGACTATAACTCTAAAGTAACAAAAGGTCAGCTTCTTGCACAAATTGACCCATCTCTGTTTCAAGCACAGGTAGAAAAAGCCCGCGGCGACCTTGTTGCAGCACGTTCAAACAAAGCTAAAATAGAAGCTATGCTTGTATATGACAAAAAGAATTACGAAAGATATAAAAAACTTTATACAAAAAACTATGTAGCAAAAAGCGACCTTGACCTTGCGGAAGCCACTTATAAATCAGACCTTGCACAAATTGCGGCAGCAGAGGGTACAATTGCTCAGGCTGAAGCAACTTTACAAAATAACCTGACAAATTTAAGATATACAAAAATTGTTTCACCAGTTGACGGCATTGTTGTATCAAGAGCCGTTGACGTTGGTCAGACCGTTGCGGCAAGTTTCCAAACCCCAACATTATTTCAGGTTGCACAGGATTTAACCAATATGCAAATAGAGGTTAATGTATCGGAAGCCGATATAGGCAAAATCAAAAAGGATCAAGAGGTTGAATACACCCTTGACGGCTATGCCGATGAAGTATTCCACGGCAAAGTTACAGAGGTGCGTATTGCCCCGACAACAGTTTCTAACGTTGTTACTTATACAGTAATTGTTGATGTCGACAACAAAGAACAAAAAATGATTCCGGGTATGACTGCAAATGTTTCAATTATCACAAACAAACGTGAAAATGTTATCTCTGTACCGACTGATGCTTTAAAATTTACTGATAAAGAGCTCACGGGCGGTAAAAAATACAAAGATCAAGGACTGTGGATAATAAAAGATAACAAACCTCAGCGTATTACAATAAAAACAGGTGCAAAAGATTCTGACAGAACTGAGATTATCTCTGACCAGCTTAAAGAAAAAGACAGAGTAATTTTGAGAAAAAGAACGGACAATGACAAAACCGCTAAAACGTCAAAACGTCCGATGAGGTTGTTTTAAACGGCAATGAAACTTATAGAAATACAACATCTTATAAAAACTTATGAAACTGGAGATACCTCGTTCAACGCGCTTAATGATGTGTCTTTGAGCGTTGATACCGGTGAATTTGTTGCGATTATGGGAGCATCCGGCTCAGGCAAATCAACCTGTATGAATATACTCGGCTGCCTTGATAAACCGACCTCAGGCAGTTATTTTCTTGACGGAATTGATGTCAGCAAAATGTCAATGAACGAACTTTCCACAATCAGAAACAGAAAACTCGGATTTGTTTTTCAGGGGTTTAACCTTATACCGCGTACTTCGGCAATAGAAAATGTTGAAATGCCGATGATTTACAAAGGTGTTCCTCCCGAAGAAAGGGTAAAAAGAGCAAAAGACGCGTTGAAAATAGTCGGGCTTGAATACAGAGAAAACCACCTGCCAAACCAGATGTCAGGCGGTCAGCAGCAAAGGGTAGCCATTGCACGTGCAATTGTGAATGATGCCCCAATTATTCTTGCGGACGAGCCGACGGGGAACCTTGATACAAAAACCTCTATCGAAGTTATGGAATTTTTTGTTAAGTTAAATAATTCAGGCAAAACAATAATCCTCGTTACGCACGAACCTGATATCGCACTATATTGTAAAAGGATTGTTCGTTTTAAAGACGGCAACATAATCAGCGATGAAATTAACAACAACAGAACGGAGGTAAGGGGAGAATGATTGATTTTGAATCAACTTTAAAAATTTCGCTTCGTTCTCTTAAAGTTAACAAAATGCGCTCGATACTGACAAGCCTCGGTATAATCATTGGTGTAAGCGCCGTAATCATAATGCTTTCAATAGGAGAAGGCGCCAAACAGCGTATTAACAAAGACATCGCCTCAATGGGGTCTAACCTGCTTATGGTAATGTCAGGCTCTACAACCTCAAGCGGGGTCAGGATGGGCAGCGGAACACAGCCAACTCTTACAATAAAAGATTCCGAAGCAATGCTCAAACATTGTCCGTCTGTACTGGAGGTTGCCCCTACAGTAGGTCAGGTACAACAGCTTGTGTACTCAAACCAGAACTGGTCAACTACCGTAAACGGTATCACTCCCGGTTTTATGCCGATAAGAATGTGGGAAATCGAATCCGGCAGAGGGATTAGCGAAGATGACTTAAAAAACACAACAAAAGTTGCCATACTCGGCACAACGGTTGCCGAAAACCTTTTCGGCGATATGAACCCGCTTAATAAAACAGTACGTATCGGAGGTATGCCGTTTAAAATTATCGGTATATTAAAAGAAAAAGGCCAAAACGGAATGGGGCAGGATCAGGATGATACCGTTTTAATCCCCATAACAACGGCACAGAAAAAACTTTTCGGTACGGATTTTCCCGGTATGGTTAAACATATAAGCGTTCAGGCAAGAGATGAAGAAAGTCTGGAATCAGCTCAGGAAGAAATAACTGAGCTTTTACGCGAACGCCACAACCTTGGAAAAACAAAGGAAGATGATTTTACTATAAGAAACTTTACCCAGATGCTTGAAACAGCAAAACAGGCCTCAAACACAATGGCGATTTTATTAGGTTCTATTGCCTCTGTATCACTGCTTGTCGGAGGTATCGGGATTATGAATATCATGCTGGTTTCCGTAACGGAACGCACTAAAGAAATAGGCATACGTATGGCAATAGGAGCTACGGCAATGGATATACGGATTCAATTTTTGTTTGAAGCTTTACTGCTTTCACTTGCAGGCGGGTTTATCGGTGTAATTGTCGGTATACTCGGCAGCAAAATTGTCGGTATGTTCTCTGAAATGACTGTTATAATCTCACCTGTACCTGTGTTAATATCCTTCGGCTTTGCCGGTATTGTCGGGATTTTATTCGGATATTATCCTGCGTACAAAGCATCTCTGCTTAATCCGATTGAAGCTTTAAGGTACGAATAATTTACCACAATATTATCTAATCTAGTGTCGCAGTTGCCGCCTCAAGCCTTCGAGCCGTCACTGCTCACCTTTGCCTTCTTTTTCGGCTGAACTGTGGTGAAGCCTGAAAAATGGCTTCACTATGTGAACAATGTGACACTCCAAAAATTCGTTCACATCACTTTGCTCCTTATCACGAATTTTTCTCGGACAAATTAATTTACGCTGTCCGGCTTGCCTATTCTTAAATTAACCGCAAACAGGAACATGAATAACGGTAACAGCTGTAAAATCAATCTGTCCATAGAATTTTGTACAAGCCATGTTATGTCGTGCGGTGAAAACAGATAAACGCAAAAATATCCGGTTGTCATTAATACAAAAATAATCACAGAAATTTTAAACGGAATTTTGTTTATTTCTTTTACTTTAAAACCTTTAATACATAACAATAAAAGAACTATAAGCAGCGGGAATTTTAAGAAAAACATTTTGACAAAAGTTTTTAAAATAATTTCGTATCTGCTCAAATCCAGCGCAAAATTATAAGTCTTTAATGCGGCAAATCCGGCAATAAGGTCATTGGCTGCATGTGCTGTGTTTTTATACAAAACAAGTAAAACTAAAGGGATAAGCGCAGTCAGTGCAAACAACCCGAGCTTTTTGATATTTTTTATGCTTAAAAAATACCCCGCTATACATACAAGATAAACAGCAAAAAAGAGCATACCCTCATTCTTTGTCCACGCACTCAAAGCCGCAAACAAAATTGAAAGCACAATATAAGAAAATTTTTCTTTCCTGAAATACAAAAACAGACTGACAATTGTGCATAAATACATATAAGCTAAAGGAATATCCGCACACTGTGCAGCACCGTTTACAAGAAATATATCAAGTATCATAAAAACCGAGGTTACAGCAATTGCCGCTTTTTCGCTTTTAAAATAAGTAATTGCCTGATACAAAAGGTAAACAAGTCCGAAAGTAAAAAACAGCCCGATAGTCGCATTAACTATATAGTTTTCGGCTCCTGTATAGTTCCAAAGTCTTGCCGTTGCTGCCGGTATCATCATCGGGTAGTCATTATGGGACATAAAATGCGGCAGTGAAAACACATTTTGCCACAGAGGATTATTCAAAAACAAAAACTCTGCTTTTATATTCCATATCCTAAAACCGTCCCAGCTGCCCATAGGGTTGTTTATAAAATATTTTAAGTAAATCAAAACTGCATACAAATTCAAAAGATAAAACCAGTTAGACAGTTTTTTTAATTTGTGTTTGCTCAAATCAGGTTTTTCTTCATTATAATAAATCAGAGCAAGAACGAGCGTAAGTACAAGTTCAAACCATTTAAAACAATCAAAGCTGTTTATATGCAAACACAAAAACAGAAAATAAAGAATAGAATTTATGCCAAATCCGAGAGGTATGGCAAACAATAGACGAAACCTTAATTCCATCTCTCTTTCTATTATTGATACTGCAAAATAACCGCTAAACAGCGTAACCAGTAATCCGAGTATAAAACCTAACAACGAGCCTGTCATTATTTGTCTATCCTTTTAAATATATATGTTTTATCGTTAATTTTTTTGTAAATTTTGAAACCGTCAGGCACTGTCACCTTTTGATGTGAATTTTCATAAGCGCCTATGACATAATTTTCAAGCTTATCATTTTTCAAAACAGAAGGAACTATTGCATATTGAGCAATATAGAAATTTTTTATCGAACCTTCCTTATCAAAAACACTATTTTGTGCAGTGTCTGACACAAAGCCGATTTTGCCCTCATCTTGAAAATCCTTAATATTTTTAACAGAGTTTTTAATGTCATTTACCTGTGAATAAAAACTGTTTTTACCGAAATAATCAACAAAAAGCATTGTAAACGGCACCTGAACAATTAAAAACAGATATTTTAAATTCCACAAAATAATCAGCAAAAAAATTACACGAAAAATAAACCTATCAGGAATTCTATGGAGTTTAAATATCATAACCATAACCTTTCAAGAGTTTTTTCAATCTGAGTTTCAAGCTCTATAAGATTGTTATTATTTTCAATTATAAAATCGGCAAGATTTCTTTTTTCTTCCTGCGAAACCTGTGCATTTATACGCTCAAGCGCGTGTTCCAACGGGTATCCTCTGCGGGTCATTAAACGTTGAAGACGAATCTTTTTATCCGCACAAACAAGGATTGTTCTGTCAAAAAGATTTTGCATGTTTTCTTCAAAAAGCAAAGGAACAGATGCAACAACGATTTCATCGTTTTCGTGCTCGTCAAAAAATTCAAGTATTCTTTTTTCAACAAGCGGATGCAAAATATCTTCTAAAGCTTCCATTTTTTCAGGGTCAGCAAAAACAATCAGCCCTATTTTATGTCGGCCGAGTCTTCCGTCTTCAAGAAAAATATCCTGTCCGGGAAAAAGATTTTTAACCTTTTCGATAACTTCCTCATCGTTATCCATCAATCTGTGACAAATCCAGTCCGCATCAATAACCGGAATTCCCTTTTTTTCCAGATAACTTTGAACAATTGATTTACCTGAGGCAATATTGCCTGTGAGACCTAATTTTAGCATACATTTGCCAACTTTCTGTAAGTTAACTATTTTAATTCAAAAAACGTTCCTTCTTTGGAATCTTTTAACACTATGTTGATTTTATCCAGAGAATTTCTTATTGCATCAGCAACAGCCCAGTCTTTTTGAGCACGGGCCTCGTTTCTGACTTCGATTATCTTATTCATAATCTCCTTGGCATCCGCATTTTTATCCGTAATAAAATCAAAATCATCAATAATTTGAGTGAGTTTTTCTTTAAGCTGATTTTCATCAAGTTCGACTTTTTCCAAGTCAAACCCCATTACGCGGGCAAGCCTGATAAGCATTGAAATATACTTAACTGCCTCATCTTTGTTGTTTGCATCTTTGGCTTTGTTCGCTTTTGTAGCAATTTCAAAAAGGACTGCCAGCGCTTTTGAGGTGTTGAAATCATCGTTCATTGCTTCTTTAAACTCTTCGATTTCATCACCTTCAATATTTTCAATCAAAGCGTCTTTGCCAACCCACGCAAGTACGTTATTTGCCGCATTTTTGAGTCTTTTTGCTCCTGCCGCTGCTGCTTCAAGCGCTTCGTCATTAAATTCGACAGGCATTCTGTAATTATTTGTCAAAATAAAGAATCTGATTGTGTTTGCGTCATATTTTTCAAGCAAACCGTCAATGGTTATAAAGTTCCCCAGAGATTTTGACATTTTTTCTTTATTAATGGTAACAAAACCGTTGTGCAGCCAGTATTTAACAAACCGGCAGCCGTTTGCGCATTCGGATTGTGCTATTTCGTTTTCGTGGTGCGGAAAAATCAAATCAGCACCGCCTGCGTGAATATCAATTTCATCAGCAAGATGTTTTTTGCTCATTGCCGAACATTCTATGTGCCACCCCGGGCGGCCTATACCCCACGGACTTTTGTAGCCGAATTTTTCGTCTTTTTTCCACAGCGCAAAGTCAAGCGGGTCTTCTTTAATGGAAGATGTCTCAACCCTCGCCCCGGCTTCAAGGTCATCTATCGGCTGTTTGCTTAAATATCCGTATCTGGGGAATTTTTTCACCCTGAAATAGACATCACCGTCTGCCTCATAAGCATAACCTTTTTCTATTAAAGTTTTAACCATTTTTATCATATCCCCGAGTGTCTTTGTTGCAAAAGGCTCTACATCCGGTTTAAGGTTGTTAAGCTTTTTCATTGACTCGGAGAAAATATCATAATATTTTTTTGCAATTTCATCAGGCGTGCAATTTTCTTTAACGGATTTGTTGAGAATTTTATCGTCAACATCCGTAACATTGCGGCAGTATTTTACGTCATAGCCTAAAAATTTTAAATACCTGTATACAACATCCCACGTAATATAGCAGCGCGCATGTCCGAGATGAGGATGATCATAAACGGTAGGCCCGCATACATACATATTTACGTGATTTCCGCTAATCGGAACAAATTCTTCAATTGTATTTGAATAAGTATTAAATAATTTCAACATAAAACTAACCTGATTTTGCTCAATAATAACTCATATATTACAACAAAAAGCCTGTTCTTAAAAGTACCTGCCGCGGGATATTTTTAAGACCCAAACCTGACGGCTTATAACACAAAAATATCTAATCCCCGTTTTGATATTCTCCTGTTTACAATTAACTTTTGTAAAGTTTGTTAAAAAACTGGCAATTTTTTTTATGCGGATGTTTTTATTTATATGTATAGAGTTTATGTAACTAAAGGAAAACTATGAGCCTGGAATTTAATCCAAAAGTTAATTTCTTTCAACAGCCTGTACAGCACATTGCTCCTGTAGGCGGACAAGGCACACAGGGCGTTGGCGGTACCGAAAAAGCAGGCGGTTCGTTTGGTACCTCGGGAGGTTCTGCTGTTGACAGAGAACTGGCTGATATGAAAAGATTCATACCGGCTTATAACGGAACCGGAGAACTACAGCCTCATAATGCGGAACCCGGAGCAAAATTACAATTGCTCTATGCTTAGTTAGAATAACAAATAAAATAATTCATATAAAAAGCTCTGGGAAATCAGGGCTTTTTTACTGTTTAAATCTGGATTTTCTTTGATAATAGCTTTTTAAAACATTACTGAAAAATATCAAATCCTCGGAATCAGCCATATCCAATAAATCATCTATATCTGCACGCATGTATTTTTCAGGCTCTTTATAATTAAAATTAAACAATTCTCTTTCCGTTGTATTTAGAGCATGCGCAATCTTTTCAAGGGTTTCTGCGGTCATAAAACGTTTGCCGCATTCAATATTGCTAAGGTTAGGAGTATCCATACCAATGTTTTCTGCGAGCGTTTCTTGCGTAAGCTTTTGCTGTTTTCTTAAATACTGGATTCTTGCTCCGAGTTTTTTCTTTAATGTAGTCATTTTTAAATTTTATTGTCTTTTACTCAAAAATAGCAGTTGCTTATTTACTATTTTTTGTTGCAATTTTTAGCAAAAAACGCTAACATTGAGCGCAGCAAATTATTCTTAAATACTATTTTTCAAAAAACATATTAGCTAATTTTACTAAAATGAAAATATTTAAATTAAAAAAGAAATACAACTATTTTGAGTTTATTTTGTTTGGTGTAAAAATCAGCCACAGACTAAAGCTCCTTAATAAATTCATAAGCCTCGGAACAAACTGTTTTCCAAGAATGAAGATGAACCAGTTCAAAATCAAGCCTTCAAAACGCGATGGCGAGTTAAGCTGCCCGTTTGATTTGTGTACTACTCCATTAGAGTCTGTTGCAAAAATTCTAGAAAACGACTTTGCTGACTATTTTGAAGATATCCAATATGACGCAGAAAGAAAATGCTGGAAAAATACGAAATACAAAATTTTTTATATTCACGATGATTTAAACAAAGAAGATTTTATAAAAAGATACAAACAAAGGATTAAAAATTTCAGACATATAACAAACACACAAAAAAATATTCTGTTTGTTCAAGTTTTATTTAATGCAGAAAGTAATGATAAGTTATTTTCTGATATCGAAAAAACCAATAATTCTCTAAAACGATACTGCAAATACAAATATACTTATAAAATTGTTAATTTAATCCCCCAAAAAACACCCTCAAAAAGGCAGTTGATAAAAGTTGCCAAAAATGCATATTACTATGAACATATTTCACCCTATGACACAAAATGGACACAGTGGTGGACTAAAGAAACCGACAGCCTGCCGGAGGTTAAACCGCTCATAAAAAGCTGTATTGATACAATATACAACGGATAGGTTACAATGACCTTCTCGGTTTTTTAAACTGCTTGATAAAATCCGATGCCTTTTTTAAAATATTATCTTCTTCAAGTGCTTCTTCAGGTACAAAGACATCACCTTCATCACTTGATTGAAAAACATCAACCTCGTCTTCTTTTGGTTTGCCTTTTTTGTTCCGGCGCTGAAAATACCCTAAATTGCCCCCGCCGCCATTGTTACGCATGCTCTGGGCTTCCTGTATTCCGTGTATAGGGTTCGGGCCGTTGATACCAAAGGACATCTTTTTCTCATTTTCTTTTTTAGTAACACACTTGAAGTATATTCTTCTAACTACATTATATACTATTTTTGTAGCAAATGGAAGCCCTTGCAAAATGGTATACGATTCTATGCCAAACCGTTAACACAATTTATCTCGAGGAGTACACTTGACAGATTTCACTTAGAGCCATAAGCAATACAACCGGAATGTAACATTTTTGTAAATTTATATTAATAAATGTTTCACAAAATCTGTCAAAACTCGGTGTTTTTCTTGACGGGCATGTTTTAGCAAATAAGATTATATAATGGTTAGATATGAGTAAAACTATAACTTGTAATTACAAATTCATATATCATTAGAGTCCGGGGAGCGTTATGCGTACGGAGTCTATGTCCGAAAATTTAATAACAGTTTACAAAATTTAATGTAGTAAGCCACATTTAGCGAGGTAAATAAATGTCGACAAAACAACTAGCAACCAGAGTAACACCAATGGGTATCCCTAATACCAGATTGGATGATTTACCTGACTTAATTGAAGTTCAAAAGAATTCTTTTGAATGGTTCCTAAAAGAAGGCTTAAAGGAAGAATTACTTTCATTCTCTCCTATTAAAGACTATACAGGTCGTTTGGAATTGCACTTCCTTCCTAACTACACCTTCGACAATCCTAAATACACAATTGAAGAAGCCCGCATCCACGATGCTACTTATGCTAAACAATTGCGTGTTATGGTCAGATTGGTTAACCGTGATACCGGTGAAATCAAAGAACAGGAAGTTTACATAGGCGATATTCCTACAATGACCGACAAAGGTACCTTTATTGTTAACGGTGCCGAACGTGTAATCGTTTCACAAATTGTTCGTTCACCGGGTGTATATTTCAAACGTGAAATTTCTCCGACCGGTAAACGTTTATATAACGCAACTCTTATCCCTAACAGAGGTGCATGGTTAAAAATCGAAACCGATGCTAACGATGTAATTTACGTTAAGATTGATAAAAACAGAAAAATTCTTGCGACTACATTGCTTAAAGCATTGGGTATCACTGTTTCTGAAATGGAAAACCTCTTTACTCACGCAGAGTTTTTGAAAAAGACTCTTGATAAAGACACAACGGAAACTACTGATGACGCATTAATCGAAATCTACAAAAAATTAAGACCCGGCGACCCTGCTTCTGCTGCGGGCGGACGTTCTATCTTGGAAGCACGTTTCTTTGACGAAAAGAAATACGATATCGGTCGTGTGGGACGTTATAAATTAAACAAAAAATTAGGTTTGAACCTTCCTGAAACTCAAAGAACAATTACTATTCAGGATTTGGTTGCATCAATCGAATACTTAATCAACTTAACTTATGATGAAGGTTCTATTGATGATATCGACCACCTCGGAAACAGAAGAATCCGCTCAGTTGGCGAATTGCTTCAAAACCAGTTCAGAGTCGGTCTTTCAAGAATTGAAAGAATTGTTAAAGAAAGAATGACTCTTCAGGATTCCGACACACTGACACCTTTGAACTTGTTGAACACTAAACCGTTAGTTGCTTCATTAAAAGAGTTCTTTGGTTCATCTCAGTTGTCACAGTTCATGGACCAGATTAACCCGCTAGCAGAGTTGACTCACAAAAGACGTATTTCAGCTTTAGGCCCCGGCGGTTTGGTCAGAGAAAGAGCAGGGTTTGCTGTTCGTGACATTCACCCTTCACACTACGGACGTATTTGTCCGGTTGAAACTCCTGAAGGTCCGAACGCAGGTCTTATCGGTTCTCTTGCTACTCACGCAAAAGTTAACGATTACGGCTTTATCGAATCTCCGTTCTTTGCTGTTAAAGACGGTGTTGTAACTGACGAAGTTCACTACCTGACAGCAGACGAAGAAGATAACCTGCGTATTGCACCTGCCGACCTCGAGTTGAATCCTGACAAGAGTATCAAATATCCGTACGTACCTGTACGTTACAGATCAGAATTTGCTATGTCAGAAGCAAACAGAGTTGACTACATCGGTGTTTCTCCGATTCAGATTTTCTCTGTTGCTACTTCTTTGATTCCGTTTATCGAACACGATGACGCAAACCGTGCTTTGATGGGTTCTAACATGCAGCGTCAGTCAGTACCTCTTCTTATTACAGACCGTCCTGTTGTTGGTACAGGTCTTGAAAAGAGAGCTGCTAAAGACTCCGGCATGGTTGTTGTTTCAGATGTTGACGGTACTGTTGAAAAAGTTGTGGGCGAAGAAATCTACATCAGAGACAAAGCAAACAAACTCCACAGATATCAGTTGATGAAATATGTAAGAAGCAACCAGGATACCTGCATTAACCAGAAACCTATCGTACGTGACGGTGACGAGGTTAAAGCGGGTGATGTAATCGCAGACGGCGCTTCTACAAACATGGGCGAACTTTCATTAGGCAAAAACGTTCTTCTTGCTTATATGCCGTGGGAAGGCTATAACTACGAAGATGCTATCCTGCTTTCCGAAAGATGCGTTTACGACGATATCTTTACATCAGTACACATCGAAAAATTAGAAATAGACGCACGTCAAACTAAACTCGGACCGGAAGAAATCACAAGAGAAGTTCCGAACGTTTCCGAAGAATCTTTACGTCACTTGGACGAAAGAGGTATCGTAAGAATCGGTGCAAGAGTTTACGCTGACGATATTCTGGTAGGTAAAGTTACACCGAAAGGTGAATCAGAACACCCGCCGGAAGAAAAACTGTTAAGAGCAATCTTTGCTGAAAAAGCAAGAGATGTAAAAGATAACTCACTGAGAGTTCCTCACGGCGAAGGCGGACGCGTTGTCGACGTTAAAGTTTTCGACCGTGAAAAAGGCGACGAACTGCCTCCTGGAGCTAACACAGTTATCAGAGTTTACATCGCTCAAAAACGTAAAGTTTCTGTGGGCGACAAACTTTCAGGCCGTCACGGAAACAAAGGTATTGTTTCAAGAATTCTTCCTAAAGAAGATATGCCGTTCCTGCCTGACGGAACACCGGTTGACGTTGTATTGAACCCTCTTGGTGTACCTTCCCGTATGAACGTAGGCCAGACTTATGAAAACCTCTTAGGTATGGCTGCATACTTGAACAAACAACACTACGAAGCACCGTCATTCGATGAGATGTACGGTGACGGTATGTCAGAAAAAGTTACCAGAGAAGAACTTCTCAAAGGTATTAAAGCTACAGGCGTTGACTGGGTCGGTGAAGACGGTAAGGTTAGACTTATCGACGGAAGAACCGGTGAACCGTTTGACAGACCTGTTGCAGTTGGTTTGACATACATATTGAAACTTGTTCACCTTGTAGATGACAAAATTCACGCAAGAAGCACAGGCCCGTATTCACTCGTTACTCAACAGCCGTTAGGCGGTAAGGCTCAATTCGGCGGCCAGAGATTCGGTGAGATGGAGGTTTGGGCATTGGAAGCTTACGGTGCTGCTTATACTCTGCAAGAAATGTTAACTATCAAATCCGATGATGTTAACGGACGTTCAAGAGCATACGAAGCAATCGTTAAGGGCGACAATATCCCGAGACCGGGTATCCCCGAATCGTTTAAAGTACTCGTCAGAGAACTTCAATCTATCGGTTTGGATATCACTGTTGCTAAAAAAGGCGGTGAAGAAGTTGACCTTATGTCCGACACGGATGATTTGAGAAAATCCTCCGCTAAGAGAACTCTGTCGGATATAGATTCAGAGCTGTTGAATATCAACTTCTTTGAAACACCTACATCATTTAAAGAGTAATACCACCTTAAGAAGTAATAATTAAAGGAGATAATAAATTGTCTACAAGTATAGATTATTTTGACTATATACGAATCAGTATCGCTTCTCCGGAACGTATACTGAAATGGTCATACGGCGAAGTTACAAAGCCGGAAACAATCAACTACAGAACCTTAAAGCCTGAAAGAGACGGTTTGTTCTGCGAACGTATCTTCGGGCCAACAAAGGACTGGGAATGTTTCTGCGGTAAATATAAAAGAGTAAGACACAAAGGTATCATCTGCGAACGCTGCGGCGTTGAAGTTACCGATTCAAAAGTAAGAAGACACAGAATGGGTCACATAAAACTGGCTGCTCCAGTTTCTCATATCTGGTTTTTGAAAGGTATTCCTTCATATCTGGGCTTGCTTTTGGATATGTCTTTAAAAGATCTTGAACAGGTTATATATTTTAACAACTATGTTGTAATTGACCCTGCTGATTCTGACTTCAAAAAATATCAGTTGTTATCAGAAGAAGAGTACGAAGATTTCCTTATGGAAAACGAAGAATCTGCTTTGAAAGTAGGTATCGGCGCAGAAGCTATTAAAGAACTTCTCGGCGAAATCAATATGACTGAGCTTGTTGAAGAAATCAGAAGCGAGCTTGCTCAAGCAGGCGGTTCTGTTCAAAAAAGAGCAAAATTAATCAAGAGATTAAGACTTATCGAATCTTTGATTGCTTCTAACACAGAACCTACATGGATGATTATGGATGTTCTGCCTGTTACACCGCCTGACTTAAGACCGATGGTACAGTTAGACGGCGGACGTTTTGCAACATCAGACTTAAACGACCTTTACAGACGTGTTATCAACAGAAATAACCGTTTGTTGAGATTGCTTGAGATGGGTGCACCTGAAATCATAGTAAGAAACGAAAAACGTATGCTTCAAGAGGCTGTTGACGCTCTTATCGATAACGGCAGAAGAGGCAGAACGGTTGTAGGTCCTAACAACAGACCGTTAAAATCATTATCAAATATTATCGAAGGTAAACAGGGTCGTTTCAGACAGAACCTGCTGGGTAAACGTGTTGACTACTCAGGACGTTCAGTTATCGTTGTAGGCCCGAGCCTGCACCTCAACCAGTGCGGTTTGCCTAAAGAAATGGCTATCGAACTGTTTAAACCTTTCGTTGTTAATAAATTAATCGAACGCGGTTTGGTACAAAATATCAAATCTGCTAAAAAGAAAATCGAACGTTCTGAACCCGTAGTTTGGGATATCTTAGAAGAAGTAATCGACGGACACCCTGTATTATTGAACCGTGCCCCGACTCTTCACAGACTCGGTATTCAGGCATTCGAACCAAAACTGGTTGAAGGCCGCGCTATTCAGCTTCATCCGCTTGTATGTACGGCATTCAACGCTGACTTCGACGGTGACCAGATGGCTGTTCACGTTCCGTTGTCAATTGAGGCACAAACCGAAGCAAGAATGTTAATGCTCGCTACAAACAACATACTTGCACCGGCTACAGGTAAACCTATTATCACTCCTACACAGGACATGGTACTGGGTATGTACTATCTGACTATTTTGAAAAACCACGATGGACAAGACGACATCAAAGGCTACTTCTACAGCTTTGACGATGCAATTTCCGCTCTGGAAGCTAAAGTCATCGACCTTCACGACAAAATTGTCGTAAGAGATGAAAAAGGCGAAAGAATAGAAACTACGGTAGGAAGAATCATCTTCAACGAAACCGTAAGAAAGTCACTTTCGTCATAGCTGATTTCGGATGGGCTGCCCGAAAGGAAATGCCTATGTGAGCGGAGGTTATGCTTTCCGTGAACGCCGATAATCTAAAATTTAAAAATACTAAAAACCTCAGAAGTACAAACAAAACTAAGGGAAGAAAAAAACAAATGGATACATTAATTCACAAACATAACAAGAAAACAATGGAGTTCATTAACCAGGTAATGAACAAAAAAGCATTGAATAACCTTCTTGCTCAGGTTTACCTCGAGTACGGCGGATCTAAAGCTGCCAGCCTTGCTAACAGCTTAAAGAACCTTGGTTATAAATATGCTACTATTTCAGGTACAACAATTTCTATCAGCGACTTGAGCGTTCCTCCCGTTAAAAAAGAAATGCTTGCAGAAGCTGAAAAAGAAATTGAAAAATCAACAAACCGCTACTTAAAAGGTGAAATTACAGAAGTAGAAAGATATACAAAAGTTATCGACACCTGGTCTGAAACAACAGCCAAATTGACAGAACAGGTAGTAGAAAACTTTGACAGATTAAATCCGGTTTATATGATGGCTTTCTCAGGTGCGAGAGGTAACTTATCACAGGTATCACAGCTTGTTGGTATGCGTGGCTTGATGGCTGACGCACAGGGACAAATCATCGACTTGCCTATTAAATCAAACTTTAAAGAAGGCTTGTCAGTTACCGAATACATCATCTCCTCATACGGTGCACGTAAAGGTCTTGTAGACACGGCGTTGAAAACAGCTGACTCCGGTTATTTGACAAGACGTCTGGTTGATGTTGCGCAGGATGTAATCATAAGAGAAGATGACTGTCATACAACAAAATTCATTACAATGACAGATATTAAAGACGGCGACAAAATCGTTGTTCCTTTAAAAGAAAGACTTTTGGGCAGAACAATTGCTGAAGATATTAAAGATGCAGACGGAAATGTGCTTGTTAAAGCAGGTACAACCGTTGACAGAGAAGACATTAAAAAAATTGATTCTCTTGACCTTCACGCTCTTAAAGTCCGTTCCGCTCTGACATGTGCGCTGGAATACGGCGTATGCCGCAAATGCTACGGCTGGGCAATGACCACACAAAAAATGGTTGATGTCGGCGAAGCAATCGGTATTATCGCAGCTCAGTCAATCGGTGAACCGGGTACACAGCTTACAATGAGAACCTTCCACACAGGCGGTGTATTCAAAGGTTCAGGTGCGATGAAACACATTAATGCCGAAATCGATGGGGAAGTTGTTTCTAAATTAAGAACAAAAGAAATGAGAACCCGTCACGGTGATATCGTTCAGGTTAACATCCAAGAAGGCGATTTAGAAGTTAAAGGCGCTAAGTTATCCAGAAAATATCACATACCGACAGGCGCAAAAATGTTTGTAGCTAACGGTATGACTATCAAAAAAGGTGATATGATTGCAGAGTTTGAACCTGCTTCATCAGGTGACGGAAGCCGCTTGACAGAAAAAGCTACAAAAGATATTAACTCTGATTTGTCAGGTGAAGTATTCTTCGAAGACTTTGTTGCAGACGAAAAGAAAGACAGACAGGGCAACGTATCAAGAACAGCCAACAAAAACGGTATTGTTTGGGTTTTAGGCGGCGATGTTTACAACCTTCCGGGCGGTTCTAAAATACTTGTTAAAGACGGACAAAAAGTTAAAACAGGTGAAAAACTTGCAGAAACTCATATTTCATCAGAACACGGCGGTGAAGTAAGAGTCGGCGACAACCTTGTTGTAGAAGAAGTTAAATTTGACGGTAAGAAGATTAAAAAGATTGTTCAGGGTAAAGAATTGACAATCGTTATCGCTTCTATTGCACCTTCTAACGCAACTTTTGAAACAACTAAAAAAGAACAGTTCTGGACAGTTGATTCAACCGGTGAAAAATACATCGTTAAATCACCTGCTGATACTTCTGTTGAAAACGGTATGATTATCGCAGAACTCTTAGACGATGAATACGCAGTTAACTCATCAGGTGAAATCAGATATCAGGGTATCGAAGTTGACGAAAACCAGATTATTACAAAACCGGGTTCAGTTATTTTCATACCTGAAGAAGTTCACCAGATAAGCAAAGACGTTACATTGAAAATGGTTGAAAACAATACCTTTGTTACAGCAGGTACAGAGGTTGTAAAAGACCTTTATACCCACATCGACGGTATTGTTGAAATCAAAGAATTCAATGATATCATCCACGAAGTTGTAGTAAGACCGGGTGAAATTTATACACTCGAATCTATAGGCGACTTAAAGGTAGAAGAAGGTGAAGTTGTTGAAGCCGGAACTGTTATCGCAGGTAAAATCAAGGCTAAACAGACATCTATCGTTACTATTCTTGAATCTGAAGATGATAATCTTGAAATTGATGACCTTGATGAAGAAATCGATGTTACATCACTTGATGAAGAAAATATCACTAACAAACCGATTCAAATCCTTGTAAGACCTGTTCAACAGTTCGAAATCAAACCGAAATCAGTAAGTATTGAATTTGAAAGTACAGACGAAGCTATCAGCATCGTTCCTGTTACTCAATTGCAGTACAAAGACGGTGCAAGAGTAAGAAACCTTGACGGTTCTACATTGACAAGAACAAGTCTTGTTCTTCAAATGCAGGGTTATTTGAGCCACTTAAAAGGTATGGTTGAAATGACCAAGGATAATGCATTGAAGGTTGTTGTACTTGAAACATTAATCGTAAGACGTGAAGTTGAAGGTACCAATAAAGCTTCTCTGCAAACAGAACTTCTTGTAGAAGACGGTCAAACAATAGCACCGAAAGAACCTGTTGCAAAAACTCAGGTACTTGCAGTAAATGATGGTGTTGCAAGCATAAAATCAGACAGAGAAGACTTGAGAAGATTGCTTCTTATCTCTGATAACGTAGAACAAACAGTTAAACTCAAAACAAAACCTGTCGTAAAAGAAGGCGATTTTGTAAGACGTGACGGAGTAATCTCAGAAAGCGGCGAAACAACTCCTACA
The DNA here is from genome assembly GCA_944323685.1 of Candidatus Gastranaerophilales bacterium. Classification (GTDB taxonomy): domain Bacteria; phylum Cyanobacteriota; class Vampirovibrionia; order Gastranaerophilales; family Gastranaerophilaceae; genus Limenecus. Next base: position 41,688 of record CALUTJ010000007.1, on the reverse strand, counting down.
TCAGGCCGTGTTGTTGAAGTCGGAAAAGATTCGGTAAAAATCCGTATCGGCCGTCCGTACTTAATCAGCCCCGGTACTATGTTACAGGTTGATTCAGGTTCTCTCGTACTCAGAGGTGATATGTTAGCCAACCTCGTATTTGAAAGACAAAAAACAGGCGACATCGTACAAGGTCTTCCGAGGGTAGAAGAACTTCTTGAAGGCCGTAAGCCTAAAGATTCAGCTATCCTTGCAGAATTTGACGCTGTTGCCGAAATCGAAATCGAAGACGATGTACCGAGATTGTACTTGAACAGTGAAAACGGCAGAACAGAAATCAAATATCCGATTGATTCAAATATCATCGTTCAGGATAAACAACAAATCCACGTAGGTCAGCCTTTAACAAGCGGTCCGTTGAACCCTCACGATGTTATCAGATTGAACGGTATTGAAGCTGCACAGCAGTACCTTGTAGACGAAGTACAAAGAGTATACCGTTCTCAGGGTGTAGAAATTGCCGATAAACACGTTGAAATCATCGTTCGTCAGATGACTAAGAAAGTTAAAGTAGTTGATTCCGGCGACACAAAACTTCTTCCGGGTGAACTGGTTGAAATTCAATCACTCGAAATTGAAAACCAGGCAGTAGAAGAAGCCGGCGGACAACCTGCTACTTACGAACCTGTATTACTCGGTATTACAAAAGCTTCTTTGAACACAGAAAGCTTTATCTCCGCAGCTTCCTTCCAGGAAACTACAAGAATCCTTACAGAAGCAGCTGTTGACGGCAAAAAAGACTTGTTAAGAGGTCTTAAAGAAAACGTAATCATCGGTAGATTAATTCCTGCCGGTACAGGTTACTACCACTTGACACACGCTTCCGAAGAAAAAGATAAAGAAGCTCAAAGAAGAGCAGCACAAAAGAACAATGCCCGTAAACCTTCCGCAATACTGGAAGAAATCGAAGGTATGTTCGGTGCTCCCGACTTTACGGTTGGTGACGAATAAATTTAATAACTAATAAAACCCAAAATCCTCTGCCGGCTATAATCAGCAGAGGATTTTTTATAGCATAAATTGCCTAATGCAATGTAGGATTTTTCTTTATTTCTTCAATATACTTGTCTATAATCTCTTGCGGCATATACATATAAAGCCCTGACAAGTCTGTCGTATCAACTTTTTGACCATCGGTTGCTGCCGCGATTCTTGCTTCTATGATTTTATTAGGATCGTCTGTTCCGTATTTTTCTAAAAAGACTCTGTAATTTATTGTGTCCTCCGGTGTGACCGGCAGAAATCTTCTTCCCCTTTTGTAATGTGCCACATGAGAATTTGTATCGGCCAGAGAAATTATATTTGGCTCAATGCCTTCTTGCAGACAGTATTCAATCGCTATCCTGTCTGCTAATTTTCCGATTCCGCAATATTTGCTTTCATCATTATTTTGTAAGTAGTATATTGAAATCCTATCACCGAAAATCCCCAGTTCAGGATAATCTTCAAGCAATTTTGAATTATATGTTGCATCAAAATCAAGCAAATAATTGCGCCTTGCTTTTTGCCAGTCGTCTATGACAACAAACCCGATTTCCTCGTGATTTTTAGGATTCAAAAAATAATAGCTTACCCCTGTTTTTTCTTGAGATTTCGCTATATCAACCTGCATAGGAACTTTTTCTGTTTTGCCCGTTTTGTTATTTAAAACTTTTTTGTATATTGTGCCTTTATCAAGAGGATTTATTGTGACATTTATATTCTTTGTTGCAGTTGATTTCGGGCATGTATGTTTAATTTGGATTTCAAAAGGTTTTTGGGATTTTTCAAATACATCGTTTTTCAAATTATCAGGCAAAACACGATGTTCATCTTTTTGGACTTTTATTTTTGTTGGTCTTACAAAATCAAATTGTAAAAGGCTGTTTAAATCATTTATATTCATTCAGGTATCCTGTTTTTGTTTTTCTACAAAACTTATGAATAAAAATTATTGCTATTATATGATAAAATTGTTGATGTTGGTTCAATTTACAACTTTCAGGCATTTTACAAATGAATTTTAACCGGAATTACTACAAGATACTTGGTATAGAGCCTACAGATGATGAAAACAAAATCAAACAGGCATATAAAAAGCTTGTCAAACGCTGGCACCCTGATTTGAACGAAAATTCGCCGGAAAGCAAACAGATGATGAAAGACATTAATGAAGCTTATGAGGTATTGTCAGATTTTCGCCTGCGCAACGAATACAACAAAGTTATGTTTGGTTCCGTAAAAGGAAAAAAACAAACAAAAACTTATTATTCTTCATCCTCTTACAATCCCGTTTCTCAAGAAGTAAGAGAAAAAGTTCAAAAAAAATATGAGAATAAATACACAGATGCTAATAAATATTACAGTGATTTTGAAAAAAACATAGAAGAAGGCAAAAAAAATACATGCAGCGGCTCTTTTTTTGACAAATTGTATTTGATAAACTCGGATGCAATGGCTCTACCATTAATTGTGCGGCTTTTTATGCAGCCTGCATTTTTTGTTGTTGCGCTTGTCTGGCATGGCGCAGATGTCATCAGCAACGTTGTTCTGGGGTTTGTAAACCTTTTTGTTACAGAAAAACACTAAAGTGCGCAAAATTTTTTATGTTCGCTTTTTATATCAAAAGATAGCATGGGGATTGAAGAAAAGCCGTAACGGAAAATGATTTTACCTGTTTTAAATTACAATTTTAATAAACCAAACGCTCCGCAATCACGCTGTATAATAAATACGCCGAATCTGTCAGGATATTCTTTGCACGCTATCCCCTGCGAGCCAGACACTTTTGAATGTTCTTTAACTGCATTAGACAAAGATATTAGCAGTTCGCGTATAGAAAAATCTTATAAAAAGATAGAAGATTCATTGCAGGTTATTAAAGCAGACGACATTGAAAAAATTGCCGCAAAAGTTAAGTCAGCTTTTCCTGATATTGATAATAAAGAAATCTATTCCGTTATGGGGGCAATGTCAGAATACAGCAGCTATGCTTCGATGCAACACATTGCTTCTGATTTGTATACCAAAGGCATAAGCGAAGTTTTTGATTTTTCGGCATTGCTCACTTATCAAGACAAAACAGTCAAAGAAAAAACACAAAATCCGTTTTCAATGGACGCTGTTTTAAAAATTAAGGGAGAATACAGCCCTAAGGTTATTACACACATCCCCCAAAAACTCGGTGTTCCGCTGGGGTGTGTGCTGGATTATTTGACATTTTTTAAATATCCGATGAACTACGGAAGAAAAAAAGCAGCTCTGATTTTAGATAAAAATTCAATTAAACTTTTTCAAAAAATAAAATCAGCAGAACCCGATGCTTTTAAAAGAGATTTTTTGAACAATGAGATGTTTGTTCCTGTGTATATTGATAATTTTGAAAATTCTTATAATTTTTTGAATCAGGGTAAGAGTTTTGAACAGGAAGTGTTTAATTTTACAGAAAAATACAGGACTTTAAAAGGCGAACATCCCGAGTTTTCGCACCAAAAGCTATTAGATGTACTGTTTAATTCTCAAAATCTAAAGGCAATAAAAGAGCTGGGTTTTACGCCTTTGCATATGCAACCAAAGCATTCAGAAAATATTGATTCTCAAACAATTGCACAAAATTTGCGCCCTGTTATGCCGACAAAAGAACAATTTATTGATTTTGTACAAACTTTCGCAAAACATTCCCGCAACGTTGAACCTGAATTAATGGAAAATATTTTGCTGGATTACCTTAATAAAAATCTTGCGGTTTATTCGCCTGCTTCTTTAAGCCAAAAACTCAAAATTCTGCATAAAAAAATTATTCAATCAGTAAAAGAAAAAGGATACCCGACAAAAAATATCTATTATACAGTGCTTAATCCAAACAAAAGCTTTGGGCTTATAGCATATCAGTTTCAGAATGTTAATAATATTCCAGATGATAAAATTATTTACTGGAAAGGCAGTTCTTATAACGCGCGCACGGATTTGAAACTGCCTGAAAAGTCGACAATTGTTATACTCGATGATTGTTTTATCTCAGGCAATACAATAATGTATGAAATGTTTAATTATCAGGCAGAAGCAAGTAATATTAAAACCCAAAGAGACGATACAAATATTTTGTTTGCATCAGTTTTAAGCACAAATGCAGCCCAAAACAGGATAAAAAAGAATATCCAATATGCATCAAGAGAAAAAGCAGACGATTTTGTAAACGTTGATACACAAAAAATAAACTGGCCGGAAGATTTAAAGCAGGATTACGCTAATGAGTTGCTAAAACTAATCAGATTTGATAAGCATATCCTTGCAACTACAGCTATTGTTTTCCCTTATATGGGCAGCGATACAAATGCTCCGGGGCTACATGGCTTGTTTGCACAATTTGTCCCCAACAGAAATTATCTGCATAACGAAGTATCGGAAGATGATTTTTTTGATGATTAGTAAACATAAAAAAAATGCTTGAGCATTTCGTCAAGCATTAAATAAACACGAGGATATTAAGAGAGAGAGAGTATATGGATAAAACTTTAATTGTCGTTTGTTTTAACTGTAGTTCAATCTTTGAACTTAAAAGATTTTAATGGTTAATTGCTTCCTTTAAATTTTAGATTTCCCTTACTCTTATATAAAGTATTTTTATTTTGTAAAATTGCCTAAATTAAAAAAAATTTTCCAAATGTTTGTAATATTTGTTTACAAATATAAAAATAATAAATTATATTATAATCTAACAGTATTGTTAAATTTGTCCTGTAGACTTGATTACAGCGCTCAAAACATCAATGCACTAAACAGATATTTTCCCTCTTCTTAGAAAAATATTTAAAAACAACAAAACAAAACTTTCTTTTAAAAACACATTTATGCACTCTCATAATTCCGGTCAAACAAAAAGATTAATGAGAAAATACACTTTTTACAAAAGTTAATACAAAATTTTTTAGTTATTTTTTTATTAATACTTTTTTTGACATATAATAAAACTTAAGCAACAGACAAGATAAGGAAAAATTATGCAAGCAAGAAGAGCTGCAAGAGAATTGGCATTAATTTTATTTTCTCAATTTGACAAAAAAATAACACAATACAATCAGGCAGAGTTTGAAGATATTATATTAAAATCGGTAAGAACGTTAACCAATAATGCTCTTGATGAGCTTAAAGTGTCGGTTGGCGCAATCAACGCAATGAAAGAATATGTTGACACTTATGAAGCAGAAAGCCCCGTGAACCTTTCAAGACCGTTGCAATCCAACAATATTCCGGTTGCATTGCCTATGACATCCGACCTTAGCGGAAGACTAGATGAACTTTTAAATATTTGCGAAAAAGTTGTTCTCGCACTCGAAATTGCAGAAATGACCGCGCTTGAATACACAGGCGACGTAAAAAATTATGTCATAGAAATTGCCGCTACTTTTAAAGAACATGCCACAGAGATTGACGGACTTATCAAGAAGTTTGCCCGCGGGTGGGATATTGACAGACTCGTAAAAATCGACAAAGATATTTTAAGAATCGCAATAGCTGAGCTTGTGTACATTGAAAGCGCACCGGTGAAAGTTGTTGTTGATGAGGCTCTTGAGCTTGCTAAAAAATACTCTACGGATGATTCCTCTTCATTTATCAACGGTATTTTAGGCAAAGTTATTGACGAGAAAAAAAGAGAAAATTTATAACTTTTGCTTAAACAATACTATCACCGTATTTTATAAAGCTATGTATTAACCCCAGCAGGATAACAAACAATGTTTGACTTTTTTAAGAAAAAAGATACAAAAACACAGCCGCCTCACGAAGATACCATACAGGTACCTTCAGGGGAATCTTTCCACACTGAACCAGAGCATCAGGCACAGCAGCCGGCTGCGCAGGAAAAAAAGAATTTTTTCTCTCTGACATTTGAATCTTTAAAAAAAACAATTGAAAATACTTCTCAATCACTTGTAGGTAATATTGTCAAGCAGGTTGAACAAGAAGAAGAGTTCGACGAATTTATACTTGATGATATGGAAGAACTGCTAATAAAAGCAGATTTAGGTGTTAATACGGCATCTTCAATCGTTGACAAGCTTCGTAAACAAAACAATATGAAGCCGTCGCAGGTCAGAGAGTATCTTCAAAACGAATTTTCTTCAATACTTAACGCTGCGGGTTCAAACTCTTTAAATTACAAATGCAATGAACTCAATCTTTACTTTATTGTTGGGGTAAACGGTGCAGGCAAAACAACACTTATCGCAAAGCTTGCATACAGGTTTAAGCAGCAGGGCAAAAAAGTGCTGGTTGCGGCAGGGGATACTTTCCGTGCAGCAGCAGAAGAACAGCTTGATATCTGGAGCAAACGAGCAGGAGCCGACATTGTCAGAAATGACGGTGCAGACCCCGCATCTGTTGTTTTTGATGCAATAAAAAAAGCAAAAGATGAAAATTATGATGTAATTCTCGTTGATACCGCAGGCAGACTGCAAAACAAGTTTAACCTTATGCAGGAGCTTTCTAAAATAAAAAGCGTCATTGACAAAAATGCGCCTGATTCTTTAAGAGAATCTATGCTTGTACTGGACGCCAACACAGGACAAAACGGACTTTCTCAGGCAAAAGTGTTCAGCGAATGCGTAAACTTGACCTCTGTTGCACTGACAAAACTTGACGGTTCCGCTAAAGGCGGGATAATAATTTCCATTGCAAAAGAGATGAACCTGCCTGTAAAATTAATCGGAGTCGGTGAAAAAATGGAAGACCTCAAGGATTTTAGCGCATCAGATTTTGTAAAAGCATTATTTTGCTAATCGGTTTTTACCGGTTTGATTTTCTGCATAAAATAGAAACAAGAAAGGATAATAATATGATTAAAGTCGGTGTAGTCGGAGCCATGGGCAAAATGGGCAAAGAGGTTATAGAAGCTGTCTGCAAAGATAATGAGCTTCAGCTTGTGTGCGCGGTTGACAAAATAAATATCGACGGTGATGTGTGTTCAGACAAGGATGTAAGAATAATAGGCGATTTAAAATCAGCAATTGAAATACATAAACCCGATGTTATTGTAGATTTTACCCAGCCTGCTTCAGTATTTGAAAATGCAAAAACTTGTATTGAAAACGGTGTCAGACCGGTAATCGGTACCACCGGACTTTCCGATGAACAGATGGAAGTTTTAAATTCAATGTCACAAGCTAAGGGACTTGGCTGCTTGATTGCGCCAAACTTTTCAACAGGCGCTGTATTGATGATGATGTTTGCAAAACAGGCTGCAAAATATTTTGATAACGCAGAAATTATAGAACTCCACCACAATCAGAAAAAAGATGCACCCTCGGGTACTGCTATAAAAACAGCGCTTATGATGTCAGAATCAGGGAAAATGACCTTCACAGGCGGTAACTGTGCTGAAACCGAAACAATAACAGGTGCTCGCGGCGGCAAATCTTATTCCGACATACACATACATTCCGTAAGAATGCCGGGTTATATTGCTTCTCAAGAAGTATTATTCGGCGCTTCCGGACAAATTTTTACAATCCGCCACGACTCAATGGACAGAAAATGCTATATGGATGGTGTTAAGCTCGCAATAAAATATGTGGCTTCGCATAATGAGTTCATATACGGATTGGAAAAAATAATGTAAGTTTTTTTAAGCAACGGCGGGCGGAAAAATTCCGCCCCGCCGTTTTAATATAAAAAATTATCTTCTTGTCATAGGCACCGCGCTGAAATCTTTTGCGGAAGCAAAGTAGGTATCTTCCAGCACCCGTTGTATACTTTCGAGTTTGCCTTCTTTGTATATCGGTCTGTACAGATTGTATACCTCGACTTTTACTACAGGGTCTGTGTTGTCATCAGACTTAAAAGCCTGTACAAAAACATCTTTTTGATAAACACAATGCGGGTCATCAGCAAGTTTTTTAATTTTTTGTTTTGCTTTTGGCGAGCAAAACTCGTTTGCACTCTGTGTAAAATATACGCCTTTGAAACTAACAGGCGAAAGTGAATTAATGTTCACGGCTTTAACCTTTCTTTATGACGGCAATTCAATTATAGCAGATATTTTTGTCAGTAATATTAAAAAATATTAAAAAATTGGCATGGAAAAATTCTCTGCTATGATTAAATGTGTTGAGGATATCGTTTAAAAAATCTCTCATAATTTTTTAAGAAAAATATTATAATCTTGGGTTGTTAATAATGCAAAAAATTTATATTAACTCCTGGCTGAATGCAAAAAATTCGGCTTTCGGAGTAATTCAGACTGCGGATAACGAATTAAAGCTTGATTTTTCAAAGGTAGAAGATATTTGCCTTAATGACATAGAGCGCCTTTTAGATCTTCAAAAAGTGGCTGTATTTAACGGTATAAAACTCAGTGTTGAAAATATGCAGCCTCAGATTTCGCGCATATTTGAGCAGACAGGTCTGTATAAATTGCTGAGTTTTGGCAACAATACCTTACACAGTATAAGAAAACGTCAGGGGCTTGCATTTGACTAACGATTGCACACAACTTTATATAGTGGCCACACCCATCGGAAACAAAGCCGATTTAAGCCCCCGTGCTGTGGATACATTAAAAAATGTTGATATTATTGCCTGTGAAGACTCCAGAACCAGCGCAAATTTACTTGAAGCTTACGGAATAACAACAAAACTTGTGAGTTATCACAAGTTTAACGAAAAGCAAAGAACACAGGAATTTTTACAACTATTGCAGGCAGGGCAAAAAATTGCACTTATATCAGATGCAGGAACACCGTGTATCTCTGACCCAGGCAGGATACTTGTTAATGAGCTTTTTGACTGCGGCATAAAAATAAGCTCTATCCCCGGAGCATGTGCGGTTATAACCTTTTTATCAATGATACCCAGAAATACAGAAGAGTTTGCTTTTGTCGGCTTTTTACCGCGCGTAAAAAATCAACAGAAAAAACTGTTTAAAAAATTTGCCCCTGTTGATACTGTATTTTATGAATCACCGAACAGACTTTTGGAAACACTCGAAAATATTAAACAGACAAGAGGTACAAACACAAAAATCGCAGTCGGCAGAGAGCTGACAAAAATGTTTGAAGAAGTAAAAACAGGCACAGTTGAGGAAATTATTGAATATTACCGGACAAACATCCTTAAGGGTGAAATAGTCTGTATGCTTTATGCTGACTCAAATTCAGACGAACAGGAGTCGGATATTATCGAAAAAATTAAAAAGCTTAAATCTCTTAACTGTTCCGACAGGGATATTTCTTCTATACTCAGTACGCTTTACGGATATAATAAAAACAAGGTGTACAAGCTTTCTTTAGCCGTTTAAATTATTCCGCGGCAATTTTGGATTTTGATTCAATAAAAAGATTCATAATCTCTATGTCATCATAATCAACATAAGCGTATTGAAACAGATTTTTTCCGGCTTTGATTGTAAGCTGGTTTTGTCCGATACGTATAAGAGAACGGGGTATCTTTATCTGCTGGTTATCACCGTTCAGATTGAGTTCGGCAATCATATTTCCGTTAAAATAAATCTGAGGCGGCGCAGCAAACGATGTCGTCACCTTAGATTGCCCCATATCACGTGCCATTTTTGTATCTATACCGATAACAGAACCTATTATAAGATACATATCTCCGTCAGGCGGCAGCTTTTTTATGTTGAAATTTTTCGTATAAAACGGCCCAATTGCTTTTATCCTGAAATCCGATGCATTAGCCGATTTCTCGGAATAATTATCATCACCTATGTGGTACAACTCTTTGTCTATGATGATATCATGCGGATTGGTTTTTTCTATACCAATAACAAGCGGCTTGCCGGTTGATTGACCGTCTATTGTCAAAGAAAACGGTTTGTAACCTTCCTTTTCAACGGACATGATTGTAGGAGCGTTAATCTTTGCCCCCAGTGAAAATCGGCCCTGTTCGTCAGTTCTCGTTTGATAGCCTTTAGACGGAAGCTTGACATCAGCTCTGCTGACAGGAGCCTGCGTTTTAGCATCTATAACCTGATTGTAATCACCGTAAATTCCGTTTTTTTCAACATTGCCGTTTATTGCACCAAAGGCACCTGCGCTACAAAGCGACATAAACAGTGTTGACAGAATAAATGTTTTTATTCTTTTCATAAAAATAAACCCTCCTTGTGTGCAATATTACGCAACAATTTCAGATTTTATTTTTATTAAAAAGATAAAATTACACCATACGACAATCCGGCTAAATCTCTTTAGCATCTATATACCTATTTTTCTGCCGTCAACAGGTTCATGTGGTTTGCGCTTTAATGATTCAACCGTTTCCAATCCGGGTTCAACAAATTTTTTGATAATATATTTGTGTACAAAATTGTCAATAGGCACCGCCAGCAATGTAAGCGAAATAAAACCGCCCGCAGTTTTTAAAAGACCAAGTTTAAGACTTTTGCCTTTAATGTAGCTCCTGAGAGCAGTACGTGCAATTTCAACACGGTTTGCAAAATTTTCGACGGCAGCTTTGTGCTGCGGATTTTGCAGCAATTCTTGTATTACCTTTGCAGAACCAATTTTATCCTTCACCAGTATTCTTCGTTTTTCTATACTGTCATAGCTTTGAGTTATCGCTTTAATAAGCGATTTTTCCTCTTTTGCACCGGAATTGAGAATCTTTTTGACAAGGTAATCAGGTGATTTTTCGATAAGCAATTTTGCTCTTTTTTCTGAATTTTTTGTAGCTTTATCATAGAGCTTAAGCAGCTCGGGATGTTCTGAAGCAATTTGCTCTCTTGTAGAATTTTCGAGTACATTTTGCTTGTCAAAAATATTTTTTGCCTGTCTTTCAAAGAAATCAATAACATCAGATTCGTTTGCTTTAGCAGAGGCAACAGGGCGTTTTGTGTGTCCGAAAAATCTTACAATTTTAGAGAAAATACCTTCTGTCTTAAGGTCTTTTCTTGTAGAAGCAAGGGCAGGCTTTAATTTTTCGTCTATTATACGCTCTTTAACCCGTTCAAACCCTGTTTTTACTGTCCCGTCAGGGTCAACAACAGTACCCTTAGCAAAGTTTTTGTTATCAAACTCATCAAGCAGCCTGTTATATGTTTCTTCTAACGCAGTTGCACTAAGGTGTGATTTGCCGAATTTTGTAGTATAACCTGCAATATTTTGCCCCATTTTTACGGCGGCAGTCGGTAAAATAACACTGGCCAATGCCTGAAAAATTGCCTGCTGGACGGCTGCACCCGCAGAGGCTTTTGTATAGTCGCCTTCTTTACCGCGTCTGTATTTGTCATAAATATCAGCACCCAGATACATTAAAGCAGGTATCCATAATAGGAGTTCGGCAGCTTTGCCCCAGACCGGCATGGCTGACAGTGCAGCACCTACTTCGTTTGAATAAGCAAAAGCGCGCAGCGGAAACTTGGCCAGAGGGTCATCCGGATTTTGGATTATTTCTTTTATCTCTTCTTTTTTAGTTTTTTGCTTAATCGGCGTGAGTTTGACTCTGGGCATTATCACCGAGTATGTGGTGCTGAATTCCGACAATTTTATATCCCTTTAAAATAATTGACAACTGTTTTTATCCATAAATTTGAGTAAGAGCTTTTATATTAATTTAAAGACTATATTATGTAAATAACCCTGAAAAAAAATTTTTGCCACTTTTGTTCAAATCATTATAATTTTTGTTAACATCAATTATTAATAATATCCTCCGGTCTATTGAAACCTTACAAAATTATTTGAATTATTGTTGAAATTCTAATAAAATAGTTATTATGGAAAATCTTTCTGAAAAAATTACAACTCTGCAAAAAAACTTTTATGACCTGAACAGTCTTTTTGAACTCAGTATTATTGCCACACAGGCGGATTCCATAGAGGATTTGATAGAAAAAGTTACTGATTTTATTACACAGGGGCTGAATATTTCGGACGTAAGATTTTTTATTAACCATGAAAGAGTTTATTACATGGTCGCCACGCGCAACAATGATACTCAGGAATATTTTCAGTTTGAAAATGATGACGAAGGTTTTTGGGAAGTATTAAACAAAAACGAATTTATAAAAGTTTGCGATTCTACTGGAAAACCAATTTATCGTTCTTTCTGGGAAAAATACAACCTCGAAAATTTAAAGAGCTGTTATTTTAAACTTTTCCAGAAAGATAACATGCCTTATTTTATTTGTTCTCTCGGCACGAAAGACAACAGCAACGAATATTCTGACGAGGCTTTAAGATACCTTACAAAAATCTTTAACTATATCGGGCCGATACTTATTAAATATATCAAACGCAGAGAGCAGGAGAACGACCTTAAGCGTTTGCAAAAATCTTTGCATAACATTTCTATTTTGTACAATATTTCGCAGGCGGTTAACTTTATTGACGATTTAAAACGCCTGCTGCGCGTAATTTTGAATAAAGCGTTAGAGACAATAGATGCGGAAAAAGGCTCTTTAATGCTGTATAACTTTACCGAGAACGTATTACAGACAAAAGTTGTATACGGACTTGCCGACAAAAACCTTGAAACAGAAATCAATAACGGGCTTATCGAATGCTCTAAAATTAAAGTCGGAGAGGGGATAGCAGGCACGGTTTTTGTTGAAAAAAAATCCATAATCTCAAACCTCGGTCAAAACGACCCTAGATTCATTGATAACGGACAGGAGTTGAGTGTTAATTCGCTGTTGTGCGTACCTTTGATTGCCAAAGGTGAGCCTATAGGCGTAATCAACATAACTAACAAACTGAACGGCAAACTCTTTAACAAACAGGATTTAGAGTTTATAGAAGCTCTCGCTAATCAGGCCGCTATTGCAATCGATAACGCAAAACTTTATGAACTTGCCACAAAAGACGGGTTGACAAAACTATATATCTACAGACATTTCTATACACTTTTGGAAAATGAAATCAAACGTTCTTCAAGATACAACCATGAAATGACCCTGTTAATGATGGATATTGACAACTTTAAACAGGTCAATGACACATACGGCCACCCAGTAGGCGATCAGGTTCTAAGAGAAATTGCTAACTGTATTCAACAGACAATAAGAAAAATAGATATTGCGTCAAGGTACGGCGGCGAAGAATTTACGGTAATTTTGCCTGAAACCAATATAAAAGATGCCAAAATTATTGCTGAGCGAATAAGAAAAAACATAAGCAAAATCAAAATCAATGTAAAAGACGATATATATATTTGTCCGACAGTAAGTATAGGTATGAGCGAATATCCGTCCTGCGCACTTGACGAACAAACCCTGATAGAGCTTGCGGATGTTGCATTATATAACGCGAAAAATAACGGCAAAAACTGTGTTTGCGAATACAACCCCAACACAGGCTGCATATTGTTGCCTAAAACTGACGACTAAGTTTTTATTACAAATTTTTCAAACCCTGCGAGCGGAGTTCAGCAGCAACGATTTTACGCATTTGCCCGTATTCTTTGGCGTAATCAGGATATTTTTCCCAAAAAGCAGCGAAGCGTTCTTTGCCGTTTGTTTGAGATGCAAGTTTAGAAAAAGCCTCTTTTATGTGCGGCAGCCTATCCCATGCAATTTGGGACACAAGACGGTTAAACTCTTTAAATCGTTTGCTTAATTCTCTGTTATGAGCAATAATAACACCCCTGTTTGCCGCGTTGAAATCTTTTGTCTTTTGAGCAATTTGACTGTTAAGCGTTTCATCTGTTGCGCTCAGAAGCTTGTGGTAATTTGCCCCGAAATCTGGAATCCTGATTTTTGACATAATCCAAGCTAACGCACTTCTGTCTTTCAGTCCAAGCTCTCTGGCTATTTCATCAAGCGTTCTTAATTTGCCCCAGCGTTCCTTTAAAAGAACAAGCGACAAATCTTCAAGCGGGACTGTTTGCATAATCTTTTTAACGTTCGGGGATTTATGTTGTATGGCTGTTTGTGCAGGTAAAACATCTCTGAATTCAAAAAACATATTCTGTGCCTTACCGAGAGTTTTGCATTCAAGAAGAGGAGCATAACTTCTTAAATGAATATCCCTTAACGGTTCGTATATATTACCGTTATTTTCTACAGCGTTTATTACCTTGTGGCGCATACGCTCAGGCAGTAGCCTCAAACGATTGTCATAAATATATCTAAGGTTTATATCTCTGGCACCTTGAAAAGGCGGTGCAGATTTATGTTTGACACCAAAGGACTGATAATTGTACTGCGGGGTAAACTGTATATGCATACTCGGCTAAAGCTGCTGAATAAAAAATTTTGTTACGGCTATTATAAAAATTTACATTATTTCATAAAAAAAATACCCTTTTGAAAATAAAAGGGTATTTTTTTATTTTTTATAGTCAAATTAAGACATAATGTAGTTTATTAAAGTCCTTACCCCTGCACCTGTCGCCCCTTTACAGAACTCATTCTGCGGTTTTTCTATGTACGCTGTACCGGCAATATCTATGTGCGCCCAGTGGACTTTTTTAACAAAGTTTTGCAGGAACAATCCTGCTATCTGGGTGCCGCCCATTCTCGAGCCTGTATTTTTCATATCTGCTATATCACTTTTTAAAGAATCTTTGTATTCTTCAAACATAGGCATTTGCCACATTTTTTCACCGCCTGCGTTTGCACATTTTATCAGCTTGTCTATTGTCGGCTGGTGGTTGCCCATAATACCGGACGCCGTACTGCCCAATGCTACCACACAAGCTCCCGTAAGTGTCGCAAGGTCAACAACCTCGTCAACATCAAGCTCGCAGGCGTAACACAAAGCATCCGCAAGTGTTAATCGGCCTTCTGCGTCAGTATTATCAACTTCAATCGTTTTTCCGTTTTTAGCGGTCAGGATATCACCGGGTTTGTACGCAGAAGCACCCGGCATGTTTTCACACGCGGCAATAATTCCGTGTACCTCACACGAGGGTTTCAGGTCTTTCAGAACGCTCATAACGCCTAAAATTGCAGCTGCGCCTGACATGTCATCTTTCATATTCAGCATTGATGACGGCGGTTTTATATCAAGCCCGCCGGAGTCAAAGCAGATACCCTTGCCTATGATTGCAATTTTTCTCTGGATTAACTTTTGATTGCTGCCTTTGTATTTGATGTGGATAAATTTGGGCGGCTGGCTGCTGCCTTTTGCAACGCCTAAAAATGCCCCCATTCCCATTTTGGCAATTTCGTCTCTGTCATAGACAGTTACCTCTACATCTTTGAGCTTTTGCGCAATTTCGGCAAGTCTTGTCGGCGTAGTATAAGAGGGCTGTTCGTTCGACAAATCTCTTGTAAAATTAACGGCAGAAGCAATTATTTTGCCTTTTTTCATACCGGCTTTTGCTTTTTTGCAATTTTCCTCGTCCATATCAACTATGACAAACTCGTTGATTTTTTGGGTTTTCTTGTCGGATTTATACTTGTCAAAAGTGTAAGCCCCGAGCAAAGTACCTTCTGTAATCATTCTTGCGCTGAGTTCGGGGTCATAACCGCCTATGCCTGCGCCATGCAAAACAGAAATTACCCTTTTGGCATTAGTCATTTTTTTGCACTTTTTAATAACTTTTGCTGATAATTCTCTCAATCTGTTAGGTGTAAAGTCTTTTGCCTTGCCCATACCGACAAGCAGGATTTTTTCCGCGCCGATTTTGCCGTATGTCTGCAATGTATACATCGAGCCGAATTTTCCGTCAAACCCCTCCTGTCCTATTACAAATTTTGTTATTAAACCGTTCAGGGCAATATCTACCGAGCCTGTAGCACCCGAGGGAATTTTCACTCCCTCATAAAGATTTAAAACAAGCACATTTGCAGGAGTATCCTCTAAAAGTCCTTTTTCTACGTTTAATTCTATCTTTTCAGCCATTATAAACTCCTTTAAAATCTGTCTTTGCGTCAATTATACGCCTAACGTCACTATTCTTCAAGTTCCAGCGACCAGCGCTCTAAAATATCCTCTCCTATGCCGTCTAAAAAGCGTGAAGGTTTGGATAACACCATACCTGTTGAGTAATCAAACATATCAATCGGATATGTAATATAAAGCAGGCTTTTTGCCCGTGTCGCTGCAACATACATAAGGCGCAGTTCCTCGTCTAATTCTTCTTCGGAATTAAAAGAATAAACAGACGGAAACCGCCCGTCAACAGCACCTATAATAAATACGGCTTTCCACTCCAGCCCTTTTGCGCTGTGAATGGTTGAAAGCGTCAAATATTCGTCCTTTACTGCTCCGTCTTCAACTTCTGAGACTGAAGAATCAGGCGGTTCAAGAGCAAGGTCGCTTAAAAAATTCTCGAGGCTCTTATACTGCTGCGACAAATACAAAAAATGCTCCAAATCCTTTAATCTCTTTTTATAATCATCGTATTTATCCATTAAAACCGGCTCATAATAAGCAATTACATTTTCTACAATTGTTGCTGGATTTGAAAGGAGTTTGCGCTGGTTTTCAACGGTATTAAACAATTTTTTTATGCCGTCAGAGCTTTTAGAGGGCAGCATAAGTTTGTCTGTTTGAACCTCCGGTTTTGAAAGCATAGGCAAAAGCCGCATTGCCGTCTGGTTTCCCACTCCGTCTAAAAGCAGGAGTATACGATTTAAGCTGATTACGTCATTCGGGTTTAGAATAAATCTCAAATGAGCAATAACATCTTTTATGTGAGCGGTTTCTATAAATTTTAGGCCGCCGAATTTTTTATAAGGAATCGCGCGTTTGGCAAGTTCAATTTCGAGATTATACGTCATTCTTGCACTGCGGCAAAGAACAGCCATGTCGTTTAAGGAAATATCTTCCTCCTGAAGTTCCAGCACCCTTTGTGCAACAAATTCCGCTTCTGTCTGCATGTCATTTGCGGCAATAATTGCCGGTTTTTCATTAAACACAATTTCTGAAAAAAGATTTTTTGTGTATTTTTCTTTTGCTTTTTTTATAATCTCATTGGTCAAAGCAAGAATATTTTGAGAACTTCTGTAGTTTTGCTCGAGTTTGATAATTTTTGTGTCCGGAAAAATTTGCGGAAAATCAAGAATATTCCTGAAATTTGCCCCTCTAAACGAATAAATACTCTGCGAATCATCCCCCACAGCCATGACATTGTTATGCCCGCATGCCAGAAGTTTAATTATTTCCGCCTGCAAGGCATTAGTATCCTGATATTCGTCTATCATTATGTATTTATACAGGTTTGAGAGTTTATTTCTTATCTGTTCATTTGAAGTTAAAAGTGTTTTTAAATACAAAAGCAAATCATCGTAATCAAGCAGGCTGTTTTGTCTTTTATATGCAACGTATTG
The DNA here is from genome assembly GCA_944323685.1 of Candidatus Gastranaerophilales bacterium. Lineage (GTDB taxonomy): Bacteria > Cyanobacteriota > Vampirovibrionia > Gastranaerophilales > Gastranaerophilaceae > Limenecus. The sequence goes on along the minus strand of CALUTJ010000007.1, from coordinate 24,437 downwards.
CTTTGAAATTTCATTAATCTTTTCCAGACAGTGTTCAAACTGGTTGTACTCGGTTTCGATAACAGCTTTAGCCGACATGTTTTTGTTTATTGCTTTTGAATAAATATCAAGAATGGTGTTTTTACGTGGAAATCGCTTTTCGTGTTTGTCAACGACTTGGCTTCTTATATGGTTAACCACATCTTCTGCATCGGCACGGTCTATGATAGTGAAGTTGTTTTGGAGTTCAAGGCAGTTTGAATATTTGCGCAGAATATAGTTTGCAAAAGAATGAAAAGTTCCGCCCGCAACCTTTTCGCAGCGGGAATCAAGAATCATTACCGCACGGTTAAGCATTTCATCAGCGGCTTTTTTGGTAAACGTCAAAAGCAAAATATTTTCAGGCTTTATTCCGCTTTCAATCAATCTTGCCACACGGTAGGTCAGTGTTTTGGTTTTACCGGAACCTGCACCTGCTATAACAAGTATTGAGCCGTCTTTGCTTTTGACAGCTTCCAGTTGTGCCGGATTCAGCTCTTTTTCGTAATCTATTTTGTATTGCGATTGTGTATTTTGTTTTTTTAAAACGTATTTCATATAGTCAACTGACCCCGATAACTTATTGAACTGGTGCATAAAACAAGTTCAACCATCATATTATAACCCGGGCACCAGCAACAAGTACATGGGGTCACTTTCGTAAAATGCTAGACTCTGCGCCACTCGCACTCCGTGGACCACTCCTACAAGCGAGGTCCCACTCAGACAATTTTTTACGGCAACTGCGTTAGTTTTTTCGGGTGTTAAATTTTCCATAAGTATATTATACCCGTGAATCAGTAACGTTTGCAAATTATAAAAAACGCTAATTGCAAGAGATATTTCTCATAAAGACGTATTTTCAAATGAAGAGTATAAATCATTCAAATCGCTTGGGGATATTATTTTTTATATTGATTTTTGTAAAAATACCTTCCGAAGAATAGCAAAATTTATTATTTGCACCTGTTATACGCCATATATTACCGATTAAAAGAACAACTATGTTATCCACAAACAATAATACTAACTTTAATTTTAAAGGCAAAATCATTGATGCGCATGTACATTGCGGTCAATGGAATTTTGACAGATTCCCGTGCGAAGATGTTATAAAATTTTTCAACCGAAAATTTAATAACGGCAAAGATTACGTCGACAGAGTCATTATTTCCAATCTTGACTGCATAAAAACAGGAAAAAACAACAAACCGCTAAAAGATGAAATCAGCGGAAATTTATTATTGTTAAACGCCTCAATAAAAGACAAAAAATTTGTTCCGTTTGTAGTTTGCCAGCCTGGGCACGGGTCTGCCGAAAATATCGAAATCCTGTTAAAAGAATATCCTCAGCTTATCAAAGGACTAAAATTCCATCCCGCATGTCTTAATCTTGCAGCAAATGACATTCGCTATATGCCCTATATGCAGCTTGCTGAAAAATACAACAAACCCTGCCTTTTTCATAGTGAAGTTTTATCTGATGAAGCAGGTAATATGCTAAAAAACGGTGTTTCTGACCCCGAGGTTATTTACGAAACAGCAAAACGTTTTCCTAAAGTACCGGTAATTCTCGGACATATGGGGCTTGGCGGTGATAAAGCACACGAAGCAGGTATTAAAACACTTATAAAATCAATAGATAATAACGATGCCAGGTTGTACGCCGACCTCGCCTGGGTAGATTGGGACAACCCGAACAAACCTCATATAGTAGAAGCTATTGACAAACTACAGCATTCCTCAAAAGGTGATATGACAGAGCGTCTTTTGTTCGGTACTGATGCACCTCTTGGAGTTTTTGGAGAAAAAGCGCTTAAACAAAAAGGAGCATACGACCAAAATATTAAAAATATAAAAAATGTAATCAAAGAAAACTTCGGAGAAGATGCCAACAAACTTATAAGCAGAATTTTTTACAGAAACAGTAAAAAATTGCTGGATAAACAGAATATCAATATTACAGGTTAACATTTTATATAAAAAACAAAGGGCTTACTGAAGAAGCCCTTTATTTTTAAGTCTATTTTATATATTTTTGCCTAATTCATAAGCCTGTTTCGGGTACTGTGTATTATTAACAGAACCTGCCGTCCAAACGCCTGAGGCAATAACTTTGCCGGAATCACTCCAGCCAAGATAGTTTAAAACTGCTTCATAATGGCTTATAATAGGCTGCGCCTCTTTTAATGCAGTATCTGCATATGTCAAAATCAAAGCTGATTTTTTGGCAACCTGAATCCGGCTGTTTATTGCATAAAATCTGTCAATTACAGCCTTAATTTGAGAGGAGATACCAAAATAGTACATAGGCGTGACAAAAACCACTGCGTCTGAATCAATAATATTTTCTTTTACAAATTCAAAATCATCTTTAAAAACACACTGACCGCTCATGTTGCACTTGTCACAAGCAATACATGGATGCACACTTTTAAACGCCGCATCAAAACGGACAACATCATGCCCAGCTTCTTTTGCACCTTTAATAAAATTATCCGCCAAAGTGTTAGAATTACCGTTTTTTCGGGGACTTCCCGTTATAACTAATATTTTCATCTTTTTGCCTCCGTTCAATAGCTTGTCAGCAGCACAGCCGGACATTGTACCTGTAGCAAGTACGCCTGCTGCACCCAAAAGAGTATTTTTTATAAAATTTCGCCTGTTCATATACACATTAATAAAATACAACCTGATAGCAACTATCAGTCAAGCCCTATTTTATTTCTTTTATATTACAAAATATTAACTTGTATTTTTTACACTAAAAATTACCGGTTGCAAGGATTTCTGAAAAATCGAAGTTCAAAAAATTTTTTATTTTTCAAAAATAATTAAAGTTTTATTTTAAAGTAGCCGATAAACGCAAAGTGAGCTTTAGCCAAATAATAAATTTTATAAAAAACAAACACAGGGCATAAAATTCACTATACGGGAAGATAAAATAAACATGAAAGGATTTTGATTATGAAATTTAAAAAGAAAGGCGCGGTATGTACGTTAGCGGTTTGTGCGTGCTTGATGTGTACAAACCTTCAAACAAATGCACAGGTTCCACCTGTTTCTGAATCTATTCCGACAGTTGAACAACCGTCCGTACAGGGTTCGGTAACGAAAACACAGGAAGTTGTTAACTATTCAGCGATGACTGTTCCGGAAATGCAGGCACTTGTGACTCAAATAGGTACAAAAATTTTGAAAGCAAATGCCGTTGACACCCCTGTTAAATTTGTGTTGATTAATGAAAATGTTGCAAATGCATACACTGATGCAGCTGATACGGTTGCAGTATATTCAGGCTTGTTTAAATATTGCCAGAACGAAGATGAACTCGCCTTTGTTATAGGTCATGAAATCGGGCATGCTGCCAAAAACCACGTTATAAGAGGTTTTGTAAGAGATGTTGCTGCTCAGACAGGGGCAAATGTTGCTAAAAAAACAGCAAGCAATGCTCTTAAAAAATCAGGCTTTGCGGGCAAATTTGCCTCTTATACAGGTATTGATGTAACAAGTGTTGCCGCAACAGGTATTGAATATACTAAAGAAGCAGGTACAAGCAAAATGGACAGAGGCCTTGAAAACGATGCAGACGAGCTCGGTCTTGATTTTCTTGTAAAAGCCGGATACAACCCGTTAGCAGGTATTTCTATCATGTACAAAATCGGCGCAAATTATTCTGATTTTTGGGCAGACCACCCTTCAACAGACAAGAGAGTTGTATCAATGTACAATTATGTAGTCGAAAAATATCCGCAATTTACCCAAAAAGGTTTTGAAACAGACGCATATAACGAAGCTGTATCAAAATATATCAACATACAGCAATGATACTTAAAAAACAGAAAACGCGGCCGGTAAAAAAACCGGCCTTTTTTTAATTTTATATACGAGAGACGGCAGATATAAAATATCTGCCGTTAAGAGAGACATTTAGTGTCTTTATTAATGGATAATTTAAAAAAAGTATTTTAAATATTAAACGTGTAATATGGCTTAACCCTGTAAAAGCTGCATTGCGATTGCAGGAATCTGGTTTGCCTGTGCTAACATTGTTGCCGAGGTTTGCTGCAATACCTGATATTTAACCATGTTAGCGCTTTCTTCAGCCATATCAACGTCCATAATCTGTGACATAGAACGTTCATAGTTTTCGTTCATTACGGCAAGGTTGTCTGCTGCGGCCTGTAATCTGTTCTGGTAAGCACCTAAAGTTGATCTGTCCTGTGAAATCTTGTCAATAGCTGCACTAATTTTATCAAGGTAAGCTCTGATAGCTTCGTTAGACCAGTTTTCACCGTTAACTTTAGGAGGATTAGCAGGGTCATAGCCGCCGCCTACGTCCATATAGTCTTCGCCTAAGTCACCGTCATTAGCTTCGTCCATGTCTACAATATCAAGTGCAATACCGAGTGCTGTACAAAGCATGTTTGTCATTGCAGAAGAAACATCTATTGTATTGCAAGATGCATCAGAACCGGCACCTGACTGCAAAATAACCTCAGGATTAGTTCCGTTTGTTAATTCCATTCCGTTAAAGGTTGTTGAATTTGCAATAACATTGATATCTTCAAGTCTTTCTCTGATTTCGTTCATCAATGTTTGTTTTTGTTCATTGGAATAGATGCCGTTTGCAGCCTGAATACATAATTCACGAATTCTTTGTAAATCTTCGGTAACGTTTGTCATACCGCCTTCTGTAATATACATCATATTGAGGCCGTCTTCCACGTTGAGCATAGCTCTTTTGTTACCTCTGATTTGAGTGTCCAGACCTTCTGCTACACAAAGGCCTGCTGCGTCATCGCCTGATTTGTTAACTCTATAACCGGTTGATAACCTTTCGATTGCTGTTTGCAAATTTGTAGTAGCACCGTTCAAACATCTTTGTGCAATCATAGAGTTAATGTTTGTGTTGATAAATAAAGCCATTTTTTGTCTCTCTTTCTCTCTTTTCTGGTTTATTCTCTTTATTGCATTTTTGTGAACACTTTTTATATCGGACGAACCGATTTTATACTTTAGTATGATTTTTGATTAAAATCTCATAAAAAACAGGCCAAAACACTTGTTATAAAAAGATTTTACTGCTACTATACTTTAGTATGACAAATCATACATTTGATGTAGTTAAAACACGGAAAAGCTTATATGCCGCATTTTTTCATAAACACAAAAGATATAAACAATGACGTAATAACGATTTGCGACAAAGAAAATTTTCATCACATCGCAAAAGTTTTAAGAGCTAAAAAGGGGGAAATTCTCACGCTTATTGACGAAAACGCAATAAGCTACAAAGCGGTTATAGAAAACATTGACGCAAAAACAATTACAACTAAAGTTGTAGAAACCTCTAAATCCGCACATTCTCTGCAAACAGAACTTTATCTCGCTCAAAGTGTACTTAAAACAGACGCGCAAAATATTGTTGTTCAAAAAGCTACCGAGCTCGGGGTAAAAGGAATTATCCCCTTTATCAGCGATAACTCGGTTATAAAAGAATCCGTTGCTGATGCAAAAATCGAAAAATGGCAAAAAATAGCCAATGAAGCAGTAAAGCAATGTGAAAGAGCAGATTTTCCGGTAGTACAAAAGCGTATGACACTGCAAAATATTTTAAACAGCACGGAATATGACATAAAAATTGCATGTGTGGAACGATGCACGGATTCTTCGCTGAAAACATGCCTGAAAGGATTAAAAGATTGTAAAGGCAAGAAAATTATTGTTATAATAGGGCCGGAAGGCGGCTTCAGCGCGGCTGAACTAAAACTGCTGAAAAACACAACAGACATATACAAAGTCAGTCTCGGCAAGCTTATACTGAGGGCAGAAACAGCTGTGATTGCAGCACTGTCAAATGTTATTTATGAACTGGAACAAGATGCTTGAAGTTTTAAAAAATAACACAATAATAAAAACAATTACTCCGTTTTTTGAACAAAATAACGGCAACGCATACATTGTCGGCGGTTTTTTAAGAGATTGTCTGCTTAAACGTCCGAGCTGTGATGTTGACATTGTTGCCGACAAAAACAAAGCTTATGACACAGCAAAAAGGCTTGCTGATTATATAAACGGTTATTTAGTCGAACTTGACAATACAAACAACATATACAGAGTTGTGTTTGCTGACAAGGTTAATTATGTTGATATAGCCGATTGCACAGGCAAAAATATTGAAGAAGATTTAAAAAGACGTGATTTTACAATAAATGCTCTTGCTTATGACATCAAAAACAACACTTTCATTGACGTTGTAAATGCTCAAGATGATTTAAAAAAAAGAATAATCCGTGAAATTTCGGAATTTAATATTACTGATGACCCGATAAGAATTTTAAGAGCCTTTAGATTCCAGAGCGAACTAGGATTTGAATTTTCTGACAATTTAAAAAAAATTATAAAAAAACATGCAAATTTGCTTAAAACACCTGCAAAAGAGCGTGTAAATACGGAAATTTTAAAGCTTTTCGGTGGACAATACAGCGCACTAACACTCAAAAGCATGGATTCTTACGAGATTTTGGAAATAGTCTTCCCGTTTGCAGCAGACTTAAAAAAAGTCCCCAAAAACTCGCACCACCATCTTGATTTATTAAACCACTCAATAGAAACGGTAAATCAGGTTCAAAAATATTTTGAAAAAGCAGATTGTGAAATCAAAGAACATCTTGAGCAAGAACTTTTTGCAGGTCACAGCCGGCTTGCTTATTTAAAACTGGGAGCTTTTTTGCACGATATCGGCAAACCCTCAACCTGGACAATTGAGCCGCAAACAGGGCGCCATCGTTTTATTATGCATGACAGCGAAGGAGCAAAGATAGTTGTACCTTATTTAAAAGATTTAAAATTTTCAAAAAAACAAATTGCATACCTGCAAAAAATCATAAAAAATCATATTTATCCCGCAGGGGTTGTTACATCTGATGAAGCCTCTGACAAAGCATACTTGCGTTTTTACAGAAAAATGGAAGACGAAGTAATAGACCTTATAGCTATAGCATACGCTGATAGAATGTCGGCACTGGGGCCTGAAATTACGCAAGATATGATTAACAAAAATATTAAAGGTCTGGAAAAACTTTTAGACGGTTATCTAAAACAGAAAAAAGAGCTCAAACCGTTGCCGAAGCTATTAGACGGAAATGAAATTATGCAGCTTCTTAACATGCCGGCATCAAGGGAACTCGGTGAAATTGTGGAAAAACTGAAAGAAGCCCAACTATCCTCAGAGGTAGTGACAAAAGACGACGCAATTGCATTTGTAACCGGACTAAAAAGGGAATAAGAACTACAATAAAAACTACAAAACGGGATTCGACAAATTGAATCCCGTTTTTCTTTTTACATCTTGCGCAACGCCGGAGCATACGGCTTTAGCAAATACGACTTTGACCTGCACCAAGCGTATTTGTTTTCACACTCCTGTTATTTCATTGCTCCCTTAACAATTTTTGCAAAGCTGTCAGCTTTAAGACTTGCACCGCCGACAAGAGCACCGTCTATATCAGATTGTGCCATTTGTTCTTCAATTGTTTCAGGTTTAACGCTTCCGCCGTATAAAATTCTTATAGAATTTGCTGCATCAGCGCCTGCGATATCTTTAACAACTCCTCTAATCATTGCAATAACTCTGTTTGCTTCTGTTGAATCACAAGTTTTGCCTGTTCCTATAGCCCAGATAGGTTCGTAAGCAATGATTGATTTTGCAACTTCATCAGGAGTAAGACCGTTCAAGGCTACCTTGATTTGAGAAGCTATATGAGAATCTGTAACACCTGCTTCTCTTTGTTCAAGAGATTCGCCGCAGCAGATGATAGGAACAATACCTTCTGCAAGAATTTTTTTAGCTTTTTTGTTAACCATTTCATCAGTTTCACCAAAATACTGTCTTCTTTCGGAGTGACCGATAATGATGTATTCACAGCCGGCATCTTTAGCCATTTCAACAGAAACTTCACCGGTAAAAGCGCCTTGTGTTTCATAGAAACAATTCTGGCAAGCAAGTTTAACTCTGCCGCAGCCGCAATCAGTCATAGCTTTGTTAACTGCATACAATGAAGTAAACACCGGTGCAACAACAACTTCAGGCATTGCTGCTTTGTCTAATTCTTTCAATTCTGCCATCAAACCGTTGATTAACTCAACTGATTCAGCTTGCAATTTGTGCATTTTCCAGTTACCTGCGATAACGGGTCTTCTTGACATAATAAAATCTCCTTATTTTGTACTAATTCACAATTGAATAGTAGACAAAACAAGGAGATTTATCAAGAATGATTTATTTAACGCCAAAAAGTCTGTCGTTAGCAAATTCTCTTAATGCTGTAGAAATTTTATCCGCATAGGGCTCTGACGGATTAAATTCTACTTTTTTTACAGGATATTTTGAAACTGCATTTGGAAAGAATACGCCTTTAAAAACAGATTTAAAAAACCCGAAAAATTCTTTTGTAGACATTGTAGGCAACTGTTCTCTGTCTTTTTTAGCTCTGAACATATTATCTAAAACAATACCAACATCAGTTGATGTCGGATTTTTTCTGTCTGCTATACTCAAACGTATTGTATCACACGATTCTTCGGGGAATGTAAAATGGAATCTTACATCGCCTTTATCAGCTCTTCTTTGCAAAGATTTAAATTTTTCAAAATCAGGGTTTGCAACCATTTTGCGCAAAAGTTGTTTAGGGTTAGTTTTCGGCATTGCTCCTTCAAAATAGTCGTTAATAGGAGACTGGATTGTGCGTAGTGTAAATTTCATATTTTCCTCAATTAGTTTTGTAACTGTTTACTTAAAAAACTAACACAAAAAAAATGAATAATTCAGAGACTAATTTTTTACAATACTTAATTATTTACTAAAATTCAAATTCAACCCTAAAAGCCTGATAGGCTCATTATTTTCACGTTCCAACCAAGTTTGGGTTCTGTTTAGGGAGCGTTCTTCATTTACCTGTTTTATCAGTACGGCAAAGTTTATATCAATAAAATTGATAGATTTTACCTCTTCCACATAATAGTGCTCCGAACCGCAATTAGGACAGTATCTGGTTTCCGGCATAATTTTATCAAATTTAATGATTGTTTTTCTTTTAAGGTTACAGCAGCTGCAACGGGTGAGATACCACCTGTTTTCTATATATTTCCCGCAATCAGGACAATAGCAGGCATCTTTGTCGGGAGAAACCTTTGAATGCACGCATTCTTTTTTATGATAAAAAAACACGATATCCACCTCACTGTTTATATTAACAATTTTTATTTAATTATAATTTTGTTTAAGTCAAATTTTGAAAGTAATCAAGTCTAGTTTGATAATATATTTCCGCTTCTGCTAACAAAGTAATAAGCCATAACAAAATATTATACATACACTCTGCTTTATGCTATAATCCGCCTATATGTAGAATAACCGCGGAGAACATTAATAATGGATAAAAAATCAAACAGTGCTTTAGAGCAATCACTTTTTGACTCTGTTGAATCTAAAACACCGGATTATATAAAACAAAACAAACTCATAGACCTTAATAACAAAGGCGAAATTGTTTTTACGCTTAAAAAAGAGCACCTTCTGCCTTATAGCGAACAAAATCCCGAAGGTCTGAATCTCAACGAGTGGTTTAAAAACTATGCAAAAGAAGCTGCCGTATCAACAGCAGGCATACGCGGGCCCCAGAACATTCTTTACCCGCACGATACAAGATTCCCTATCAATATGATAGGGATAATGCTTGCAACCGAAGCTAAAGCTCTTGTAGCAAAAGAACTCAACCCGCAAAGTGAACTCTTAAAACTTGCAGGCTGCGAAGTCCGCTACAATTCACAAGACTTTTTAGAGCTAATTGCCCGCGTTCAGGCTGCACACGGAATAAAAACACTAGTCCCGCAGGGAAGAAAAACTATCCCTATCTGGCTTGCATCCTTCTTAGCCTTCAAACTTGACCTTTTAGGCGGCGAATACATCACTTCCAGCCACGGAATTTCCGTTAAAAATGCAACAAAAGATCTTAATTCTCAAGGCAGCCAGTATCTGCCGGAAGAATCAATGCTTTTTGTAAACAAAATCAAATACATCTTTGAGCAGGTTGAAAAAAACGGCAGCTACGATATCAAAATCGCAGCAAATGACAACCCGCTCATCAGTGAAGATTTAATGAAACAACTTGATGACGGAGTAAAACTATACAAACAGTATCTTATAGACGGAGTTGCAAAAGATGCAAACCTTAATCTGATTAAGGAATTAAAAGACAAAATTGTTATCGAAAATGTCGGCGGTTCCGCATACAGAACTTTAAGCCGCATTTTAAAATCTCTTGATATCGACTCACATTTTACGTGGCAAAATATTGAAGAAGATCCGTTTTTCCACGGAATCGGGAAATATGACGTTGACCCCAATGGGAATAAAACGTTCTATGATTATTCCGTTGATGCAACTGTTATTTCAAAAGGTAAAGACGGTTTCCCTTACTTCCCCGTTATAGAAACACTTAATTACGGAGAAAAACTTAAGGATTGCCCGACAGGCACTGTTGTACTCATAACAGACCCTGACCACGACAGGTTGACAGTTTGCCAGATTGAAGACGAAAACAAAAAAGAATTCTTAAAAGCTTTAGGCGTTGATTATGTAGAACTGGGCAGCGGAAGGATTCTTACCGTGTTTACGGCAAATCAGTCCTTCCTTATGATTATGGATTTCTGGGCTGACAGCCTTAAACGAGAAGGATTGTTTGACAAACACCCGAGATTCATCATAAAAACAACGGCTTCCGCACGCTCCTGGGACGAATGGGCAAAGAAAAACAATGTCAAAGTTGTTAACGTTCCTGTCGGCTTTAAAGAAATTGCAAATATTATGAAGAAAGTTGAAAAACAGCTTAAAGACAATCCTGACAAAGAAGTTGTCGTTACGGATGTTCTGGGTAATGACATAAACCTCGGCATCAACCCCAAACTCATCTTTGGCGGCGAAGAATCCGGCGGCATGATTATAGGCTCGGAATCTATTATAACTTCTCAGGCAGGAAGGAAAGCTATTGCAATGAGAGAAAAAAGCGCAACAGAAGCAATAATAGTTGCCTCTGCCCTTACCTCATATCTGCAAAAAGAAGGCAAAACAATGTCTGAATATCTGGAGAATGTTTTCAACAAAAATCAAATAATTTCAAAATTTGATATAAGAGAAGACATCGCATACTACAACGAATCCGAGCCGGATATTGAAAAACTTAAACAAGCAAAAACTTTAGGCGAAGCTCAAAGAACCAAAAACGATGTGTTCTATCTGTCAATGGCTGTAGCAAAAAAAGACGGAAAAATAACACTTGAACAAATAAGAGAAATCCTAAAAGATACGTTCAAAGAATTAAATTTTGATAACCTTACGGACGTAAAATTCGTAGGCGACGGTACATATATGGAATTTGACGACAAATTTATAGAAATCCGCCCCTCCGGCACTGATGCAAAAACCAAAGCATACGGCGCCGGTGCAGACAAAAACGAAATTAAAAAGTTTGCACAAATCATGGGGAACTACTCGGGCGATTTAACGGAGTTTTACAAAAAATACGTTGATATGAATTTGTATGAAAATGCCAAAGAATTGTCGCTTAAGGATTATGCCGAATTTACCAATAAAGACGCAAATAACGAAAAATTCGTTATCCCTGATTACACAAAAACTCTGGTATTCTAAATAAAAATAAAAAGCCGGCTCTTAACAATGCCGGCTTTCTTATATAAACCTAATCAAAAGAAAAAAGCCGCTGTATTCGATACGCGGCTCTTGATTATATCCCCAACTATTCTTAGTGATTATGAATTTGGTTTAAAAAGCTATTGCGGTTGGTTCCACAAAGCATCTCTAATGAATTTGCTTTTTTGTGATTCTGAGCTTAAAGCTACATTGTTAGGTGTAAAAATGAATACAGAATCACCGATTTTCTGTTGATTGCCGTTAAGTGCATGAGTTGCACCACACAAGAAATCAACAATTCTCATAGCCTGATCTTTGTCCAAAAGGTGAAGGTTGAGAATAACTGTTTTCTTTTCTTTTAACTGTCTTACAATAGAAACGGATTCTTCGTAAGAGCGTGGTTCTGAAACAACAACTTCATAACCTTTAAAGCCCGGGTGGCTCACTACGTTAGAAGCCGGTGTTTGATGTTGTTTTGAAGAATACATAGGTTCCAACGCAAGGTTGTCGGAAACAGGATATTCATCCATTTCGTTTTCCATTTCGCCGAATATATCATCTCTGTTTTCGAATCCTGATGTTAAAAAACCTACGATAGATTTAATTTTGTCTGAAACGCCTGCCAATTTTTTCTCCTCCCGATATTTTATGTAAATAGCTTTCTACCAATTCTAATCATCGTTGAACCGTACTGCAACGCTATTTTATAATCACTGCTCATACCCATGGACAGTTCCTTAAGCTCAAAAGAGAACTGTTGTTCCAACTGAACTTTCAGCTCCTGCATACCTTTAAACAAGCGTCTAAGCTCATTTTCCGGTGCAATTGGCGCAATATTCATAAGTCCTTCTACCTTGACGCCCTCTAGTGCAATTATCTCGGGAAATACCTGTAGTAAATCTTCGACGGCAAAACCCGATTTAGCCTCTTCATTTGCGTTATTAACCTGTAGAAGAATCTTTTGAACAATACCTTTTTGCAGCGCCGTTTCGGAAACCGAACAGGCAAGCTTTAGCGAATCAATTGACTGGATTAAATCGAAATTACCGACAGCCTTTTTTACTTTGTTCGATTGCAAATGCCCTATAAGATGAAATTTTGAATTTTGTTTTATTTCATCAGGCAAAGAACCGAATTTTTCCAAAGCATCTTGAACTCTGTTTTCGGCAAACTCTCTAAGCCCGTCATTATACGCTTCTATAAGCTTATCTGCACCAAAGTATTTTGTTACAGCGATTATTTTAGGTTTGTAAGGTACGATTTCTTTTCTTAGTTCAGACAAGTTATATTCAACTGTATTCATTTGAATTTTAACCCTCATCCCAAGAATCTGTACAGGTGATTACACCAATACTTATTTTAGTATAAAACATATTCAAATAATGCACAAACTGTTAATTATGCAGCCCTTAAAATATTTTGACTATGTGCCCGAAACACATGTTAGCCATGGTTTTTGGCGTTATTTTTTCAACTACAGCAAGCTTAACATTTCTTAACATTGTTTAAAGACATAAAAAAAACACCCTGTTGTCAGGGCGTTTTTGTTATAACAAAATTTGATTATAGATCATCTGTTCTGTACTTATCGAATTTTGTATAGTGATTAACAAAATCTGTATCTCTGCTGTAGCTCGGATCTAAAGTTTCTAATAAAACCCAGCCGAATTTTTTCCACTTTACATTTTTACCTGTTTCTTCAGCCGGAATCGGAGTCATAGGTTCAACTGTTTTAACATCAATAATTCTTGATATCTCAGGCGAATACCCCTGATTGTGGATAAATTCGGGAGATGTAGTATCTTTAACAGAAAGTTCCGCATTGGCACATAAAGGAGCTATGACAAGCACTGCTGTTAAAAGAGCATATTTTGTAAAATCTTTCATCTATAAACCTCTCTAAAGTTATATATATATTATTATACTATATTATTTTCAAAATTTAGGCAAATCCTTTTTTTGGGGTATTTAATTTTCACTGTTAATCAGATTTAAAAGCTCGCTTAGTATATCTTTTTCGGGCACACGTTTTATAACCTCACCCTTTTTAAAAATATACCCTTCTCCGATTGCACCGGCCACACCGTAGTCAGCATGTTTAGCTTCCCCGGGGCCGTTTACCGGACAGCCCATTACGGCAACGGTAATAGGTTTGTCCAAATTTTTCAAAGCATCTTCTACTTTTTTAGCAAGCCCGATTAAATCTATCTGACACCTGCCGCAAGTCGGACACGACACAAAATTTACACCTCTTTGTCTTAATTCAAGCGATTTCAAAATCGAAAAACCGGCATAAACTTCTTCCACCGGGTTTTCTGTTAAAGACACCCTTATTGTGTCACCTATCCCCTCTGCCAGCAGGGTGCCTATTCCTATTGCGGATTTTACAAGCCCGCCTTTTAGCGTACCTGATTCCGTTAACCCGAGATGCAGCGGATAATCAACGGTCTTTGCCATTAGCCTGTAAGCCTCGATTGTAGTAGGCACGCTGCTTGACTTAAGAGAGATTTTTATTTTGTCAAAATCATTATCCTCAAGTATTTTAACGTGCTGCATAGCACTTTTAACCATTTTTTCATGAAGAGGAATATCAAGCGCAGCTATATTTTTATCTAAAGAGCCGGCATTTATACCTATTCTAATAGGCACATTGTTTGTTTTTGCAAGTGCAACTACTTTTTTGACATTTTCTTCTCTGCCGATATTTCCGGGATTAAGCCTGAGAGCGTCAACACCGTTTTCTATGCACTGAATAGCAAGCCTGTAATCAAAATGTATATCAGCAATAACAGGAATATCAACCTGTTTTTTTATATCTTTTATTGCTGCTGCTGCATCTTTGTTAAGCACAGCCAGACGTATAAGCTCACATCCGGCATCTTGAAGCTGTTTTATCTGGTTTACGGTAGCAGCAACATCGCGGGTATCTGTGTTGCACATCGACTGAACACTTATCGGCGCGTCTGCACCTATTTTTACATCACCTATAGTTATTTGTCTGGAAACTCTTCTTGCTGTCATATCACACTCTCTCTTTTTACGGATAAGTTTATTTTAGCACCAAAAATTTGTCTATCGTTTGTTTTATAAAAAATGACAGAATTGGATTACCAATAAAATTTTAATAATACGCACAGGTAAAATATTAACTTTTGTAAAAAAGTATGATTTTCCCCTAAAGTTTTTTCATAACCTGGTCGAAATAAAAAAAGTAAGGATTAGTGTGCAAATTTTTGCTTGCGCTCCTTATTTGATTCACGAGAATTAAACTTTTGATAACAGGGTATAATCATGAACTCAAAAACAGGTTTTAAAAACAGCCAGAAAGGCTTATATAATAGCATTTTACCCCCCCCCCGAGATTCTAAAAGCCGTTTATGGCAAGGGTTTGGGAGGGTGTATGAGTGATTTAAAACAACAACGCAATGCACAAATCATTGCGCCGCTTGCTTGTGCGCAGGATTCAGCAAGACAACATGGCTCAGGAGCTGAACACAAAACTGCAAAAGAGCCTGTTGAATCAGAGAATAACAAACTTTTTGAGCAAGCTTCAAGTAAACCTTCAAAAATTGTACAGATTCCGAAACAAGTTCGGAATGACGATTTTTCTTTGGTAAATGAAAACAACAATAAAGCTAGCTGTCATCCTGAATTTATTTCAGGATCTTACCAGTCTTGTGATTCCACGCACAGCAGGTCAAATTCTGAACACACCTCACAAATTGCAAAAGAACTTTTAGAAGAAGGAAAAGTATCAAAGAAAAATAACCCAAATTTTTGTTTTATGTTCCACCCATTCTTTGGAGCAAAGAACGGGTGGAGCCCAAGAAACTCCCGAGCTGCTGTTCCATTCATACAGAAAGTAACACAAACCTGTGCTCGGCAACTCGGGCTATATAAATTGCTCTCCCTCATTAAATTAAAGTGTTTGTTATATTTACATAGCCCTCAAACAAACCTCGCTTGTGGTTGTTTGTGAAACTTTCTGTAATTCATTCCACAAAGCTCGGATGTAAAAAAACAAGCACCACGGCACCGTAGCACAGTAGGTTGGGCATACGTGCCCAACACAAAAAATAAAAAAGAATTAGTTATTACATAAAGGACATAAAAAGATGAAAAAGATTTTCCGCAAAAATAATAAATTAACTGTCATCCTGAGGAGCGAAGCGAGCTCAGGATCTTACCAACTATTAAACAACACACCCAGCCGGTCAGATTCTGAACACACCCAATCATCGCAAACCAACAATGTAGGTTGGGCATACCTGCCCAACATCACAAAATTGGCACAAACAGCCGCCTTGACCCTTGCAATGTCGTTTTTTATTACCCAATCTGCTATCGCAGCCGAATCAACTCCGGCTACAGAAGACAATACTGCCTATACACTTACAAGGGTTGAGGAACAAGGTATTAATACTATTACTAAATACGAGTGGTCGCAAACAGAAAATAAATTTTTTCCTGTATATTATCGCGTTGATTTAAAAGACTCTATAAAAAATATAGGCTCAGGCGATACAACAAAATACTTTGAGTGGGTTCAAAATACTGAAACAGGAAATCTTGAATTTAAAGAAGTCTCAGCTCCGACTACAGGTAAAAATACCATAACTGTTAAGTATAACTCCGGCAATATTGCTCAGCCAATAGAAAATAGCGGCGCAGGGCAAACAATTGATTCTGTTAATAACGATTATATTTCGGGGGATGGAGCGATAAGTAATACCTTTGGTGGAACTATTGGTGAAATAAAAGGTAATTTTATCAACAACGACTCTAATCCCTTTTATGGTGTTATTCATAACAGTTCTTATGAGCTGGGATATATTAATAATGCAACAATAAATAATATATCCGGCAATTTTATAGGAAATAAAGGCGGAGCGATTTATAACACAGATATTGACACTGGCGAAGGTCCTTACGGTTACAGCCTTATAAATAATATATCCGGTACTTTTATAGGTAATAATAATGATTTTCCTGAAGGAGGTGGCGCTATACGCAATATATCACACAGTAGCATATCTCCGTCTATAATCAATAATATAACAGGCGACTTTATCGGCAATTACGTAAGTAATAGGCAGAACATTTATACTAATGGCGGCGGCGCAATCAGTAATATAATATATTATGGTGGAATAGCGCAAATTAACAGTATAAATGGTAATTTTATAGGCAATTATGCAGCTTTAGCAGGTAATCATAGTACAGCCTATGGGGGAGCTATATATAATAAAACGAATATTTATTACAATAGCATTGACGGCTCTTCAATAATTGGCACAAAAGATAAAGATGGAAATCTCACAGGCGGTATCGTTAACTCCAACTTCTGGGGCAATCACGCTACAGCAACAGGCGAAAATGCAGTTGCACTCGGCGGTGCGATTTACACAGACAACAGCCTTAACATCATAGCAAAAGACGGCGGGCAGTCAATCTTTTCTGGAAACTATACTGAATCTAACGGTGTAAAAACGCCTAATGCTATATATGTAGCAACTATTAGTGACAGTTATACAAATACCGACAGGAATATAATTTCTATAGATAACACCAAAGTTACTTTTGAAGAAATTACAAAAGCTGAAGCCCCGCTTTCTGTTCCGACACTTACACTCGATGCAAACACAAACGGTGTAATAGTTTTTGATAACACAATAGACGGCAATATTGTCGTTGCTGGAACAAATACAGTAACGAAAACAGGCGACCTTGTTTTATCAGATTATGCAAAAGACGATTTCGGTGTTTCAACAATCGATCAATATATCAAATATGCAAAAGAATGGTACTTGTATGATGAAGATACAACAGACGAAGAAATCATTAATAAGGGCATAATGTACGGTGATTTAAAAATAGATAACGAAAAAACGCTAACAGAATCCCAAGGTGATAAATACACTTATACACTGGCATTAGACGGCGACTCTACAGGCAAAGTGGTTTTAAACAACGATATTATCAACGCAAACATCAGTTTAGATAATACTAATTTGTATCTCGGCAGAGAAGATGTCTTTGATAAATCACAATCTTTAACACTCAATTCAGGCTCAATATACCTTAATAACAATACAGTCGGCACAATGCATATTCCGACATTGAATTTAAACGGCAATACAAACATTTCTGTCGATGCTGATTTAGCAAACAAATCCATGGACAGAATTACAGCTGATAGCTACAACGTTAAAGATGGAGCTATGCTTAACGTCAACAACGTTGTACTATTATCAGATGCAAAAGAAGATGTTACTAACATTCAATTTGCAGATGATGAGTTAGCTACAAATGTCGCTTTCACAGGCACTTCTCCTATCGCGTATTCTCCTATCTGGAAATATGATGTATCATACAACCCTGATGACGGGTTCTTTAGCTTCACCCGCGGCGGCTCAGGAGCTGGCGGCAATGCAAGCGATGCTTTTAACCCTTCAGTCCTTGCTTCTCCTGTTGCTACTCAAGCAGGTGCTTATACTACTCAGCTTCAAACATTTAACTACGCATTCCAGCACGCAGATACGTTCATGAACATCCCGTATCTTGAACGTGTAGCTATCATAAATCAAGGCAAATATGCTTTATCACCAACAGGTGATGCAACAGATGTAGGTACATATTCTCCTCTTCTTCTTAAAGAAGAAAGTGCAGGCTTCTGGGTTAAACCATACGCAAGTTTTGAAAATGTTCCTTTAAAGAACGGCCCTAAAGTTTCTAATATCAACTACGGAACTTTAGTTGGTTACGACTCACCATTGCAGTCTATATCTAACGGTTTTGAACGAGTATTGACAGGTTACATCGGTTACAACGGTGCTTCTCAAAGATATTCAGGTGTTGATGCATATCAAAACGGCGGTTTGTTAGGCGGAACTGCAACCTTCTACAAAGGCAACTTCTTTAACGCAACGACATTGAGTGTAGGAGCTTCCGCAGGCGATGCCTCAACAATGTACGGTTCTGAAAACTATACAATGTTGCTTGCCGGTTTAGGCAACAAAACAGGTTACAACTTCGAGTTCTTTGACGGCGGTATGATATTGCAGCCGAGTATGTTGATATCATATACATTCGTTAATACATTTGATTACACAAACGGAGCAGGTGTAAGAATAGAATCTGACCCTATGCACGCAATACAGTTGGCTCCGGGAATCAAGTTAATCGGCAACACCAAAAACGGCTGGCAGCCATACATAGGTGTAAGCATGGTTTGGAACCTGCTTGATGAATCGAAAGTAACAGCAGACAGTGTAAGATTACCCGAAATGAGTATAAAACCGTATGTACAGTACGGTGTTGGTTTACAAAAACGTGTAAACGATAAATTCTTAGCCTTTGGACAGGCAATGATACACAACGGCGGACGAAACGGTGTATCACTCTCCGCAGGCCTTCGCTGGAAAATCGGCAGAGAATAAAGAATTATGTAGTGTTGGGCAAGTATGCCCAACCTACGTTGCTTTATGATGGTGGGCACGCCTTAGGGCTTTGCCCACCCTACAACTACTTTGTAACAAAATTTGTCATCGAATTACGTAACATATACAAGAATGACGAAAAAATCATTCCTCTCCGGCGGGAGAGGGAAGCAGCCGTATGAGCGTAAGCGAATTACGGACGCAGGTGAGGGTCGACAATACACATTACCAGCCTAGTAATTCCACGCTCAGCCGGTAAGATTCTGAACACACACAATCATCGCAAACCTTCAACGACGGACGCTTCAGAATGACAGTTAGGCTGAAAGCCCAACCTACCTGTTTAATAGTATCGCTTACGCGGTATCATTAAGTTGTCCGAGAAAAATTCGTGATAAGGAGCAAAGCGACGTGAACGAATTTTTGGAGTGTCACATTGTTCACATAGTGAAGCCATTTTTCAGGCTTCACCACAGTTCAGCCGAAAAAGAAGGCAAAGGTGAGCAGTAACGGCTCGAAGGCTCGAGGTGGCAACTGCGACACTAGATTAGATTCTTTTAATGCAATAAATCACAGATTTAGCGCATCCTGCCTGACATCAGCAACAATTTGGCAATTTTGACCCTGCAATTGTTTTTATATAAATATACAACGAGGAGATTTTATGACAATCAATATTTTGGCACCAAATTTGTATAACATAACAAACAACTATACAAATAATAAAATAAAGCAAGGACAGGCTACCCAGCCGGATTTTAAGGTTCAAAAGCCAAAAGACGAAAAGTCTATTGAAGACATAGAAACAAAACTGCAATATGATAAACAAATTTATGCAGGTCTTACAAATCTTTATGAAGTTAGTGCATCAATTGCGCAAAATGAAAAATCACTTGGAGATATCGGATGTGTTGCCTTAAAAAGCGTTGCATCTAAAGCAAAAAACAAACTGTCTAATATTAATCAAAGCGCTTTGAGTGCACTAAAAAGACTGTCCGGTGATTTAAACGGTATATTAAATGATAAAAAACTGTCTGAAGAAGAAAAAGAATCAAAAATAAAGATGATAATGGCAAAAAAAGATGCGATTATTGCAGAGGCCGAAGCGAAAGCTGACGCTTTACTTAAAATTTCAGATATGTTATCAACACTTGTTCCTGTCTTTTTAGACTTAAAAGCAATGGGAATAAATACTAATGAAATTACTGAAGCTCTGACAGGAATGATAGACAGTATTAACGTTGCTCCGTCAAATTTGAATGATGCCAAAAATCCTGATGATGTAAAAAAACTTTCTAAAGAAAATTTAAAAAATATTTTTGGTAACAATTCTCAAAACTTCGTACAAAAAAACATACAAAAATTTGACTCAAAGATAGACAAGTTAAAAGAGAAACTTGCTAATAAAGATTTATCAAATCAGGAAAAAACACAGGCGCAATCAGAATTAAAAGCTTATAAAAAATTAAGAAACTTTTTTGAGGGATTTTTAAAGCAAGTTAGCCCCTAACAGAGCGTTTTAAACTATACACAATACTTATAAACAATTTTAATCATAATAATTTATTATGGACATCTTATTAAACAAAAAGCCGGCGCATAATTAATACACGCCGGCTTTATATTTTGCAATTATATTCTAATCTAGTGTCGCAGTTGCCGCCTCGAGCCTTCGAGCCGGCACTGCTCACCTTTGCCTTCTTTTTCGGCTGAACTGTGGTGAAGCCTGAAAAATGGCTTCACTATGTGAACAATGTGTCACTCCAAAAATTCGTTCACTTCTCTTTGCTCCTTATCACGAATTTTTCTCGGACAAATTTATAGTCCGTTTTGTTTAAGAATATCTTTTAATGTATTAGCAGAATTGTGAAGTTTTTCAATTTCTTCACGGTTTAGAGAAATAGGAACATGCGCCTCAAGCCCGTTTTTCCCTACAACTGACGGCATGCTCAAAACCACATCCTCTAATCCGTATTCTCCGCACATCAAAGAAGAAATTGGCAGCACTGATTTTTCATCTCGCACAATAGCCTCACAAATACGTTTCACAGACATTGCAATGCCGTAATAAGTTGCTTTTTTCTTTGAGATAATTTCATAAGCACTGTTTTTAACATCATTCGCAATTCTTTGATTTGCACTGTCGTGATCATAATGACCGCGCATTTCACAAAAATCGCTTAAACCTATACCGGCAACGTTAGCACAGCTCCATGCGGCTATTTCGCTGTCACCGTGTTCACCGATTATAAAAGCCTGAACGCTTCTGCTATCGACATCAAGATGTTTGCCTATTTCGTATTTCAATCTTGCTGTATCAAGCACCGTACCCGAGCCTATTACCCTGTTTTTAGGCAAACCGCTGAGTTTTAGTGCGGTATAAGTTAAAATATCAACAGGATTTGACACAATCAACATTATCCCGTTAAAATTACGTTTTGTTATTTCAGGTATGATTGATTTAAAAATTTCTACATTCTTTTTAACTAAATCCAATCTGGTTTCACCGGGCTGCTGGTTTGCACCTGCGGTAATTATTATCAATGAAGCACCCTCTATGTCATCGTAATCACCGGCATAAATTTTCATCGGCCTTGCAAAGGGGACACCGTGATTGATATCAAGAGCTTCACCTTCTGCTCTTTCCCTGTTTGCATCTATCATCACCATCTCTGTGAACAAACCTGATTCCATAAGGCTGAAAGCACTGGCAGAACCCACAAAACCGCAACCTATCATTACAACTTTTCTAAAGTTTATACAATTTTCACATCTTTGTTTATTATTTTCCATAAAATAACACAGCCTCGTTTATGTTACACAAACAGTCTAACATAACAAAAAAGCAATTACATAAGCTATAGAGGTAATTGTGCTTATATAAAGACTCTTCTGTTAAAGATTAATGTACTTAGAGATGAGATTAATTAAATAATTTAGAACATTTTTCTTGAATATTTAAGGCAACATCTTTTGCAAATTTTTCCTTGAGTCCTATATTTTTTGCCACGGCTAAAATATCATCTAAAGTTGGATTTTTTCCTTCACCATTAATTGTTGTCGCGTGTTCCCCATTAATTGAAAAACTGTAAGTCAAATCGTACGCAGGAGATAAGTGCCATTCTTTTTTAGTATCATCAAAAAGAAATGAAAAATTCTTTGAATGGTCATCTCTATTGTGAGCAAACACATTAAAGCACATTAACCTGAATAACTGTTCAATATCCTGATAATTTCTTGTTAATTCAAGTGTTAGTTTCATCAATATATTGTAATCTAGGTTAGGAAGCCTGTGACTTGTCTCTAACAGTCCGCTTGCTGATACCATATGAACTTTTTTATCATTTTTGCGGTCAAACCTTTTTATGCCAAAATACCCTGAACAAATTTTGGATGGAAAAAGCCTTGTTTCCGTCATATTTATTCCGCAATCTTTTGCACATAATGAATATTGATATTCTTTTTCTCCGATATTTTTAGTATCAGATGATGACGGGAACTTAATAATCCAATCCTCGTTGTCAATCGATGTCAAAATCTTTGGTCTTGCACCACCAGAAGAGCCGCCTAGCTGAAAAAGCTCATCCAAATTATCCGAATTTTGCGATTCTAATACTTTAGAACATTCTCGAGCAAGAATATCATAATCAGAAATATTATTTTTTGATTCAAATCTATGTTCCGGCTTATAAGTTAAAGCTCCCATACCACTTTCTTGGACAACAGCAAGCCTATTGAGGTTATCAATTTCTACAGGATTAATTTTATTTTTTAAAAACAATCTATCAACAAGCAATCTTCCCCAACCATCAGGCAAACTGTCGTTAAAAACTCCAAATAAACCGCCAAACGGGTCGTATTTCGGGATAAAAACTTTCTTGATGAGCGGTAAACTAAAAGGTGAAATACTAAATCCATTATTTAACCAATCTGAGTCATATTCAAAAGCAACAACTCTATCCGGAGTTTTAGCCAGAGTGCCAACTAAAATATCATTATAAAAAACTTTTAAATATTTATAGTTATCCATTTATGACCTCATCAATGGAGTTGTAGCCCTTTTGCGTAAATAAATTTTCTAAATCCCGCTCTAAATTAAGAGCGATTAAGATTTTTATAAAAGAATTCAAAGAAATTTCATACTTGGATTCAAATCTTTTAATGGAACCAAGACTGACACCTGATTTTGTTGCAAGTTGAGTTTGTGAAATCTTAAGCTTTTTTCTGTGCTGCTTAATTTTCTCAACCAATTCTTTTGCTATATTATTAGGAGTTTTAGAATTAAATAAAAAGCTATTCATAGATAATATATTATACTAAATTTAACAAAAGTCAATATTTGGATAATATATTATCTAAATTTATCTTGGATAGAAATACAACAAAATGAAGTTGTGTTGTATTTTGGGGGTAAATATATGTGGGTAGGAGTGAATGAATTTTTTGCAGGTGGAAGTATATTTTGAACATTGCCGAAATTTTTGAACACTTTTTGAACGCTGTTTAAATAATGAGGATGCAAGAAAATCCAAAAATTGACAAATTTTTGAGATTTTTCAAATCCGACCTTAGGTGTGTGAGCATCAGGTCGTGTGCGGGATAGCACACAACCTGATGCGAAACCGTTCCCCGCAGTTTGCGAGAAAAATGTCAATTTTTCCGCAAACTCAAGTGTTTAAATTTTGTGTCATTAGACTTTACTTTTTATAGGGAAGAAGCAATCATTGTCGGAGATTAGACGAGTTTTAAAATGAATATAGTACAACCTATAAAAAAGCTAGAAGATATTCAAAAGATTAAAAAATATTTGGCAAAAAAGCCAAGAGATGCACTGCTTTTTAGTTTTGGGATAAATACAGGACTTAGAATATCAGATATATTATCGCTTGATATTGGGGATGTAAAAGGCAGAGATTATATTGAAATTAGAGAGAAAAAGACGAATAAGTATAAGAAATTTCCGCTTAATAGGTTTTTGAAAGAGGAGATTGATTTATTTGTAGAAGGTTTGCCGAGTGAACAACCGCTTTTTTATACACAAAAACATTGCAGGCTTGATAGAGCACAGGCGTATAGAATTTTGAATAAGGCAGCACAAGCTGTTGGGGTAAAGGAAAGAATTGGAACGCATACGCTAAGGAAGACTTTTGGATATCATCATTATAAAAAATATAATGATATAGTACTCCTACAAAAAATCTTTAACCACTCTTCGCCATCAGTAACACTTCGCTACATCGGCATCGAACAAGACACAATCGACGAAAG
>CALUTJ010000006.1 GCA_944323685.1 Candidatus Gastranaerophilales bacterium | reverse complement strand
TACATCCTGTCACAACACGCAAAAGATTACGCTTACGCTATCTTTTTGCGGTTCTGATTCTCTCTCGTACGGCTCGTCCCTCGCCTACGATAGCCTATCGTTCCGATATTTTTCATGTCTGTTCTCTGGTTTTACGTTTCGGATTTTTTGTGTCCTTTCGTCTTATAAATTAAACTAAATAGTTGTTGAAAATAACGAAAATCCACCCTAAACTGTTTTTATGAATGAAAATAAGTTATTAGGTCTGTTCAAATCAGCGACGTTGGAGAATTATATTAAAATCACAAAATTATGTGATTTGGAGATAATTCAAAATCCGAATAATGCATCAGCCTATTATCTTCGGGCGATGGCGCAGATGGGAATTGCAGTTTCAAGAGAATATGAACAAAAATTTGGCAATACTAAATGGAATAGCAAAAAATATTCTCTTGCAGATATGGCACTTGATGATTACTCTCAGGCATTGCGTATTGATAAAACCTTAAGAAACAAATATAATTTTTTATGTGTAACAAAATCAACAAATTTTATAGATAATTATCAGTACACATTTTATAAACCAATTCCCTCAAAAGTATTAAAAACACTGCTAAATAATAATCAAAGACGTGTATTTTTTAATGCGCTTATATTTATATTTTTCATAATGTTTATAGCAGCGATTCCTGTTGGATTTTTTTATTTTTATTTAAATTCAATAGAAAATACTGCAATATTTACAGCAATAGAGATTATGGTTATTGTTTTTGTAAATGTGTTACTATTTTTTTATTATTATTCAAGACATATTGAGCGAAAAATAAACAGAATTTTACTGAACTACAGAAGTGATGTTTCTGAAACGGTCAAAGAAAATAATTATTTTATCCTTCCAAAATAATTTTAGAATCATTTATAATTGTTACAATTTGTTATGACCGTAGCAAAAAATTTTTTTATAGGTTTTATATGACCAAGGAGAAAGCTTATGTTCAGAATTAAACCTAAAAATGTATCATCACCGATTCGCTCAATTGAACAAGAAATGCTGCAAACAAGAGCAAGATATGAAAAATATCTTAAAGAGACAAGTGATAACTTTGTGGCAAAACGCAGTAATGTTGAGATTCAAGACCCTCACACTATGGTTGGTAATGCGTACTGGGAATTAAGAAACGAAATAGATACACTAAACAACGCTGCAAAAAACGCCAATAAAAAAGTTCTCATTCAAGATGCAAGAGTTCTTATCCGCGATGATGAATTTGCATCTCCAGCCACAGAAAATATGCTTTCATCAAAAATAGTTGTCAATACAAGAGATAAAAGCAATATGCAGGTTAATGACATGAAACTTATTGACAGGTTTGAATTAAGCGCTTCTGAATTTCTTAAACAGATTATTGATTTTATAAATAAACCTCTTAAAAAGTAAAATCATAAATTTTTGCATGTTTTGAAAAAAGGTAAATAAATGAATATAAAAGCTTACAGTCAAAATAATATAACAGCCCCTTCTTTCGGAAGAATAAAAAGAGTGGAATGCCAGGGGCTGTATAAAAAATTTCCGGAACTAGGGAAAAAACTGGTTGATGCTTTTCAACAAAATCAAAACGCAATGGACTTTTGCAAAAAATATGATGTAAATATTATTTTTCAGGCAACAAAAGACTCTATGAATGCCGTCAGAAGTTCTGTCTGTGTATTTTATGACAATGTTGCAAAAGGTAAGCTTAAAAGGTTTATTGATTTTTTAAGTGATGAAAAAGATAATATCAATTTATCAAGTTTTGCCAATAAATACAATGTTGAAGCCGCCCTAAAAGAGAGCACAAATTCTTTAATAGAAATGATAACGCCCGTTAATCCCAACGGCAGTACTAAAATATATAACGGATTGTTAGACAGCCATCTGAGATATGCCGAAGAAAGAATGCAAAAAATTCTTGATAAGAGAGCAGAAAAACTTGCCCAAAAATTACAAAAAACTAAAGCGAAGGAAATTGCACAAAATAACCTTGCTAAAAACAGTCAAAAATTAACCGATTCGATAAACAACTTGATTGACAGCAGTAAATAAAAACTGATTTGACCGGTTAACTGTCGTAGTCAAATATTTCATTTTCCTGAACTATACCGTCTCCGTTTTTGTCGACTGCATATTGCGTTTTGCCTTCTATATAATTAAAATTTTCTTTTCTCATTTCGTAGATATTACGGCCTCCCACTACGGTTTTTGAGTGAGTAAGACCGCTTTGAGCATCTTCTCCGAAAATTACATAATTTCCGTTTGAATAACCTTTGCCTGTATGCCCGATAAAATCGCCTTTGTTGTCTTTATATCCGTTGTATTGTATACATTTTATGTTATAAACGGTAGCAGACTCAAGATTTGATTTATCAAGATACTCGGGTGCATTATTTGTTAAAATAAGAGTTTTTGATTTATTGGCTTTTTTCTCCAGTTTTGAATCAAATTCGAGGTAACTGCTGAATTTCATTCCTGCTTTGATTTCTCCGTAATTGCCCATGTAAAAATTCTCCAATATCTTAATATATTATTAAAGATTTTTTATACTGAGTAATTGTCAAATTAGGTAAAGCAGGGTTACAAATTTTTACATATAAACAATTTAACGCGGATTTTTTATAATGACAGTGACAAAAGAATTCGCTTCTATAACAGAATCTTTGTATGGTTCCGTTATTTCTTCCAGCGCATTTGTATAGAATATGCCATTGTTTTTTAACGCGGTTTTAAATTTAAAAGTTTGATTTTTGTCGGATTTATTCAAAAATCTTACAATTAAATCACTATTCGGGCTGCTTTTAATCGTTGTCACAAGAATGTTTTCATTCCCTGATTCCAAAAGAACTTTATCTTCAAGCTCTGAGTTTAGTATAAGCTGTGTTTGATAGAACTTTTCAGCAACAGCTTCGCATTTTTGCGCACAATCCTTAAACGTTAGTGCAAATCGAGCATTTCTTTCTCCTAAAAGCTGCAAATCAGGGGTAGGCAGCGGCGGCCCTGCCGGGGTGCCTCTTGTCGGGTTATGCGGGGTGGAAATTGTTCCGGTTGAGCGAAGTAAGGTTATTCGCAAATGGTTCTGGGCTATTTCGTACTCCTGCAAGCCTTGCGTTACAATACCGGCACCCTGAGTCCACACAAATTTTTGAATAGGAGCTGTGTTATGTTTAAGCTCAATCCCTCTTGGTGCAGGAAGTTGTGAATATATGTTGTAGTCAGGCTCAAAATCTCTGACAATATAGCCGGCCAGATCATCGGATACAGTCTGATTAACCGGTTCATCAAGATTGAATTGAACCTGTAATATGTGGTCACAACTTTTGTTTTTCCAGCTTATATTAAATTCCAGATAGTCATTTTGGTTTTGTAAAATAACATCGGTATTTAAAATGTGTTTTACTGCTTTTGTGCTGCGGCCATGCGGGGTTGATTTTTGCGGTATTAAAACCTCAAATTTTAATTGCAGTATACTTTGTATGTGTCCGCGTTGTTTAATTTTTGAGCTGACAAGCAATGCCTGTAGCGGTTTGTCTCCTTTTAACGCCCCGAAATTATAACTGTCGCCTATATCTGCCCTGTCAATAAAATTGATAAAATTTTTGTAAGTTTTTTTATTTATTTTATTCTTTAAAATAACGTTTTTATCTTTGATAAACAGACCTATGTAATCATTTTCAATAGAATTTTCAGACACCTTTAAGGTTGATTTTTGACAGATATTGTTATCAATTTTTGTAATACTGAAAGGTTTTAGACCTTTTAAATCAACAAGGTATTCATTGAATTTTGTATAATCCTCGGTAACGGGCACCTGATTTATCGCATACATTTTTAAAAGAGGAAATGCCATGCGCGTGCCGATTTTTTGCGCGTTATATTCTTTAGGGAGTTTTTTATCAGTAACTATTTTTAAAGCGCCGCTAAAATCAAAATTAGATAGGTTTAATGCACTATAAATGTTGTTTTGTGTGTACAAATCCCGTTTTATCGAATTTACAAGCGCATTAGATGCTTCATTGACTTTTAAAAATCTTGTAATATTTTCCCTGTGCACATTGTCGACACTACAGCCGTAAATGCTGTCGTGCGGGTGGTTTTTGATAAGCAGCTTCCATATGTAATCAACTTCCTGTTGATAAGATTTTGTAAGGTTTAGAAAGCTGCTGATTGCTTGCAGCGGTTGTACAATACGGGAAAGCTCCCATTGATGTTTTGAGTTTTGCTGTTTTATATCAACACGTGAAGAGTACACTCCGGGGAGTATAAAATTTCTTTTGGTATCTCTAAACTCACAGGTTAAATTCTTTTTAAAATTGTCATCTGCACTTTTAAGGTATTCAAAAGGCGTAGAGAGAACAATTTCATAATCTTTAAGGTGTTTATTGGCTTCTTGTATTTGGTATTTTATGTTGTCAGCAGCAGCCATATGGTCTGCGCCAAGCGGAAGTAAAATGTCTGTAGAAGAATATTTTGCAATCTTATCGAGGGTATTTTTCAGCATTTTTACTTTATCCTGTATACTTACTGGTGCAGAAAAATAATCGTGAAAATACCCTTGAATTAAATATACTGATTTTAAATTTCTGAATAAAAACTCAGACTCCAACTCTCCAAGCCCGCGCCAGAAAATTGCATAAGGAATATTAAAGTATTTTATTATTTGCGCAATAAAACTGCTGTGCCCGAATGTATCGGCATGATATGCTATAAAATCATTACATCCGAAGCGTTTTGAATATTCATACCCTATTTGCAAATTTTTTATAATTGACTCGCTGTCTACAAGCAAACTGTCTGTTGAACAATAATAAGGCCCGATAAAGAGTCTTTTTTGTTTTATGAACTCTTTAACAATCTGTTCGTTTTGTGGTTTAATTTCAAGATAATCTTCAAGAGCCGCCGTTTGTCCGTCAAAGTAAAATGTATCAAGTTCATTGTGTTTGAGTTTTTCAATTATATCGTCAAAAACTTCGACAAGACGGAGCCTGAACTCTTCAAATTCTCTGTACCACTCTCTATCCCAGTGAGTGTGTATGTATGCGTAGACTTTTTTCTTCATGATAAGCATATTAATACATTGCGGCTGTTTTGCCAAAAGTTTAATCAAAGTTTACTTTGTTTTACATAAACGTAATTTAATCTATAATGTCAGTATGATTAAAAAGCTTGTTACAATAGCTGTTCTGGCTTTCATTCTTGTTGTAATTTTGTATTTTTCTTATACAAAACCGGATGCACATAAGGTTTTAAAGATTATTAATGCAGCAGAATTTTATGTCGACTTTAATGATAATGATTTTGCAGATACTGATGAACTGGTAAAACTTGTTAAATACGATATCGAGCCGGTTCATTTGTCTCAAATAGATACGGCAAAACTGATTTATCTCGGCAATAAATTTGCTAAAGAAAATTTGTTGAATAAAAAAGTAAAAATATTGCGCAATACCGATATTGCAGTTGTCCTGCCGGATGGCAGAGATTATAATAAACTCCTGGAACAAAATGGCTATGTGCTGACACAAAATAACAGGCAGACGGTTTTAAAAAATATTGAATATGCAAACACACTTAACCTTGTGACATACAATACTAAGACAAACAAATTTCATAAACTAAATTGTAAATTTGCATTTTCCTCACCGAATATTGAAATTATTCCCGCAAAAGAATTGCCAAAAAGTGCAAAATCCTGCAAAAATTGTCATGCAAATATAAATAACGATACGAAATCCCGAAATGACAATAACAAATACCCACGATATACATACGAAAAATATGCACCTTTGTATAAAGACTCTTATCTTGAGTTTTATACCACAGACTTTATAAAATACTATTACCCTTCAAACAGGTGTTTTACTACAGTTTGCAAATCCCTGTTAAACGAAATTAACAGGGCTAAACAATCTATTGACTTTGCTATATACGGAATAGACGGTCAGCCGGAAATAAATAACGCGTTGATTAACGCTCAAAGACGCGGGGTAAAAATCCGCTGGGTTTACGATACAAATTTGGACGGCAGCACAATTTACAGGGAAACGATTCCACTTTCAAAATCTTTGAAAAATAACAGGCGTGATATTGATTATGCTGCGCAAATTCTTGCAAACAACAAAATAAAAGACTCTATAATGCATAACAAGTTTTTTATTTTTGATAACCAAAAAGTCTGGAGCGGTTCAGCCAATATTTCGCATACTGATTTGTCAGGTTTTAACGCAAATTCCGCTGTTTTAATAAATTCCTCTCAAATTGCAGCTATTTATAAAACAGAATTTGAACAAATGTATGAAGGAAGATTCCATACTTTTAAAACAAAGACGGCTGAAAACTTAACCAATTTAGGCAATTCTAAAATTTTCGTGTACTTTTCACCGCAGGATAGAGTTATAACAAACAAAATAATAAAACTTATTGACAATGCGAAAAACTACGTATACGTTCCTGTCTTTGTTATCACGCACAGAGATTTCTCCGCTGCTTTAATACGTGCAAAATCAAGAGGAGTAGATGTCAAAATTATCGTAGATGCAACCTCGGCAGGACAGAAGTATTCGTCAGTTAAGTATTTAAGAGATAACAAAATTCCTGTTAAGGCTGAAAACAGAGCAGGTAAAATGCATATGAAATCAATAATTATTGATGATAAATATTCCGTCATCGGCTCGATGAATTTTACAAAAAGCGGCGAGAAATATAATGACGAGAATGTTTTGATAATTGACAATACTCAAATTGCCAGAGCTTTTAAATCCGAGTTTTTGCATTACTGGAAGGAAATTCCCGACAAATGGCTGAATAAAAATCCCGGCGCCGAGTCTTTTAATTCGATAAACTCTTGTTATGACGGTGTAGACAACGATTTTGACGACAAAATTGATATGAATGATGATTCCTGTAACATTAAGCTAAAAACAAACAAAAAATGAATTAACTAATGTTAAAGATTAGTCATAATTACGGTTTATTGTAAAATATAAGTATGCTGAAAAAATTTATATTAATAATTTTTATATTCATAATCAATTTATTTAATTGGGCAGCAGCAGAGGAAGTTTACAAAATAAATTCGGTACACTTTGACAACTCTGACAATGTCATTTTTCTTGCTTCACCGTCAAAAGTCCAGTATATAAACGTGAAGTCAATGAAACTGACCAATCCTGACAGGCTGATTTTTGATGTTCAAGATTCTGTTTTGACTCGTTCCAATTCAAGCTGGGACTTTAAAAACAGTGATATAAAACAGGTTAAGGTGTCACAATTCACAACCAATCCGAATGTTGTAAGAATTGTAATAACTTATAACAAAGACTTTAAAGCAGATAAGGTAAAAATCCACAGAGTAGACAACAATCTTGTTATCTCATACAACAAAAACCTGTTTCCTCAAAGCGATTTAAGAAGCATCTATGATGATGAAAAATCAGAGGTAAACTATTACGAATACACAACCTTCAGTGAAGAGGAAAAGCCTGCGCAGCCTGCTGTAAATACAAGTGTGCAAAAGCCAGCGGAAGCAATCGCCGTACAAAAAGCATTTAATTCAAAGGGAGAACTTGTTAAGCCCGATGCTTCCAAAATTCTTGTGGCTGATACACCCGTATCAAAATTAAAATCGGCTTTTTATGTTAATAAAATAGATATAAAACGCGGTAACGCACTGATTCGAGGGATTGGTTCAATAGGAATAGAAAAGCCGTTTGTTGTTAAAAATCCTGACAGACTTGTTTTCGACCTGCCAAATACATATGTTGCACAGGATATAAGAAATAAAGAGTTTGTACTTTCTGAAAAAGAAACAATAAAAATAGGACAGTTCGAACCGACTAAAGCAAGAATTGTTGTAACAACAACCGAGCCTGATAAGTTTCGCCCGATATATTCTTACGACTCGCAGAGTATTTTTCTTGCACATGATGACAGGATTCTCGGGCTTACCTTCTACGATAAAACCTCGGCAATTTATACATACAGCGCAAAGAAACTCAACGATACAACAGATACTCTTTTATTTACGTTTACACAGCCTGTTGTCCATTCAATAAAACGACTTGGCAGTGTGCTTGAGGTAAATCTGTATAACTGCTCCGGCTTCAATCACGAAGCTTTCAAAAAAAATCTTAATTCCGAGGTTTTTGCAAAACTCAGAACAGAAGCCCTAAAACCATACGGGATAAAAATGATTATCCCTATCAAAGATACAACCGTTATCAAGTATACACAGAGTTTTGATAACAAACAGTTGAGTTTGCAGCTTTCTACTCCGAAAGATACGGAGATTAATAAAACAGGGCCGTTGTTTATCAAACGCAACCCCAACGTTAAAACAATTGTCATAGATGCAGGCCACGGAGGCAGCGATGTGGGGGCCACAAGAGAAGGTATCTATGAAAAAGATATTACTCTTGATATTTCAAAACGTCTGGCTAAAATTCTTGACAAAAAAGGTTATAACGTACTGATGATAAGAGATAAAGACCAGACAGTTTCGCTGCAAGACAGGGTGAAATATACGGAAGACAACCACGGTGATTTGTTTGTCAGTATACACGTGAACTCCAGCCTTACTACCGAAGGTGTGGGAATAGAAACTCACTACTTTACACCGCAGTCATATGATTTTGCACAAATTGTACATAAGGAATTTGCCAACACAATTAAAGCAAAAGATCGCGGATTGTTTAAGTCCAGATTTTATGTTATAAAAAATACAACCTGCCCGTCAATCCTTGTGGAAACAGGCTTTATATCAAACCCTGAAGAAAGAAAAGAGCTTATGACTTCAGAAAGAAGACAAAAAACCGCAGAAGCCATTGCTAAAGGTATACAAAAGTATCTGGGTAAAGAATAATGGAAACATTTGATAACACACTTTCAACAATTGACAAAAGACCGATAGGCGTTATGGATTCCGGTGTCGGAGGATTGACAGTTTTAAAACAACTTTTATCTCTCTGCCCTGATGAAAATTACATCTATTTCGGCGATACAAAAAATCTTCCATATGGCGGAAAATCAAAAGAACAGTTGATTGAAATAGTTAAAGAAATTTTTGAATTTTTTGAATCCCAAAAGGTTAAGGCTGTTGTGCTTGCGTGCAATACAACCTCTGCAACAGCATATGAAGAACTAAAAGACAAATATCCTTTCAAGATTTATCCGCTTATACAAAGCGTTGCAAAATACATGTCAGCTGATACGGGGCTTTTAAAACTCGGGGTTATGGCAACGGAAGCAACCGTTAAAACAAAAACTTATACAAAAGAGTTTCAAAAACATAACCCTCAGGTGGAAGTTATAGAACAGGCGTGTCCTCTTTGGGTTCCGATTGTAGAAAAACAAATAACGGATTATGACGAAAATCAAGCTATATACGGATATTTAAAAAATGTACTCGAGTTTAACCCGCAAAAAATTATTCTGGGCTGCACACACTATCCTTATTTGCTTGATAAAATTTCTAAATATGCACCTAAAGAACTTTTTATTAACCCCGCACAAATTTTTGCAAGATATATTATTGACGATTTAAAACAAAATAATTTGTTGAACACTTCTTCAGCCGGCAGTGTTCATTATTTTGCAAGTTCCGAGCCGGAACACTTTAAACAAAACGCTAAGATGTTTATGGAAATCAATGAAATGCCGGGGCTTGTAGAAATATAAACTTTTGTTAACAGTCACGCAATTTTTTAGAAGAGAAATACTTTATATATATATGAAAGCTCTCTCTTCTTATTTAAAATTTCAAGACCCTTAAGGGTCTTTTTTTTGCACTATTATGAATAATTAATTATAATTTATTAAGCACTAACTCCGGAGAAATTTTGTAAAATGCAGGGACAAAATCTTGTGCATATTGCTGAAAACTATAAAAATAAGTACGTAAATCTGTTCAATGAAAAATTATCTAAGACTTTGAACATCTTGGAGCTTAAACGCAAAGAAGTTTTGAAACAAGCATTAGAGATTTGCTCATTATATTTCTTGTTTGCAATTCTATGCTTGTTCGGGTATTTTGCACTAAGGACTGTTAATACAACTTTTGCCCTTTTTCTTATAATATTTTCAGCCGTTTTAGTTGTCTTTTGTCTTTTAACTGTAATTGAAAAAAACTCATACTTTATTAAATTTCTCAAGGAAGAGTCTGGTAATAAAATTTTGACAATATTGGGCAATCTGCATTATTCAAATACGCAATTTTTAGAATCTGATATTATCGAGAGTACAATTTTTCCCGCATTTGCAACGCTAAATACAGAGGATTGTATTGTGGGAAAATACAAAGAAACTGATTTGAAAATTTGCGAAACTTCTTTGTTTCTCGATAGTGATTCTGCTTTTTGGAATCGAGTATACAGAGGTGTTGTCATTTTATTTAAATCAAATAAAACAATAAAAAATACAACTACTGTCATTTCAAAATCTGAAATAAATTGGAAGTTTCCTGCATTAATATTAATACTTGCCGTTGCATTTATACTATGTATAATACTTGCTTTATTTCTACTATCTATTGATGCTATGGAAGGAATCTTATTAGTTATAGGTTTTGGGTGTGTTTTTGCTTACATATTTTATGAAATATTAAAAAAATGTCATTTTTTCAAAAGGCAACCAATTGCTTGTGAAAAATTGTTAAAACTAATGCTTGAAGATACTCAATTCAATAAAAAATTTAAAGCATATTCAAGTGATCAAATAGAAGGGCGATACCTTTTAACAACGGCTTTTATGGAAAGATTATTGAATATCCAAACAACTTTCGGCACTAAGGATATAAAATGCTCTTTTTATGATGATAAATTAATGATAGCTATATCCACTAATAAAAATCTGTTTGAACTCGGGAATTTGTTTTGTAAAGTCGACAAATCCATATATATTGAAAGATTTCTTGATGAAATAATTTCAATTTTCATTATGATTGACTATTTTAAACTGGATGAAAATACAAAACTTTAGGATATTTTTTCTAAAAGTTCGTTGTAAACATCAATCGTTATATGACATATAGCCAGCCTTCTGTCTACAAGGCTCTTTATTGTTGCTTCAAAACATTTAAACAAAGCTTTATCAAGCCCTCTGTCTTCTTTTAATAAGTCCATACATTCCTGACGGAAGTTTAAATCTCTTGTTCTTGCTTCGATTTTATCGGCAAGAAATATTATCTTTTCAAAATCGGACATATTGCATCTGCCGAGTGTATGCCATCTTATTGCGTCTAAAATTTCTGTATCTGTTACATTAAACTTTGTCTTTGCAAGATAAGCGCTTACCGGTGCATGCAGTGTTTTGTAGTTTAAAAGCTCACACTCATGGACTTCGGGTATGTGTTCTTTTATAACTTCCAAAAGTTTTTCGTTTGGGAAACACTTTGCCGCATCATGAAGCAAACCTGCAAGCCTTGCTTTTTCAATGTCAAGATGAAATATCTGAGCCAGTTCAACTGCGGCTTCCATTACCCCGAGTGAATGGATGTAGCGCTCTTCTACAAGGTTGTCTTTCAGCCAGTGTTCGATTTCCTGTGTACTAATATTTGTATAAGCCATATTTATCAATGTATTTTTCCACTTCTTTCGGTACCAGTGTTTTAATAGGGATACTGTTTGTTATATTTTCCCTTATCTTTGTTGATGATATGTCTAAAAAGGGCATCTTCATCATAGTGTAATTATACCCTTTGTCTTTTAGTTTTTGCAAACAGATTTTATCTTTTTTAAGCTGTTTTTCATCTTCTCTTACAAACAGAATAAAGTCGACCATATCTTTGAGCTTGTCGGATTCGTACCAGCTTTCAATATTTTTAAAAGCATCAGTGCCTATTATAAAATTTATTTTGCCGTCGATATCGTACTGTTTATATAATTCACTTATAGTTAAATATGTGTAAGACAGGCCGCTTCTTAAATATTCGATATCGGATACTTCAAGGTATTCTTTGTCTTTTACTGCTATTTCTGCCATTTTTAAACGGTGATAAGCCAAATCTCTGTCGACCGATTTGTGAGGCGGATTTGCTGCCGGTATAACAAGTATTTTATCAAAGTCAAACTGCTTTTTAGCGTACTCGCATACCTTGAGATGTGCATTGTGTATCGGGTTAAACGTTCCTTGAAACAAACACAACTTCATCGACCCTGAATCTCCTTTTCCCCTTTACCAATTAGTGCGGCAGAATTATATCTTTGAAATAAATTTCTTCAACAAGCGCCAGTATCTTGTTAATAAACTTTTTGTAAGCGGCACGGTCAGCCTCGCCTGATAAAATTATATCTGCTTTCATTGCTGTCGGGTGTATGTGGATTTTTGCTTTAGATGATGCGTTTTCATAAACCTCATCGGCAGAATCGCCTAACCCTCGTGCCTGTGCTCTTTCGTAAAATCTTGATTTTTGAACCTGATGGGATACATCAACGTAAATTTTAAAATCAAATGCATCAACAACTTTTTCTGTCAACGTAAACAGCCCTTCCGAGATTATTATTTTAGACGGAACTGCCTTTGTAACATTATCTTTGCGGATTGCAGTACCTGACATATCGTATTTTGGAAGATAGACAGTATCTCCGAAAAGCAGTTGTTTTATATGTTTTTTCATTAATTCAAGTTCCAGCGCCTCCGGTACATCAAGGTCGTAATGTTTTGCAAATTCTGCAAAACTGCCTGCTTTTTTGACCATTTCCGAGCGGTCATAATAATAGTCATCTGTATTTAATCTTGTGATAACGTCTTTTAAACAGTATTCATCGGAAAAAGCCTGAATCGTGTTTATAATATCGTAAGCTATTGTTGATTTTCCGCTTGCGGTTTCGCCTGCGATACCTATTGAACATGAGCGTTTAATGTTGCCTGAGATGAACAGTGCCATTTTGTATATGGCGTTGTTGCTGACTTTTTTGAAGATAGAATCAGCGGAGTTGACCTCATCAAAGAAAATTTTGTTTAATCTTTTTTCAATATACTGAAGAAGAATTTTGTCCTGCGACCTGTTAGGCAGTTGTTTTTGGGGAGAAGATATAAATTCTTTTGAGATTGTATTTTGCAATTTGGAATTCCTTTGCGTTGTTTTGTTAAAATAAAAACCGAACAAAAAATTTTTTGCCGGCTTTTTATAAAGTTCAAACTTTTTTCAGAATATTATTTTTATCATCAACCATTACGACCGTAGGTGCAAACTTTGCCTTTTCTTCAAGAGTCATCATCGCATAAGAAACAATAATAACTTTGTCGCCTATTGCAACCTTTCTGGCAGCTGCACCGTTGAGGCAAATATCTCTGTTACCTCGCTTGCCCTTGATAACGTAGGTTTGAAAGCGTTCTCCGTTATTTACATCCAGAATATCAACCTTCATACCTTCAAGCATATTGGCCGCTTCCATTAACTCTTCGTCAATGGTAATTGACCCGACATATTCTAAATTTGCGTCCGTAACAGTGGCTCTGTGTATTTTTGAGTACAAAAATTCGATTTGCATACTTACCTCGTCAGTTATTTTAACAAAAAAATAAAAAGGATGCATAATTTTTATATAAAATTGTTAAAATTGTAAATTTCTTCTGTTTTGCTTAAAACGAAAAGCCCTTAGTCGTTTTAAACTAAGGGCTTTTTTATTAAACAAAATATAACTATTTGTTATCTAATGCATCAACGCCGGGGAGAACTTTCCCTTCAATAAATTCAAGAGAAGCACCGCCGCCGGTTGAAACGTGTGTGAAATCTTCTGCTTTGCAGAACTGTTTAGCAGCAGAAACAGAATCACCGCCGCCGATAACAGAAACAGCACCGTTTTTGGTTGCTGCAACAATAGCTTCCAAAACAGCTTTTGTTCCGTTAGCAAAAGCCGGTGTTTCAAAAGCGCCTACAGGGCCGTTCATAAGGATAGTTTTTGAATTTTCAATAACTTCAGAAAATTCTTTAACTGATTCAGGGCCTGCATCAACACCTTCATATCCGTCCGGAATTTCATTGATAGGAGTGATTTTGTTTGTGCCGTTTCCTGAAAAATCGTCAGTAGCCAGTACATCAGTAGCCATAACAATTTTTACGCCTTTGTCGGCTGCTTTCTTTTCAATAGTTTTTGCTACGTCCATCTGGTCGTCTTCGCAGATAGAGTTACCGATTTTACCGCCGTTAGCTTTTACAAAAGTATAAGCCATACCGCCGCCGATAATAAGGTTGTCAACTTTGTCAATTAAGTTTTCCAGAACACCGATTTTGGAAGAAACTTTAGCACCACCAACAACAGCAGTGAATGGTCTTACAGGATTGTCGAGTGCCTGTGATAAGCATCTGATTTCTTTTTCCATTAACAATCCGGATACTGCCGGTTTTAAAACTTTAGCAAGTTTTGCTGTGGAAGTGTGGTTTCTGTGTGCTGCACCGAATGCATCGTTTACATAGAAATCGCCGAGTTTAGCCAGTTCATTTGCAAAAGTCATGTCATCATCTTTTGCTTCTTCTGCTTTGTAGAAACGGATGTTTTCAAGTAATGCAACCTGACCGTCTTTCAGTGCTTCAAGCTCTTTATCCGCACCTTCTCCGACCGGTGATTTAACAAACAATACGTCTTCACCCAAAAGTTCAGACATGTATTTTGCAACGGGTTCAAGTGAAAATTCAGCAGGTTTCCATTCCCCTTTCGGTCTGCCAAGGTGGGCCATAAGAATAATTTTGGCACCTTTATCTTTTAAAAATTGTAATGTAGGCAATATAGCTCTGATTCTTGTATCATCTGTAATGTTTTTGTTTTCGTCCATTGGTACGTTAACATCAACACGTACGAGAGCTCTTTTTCCTTTGATGTCGCCTAAATCATGAATTGATTTTTTCATAGTACACCTCTCTTTTGTATCATCCGTACAAACATATTTTCTTAAAAACATAACAAATAGTAAAGACAATAAATTGAATCCGGGCAGGTATTGTGAAATAATATCGTCAGGGATAAATATTATGAACGATAAAATTATAATAAAAGGGGTAAATCAGCATAATTTACGTAATGTTGATTTAGAACTGCCGAAAAACGAACTAATAGTATTTACCGGAGTGTCAGGCTCGGGTAAAAGTTCGCTTGCTTTTGATACAATTTTTGCGGAAGGCCAAAGACGCTATGTTGAAAGTCTTTCTACATACGCACGTCAGTTTTTGGGGCAGATGGATAAACCAGATGTTGAAAGTATTGAAGGTCTGTCACCGGCAATCTCAATTGACCAGAAATCGACCTCTAACAATCCGCGTTCAACAGTCGGTACTGTTACGGAAATTTATGACTATTTAAGACTTTTATTTGCGAGAATAGGTGTACCCCATTGTCCGGAATGCGGTGCAGAAATTAAGCCCCAGAGTATTGATGAAATTGTTGATAAAATACTCAAACTTGAAGAAGGTACAAAGATTCAAATTATCGCACCAATCATACGAGGCAAAAAAGGTGAGTACGCGGCGCTTTTAAATGACCTTAAACAAGACGGCTTTATAAGAATCCGTGTAGACGGAAATACCTACAATCTTGATGAAGACGAAATATCGGATATAAAACTCGAGAAAACGAAAAAGCATGATATTGATGTTGTTGTTGACAGGATAGTTGTTAAAGAAACAGCCAAATCACGAATTGCCGACAGTGCTCAAATTGCTCTTAAAAAAGCTAACGGGCTTATGTCTGTGGACGTTATCGGCGGCAAAGAGCTTATATTCTCCGAAAAACTTGCCTGCCCGACCTGCGGTTTGAGTTTTGAAGAACTTGCTCCCAGAAGTTTTAGCTTTAACAGCCCGTATGGAGCGTGTCCGACCTGCTCGGGGCTGGGTTATGACTTTGTTATTGACCCTGATTTAGTAATCCCTGACAGAAAAAAATCTATAAAAGACGGTGCAATTTACCCTTGGAGCAAAACTTCAACCTCATACTATGATGATGTTTTAGATTCTGTCGCACGGCACTATAATATCGATTTATATAAACCGTTTGAGGATTTGACAAAAGAAGAACAGGACTTGATTCTTTACGGCGGAAAAGATGTCATTGATATCAGAGTAAAACGTTTCGGTACAAACAGATATGAAACCCATAAAATGCGATACTGGGGAGTTATACCTTTTCTGGAAAAAAGGTATAACGAGTCAAACGGTGAATACTGGAGAGAAGAAATTCAAAAATATATGAAAATGACGCCCTGCAAAGATTGTCATGGTGCCCGCTTAAAGCCTTATATTCTTGCTGTGACTGTTAACGGGAAAAATATTTTTGAAGTTTGTAACATGCCAATTTCAGAAAGCTTTAAATTCTTCTCTGATTTGTTTTTGGAATTAAGCGATTATCAGATGAAAATTGCTAAACAAGTTCTTGAAGAAGTCAGAGCAAGGCTAAAATTCATGCTCGATGTGGGACTGGGATATTTGAACTTAAGCAGAATGTCCTTGACACTCTCAGGCGGCGAGGCTCAGCGTATCAGGCTTGCTACGCAGATAGGAAGCGGATTGTCCGGTGTATTGTACGTTCTGGATGAACCTTCAATTGGTTTGCATCAACGCGACAATGACATGCTTATAAAAACACTTTTGAGGCTGCGGAATCTTGGCAATACGCTTATTGTTGTTGAACACGATGAAGACACAATGAAAAATGCGGATTATATCGTTGATATTGGCCCGAGAGCAGGTGTCCACGGCGGAAAAATCGTTGCCAAAGGGACTCTTGACGAAATAAAAGCCGTAAAAGAATCCATTACCGGTCAATATTTAAGCGGTGCAAAAAAAATTCCCGTGCCAACCGGAAGACGGAAAGGCAACGGCGAGTTTTTGCAGGTCAAAAATGCCCATTTAAACAATCTCAAAAATATCGATGTGGATATTCCTTTAGGCAAAATAGTTGCGCTTACTGGTGTATCAGGTTCCGGAAAATCTACGCTTATGCAGGATTTAATACACGAATACGCAATACATAAACTTCGTGGCAACAAGCCTAAACCTACAGGTGTAGATGAGATACTCGGCTTTGAACATATTGATAAAATTATAGATATTGACCAATCACCTATAGGAAGAACGCCTCGCTCAAATCCGGCAACCTATACGGATGTCTTTTCTCACATAAGAGACTTGTATGCAATGACAAACGAAGCAAAAGTCAGAGGCTACAAACCCGGACGTTTCAGCTTTAATGTAAAGGGCGGACGCTGCGAAGCCTGCAAAGGAGACGGTCTGCTAAAAATAGAGATGAACTTTCTCTCTGACGTATATGTTAAATGTGATGTCTGCAAAGGCCAGAGATACAATAGAGAAACTCTTGAAGTTAAGTACAAAGGTGCAACAATCTCTGATGTATTAAATATGACTGTCGCTGAGGCTTATGTTTTCTTTGAAAATATTCCTAAAATAAAAAGCAGACTAAAAACGCTCTACGATGTTGGGTTAGGGTATATAAAACTCGGGCAGAGTGCAACAACGCTTTCCGGCGGTGAAGCGCAAAGGATTAAGCTGGCCTCGGAATTAAATAAAAAAGCAACGGGAAAAACCCTCTATCTGCTGGATGAACCTTCTGTCGGATTGCACTGGTATGATTTGGACAAGCTAATTAAAATAATCAACAAACTTGCTGACGCCGGTAATACAATACTCATTATCGAGCACAATATGGATTTGATAAAAGTTGCTGACCACATTATCGACCTCGGGCCGGAAGGCGGTGACGGCGGCGGCAGTATTGTTTTTTCCGGAACTCCCGAGGAAATAGTCAACTGTGAACAATCTTACACGGGCAAGTATTTGAAAAACTATCTGGAGTGAGTTTTTCAGGTAAGGTTAAGTTGTTTTAATTTTATTTTGGTTTACGCGTGATAATATTTATTAGGGAAAAATCCTTGCTTTTAACTTAGCATGTTTATATTCAAAACGGTTGGGTATCGTTTTGAATGGGGGCTGCTATTCAGAAGCGTCTGTCTTGGCTGCTTTATGATTACTGAGTTTTAATTGTTGACTCCGTAGCCGAACATTGCAAAATCATATTTTACAGGGTCATTGGCATCTAGCTCTTTTAGCTTTGCACTAAGCTCTTTTACTGCTGCGTAATCGTTTTGTTTGCGTTTTAACAGTCCAAGCTCTCGTGAGATTCTTGCAACATGGACATCAAGCGGTATTAACAGGTCAGAGGGCTTCATAAATTTCCATATGCCAAAATCAACACAACTTTTTCTGACCATCCACCTTAAAAACATATTTAATCTTTTGCAGGCGCTTTTCTTTGAAGGATCAGGCAACAGGTGATAAAAGCCTTTTGTTACCGGCAGAGTAACTCTTGCATAAAAGTAATCAATAACAACCTGCAACATGCCCGCAACCTCTCTGTGCCGCTGCCAGCCGTCTGCAAAAAGAGATTCCAGAGAATTTCCGCTTTTATAAAGCTCTTTTAAAATTAACAGAATCTGTTTGATATCAATTCCGCGGGAGAACCTGTAGTCTATGTCGTCAACTGATGTTGATGATTCATCAAAATTCATAACAAACTCATAAGGTCTGTTTTGCATACGCTCAAACAGTATGTTTAGTTTTGCAATAAAGGCCTCTCGTTTGCCGTAAGCAAACATTGCCGCTATAAATGCCGCAATTTCAATATCCCTTTTATCTTTGCATCTGTGCATATATTGAACTGGGTCATCTTTTACAAATTCAGGTGTTTCGTATGTTTCAACAAGTTTATCCAGATATTGTACAGAACATTTCATTTTTATTTTCTCATATTTTTTAAATACGCTGATAACATATTATCACATTGAGATTCAAGAATTCCGCCTTTAAAATGTATTTCGGAATTACACTTTTTAATAAGCTCAGGCATTGTGGTGAATGCACCGTATAAAGAATCATAAGAGCCGAAATACAAATTGTTGAGTCTTGAAGAAAGTATTGCCCATGCACACATCGGACAGGGTTCTAAAGTTACATACATATCACAGCCGTTCAATCGCCAGCTGCCTAACTTTTGAGATGCTTCTTTAAGGGCTAGCATTTCTGCGTGTGCCGTAACATCTTTATTTTGTTCCTTCAAATTATGGCAACAAGCAATAATCTCTCCGTCTTTAACAATAACCGCCCCGACAGGTATGTCATCTCCAGACATTTGCGCAGTTTCAAGCGCTTTTTGCATAAATTTTGTATCCATAACACTGATATATTATTACAAAATATTACAAATTTTCATTTTTTTTTAACGTTTTTGTAATATTTCGTAATAAAAGACTTGAATTAGTATATACTAAGTGATATATTAAGTATATACTTGATGATGTTTAGTTAGTCACCCTGTATCTCAGCAACAACGCGACAGATAGAGCTTTTCTATGCTGTGTATTTTTTATGCGAAAAATAAGATATTAAATAAATTAGGAGTAAGTGTATGTCTAAAAATTATGTCTCGTCAAATGCAGCCTCAACCAAACCAAATTCAAATAACGCAATTCCGGCGTCCTGCGATGAAACTCTAAACCTTTACATAAGAAAAATTGCGTCATTAAAAGTTTTGACGCCCGAAGAAGAAAAAGAAACCGCAAGACTCACAAAAGAAGGCAATGAACAAGAAGTATTTGCCGCAAAACAAAAACTTGTGCAATCAAACCTCAAACTTGTGGTTAATATTGCAAGAAAAACCGTACAGGTATCTCATCTGCCGATGATTGACCTTATACAGGAGGGCAATCTGGGGCTTATGGTGGCAGTTGAAAAATTTGATTACAAACTCGGTTATCGATTTTCAACTTATGCTGCGTGGTGGATTAAACAGGCTATATTCAAAGCAATTTCTGAACAGTCCCACTGCGTAAAAATTCCTGTTTATATTCAAGAAACCCTTTCAAAATTTTCTAAAGTAAAGGCAGAACTTGAACAAAAATATAATACACAGGTTAAAAACGAAGATGTCGCTAAAAAAATGAACATATCAGCCGACAAAATAGATACTTTTTTAAACGCGTATACTAAATCAATATCCATTGATTCAGCTTACGAACTCAGCTCAGGCAGCGAGGTGACTCTTGCTGATATTTTAGAAGACCCTGACGCCTCTGCCTATAGTTTTGCGGAATACGAAAACCTTAAAAAAGACATAGAAACAGTAGTTTCTCAATTAAAAGAACGTGAACAGGCAGTTGTAAGAATGCGTTTTGGTCTGAATGAATTCGGGCGCAAAACACTTGAAGAAATCGGCAAACTCTACGGTGTAACAAAAGAATGCATCCGCCAGACAGAAAGCAGAGCTCTCAAAAAGCTAAGACAAATGACTGACGAAACAGGTCTTTTAAACAGCTACATGAGTTATTAAATGCTTCGTTTACGCAAACCTCGGGTCTGTAATATATCCAGAGATTGCACTGTACGCAGC
Source organism: Candidatus Gastranaerophilales bacterium (assembly GCA_944323685.1). Taxonomy (GTDB): domain Bacteria; phylum Cyanobacteriota; class Vampirovibrionia; order Gastranaerophilales; family Gastranaerophilaceae; genus Limenecus. The sequence goes on along the minus strand of CALUTJ010000006.1, from coordinate 97,026 downwards.
AACAGCAGGTGAACAAAGATAGATAAAACCTTTGGTATTACCCATTCTGCCCTGAAAATTTCTGTTTTGCGTGGCAAGACAAACCTCTCCATCACCTAAAATACCTGCGTGTACACCAACACAAGGGCCGCATCCGGGGGCAAGTATAGAAGCACCCGCGTCAACCAGAACAGAGAGTATGCCTTCTTCTATTGCCTGTTTGTAAACCGTCTTTGATGCAGGCACAACAATCAGTCTAACATCGGGGTTGACCTGTCTGCCTTTTAAGATTTGTGCTGCTACCCTCAAATCTTCAATACGTCCGTTTGTACATGTGCCGATGAAAACCTGATTAATTTTTACATCTTTTAATTCTTTAGCGAGTTTTGTATTATCTACAGTATGAGGACAAGAAACGGTGGGCTCGAGTTTTGAAGCGTCAATTTCGATAACTCTTTCATATACTGCGTCCGCATCAGGTTTTATCTCAACAAATTTATCTTCTCTGCCTTTTTCCTTCAAATAGGCTTTTGTTTTTTCATCCGTAACAAACAATCCTGCTTTTGCTCCGGCTTCTACAGCCATATTTGCCAGAGTAAATCTGTCTGCCATTGTCATGTTTTCAATTGTGGAACCATGAAATTCGAGAGCTTTATAAGTCGCACCGTCTGCACCGATTAACCCGATGAGGTGCAGTATAAGGTCTTTAGCGTACACACCTTTTTGAAACTCACCGTTAACAACTATTTTAAAAGTTTGAGGAACCTTCATCCATGTTTTGCCAAATGCCATTGCTACCGCAATATCAGTAGAACCCATACCTGTAGCAAACGCACCCAAAGCACCTGATGTACAGGTGTGAGAATCAGCTCCGACAAGAATTTCCCCAGGATTTACAAAAGATTCAACAAGCCTTTGATGGCATACGCCGCAGCCTGTTTCCGAAAGGATTGCGCCTGTCTCTTTAGCAAATTCTCTCAATACCATATGTGTGTTAGAGAGCTCTTTTCTGGGGCTTGGCGATGCATGGTCAATGAACAATATGCAGCGCGATGGATTTGCAGGAGCTTTTTTACCGAGCTTTTTAAATTCCTGCACCATTAACGGGCCTGTACCGTCCTGTACGGCAGCGACATCAACTCTGGCTATGCAAAGTTCACCCGCTTTAACTTCGTGACCGGCATGTTGTGTTAATATTTTTTCTGCTATTGTTTGTCCCATTTGTAACTCTCTCTATCTTCTAATCTAGTGTCGCAGTTGCCGCCTCAAGCCTTCGAGCCGTCACTGCTCACCTTTGCCTTCTTTTTCGGCTGAACTGTGGTGAAGCCTGAAAAATGGCTTCACTATGTGAACAATGTGTCACTCCAAAAATTCGTTCACGTTGCTTTGCTCCTTATCACGAATTTTTCTCGGACAAATGTTTTACATACCAATATTATCACATGACAATAAACATGGAATAAATTTTGCACGTTATCTTATGTTGTTTACAAAAAAGTGTTTGATTTTATTTGCAACAGAGAGTTTTTCCGGCGAGAAATCATCTATTGTTGAAAATTCAAACGTCTCCGGCTGTGTTGTGCGGGTATACTTTATATCAGGTTTTCCAAAAAGCATTACATATGCTATTTTATAGCCCTCCGGAATCTTCAACTGTTTTGCAAGCTCAGGCATAAACTGCAAGCAGATATGCGCAAAACCGCACCAGCAGGTACCTAATCCAAGACTGTTAGCGTAAAGTTCAAAATAGCTTAAAGCTATAATCGGGTCAATATTTACACAAGGTGCATTTATAGGAGCAGATACAACTACCATGTGCGGTGCACCTCGAAATATTACGTCTTCACCGTTTATCAAAGCATCTTTGTAATGTGAAAATTTTGTCTTAATCTTACTTACAACATTGCTGCTCAATAACTTTATCAGCTTGTTGTTAACATATTCTCTGATTTTATCCATAACAGCTCTGTCTTCTACAAAAGCGAAATGCAGCTTGTGGAAATTGCACCCTGTCGGAGTGAAATTGAGCATATCTTTTAACTTTTGCATTGTTTCCTGCTCAATATTTTCCTTTTTGTAGTGTCTTATGCTTCTGCGGGATTTAATGAGATTCAAGACTGCTTCAGGATTTTGACTCCATACGGGTTCAGAGTTTTCAGGCTTTTTATCAAAAATTGATATGGCTCCGACAGGACAAACAGCCATACAGTGCTGGCATTTTATACATCTGTTCTGCCCGTTGTCAGTCAAACGGGGTTTGCTGTTTTCATCAAGTTCGAGCGCATAGGCAATGCAATCTTTTACACATTGTCCGCAGCTTATACATTTTTCTTTATCGACGACAAAAATTTTTTCAGACATAACCGGTTCCTTTTATATTTAGCAGGCTTTTGACATTTCATTTTTCCATACACAAAAGAAATATATTGCCAGTATAAAATACACTGCCCACATAAGTAAAGTGGAATATGCTTTCGCACCGTCAAAAATTAATCCTAGCCACATAAGAGTAGACAGACCGTTTACGATAATCCAGGCTATCCACTGTTCTATACAGCGTTTTACAGTCAAATACATGCCGATTACAGAAAAAACGGTAGTAACAGCGTCAAACAGCGGGCTTTTATCTTTAAAATACAGCAAGACAAAAAACAACAGAGCACACATAACAAGAGAACCGGTGAGAATACAAAACTGTTCTTTTAAGCAAAGTTTTGTTTTTATGATTTCATGCGTATCTGATTTGAGATGCTTTTTCCATTTAAAAATTCCCGTAATCTGCATCGGAAAATAATAACACACGTAAAGCAGCAAATTGCCCCACAGTGCATTTTTTAAGGAAAGATAAGAATAAAAAGATGTGCCTATAAGCCCGAAAAAATAACACGAAATCTTCCCTTTGCCTGCCAGTGTTGTGTATAAAATTCCGCAAACAGCAGATATGACTGCGGCTTTGCTGTCGTTTAAAACAAATGCATTTATACAAACCATCAAAAACACAACGCATAAAGCAGCGATTTCATATCGTTTCCAGCCGGTCAGCTCGTATTTTATAAATGTTTTTAAACTTCTTATATCCAATTATTACCCCTGTTTATTATTAAAAATTTTATCAAAAAAGTATGACAATGATATTAAAATATCAAAAAATCCTTGCCAATATTAAAAAAAATCGCGATAATAAAAACATTGATATTGCAATTTTTACCTGACAGTCGGTCTCAGCCGAAAGGAGATTTTAGATGACAACAGAATATGTTTATTTAAACGGAGAATATGTAGATGCAAAAACAGCTTCAATCCCTGTTAGAAACCACGCTTTTTTATACGGAACTTCCGTTTTTGAAGGGATAAGAGCTTATTATAACAAAGAAGAAGATCAGCTTTACGCTTTCAGAATGAAAGAACATTTTGAAAGACTTATTAACAGCTGCAAAATCATGCATATGGATCCGAAATTCACTGTAGAAGAATTTTGCGGATTAACAAAAGAATTGTTAAAAAAGAACGGCTACAAAACAGACGCGTATATCAGACCTCAGGTTTATAAAAACGCTTTAAAAATCGGTCCGGGACTTTTGGATAATCCCGATGCTGTGTTGATTTTTTCTTTTGCTATGGGTGATTACATTGATTTGGAAAAAGGGTTGAGCGTTTGCGTTTCCAACTGGAGAAGAAATGATGATAACGCAATTCCGCCGAGAGCAAAGGTTGCAGGCTCATATGCAAATACTGCACTCATTGTCACAGATGCAAAACTGGCTGGATTTGATGATGCTATTGTACTTGATCAGGCAGGCAAAGTTACGGAAGGTTCAGCTATGAATCTGTTCCTAATCGAAGGTGACACACTTGTTACAACTCAAACAACAGACAACATTCTTGTCGGTGTTACAAGAAATACCGTCATCGAGCTGGGCAAAAACGTACTTGGTATGAAGGTTTGCGAAAGAGAAATCTCAAGAACTGAACTTTATGTTGCAGATGAAGCCTTCTATTGCGGAACAGGAGCACAAATCAGTCCTATTACATCTATTGACCACAGACCAATTGGTACAGGCTGTGTAGGCGAACATACAAAAGAACTTCAAAAATTGTATTTTGATGTTGTTAAAGGTAAAGTAGAAAAATACAAAAAATGGTGCACACCTATTTATGATTAATTTTTTGGGACTTTGTGTCCAAAACCTTATACGAACTTTAAAATACATAATTGACGGCCGCACAAAATTCAGTGCGGTTATATCTCAGGCTGCAATGATAAGCTATGATTCTTTATCAATATCCTTAACGATTGTATTTATTGCTGCGGCTGTTATCTCTTTACAGATTTCAAAACAGTTTCTTATGAGCGGAGCCGAAAGCTATGTTGGTGGTTTTATTGCGGTTTCGCTGGTAAGAGAGATAGCCCCCGGATTTGCAGCACTGGCTATTGGTGCAAGAGCAGGTACAGCAATTTGCGCTGAGGTAGCAAACATGCAGGTAACAGAACAGGTGGACGCAATAAAGACGCTCGGGGTTGACCCTGTCGGATACTATTTTGCACCCAGATTAATTGCGTCAGCCTTAACAGTACCTATGGTTGTTATACTTGCTGAATTTATCGGTATTGTCGGCGGGATGATGGTAGCGTATTTTGCCATAGGGCTTCACCCTAACCGTTTTATGAACACCGTCTGGCTTTTGCTAGCGGCAAAAGATATATATATAAGCATTTTAAAAGCCTTTGTGTTCGGTATTTTGATTACTCTTGTATGCGCAACTCAAGGTTATAAAACACACGGCGGCGCAAAAGATGTTGGCGAATCAACAACAAAATCTGCTATTTTGTCTACATTTTATCTTCTGGTTGCAGATTTTATTATAAATATTATTTTTTATGTGCACGTCGGGGTATAACTTTCTTATTGCTTATACAAAATTTTTGAATTTACCTTAAGGTTTTGAGGTATGTGAATCCCCTTTTATTATTTTAAAGATATGTTTATACAACTTAAATGTTTCAATTGTAGAATTTTTTAACTGCCTGCATGTTGCCGCAAAGCTTTTGCCAATATCTTTGGTTCTTTCTTTCAAATTTCTCGGCATAATTTGTGCTTTTGTCGTGTCAAACAAAACAACTTGTTTTTGCTCCATTCCGAATATCTTATTTGTGTCAGGCAGGACATTTTTAAAAATTCCTGAAGTTACAGCCCTTTCCAGATAGATACCGTCATATCCTGCATCAATAAAGGCTTTTCGTATAATAATTTCATTTAGAGCATTGTATTTTTTTTCTGTTGATTACAAAATCTTTTATGTCTAAATTCAAATGTAAAAATATTTCCCCGACCGCGTTTTGTATTGCATCGCCAACTTTAGAATCAGCTATAGCAAGCTTTGCGTTTTCGATTTTAACAGGTACAATCTTTCCGGTTATATACGTAAAATTTTGAGCAACTCTTTCATCCGGAGTTACATATAATCCGGCGCCAAATTCTCTGCCGGATAAGTTCAGCTGCCCGCTTGAATATGGGCTAAGACCGTGTCTGTATATACCGGAAGACCTTCTTGAACCGTGAAAGAAAATGTTATTTTGAGGCATTAGTTCCTCGGGCATATCTTTTAAATATTGCTTTATATTGATTTTTTTTAGGGCCTTATTTATCAGCTCAATATTGTCATTCGCCATTTTTTCAGCTGCAATGTAAGCTTTTTTACGAATATTTAAATTACCCGTTAAATATCTGGCTGCTTTAACAGGATTTCGCCCTATTCCGACAGCAACAACAGCTAACGGCAATGCCAGTGAAGCAACTTTTACAATCTTTTTAGCGGTTGATTTTTGTTTAGTCGTTTTATTTACGGTTAAATTTTGTTGTGTTCCTGATATTTTCATATTGTTTATCCGTTCATAAAGAACAAAGCTTCTGAAAATTAAATTTTGAGTATAACAGCGTTGTAATTTACAATATTTAACAAATGCCGGTAAGCTAATCGCTTTTATAACAGTGATTAATTATCAACGGCATTTTTTCTGAAATCATTTACCAGCGCGTACGGCGCTGCAAATGACGTTCCGTAGACATATCTTTGCGGTATTTTTATACGCGCAGTGGTGTCTTTAGTAAGAATGTCAATTTTACCGTCTTCGTTTATATCAAAACCCGCATTCCCTTGAGAATCTCTGATTTTTTTTATCTTAAACACACCTTTTACCCAGCGGTTGACAAGCGAATTGTCGCAGCTGAAAGAACTTTTAACAACTCCGTATCTGTTTGCTGCACCTATTACATTTATATTATCAGCTAACGTATAGAGATTAACATAATCCTTACCTTTATTACCGGCTGAAACATAAACTTTGACACCTTTAGACGCAAGTGTTTCAAGATTTTGTACTATGTCTTTAATATCAGGTGCCTGCGGAGCTTTTGAGGCAAAGAATTTTTCTTTTATTATTTTTTTGTCCTTTAAAAGGCTTTGTTGTGTAATCTTTAAGCCTGTCAGTGCGGATAAATCGCTGATTTTTATGTCAGAGGATTTTGAAAGATTAACCGCATCAAACTTTGTATTGCTTTTTATAATTTCATCGAGTGCATTTTTAATACTTTTTTCATTTAAATCAGTATCAAACTCTTGAATTTTTGCCTGAGGCAAACCTGCTTGAATTATAGTTTTTACGACTTGCCCGTGGAACATATCCGGCTTGTCGTCCCAATCGACCTTTATTACTTTATTTTTGAATTCATCTATGACAGCAATATTGGGTGCAGCCGAATTATTAAAATTCATTGCCTTTTCGTAATTTTTAGACTGCTTGTACATAGATTTTTGAAGATATAAATTATCTGATTTTGTATTGATTAGTTTGACAAAATTCGAACAGGCAAGAGCGTTTAGAAGATACGAACAAAAAGCGGGAATAAGAAGCAGTAAACTTTTTGCGGCAAGTTTAGGTGCATTCTTGCCCAAAAAACTGATTGCGAGTCTTGAGGCATTGAACTCTTCAGCAAGCAAGGGCAAAAACATTGCTCCGGATACCAGATATGAATTGTCTTTAACAAAGGACAAAGCATTATAAATCTTTTTCTCATTTTTATTTTTATTAACCTTATCAGAAGTGTTTATAAAACAAGATAAAACAGGCAGCGGTGAATAATAAGGAAGATAATGAGCAAAAGCCTGCCGGTTATAACCATTTTTTCTGCAACCTGATACGGCATGGCCGATTTCGTGAAATAATGCAAGCGGAGAATTCTTCCACGCCACTGCAATATTTGCAGGCAGTACATAAAATGCGCCGCTTTTGGATTTCTTTTCGGGTATTTTAACGGGATTTCCGTAAATATCGGGGCATATACTTTGATTTTTGTCAGCAAGTACCGCACGGAAGCCCTTATCATTAAGATTGTATTTTTCCGTCATTTTACGGGCAAGGGACTGTATTGTTTCAATATCACTAAATTTTATTTTTTTGAAATGTTTAAAGATAATTTGACATAATACAGCAGCGCCTGCAATGGAAAATGCAATATAAGCCTGATTTTTTAAATCTTTTGAATTCTTTTTTAGAGACTCAAACTTCTGGTAATAAATTGCACCCTCACGTTGAAGAAAATCTTTTTTCAAAGCCTTTTTCTGCATTTCGCCATAGCTCATGTCTATGCCGTTTATATTGAAATCAGAGTAAGTATTTATCCCGTTCGTGTTCATGTTTGCGATAAATCATATAAATATATTTTTTTGCTGATTTTGGACAAAAAATTTACATTATCATATAATTAACATAAGAATAGCATTATTTTTTACGGGGAGTAAATATGAAAGCAGTTGTATTTGATAATGGTTTGAAGTTAGAAACAAATTATCCTAAACCTGAGCCTAAAAAAGGTGAAGCACTAATAAAAGTAAACACTATAGGTATTTGCAACACGGATTATGAAATCACAAAAGGCTATATGGGTTATAAAGGCATACTTGGCCACGAGTTTACAGGTGTTGTCGAATATATAAATGATGAGGATAAATCACTTTTAAACAAACGTGTTGTAGGTGAAATCAACTGCGGCTGCGGTGAATGCGACTGGTGTAAACAGGGGCTTGAAAGACACTGTTTTAATCGTTCCACTCTTGGTATCTGGAAAAGAGAAGGCTGCTTTGCTCAATATGTTTGCCTGCCTGTTAAAAATCTTCTTGAAATTCCTGACAATGTTGCGGATGAGGAAGCAGTATTTGTGGAACCTCTTGCAGCAGCACTTGAAATTCTTGAACAGGTTCATATACCGCCTTACAAAAAAGTTATTGTTCTCGGGGACGGAAAATTAGGGCTTATTATTGCACTTGCTCTTAATGCCGCAGGGCTTGATATTACACTTGTCGGCAAACACGAAGAAAAACTTTCAATAGCAAAGGCTCAAGGGGTAGATACAAAGCTTTTGAATGATTTAAAAATAGAAAAAGCATACGATTTTGTCGTGGAAGCAACCGGCTCTATATCAGGGTTTGAAACTTCACTTGCTCTGACAAAGCCCAGAGGGGTACTGATATTAAAAAGTACAATTGCTGCATCCAAAGAGTTTAACCTTGCTCCGGTAGTTGTTGACGAAATTACTATTGTAGGCTCAAGATGCGGTCAGTTTGCGCCGGCCCTTAGATTGTTGAAGAGCAAACGCATCGATGTAAAACCGCTTATATCTGATATTTACAGTATTGATGATTCTATAAAAGCGTTTGAAAGAAACACTGAAAAATCATCCGTAAAAGTGCTTGTAAAGGTGGATTAAATTGCAAAAAATAACTCAGCACAAAGAAAAGATTATAGGACTAATAATAACACTTATCTTTATAGTGTTAATATGCTGGAATCTTGACTTTAAACAGCTGATAGCTACCTTTAAAATATTTGACTACAGGGTCTTGCTTGTTTTTATTCCGTTGTATGTGCTGGGGCTGTATTTGCGCGGTGTAAGATGGAAATACCTGCTTTGCAACAGCAAAAAATTGACCGTAAAAGAGGCATTTTTTGCATTCACAACAGGCAATACCTTAAACAGCTATTTACCGGCCCGCGCAGGTGATTTTTGGAGAGCTTTTCATATAGGCAAAAAGCTTGAAGAAAGCAAAATGAAGATACTCGGTTCTATAATACTTGAAAGGATTATTGACGGAGTTTCCGTACTGTTAATACTGGCTTTTGCTGTTTTGACATACTTCAAACATCCGTGGGTTCTAAATATAACCTATATTGCCTCTGCTTTATTTATAGGCAGCCTTGTAATGTTTTTTGTTATATTTAAGTTAAACAAAACAGATATGTTTTTCGACAAACTCTCTTCTGTTAACGCTCTTTCAAAATTTAAACCCGTCTTTGAAAAAGTTTCAGGCATAATTAACCGCTTTATGGAAGGTTTTCAGGCTTTAAACAATCCGAAATGTTTGTTTATGGCATTTATGACAAGCTGTCTGGCATGGTGGATAGAATGCTGTATTACCTATGTTTTAATACTCGGCTTCGGACAGCATTACGGATTTTCAATAGGATTTTTTATAATAAGTTTTATTGCGCTATCTACAATAATACCTTCATCATCGGTATTTGTCGGCCCGTACCAGTATGCATATATTCTTGCACTGGGTATTTATCACATCGACAAGTCTAACGCTCTCGGCATCGCTTTTATTCATCAAATAACAATAATGCTGACCATAACGGTAATTTCGATGATTTATTTTCTGTTCACAAATACCAAAATTCAGGATATAAAAGAAGAAATAGAAGAAAATATAACAGATACTCAAACAGAGGCAGCAAATGCAAACAACTCCAAAAGCTAACAGATTGCATATAGGTATATTCGGAAAGAGAAACGCGGGTAAATCCACACTGTTAAACAGCCTTGTCAATCAAGATATATCAATTGTTTCGCCGACAGCAGGCACAACCACTGATGCGGTTGAAAAGACAATGGAGTTTCTGCCGCTGGGACCGGTTGTATTCATCGATACGGCAGGTGTTGACGATGTCGGTGATTTAGGCGGAAAAAGAATAGAAAAAACTAAAAAAATCTTTGACAGAACAGATATTGCAATAATAATCTGTGACTACAACGGGTGGGATGATTATGAAATAGCACTGTATAAAGAGTTTCAGGAAAGAAATATACCTGTGCTGTCGGTCATAAACAAGCTGGATGAGCAAGATATTACTCAGGACAAGTTTGAAGAAATTCAAAAATATGTAAAAAATCCTCTAAAAACGAGTTTAAAACAGAATAGGGAAATTGTTTACAGACTAAAAGAACAACTTGTAAACGTATGCCCTGATGATTTTATTACCCCGCCCTCGATTACCGGTGATATTGTCACTCAAGGCGACACTGTTGTGCTGGTAATTCCCGTTGATAAAGAAGCGCCTAAAGGTCGTCTGATTTTACCGCAGGTACAGGTTTTAAGGGATTTGCTCGACAACCGCTGCAAAGTCTTTGTAACACAGGATACAGAGCTAAAACAAACGTTAAATGAGTTAAAAAACAAGCCTAAACTCGTTATTACCGATTCTCAGGCATTTGCCTCCGTATCAAAAGATGTTCCTGATGATATAGAGTTAACATCATTTTCCATACTTTTTGCAAGGCTTAAAGGCGACTTAAGAGAATTTTATGAGGGCGCAAAGCAAATTGACAGTCTTAAAGATAACGATGTCGTTATGATTTGTGAAAGCTGCTCGCATCACCAGATAGAAGATGATATTGCACGTGTAAAAATACCTAAACTTTTAACCAAAAAGACAGGCAAAAATCTTCAATTTGTATACCGTTCAGGGCACGACTTTCCTCAGGATTTGGAAAAATACTCGCTTCTTATACACTGCGGTGCTTGTATGACAAACAGAAAAGAAGTACTATCGCGTATTATGAAGTGTAAAAAGGCTGATTTGCCGGTATCCAACTACGGTATAGTTATTTCGTACTGTCTGGGGATTTTAGACAGAGCGGTTAAACCTTTTAATATTAAAAATTAGACATAAATAAAAAAAACTAATATAATCAAATAAAAGATTGTAACGAGGAATGAACAATGACAGACGGCAGACGTTGGTATGATAAAGATCCTGTTTTGAAAGAAGCACTGGAACTTTTAAGACTTCAAACAGACGAAACCAAAGCAGAAGCGGCAGATTATATTTTAAAACTGCAAGAGCAGGTTGCAGCTGATGTAATAGAACATCTTTACGAAACTATTGCAAAATATCAGGGCAAAGGCAACCGCTGGTACGATAACGACCCGGTAATGATGAAGGCTATTGAAATGCTCAGACTGGCTCCGCCAAAAATGCAAAGAATAGCCGCACTTAAACTCTTGCTTGCATTAGAACAAAAATCATCAGAAAATCTTGAAGATTTCAATAAATAAGAAGGCCTGCCATGAAAAGCCGTATAAAAGATTTACCGCTAAGAGATGTGCAAAACCTCGCCGATAACAGAGGTATTGACATCCAAAAAGTCGGGATTAAAAATGTTGATGTTCCTTTGATAATACAGCGCAAAGGCAAAGACAATCAGGTAGTTTACGCAAAAGCACAGATTTGTGCATCTCTTGATATGAATTTCAAGGGTACGCATATGTCACGCTTTATGGAAATTCTCAACGAATGGAGAGAAAAAGAGCTCTTGGGCGTTGATATTAAAGGCTGTCTTGAGGCAATAAAACAAAGATTAGATGCTAAAGCTGCGCAGGTAAAATTTGTTTTTAAATATTTTATAGAAAAGCAGGCGCCGGTTTCCAAACAAAAATCCCTAATGGCTTATGATTGCTCTTTTGAAGGTATTTTAGAAGAGAACAAATACAAATTTTATCTCGGGGTAAAAGTTCCTGTTACAACTCTTTGCCCTTGCTCAAAAGAAATTTCAGATTATTCCGCCCATAATCAAAGAGCAATTATAAAAGTTGTAATAAGCTATGATGAAACAGAACACATATGGCTTGAGGACTTAATTTCGGAGATAGAAAAAACAGCCTCGTGTGAAGTTTACCCTCTTTTAAAAAGAGAAGATGAAAAATATGTAACCGAGCACGCCTATGATAATCCTAAATTTGTAGAAGATGTTTTAAGAGATATTGTTTTAAATTTTAGAAACAACAAAAAAATAAAATATTTTGAAGCTGAAGTCGAATCTCTTGAAAGTATCCACAACCACAGTGCCTGGGCTTATCAGCTCGAAACAAAAGGATAATATATGAAAGAACTGTTTAATGAATACGTAAAATCCATAGATACGTATATAATGTTTAGAATTAAACAAGAAGCTGCAAAATTAACACCTGAACTTACAGCAAAGGGTAGAGCTCCGATTGCACTGGCAATGGGTGCACCTGTTGCACCGCCGCCGGAGTTTGTATATGACAAATTAAAGGAAGCTTTAAGTATTCCTCAAATACATACATATTCGACCCCTAAAGGCGAAAAATTCTTTCTTGATGCTGTTAAAAAAAGGATGAAAAATCGTTTTGGTGTAGAATTAGATGCACAAACTGAAATCTTTTCGCTAATAGGTTCAAAAGAAGGGCTTGCAAACTTTATAAGAGCACTAATTAACCCGACTACAGACGAAAAAAAACAAGATGTTATACTTGTACCTGATCCCGGATACGCATCATATACCCAGATGATAAAAACCAGCGGCGGCACAAGTTACGGCATTGCATTAACTAAAGAAAACAAATACATGCCTGATATGTACAGGATATGGGAAGAAATGAAGCAAGACGGAATTACCCCTGACAGGGTAAAGGCAATGATTATCAATTATCCGTCCAACCCTCTTGGCGCAACCTGTACAAAAGAATATTTAAAACATGTTGTTGACTTTTGCAAAGAAAAACAGATCTGGCTTATGAGCGATGCAGCTTACTGCGATTTGTATTTTGAAGATGAAAACCGCCCGCACAGTATACTTGAAATAGAAGGTGCAAAAGATGTGGCTGTAGAATTTTTCAGCTTTTCCAAACCTTATTCGATGACAGGTTTCAGACTCGGCTGGATATGCGGAAACGCTGATGCTGTCAGCGCTTTCGGAAGGTTGAAGTCAACCGTTGACACAGGTAGTTTTAAAGCACTGCAAAAATGCGCGGCAGAAGTTTTAAACTCTCAACAAGGCGATGATTACATTGCAAAATCAAACAAAAGCTTTAAAGAAAAGCAAATGCTTGTAATAAATGGTTTTAGAGAACTGGGCTGGCAGATAAAAGATGAAGACATTCCCGATGCAACGTTTTACATTTGGCTGCCAATACCTTCAAAGTACAAAACATCACAAGAGTTTACCTCTGATGTGTTAAGGACTTCAGGCATACTGCTTGTTCCCGGAAGTGCTTTCGGAAAAAACGGAGAAGGATTCTTCCGCCTTTCTGCTGTTGCAGATGACCAACAATTAAACGAAACAATATGCCGCCTAAAACAAGACGGATTTTATTTCAATAATTAATTGCTGAAACCGAGTTTATTTGCTTGCACAAAGCACATCAGTTCATTAATTTTATTCTGTAAAGAATAATTATTTTGGATTTGTGAAGCTTTTTGTTTTAAGTTAAAAAGTGCAGGTGTTGAATCAAACACGTTTTTAAACTCATCATTGCTGTGATTTGTCATAAATACTCTTCTTTTGTATAACTAAAACCGTTGTATATTTATAAAAACATTTTAATGATTGAATTTTATAAATCAACGTAAAATCGTAATATTAATTTACAATAATCGAAAATTTCTAAAAATGATGTAAAATGTTATCAGTTGCAGTATTAATATATTGTTATACATCACTAATAAATTTATCAAAATATGAGGTTTAATAATATCTATATGAATAAATCCGTTTTGTCAGTAATCTCTTTTTTGTTATTGCAGTCTTTGATTTTCGGTTCCGCATATGCAGCATCAAATTATGCGGGCGGTATCGGGTCTTCGATTAAAAATATAAACAAAACCGGTGTAAAAGTTAACAAATATAACTTAAAGTCCAATATTTCCATTGTCGAATATGACACCTACGGAGCAGAAACAGGATATTATATAGAAGACGGTTTCGGCACCACTACAAAATATGATAAATACGGCAACATGCTTTCCAAATACGCAACCAATCAGCCGGGCACTACGTATGTATACGACAAATACGGGCATGCAGCAGGGTATTTCAAGCCTGTATCACCGTACAAGACTATGATTTATGACAAGAGCGGAACCGCCGTAGGGTATTTTTCAACTGATAAGAGCGGTTATGTTAAAAAATACGATGTTGACGGAACACACCTCAACACATATAAAAGACTCTAAATTTTACTTATAAACATGCTAAGTATTGAATACACAGCAGAGCCGAATAATGCGCTTAAAAATCCGTCTACCTGAACCCCAGGAGAAATCCACGCAGCAAGCATAAATAATACGGCATTTATAACAAGTGTGAAAAGACCTATTGTCACAATGTTAATAGGTAAAGTAAGTAATTGTATTACCGGTTTAATAAAGATATTTATTATTGCGATAATCACACAAGCAAGCAGTGCTGCCCATATAGTGCTGACAGTAATTCCCGGAATCAGCCACGCGGTAAGCATTAAAGAAAGTGCAAACAATACCCATTTAATTAACATTTTTACTATCATATATAACTCCTTAATTATAAATACATTGAATAATTATACCCCAGAATATACTTACAGATAAAAGCATAAGTATAATTTTTAAAGAATCTTTAAACGGAGTATTTTTCTTTAACAGAACAAGAAGTCCGAGTCCTGCGCTGGAACATAATCCTGAGATTACAGAACCAAAGCCTATTGCGCCTTTAATATACATCAAGGTTATTGCAATTGATATTGCACAGTTAGGTATCAAACCCGCAACTGCTGTTATAATCGGCTGCCATATTGAATTATTAAGAAAATATCCGCCAAGGTGCTCTTCACCGCCCGCAATAAAGACAAGATAATTTAACCCGATTGTTACAAGCAGAATAAATACAAACACATTTAACGTATGCTCAAGCGGGTGAAGCAATAAATCTCTTTTTCTCGGGTTGTGTACATGGTGTTTGCAGCAGCCCTCTTCAATCTCAATATCATTATTGACAGTCTGTAAAGATTTTTCATTTGTAAAACGTTTAAGCAAAAAATCGATTAAATAACCCGTGGTTATACCTATAAAAATTTTGGCTATCAAAATCGGTACAATAAGATGCATTTTAGTAGGCTCTGAAAGTATGACAGGAATTGCCTCGTCAGAGGTAGATAAAAATACAGCTATTAATGTACCTTGAGTTATAAGTCTTTTTGAGTAAAGCGTACTTGCGATAACAGAAAATCCGCACTGAGGAAATGACGCAAGCAGACTTCCGACAACAGGGCCTGCTTTGCTTGAATATTTTGCAAGTTCTGTCATTTTATTTGAATAAAAAAATTCTATAATTTCTATTACGACAAAAATAAAAAATAAAAACGGCAGCATATGAAAGCTGTCTTTAATAGCATCAGCCAGCCATTCTGACAGTGGGAGTATATCAATGAACCTATCAAACTGTGAAAATAACTGTTCATTAAAACTGTTTAAAGCTGAAATTGTATTTATTATTAATGTTTGCATTGTTTGAATCCGTTACATAATTATTCTTTTTATGTAGTTAAAGTATTCATTATTTTTGTATTGTTCCGCCTGAACTCTAAGCTGTTCTTTTGTCACAAACCCCATGCGATAGGCAACCTCTTCAAGGCAGGCAATTTTTATACCCTGATTTTCTTCTATTGTATGAACATACTGGCTTGCTTGCAGCAGGGAGTGATGTGTTCCTGTATCAAGCCATGCAAAACCGCGACCGAGAATTTCAACATTCAAATTGTTTTGCTCAAGATAAAGTCTGTTTAAATCAGTTATCTCAAGTTCACCGCGAGCCGAGGGCTTTAGATTTTTTGCTTTTTGTACAACCGAGTTGTCATAAAAATACAAACCCGTTACAGCGTAGTTGGATTTAGGTTTTTGGGGCTTTTCTTCAATGGTTTGTGCTTTCCCGTTTTCATCAAAAGAAACAACTCCGAACCTTTCGGGGTCTTTTACCTGATAACCGAATACTGTGGCACCGCCGGAATTTTGTGTGCGTTTTACAACATTTCTCAGCATTCCGGAAAAGCCGGGGCCATAAAAAATGTTATCACCTAAAATTAAGGCAGCACAGTCATCGCCTATAAATTCTTCCCCAAGAATAAATGCCTGAGCCAATCCGTCAGGTGAGGGCTGTTCTTTGTAGCTGAATTTGACACCGTAATTTGAGCCGTCTTTAAGCAGTTTTTTAAAATTCGGCAAATCCTGAGGAGTGGAAATAATCAATATATCACGGATTCCGGCAAGCATCAGTACCGATATCGGGTGATAAATCATAGGTTTGTCATAAATCGGCAAAAGCTGCTTTGATACAACCATTGTGCTGGGGTAAAGTCTTGTGCCAGCCCCGCCTGCTAATACAATACCTTTCATCAGTCGTCAATCCTCAATTCCAAATACTCATGTAATGCAAGTTTCCAATCCCTTAGCAGCCCTTCGTTATCCATTATACTGTATTTGGGTCGTTTTGCAGGACGGGGAAATTCTTGAGTTGTGCAGGGTTTTAAATTAACATCAAGATTCATCTGTGTATAAATTTCTTTTGCAAAACCGTACCACGTTGTACTGCCGCCTCCGCAGGCATGGTATACACCATAATCAGGGTCTTCGTCAATAAAACTGATTATTGCATCAGCTAAATCAACAGTCCACGTAGGACATCCTGTCTGGTCATCGACAACCCTGACCTCATCATTTTTTGCAAGCGAAATCATTGTTTCTACAAAGTTTTTGCCATGGTGTCCGTACAACCAGCTTGTACGTAAAATGTAATATCTGTCGCAATTTTCTTCTACAGCCTGTTCTCCGTGCAGCTTTGTCAAGCCGTAGGCATTTATGGGGTTTGTTTTATCATCGGGCCGGTAAGGGGCGTTTTTTTCTCCGTCAAAAACATAATCCGTTGAGATATAAATTAAAACCGACTCAGTGTTTTTGCAGGCTTTTGCGAGATATTTTGTACCTGTTGCGTTAATAAGTTCAGCTTTATCAAGCTCATCTTCAGCTTTGTCAACGTTTGTATAAGCAGCGCAATGCACAACATAGTCTGGCTTTACATCGTTTAAGACTTCCTTAACCTTTTGTTCATCAGTTATATCAAGCTCATCTATTGTAGTTTCTATAACTTCAAACCCTGCGTCTTCCAGCATAGGGCACAAGTCTGAGCTAAGCATACCGTTTGCACCGGTAACAAGCACTTTCATTATACAGCCCCCGCTTTCATTTTTTTAGCTTCTATTGATTTAATCCAGTCCTGATTTTTAAGATACCAATCAATTGTTAACTTAATGCCTTCTTCAAAAGTTAAAGACGGCTGCCAGCCAAGTTCTGTCTGGATTTTATGATTATCGATTGCATAACGTCTGTCGTGCCCGAGACGGTCTTGAACGTATTCAATAGAGCTTTCGTCTTTACCCATTGCTTGCAGTATTATTTTGGTAATTTCAAGGTTTGTTTTTTCATTGTGTCCGCCTATATTATAAACCTCTCCGACTCGGCCTTTATGCAATACAACATCTATTGCACTGCAATGGTCATATACGTATAACCAGTCACGAACGTTTAAGCCGTCACCGTATACGGGAACTTTTTCATTTTTTAAAAGTTTTGAAATAAAAAACGGTATAAGTTTTTCCGGATACTGATACGGGCCATAGTTATTAGAGCATCTTGTATTTAAAACAGGCATTTTATAGGTTTCATAATACGCACGTACAAGCAAATCGGCGCTTGCCTTTGAAGCCGAGTACGGGGAATTAGGTGCTAACGGAGTGGTTTCATAGAAATATCCGTCTTTACCGAGTGTTCCGTAAACTTCGTCTGTTGAAACCTGTAAAAATCTTTGAATATCAGCTTCTTTAGAGGCTTGCAAAAGATTTAACGTACCCTGAACATTAGTTTCTATAAAAATTTCAGGCCCCGTAATTGAACGGTCAACGTGACTTTCCGCTGCAAAATTTATAACTGCATCGACTTCGTTAACAAGTTCTCTTACAAGTTTTTTATCACATATATTGCCGTGTACAAATTTGTAGTTAGGATTGTCTTTAATGTCGTCAAGGTTTTCTATATTTCCTGCATATGTCAAAGCATCAAGATTTATAACTTTGTAATCTTTATATTTATTAAGAATATGTCTTACAAAACAGCTGCCTATAAAGCCGGCGCCGCCGGTGACGAGTAGTTTCAAAATAAATCCTCCTCTTTTATATCTTTTAAGAAAGGTTGTTTTGAATCTTTTTCGCTAATTAAAGGTTCAAAATCTATACCCCAGCGAACATTAATATCAGGGTCATTCCATCTTACCCCCCTGTCATTTTGGGCTGAATACTCATTTGAAGCTTTGTATAACAGCTCTGCTTCATCGCTTAAGACAACAAAACCGTGGGCAAATCCGGCAGGTATAAAGAGCATGTTTTTATTTTCTTCCGAGAGTATTTCACCCACCCATTTGCCGAAGGTTGGCGAATTTTTTCTTATATCCACCGCAACGTCAAGAATTTTTCCTCTGGAACATCTTACAAGTTTTGCCTGTGCTTTCGGATTTTTCTGATAATGAAGCCCCCTTAAAACACCTTTTGTTGATTTTGAATGATTATCCTGATTAAATTCAACATCAATTCCGTTTTGAGCAAAAGCCGATTTCTGGTAAGATTCCATAAAAAAGCCTCTGCTGTCGCCAAACACCTGAGGGGTTACAAGTATTACATCTGGTATTGACAGTTTTTTAAAAGTAAACGGCATAATTTTCCCCTTAAAACTCTATGAATATTATTATATAATACTCTATCTATTTTAGATAGCATTATTGTATATTTGCTTAATTTGCTTAATATTTTTGTTGTGGTAAATTGAATAAACAATGTTTTTATAATTATTTCATATTTTTATGCAATTAGTCGAAAAATTATCTTCATATAAAAAATATTTTACGGAAATTATAGGACTTTCGATTCCTCTTATTGTCGGGAACCTCGGTCAGAGTCTTATAGGCGCTACAGACGTTTTTATTGCAGCCAAACATTCCACAGATACACTTGCTGCAATAAGCATTGCTAATTCAATTATCTTCTGCGTGCTTATCATGGGAATGGGGCTGATGTCCGCCATATCAATTCAGCTTTCAAATCTCAGAGGAAATCGTAAACCCACCAAAAAGTTTTTGTTTACGGTGTTAAACTATGCAATTGTTCTCGCTGTGATATTTTGTGCAATATGTCTTTTGACGGTTCCCTTAATCTCAAAAATGGGTTTTGAACCCTCTCTTGTGCCAATGATAAAGGAATACATCTTTATTTGTGCTTTTTCGCTTTTTGGAATGTATTTGTACCAGTGCTTGAGAGAATTTTTGCTGGCATATGAAATTGTACAATTTCCTAATTTGATTCTTGTATTTGCACTTATTCTCAATTATGTACTCGCTTTTTCGCTGGTCTTCGGAATAGGGCCTGTTCCGGGGCTCGGGGTAATAGGGCTTGCACTTGCGGCATTTATAGTAAGAACACTTATGGGGGTTGTGCTGCTTGTTTATTGTTTCAGTTTGATAAAATTTAAAAATCCGTTTGATAAAAATCTTATCAAGCAGCTATTAAAAATAGGTTATCCTATCGGAATTGCAATGTTTTTAGAGTTTTTGGGCTTTAACCTTATTACAATCCTTGTGGGCAGAGAAGCAGGTATACTTGCTGCAACGCACAATATATGCGTCACAATAACCTCAAGCGCGTACGTAATACCAATGTCAATATCAGCGGCAATTGCAATCAAAGTAGGATTTTTTAACGGTGCCAAAAATCTTAAAGAAATCAAAAGATACGCATTTTCAGGTACATCAATGTCCGTTTTATTTATGCTGTTTTGCTCGCTTTTACTGACAATTATTCCTAAACAACTTTTTGCAATATTTACCTGTAACCCTAAAATTCTGGCACTGGGACTGCCAATTTTACACATAGCTGCATATTATCTTATGTTTGACGGATTGCAGGTAAGTCTAAGCGGGGTTTTAAAAGGTTTAAAAATGACAAAAATAGCATCGGGAACACTTATTGCCGGATACTGGATGTTCGGGCTTCCGTTTGGATATATGCTTGCCTATCACTACAAAATGTCATTAAAAGGTTTCTGGATAGGTCTGGCTGTATCCTTCCTTGCAATGTGTACGCTGTTTTTGATTGTAATTTACAGGAAATTTAAACAGTTAAAAAGGGTGTACACGGATTAGGCTAGTGACAAAAGCTTACATCTCCGATATCGGAACATTTTGCACTGTAGTCTCCGTAACCGCCTTTTACTTTTCTTATTCTTGTATAATTTAACGTATTATATCTGAAGGGTACCGTGTTCATTTGTGTATAATTTGCGGCAGAATAAGGCATTTGTCCGCTTGCTTCTCTTTGTTTTTTGTTGTTGGCATACCAGTTTGATGTTGAATAAGAAGAGCTTGAATATGAACTGCCGGAAGACGAGGAAGAAACATTTGTCATCTGCTTCCAGTTGCCTGAATAGTTTCCGTCATCGTCAAACATTGAACCTGCCGCAAAGGAAGGAACAAAGGCAGCAGAAAAAGACCCCAGTATAAGTGATAATATAAAAATTTTAATATAACTATTTTTCATTTCTGTTATTTATCCTCTATAATATTTAATTATACATTATTTTTACGGCGGTGTTAAAATGCTAAGTTTGAAAAAAGCAAATATTGATGAATTTACTGAAATTTATAACAACTATATGCTAAAACAGTTTCCTCAAAGCGAGCTGAAAAGTTTTAACGATTTTTTGTTGCTGTTATCTGACAAAACAAAAAGTTACGAGTTGTATCTGGCATACAATGAAGGAATTAATACCGGATATATCCTTTTTTATAAGGGAGAAAATTTTATATGGGTGGATTACATTGCAGTGCTGCCGGAGTTTTATTCTCACGGTTTTGGCAGAAAGCTTATTGAAGCGTTATGTAACACTTTTAAAAATATAAAAGGAATATATTTTGAGGTAGAGAAGCCTGATGAAAAAGATATAAATACGCTGAGAAGAATAAAGTTTTATACATCAAACGGGGCACGGAAAATTGATTGTGAATATTTATACCCCAATCGTGAGGGAATTCTGCCAATGGATTTGTTCTATCTGTCCGTAACAGATGAGGCCTCATCTAAAGAAGAAATATTTAACGATATAAAAGAAGTTTTTAAAAATTTACACAATACAAACCCCTATGCCCAAAAGGCTCTGGCTTTAATTCATTAGACTATTTGTTCTTTTTCCGTTACACTGGATTGATTAAATGCTCTCGGTATACAGAAACCGAAAGTACAGATGTTATTTTCAGTGCTTTGGGCATAAATTTTACCCCTGTGTGCTGTTATTATCTTTTTAGACAAATACAGTCCAAGTCCGGTACTGGCTTTGTTAAATTTTGCATTTTCATTTGTTTTGTACTTTTCAAAGATTTCATTAAGCTTTGCATCGCTAATGTGATAACCTTTGTTTATTACATTAAATATTATATTATTTTCTTTTTGTGAGATATTAACAATAATATCGCTTTTTTCAAAACCGTAAGTAATTGCATTGCCTAAAAGGTTCATGACGGCTCGTTTGATTTGTAGTTTATCGGCTTTTATGTTTTCATTTAACAGTTTTGAAAGTATTATTATATTTTGTTTTTTTGTTATTGCAAGATTTGCAATTTCCTTGGCTGTTACCTGAACAAGTTCATAAAAATTAAAATCCGAAGACACAAGAGGGTTTTGAACATCTTCTGATTTATAGGCGGAAAGGATTGTAGATATCATATTATTCATATAAATATTGGAATTTTTGCTCAGTTCAATCATTTCCTTTTGTTCGGCATTCAAACTGCCAAGACTTCCGTCAAGCAGAATATTCATAGCACCAAGCTGTGCGTTTGTAGGTGTTTTCAAGTCATGAGTAATTGTAGACACAAGATTGCGCTTTTGGGCTTCGAGTGCTTTTTCTTTGTCAATATTTTTTACCATAACAATTATGCCGACGACATTGTTTTTATAATCAAGAATGGGTGATTTACTTATTTGATACCAGTTAGTAGCAGGACTAAAAAATGCTGTCTGTTTTTCAATCACTATTGTCTTTTTTGACTCAATTACTTCTTTGTCTGCTTTTTGTGATTCCTGATAATAATCGTTAAAAAATTTTTCGCAAAAATTTATGCCGAGCAGTTTATCTTGAGTCATGCCGATTACTGTTTCCAGATTTTTATTGGCAAATATTAATTTACCCTCACAATCTTTCATATAAATAATATATGGCATATTATTCAAGATACTTTCCAACTGGGCATTTTGAATAAGCATTTTTTCCTTTAAATTTTCAAACTGGGTATTATCACGCAATATACCGATAACGCCCGTTATATGTGATTTATCTGTAACAGGCGCAAGAAGTGTTTCATATATTTTGTTTTGACCGTCAGGTTGATTCTTTTCTATCTTGTAAGAAACTACACCGCCCGACTTGAGCACCTTACGATCGTAATATCTGATAATTTTGGCTGTTTTAGGCGGATAAAAATCATAATCGGTCTTGTTAAAAATACTCTCTGTTTGTCCGATATTTAGCATTGCTCTCATAACAGGATTGCAATCTTTATACCTGAGCTGCGAATCTTTTCTGTAAACAAGGTCAGGACAGTTTAAAAAAAGTTTATTTAACAAATCAGCCTGATTTTTATACTTAACGGAAAGTTTTGTATAAAGATATTTCTTTTCAATCCATGATTGAGTAAGAAACAGCACCAATACGGATAAAGATGCATCTCTTCCTGAAAGAGGTGTATTGGGTTCTAACAGTGTCCATATGATAAAACACAGGAAAATGGTATAAAACAACATTTTTCTGTGTAATTTTTTAGTTAACAATAAAAACTCCTAATCTACAATTTTTGCCCTGACTGCTTTAACAGCCGCTTCTACCCTGTCAGAAACGGATAATTTAGATAAAATATTACCCACATGGGCTTTGGCGGTGTGGGTACTTATACACATATCATGCGCTATTTGAGTATTCGTTTTTCCGTCTACAATTTTCTTTAAGACTTCATATTCACGCTCCGTAAGATTTGTTTCTGCAGCCAAATTTCCGTACAGGTTGTTAAAATCCGTAGATAAGGGTTTTGGCGCACTTTGTCTTGCAGCTTCCGATACTTTAGGATGTATCCACATGACACCTTTGTAAACACTTCTTATAATATTTTGTATTTCCTGAGCTTCTATATCTTTAAGGCAGTACGCATTGGCTCCGCAGGCAAGTGCTGCTACCACTTCATCCGTTTGCTCGTGTGAGGTTAAAACTATTATTTTGACCTCGGGGTATTTGTCTTTTAATATTTTAGTTGCACAAAGACCGTTCATTGCCGGCAAACCTAAATCCATAATTACAACATCGGATTGAACTTTTTCAAAAACTTCTAAAAAATCTTCGGCATTATCAAAATCACCGATAATACTTATATCCTCTGCTTTATTGACCATTAGTTTTATGGATTTTCTTATTAAGTGATAATCTTCTACAAGATAAACAGAAATTTTTTGGTTTTGAATCAATTTTATTTTGCTCCTTATGTTGGACATTGTTTTATAGTAATTTAATCTAGTGTCGCAGTTGCCGCCTCGAGCCTTCGAGCCGTCACTGCTCACCTTTGCCTTCTTTTTTGGCTGAACTGTGGTGAAGCCTGAAAAATGGCTTCACTATGTGAACAATGTGACACTCCAAAAATTCGTTCACATCGCTTTGCTCCTTATCACGAATTTTTCTCGGACAATTTAAGTCAATTGTGTAATTACTACACTTATTATCTATATTTTTAAGCTTGTAGTATTACGTTTAAGTAACAATTTTTCAACTTTTGAGCTATTGACAGTTTAAAAAATATAATTACACTGGTTATAAGTGGATTTAATTAATTTATTTGAATTATTAAATTTCTTAATAAATTAATTAAATATCAAGGATTAGTACAAGGAGAGTTACATGAAAAAGACATTTATTACATCAGTTATGCTTGCTGCTGCAATTTTTACATTCTCAGCGGTAAACAATGCACCTGCTAATGCAACTTGCCCGGCTAAAGAAGATTGTGAAAAAGCTATGCCTATGCCTATGCATCATCCTCATCCGGGATTCAAACCCATGTCACCTGAAGAACATGCTAAATTAAGAGAAGCAAGAAAAGCAGAGTTTGAAACAAGATTGAATCTTACTGAAGAGCAAAAAGCAAAAATTGAAGAATTGAAAGCAAGTGAAGATAAAGCATTAAAATCTTGCAGAGAAAAAATCAAAAAAGAACAAGCAAAATTAGACAAGCTTATTGCTGAAGATATGGCAGGCAGAAAAGCTACTAAAGAAAAAATCAAAGCTCTTTTAACAGAAGAACAAAAAGCAGAACTGCAAAAAATGCATGAAGAAATGAAAGCTAAAAGAGCAGAATTTGTACCTTGCTCATGCGATTGCGGCTGCCCTGCATGTCAGAAACACCATGATGAAATGAAAGCTAAACATTGTCCTAAAGGTCCGGAAGCAACAGCTCCGGAAGCAGAAACAACACCGGCTGTTGAAGAAAAAGCACCTTTAGAACCTGCTTCTGTTGAAACACAAGCACCTGCTGCACCTTCAGAAGAAGCTAAACCGGCAGAACGACCTGCTGCAACAGCAGAACCTGTAGCACCTGCTGCAAAATAGGATATTTTTGTTTCAAGTGAAAAAGCAGTAACGTTAAGTTACTGCTTTTTTTATGAATATTAAAACTTAAACGAAGTTGTAAATTTTAAACGCTGTCTTGTTATTACATTTTGTGATTGATAATTTGCGGCTGTAAGTTCAAACTGCAATCTGTCAGTATCTTCAAGCGGTTTGTAAACAATACCTATTTCACCTTGCAGTTCATCAATATCAAAGTTTTTTACAATTTTATTCTTTAAAGACAGGTGGTCATTAACTTTGTACTGAGTTAAGAAATGTACACTACTTGAATCATTATAACCTGATTTAGTATATTGAGAGCGTGCAAGCTGTGTTCCAAAAGAGAATTTATCGTTGTTATACTGTGCAAAAACGCCGGAGGTGTTTTTGTTTACCCCGTCCATAAGGTTGGAAAATACACCGCCCCCGACATAAAATTTGCCTTTTGAATTTAGTATGCTTGACGGTTTTGTAGAAACTATCGCGGCAAGTTCCTGATTAAGCGTATCAGTTTCCGTAAATGCGCCGACAGAATAGTTAAAATTCTGTGCACTGCCGTCTATTCTTGCGCCGCTGCTATAGTAAGAACTGTTTGCATATGCAAAATTGACCGTATTTCCGTTAATAGAAGATATGCCGTCTTGTCCTATCATTACTGTTGTATTTTCATCCAATTTTTGATTTATATAACTGTTTAGCGAGCCATAGCTCGGCAATACTCTTAAATTAGCCTCATCCGAATAAAAGTTGTAACGAAACAGCATGTCCTCATCCCATACCTGTCCGGTATTTTTAACATAAGCCGGTTGACCCTCTTTAGTTGCGGATAATTCGAACTTTTTGTTCTTTTTATCATTCATATAAGAATAGTCAGTTAAATCCAACTCAACCGGAGCAAACATATCATCTGAATCATCTGTGGTTTGCTCTATATTATCTTGCTCCACTGAAGGTTCAACCGGTGATGCCGTTTCCAGCCCAAAGGCAGGTGATACAAGGATAGAACACAATAAGGGCAATATATATAAAATTGATTTTATTTTTTTTATAAAGACGTGTGCACGCATAATATAACACAACTTAATATTACTTTATATTTTTAGCAATATTGTACAACAAAATTACTTTATATATATAAGGGGAATATTTTAGGAGAATATTGTGACGTTAGATAAGATAACATTCAATCCGTCTTATTTAGAAACAAGTATGATGAATATGTTTTCAGACCCGATGCTGACATCTTCATCAACACCGATGTTTGATTTTACGCAATTTATGCCCGGAACCTATGCCGGCATGGATAGCTTTATCCCTTCATATTCCACATATCCGTCAACGGGTGCTTTTAACTTTAATTTTGAAATGCCTAAATTTGATATGGGTATGTTAATGGATTTGTACAATATGTCCATACAAGGGTACAAAGACCAGTTAAGCAAGTTCAGCGATATGTTCAAAAACATGAACTTTAATTGGAATACAACGCCGACAGCAAGTCTACAGGACGTCAACTATGACGCCAATGCTGCAAAAAAACTTGCACAAAATGCCCGGAATAATGCAGAGTCTTCACCGCGGAAGAAATGCGCGAAATACGTAAGTGATGCTATTGAAGCCTCGGGTATTCCTGTTAAACGCGGGCATGCTTTCCAGATGGAAGATAATTTGAGGAAAAACCCTCACTTTAAAGAAATAACTATATCTCAAGATGAACTTGCAAGCCTGCCAGCCGGTTGTATACTTGTTTATCCGAGAGGATGTGCTGGCTACAGCTCGCAATACGGACATATTGAAATAACACTGGGCAACGGACAGGCCGCCAGTGATTTCGTCAACACGAACCCGAAATACGCAAGTAATATGAAAGTATTTGTTCCTGTTACGGCATAACTTCTAAATTTCTGTCTGTTTTAGGCAATTTTCTTCCCTAAAATTACTTTATATATATAAGGGGAATATTTTAGGAGAATATTGTGACTTTAGATAAGATAACGTTCAATCCGTCTTATTTAGAAACAAGTATGATGAATATGTTTTCAGACCCGATGCTGACATCTTCATCAACACCGATGTTTGATTTTACGCAATTCTTGCCCGAAACCTATGCCGGCATGGATAGCTTTATCCCATCATATTCCACATATCCGTCAACGGGTGCGTTTAACTTTAATTTTGAAATGCCTAAATTTGATATGGGCATGTTAATGGATTTATATAATGCAACAATACAAAGCTATAAAACTCAGATGGAAAACTTTTTGAGCAGCTTTAACCTTGGGGGAACTACTGAACTTACAAGCAATCTTGCAAAATCAAATGCTGATAAAATCAGCAAACTTACACCGCAAATGCAGGCAAAAGTTAATGATTTGTTTGCTTATGCTGAATCTCAAGGTATGAAAGTTACAATAACAAGCGGTTACAGAACGCAAGCCGAACAGCAAAGGCTTTTGAAAACACGGCCCAGATATGCAGCCAAGAATTCTCTGCACTGTCAGGGCAAAGCCATAGATATTAATATTGCAAACGGAACAGATGCTGATTATAAAAAATTGGGCGACTATGCCAAGTCAATCGGCATGCGCTGGGGCGGAGATTTTAGCAAAGTGCGCGAAAGATGGCATTTTGACCTCGGGCTGGCATAATAAAAATTCTAAATATACGATTCCAAGTGTTAAGTTAAAGCGTCAAAATAACTTTTGTTGACGCTTTTATTTTTATTTAGAAATAATTACTATATACGATGCACTGCAACAAAATAAAGCAAAAAAAAAGAGGCTTTTTTTAAATAGCCCCGTGTTTTAAATACCTATTTCCCGTTCCTTATATGTTTTAAGTTTATTAGAATCTATTAGTCTAGTTTTGTTTTTGTTTATCTCTTGTATCTATATAAAGTATATAAAAAGAAAATAATTGCCTCTAGAGAGTCATGCTAAATTTTTATATTTTAAGAAATATTACAAAAATAAAAAATCAGTATATACTTTTTTGAATTTCAGACTTCTATTTTAAAAAATAGTATATACTATGTGTATAAAAAATCATTTGTAACAATATGTTAAGAAAACGACAGAAGCATTATTTATTAAACATTAGCCTTCTTAAGCTTTTTTCTTTTTTCCAATTTTTCACTTATATTGTTTGCAATCGGAGTGGCAATAACAGGTGACACAAATCTGTATAGCAGAGCAAACACCATCAGTGCCTGTGCTGTTTTGAAGCCGTTCATCATTCTTGTCAGATATTTTGTTTTGTCGGCACCGGCAATCATTTTTATTGCATTATTCATGCCTTCTCTGTTAAAGGCTGCCCGCATAGCCTTACTGTTTTTCATTCTTTGCAGATAAAGCGCTTTAACTGCGTCAGCTTTATCTTTACCGTTTTCTACAGTAATTTTCTTAATTTCTTTTAAGAAGTTCTGTGCTACACTGTCGCCTTTTTGTTTTTTGATTTCTTCTTTCAAATATACTTTTACATTATTGGTAAATTCAAATTTATTTTTGAGCGTGTCTAATGTTGCTTGAAGTTTAGGATTTGTTTTTGCAGCCCGCTCAATTACTGATGCATATTCCGGATCCTGTCTGAACTTTAAGAATTTCTGCTGGAGATTTTCATCTTTAATTTTTGCAATATGGAAGAGTTCCGCTATGTGGTTTATTTTTCTGTTAAGGTAATGATTAAGCGTATAAGCACCGACTGTAGACATAGCGCAGACTGCACCCTGATTAATCATCAGAGGAGTTTTCTGGTCTTTTTCTATTGTTTTTGAACGGGCTGTATCAAGCATATAAAAGCCGGATAAAGTACAACCTACAAATGCTGCAAGGTGTTCTTGATAGTTTTTGTTTTTAAGATAGTTGACAAGGTTTTGCACTGGTTTTAAAGAAGCAAGAGCACCGAGAGCATAAGCTATTGTGTTTGTTCCTTTATCACCTGTTTTTTGTGCAAATTGCTTAGTTTCCTGCGCTGCTTTCTTAACAGTTTCGAGATTTATTCTCTTAAACATCGGTCTTTGCTGGGGTGTGTAGCGGTTATATGAACTAATTTTCATTGTACAGCCCCCCTGTAAAGTTTTGGAATGTTTTACTTGCATTGTTTTTAAAGTTTATAATCGAGTATTTGTAAATCGGATTTTGAAGCGTATTTTGAATCTCTTTTTTATCCTGCACTGGTTGTTTTGTTCCGAATATTTTATTTAAAAGATATTTGTCAATAACAGGAATCAAAGCGATTGTAATTCCCGAACGGATACTTGCAGTTAATGCTTCAGTTGACTTGTTAACAAGCATTGTGAAAGTTTGTGCATTTTTTGTGGAGCCAATAAATTTAGCGGCTTTCTTTGCAAAAATTTCAGGATTTGCTTTCAGCTTGTTAAGACCTTTTTTAATCGGAGAAAAAAGCGCAATTGCAAAGCCATAACCTATTAACCCCGAAGCTATTGAATGAGATGCGGCCTTTTTATTTTTTTCACGGTTTTTATCGTTTGACTGGGCCATAATAGCGGCCGGTCTTAACGCGCATGTAATCCCCAGAGCAAACACTGCATCAAAAATAGTTTGGCTGGCATCTGCCATAGCAATAAATTTTTCAAGAGTTTTATTGTTTAAAAACTTCCAAAGCCCTGTCTGTTTTACTTTGTTAACTTCTGATAAAGAAAGACCGCCAAATGAAACATTTTTAGCGGTCTTTCTTAAAATAAAATTATCTGTTTGTTTAAATGACTTCTTATTCAATGAGTCATGATACAACATGAACTGAGAAATAGAATCTCCCGTTGCCCCTTTAGGCAACCCTGTGAACTGCTGCGATGCTATATTTACTGTATTAGACTGTAAATTTAACATTTTCCTCTTTCACAAGTCTTTTTGACTTCCATTAATCTTTACTCATTTACTAGAAGTTCAAAAATATTTTCTTTTGTTAGTTTATCATGACAAATTTACAATTCAATCCACCTTTTTGATGAATCAATTTTTTAAACACACCCCAAAGCTTTTTTATAAGTGTATTTCAGACATTTATATTTAACTATACAAAACTTAATAATAATTATTAAGGAGTTAACAAAACTTTAATCGCCTCACCTCTGTCATGCGCAAGAATGGCTTCTTTGGCTTGAGAGAGCGGCATTTTTTTTGTAATAAGTTTTGTAACATCAACGTGCCCGTCAGCAATCAAATCGAGCGCCTGCCTGAAATACTGCGGCGTATGATGAAAAACGCTGATTATTTGAACCTCATCATAGTGGAGCAGTTTTGTGTCTATAGAAACTTTTGTTCCTGACTTACAACCGCCAAAAAGATGGACTTTGCCGCCTTTTCTGACAATAGAAAACATTTTTTCCCATATTTCCGGCAGCCCGACACACTCAACCGCAACGTCAAGCCCGCGACCTTCCTGTGTAAATGACTTGAATATTTTTTCAGGATGCCGGTATTTTAACAAATCAACAACTTCATCAGCAAGAGCAAATTCTTTGGCCATTTTTAATTTTAGAGGATTCCTTCCGGCAGCAATTACTCTTGCTCCTTTAAGTTTAGCCAGTCGGGCAAACATAAGACCTATCGGGCCGATACCTATTATACCGACAGTATCTCCGGGTTGGATATTTGTTCTTTCGACGCCGTGGACAACATTAGCCAGAGGCTCACAAAAAGCAGCTTTTTCAAAGCTCAATCCGTTTGGAATTTTCAACAAATTTTTTTCGACAATCCGCTGAGGAATTGTTATATATTCAGCATAAGCTCCGTTCAATAAATCAAGATTTTCGCAGAGATTATACTGCTTTTTCTGACAGAAAAAACACTTGCCGCACGGAGCCGAATTTGCCGCAACGACTCTGTCTCCAATTTTAAAGTCAACAACATTTTTTCCCGCTTTTACGATTGTTCCGGCAAATTCATGCCCGAAACCTGACGGAGTCTTTTTAATTAAAACCGGATGACCGCGTCTAAAGGTTTTTACGTCAGTACCGCACGTAAGTGCCGCTTCTATTTTGACAAGCACCTCATTGTCATCAGGTTCTTTTATCTCTACATCTTCGTATCTTATATCCTGCGGAGCGTAGTATCGTATTGCTTTCATTTTCATGATGTATATTTTTAATCTTTTTCTACTTTTATATATGCTTTAAGGGTTTTGTTAGACATTGTATCTTCAATTGCTCTTGCAATATCCTCAAGAGGGTATGCTGTTGAAAGATATTTTACTATTACCTTTTTGTTTTTTAAAAGGTTGTATGCAAGCTCTAAATCTTTTGGCGCAGGAGAATAACTGCCCATGACCTTTAACTCTCTGTAGTAAATTTCATTATTTGTATAACCTGCCGTATCATTCTTTACAGAAGAAAATACAACTATTGTTCCCCCGTCACGGACTGATTTTAGTGCAAAGTCAAGAGATTGATCGGCACCGGCCGTCATAAACACAATATCTGCCCCTATCGAACAGGTCATTTCCTTAATTTTAGCCGAGGTTGTGTCATTATCTTCAAATTTCAACACAGCATCAAAATTCAAATTGTTTGCTATCGCAACTCTTTCTTCAATAAGGTCACAGCCTATTACATCTCCGTCAAATGCTTTTATGGCCTGCCCCATTAAAAGTCCTATAGACCCGAGTCCGATTACAAGAGAAGTTGTTCCCTGACAGACCTGTGCTCTTTCTACCGCCCTTACGCAGCACCCGAGCGGTTCCATAAAAGATATTTCCATATCATCAAGATTGTCAGGTGTTTTAAATACTGTATTTTGCAGATGCAGAGGAGATACGTATATATATTCGGAAAATCCCCCCGGAAAAATATTTGTCTTTTTAAATTGCCGGCACATTGAATAGTTTTCATTGCGGCAATAATCACATTTCATACAGGGAACATGATGACCTAAAACAACTTTGTCACCTCTTTTTAGTTTAGAAAATATTCCGTTGTTTATTTCAACAATTTCTCCTACAACTTCGTGACCTAGAACTTTTGAGGTTCCGTCATGGACAAATTTAACTATATCCGAACCGCAGAGCCCGCAGCCTTTGACCTTTACAATTGCTCCTTTTCCGCCAAAGTCTTCAAGTTTAGGTTCAGGAAATTCCTGTATGGATATTTTCTGATTTTCTGATACAGCAGCTTTCATTTTTTGACTCATATCCCAATATTTTGTCTGATAATTTAAAATTCTATCACTAAATAATTCTTTGTGAATATAATATTGTAAGTAACATAAATCGAGATAAATTATTAAAGCTTGAATGAAAAATTTTAAAGATTACGAAGAAAGCATATATAAGTGTTCAAGATGCGGGCTCTGCCAGTCGGTTTGTCCAGTTTTTAAAGTTACTTTAAACGAATGTGCTGTCTCAAGGGGCAAATTCAATATACTTAACGGGATAATAAAAGGGGATTTGACTTTTAATGACAACGTAAAAAAATATCTTGATTTATGCACCGGATGTAATGCCTGCAAAGACTTTTGCCCGAGCGGTATTGATGCAAGAGAAATATTTATTGCTGCTAAAAGCGAATACTACAAACACAGTAAATTGCCGCTGCTTCAAAAAATTATTAACTCATATACGATGTTTAAGTTTTTGCTTTATTGTGCATCAATAACCGGAAAATTTTTCAGATTAACAGGTTTTAGTACTGCAATAAGATTTTTTGAAAATTCAATATTAAGCTGCGGCTACATAGGGAAAAGACTTGTTTTAATTAATACTCTCTTTGAGCGTAAACTTAAGAAAAAAAGTTCACGTAGTGAAAAAAAATATTGTAAAAAAGCTATTTATTTTGACGGATGTTTTAATAAATACATAAACAACGATACAAAAAAGGCAGCAAAAATGCTGCTTGAACAATGCGGAATAAAAGTAATTGAAAAGAATTTCGAGTGCTGCGGTATAAGCTATTTACACGACGGCAATACGGTTGAATTTAAAAAAATAACAGACAAAAACTTAAAGGCACTTGATTGCGACTACGATTATTTATTAACTGACTGTGCTTCGTGTAATTCAGTACTGAAAGAATATAAAAATTACAATGATTCCGATTCAGCCTTTCAACTGAGTCAAAAAGTGACAGATGTTGCAAATCTTATCGAAAATCTTAATTTTGAGGCAATTAAAAATTTTAATGTAGCTGTTCACAAACCCTGCCATGACAGCGGGGATTTTGTAAAAATTGTCAAAAATATCAAAGGCATAAATTTTGTTGAGGTTCAAGATTACGATAAATGCTGCGGTTTTTCAGGAAAATTTGCATTGCAGCATCAGGAAATTTCCCGTAAAATTTCAAAACAAAAGGCACAGCAATACATAAACGCCAATGTTGATTTTATAATAACAACCTGTCCGGCATGTCTGCTCGGATTAAATCAAGGACTTGCCGAAACAAATACTCAAAACAAGCCTGTAGCTATCAATCTGTATGTATTTCTTGCTGAATTTTGCAAGACTATTTAATAAATTTCATTGCAAGAAGAGATAATGCCGAAACAACAACGCCAACGACCGGCCATTTGTAGCTTGGCTTTTCATCAGAAGTTAAATATCCGTAAGTTTTTGATATTTCATTTCGTTGAGTATCGAAACAATAACTTGCGATATCTTTTGTAACCTTTGTAGCACCGACTGCGTTTGACGGATACCCTTGATAAGGAATTTGTGAAGCGTAAACACCGTGAACCATAATAATTAAACCTTACTTTACTACCTATTTATATAAAAACAAATTGCAATAAAAAATTGCCTGAATTTTTTACATATGGGAATTTTGTGTTACTTTTTGCAATTTTTGAGAATTATTAATATAATGAGGTCAAAGGTTTATAGGAGTTATTTGATATGAAAATGAAAAATAAATATGCAAAATTTGCTTTCACTCTGGCAGAAGCTCTTTTGGCAATGACTATTTTAGGGGTTATTGCCGCTTTAATGCTGAGGACAGTTAACCGTATTAATCCTGATAAAGACAAACAGCTTTTTATAAGAACATTTCATGCAATTGAGACTGCGGCTGGAGAAGTAGTTTCTGATACAAGCTTTTATGATTCGGATATGCATGAGGTTTCTGATTTTTCTACAGATCCGCTGCCAACTGCAAAAGTTGAATTGTATGCATCAAATCTGACTTATCCCAATAAGCCGATTTGTTCAAAAAAATCAACGTATAAGACAACAGATTGTAATAAAATAATTTCTTCCACAAATGCAGTCTGTTATTTGATTGCTTCAAAAATGAATTTAAACGGTATAACTAATTGCAGCTCTGGTGCCAATGTTCTCAATTTCAGATTAGGTAACGGGGCTTGTATTTATGGGCTCGCCGGACAAAGTGTCCCTTTTGAATTTGTTATTGACCCCTCTTGCAAAGGTATTAAATATGGTTATGCTGCAAAAATATTTTCATCGGGAAGTATGACTGTTCCTGAGAGTTCTTCTACCTATACATTTAATGATTCACATGCTCAGGAAAAAGCCTATATCTGGATGCAACAACAAACAGACGTAAAAAAACGTGATTATGATTTTGAATAAGAATAAGGAGATAAACTTTTACATTCTTTTCAATTAGCCTAATATGAACTATAATTAGAAAAAATCAACAGGAGATTAAAATGAATAAAAATTCAATTAGAAAAGCTGCTTTTACTCTGGCTGAAACTCTTATAACAATAACAATTATAGGTATTATCATGGCTTTAATGCTCAGATCGATTAGCCGTGTTAACCCTGATAAAGATAAAATTTTATTTGTAAAATCTTACCACACTTTAGAGTCTGCTGTTTCAAACGTTATCAATGATGGGACGAAATACGACCAAAATACAGATCAAAACGCAGATTTTTCTCAATTACCATTATCAACGGCATTAGCTAGAATTAATGGAACAAACTATTGTACCGAGTATTATGTGAATCCAGCATCAGGAGAAAGTGGTACTGTTTGCGACAGTTCTGTAATGGATCAGGGCAATTCTCTTTGCTATTTCCTTGCTGAACAAATTAACTTTATTGGGAATTTTGATTGTCAGTCCGGTAGTGATGTAGTAAATTTTGTTACTACAAATGGGGTATGTTTTGTAGGTTGGGGTGGATACTCCGGCGATTCCCATACCGGTCGTATTGTTACTCAATGTCAGGGCCGTACTCCCCAAAACGAGGGATACCAGGTTAAAGTTTATAAAGAAGGAAAGATGACTGTTCCGTCAGGTGCAGAAGGTTCATTACAGGCTGATGCGTATAGATGGATACAGGATCAAACACAGATTAAAAACTAATATCAATTAACAACAGATTTGGGGAGAATTATATAAATGGAACATAAAAAATTGGCAGATATAGGCGTTTTTGGCGGTTCAGGCTTTTACAAGTTTCTTGATAAAATTGAAGAAGTAAAAGTAGAAACTCCTTACGGCTCGCCGTCAGACAGCGTTTTTATAGGTGAAATAGGCAAACACAAAGTGGCATTTATGCCAAGACACGGCAGAACACACACATTGCCGCCGCACCTTATTAACTACAGAGCAAATGTATGGGCAATGAAATCAATCGGCTGCACAAGAGTAATTTCTCCGTGCGCAGCCGGCAGCTTGCAAAAACATGTTGCGCCGGGACATTTTGTTATTTGCGATCAGTATGTTGATTGGACAGACGGAAGAAAATCAACTTTTTATGACGGGCCTATCGTCACACACGTAAGCGCAGCTAACCCTTATTGCGAAGAAATGCGACAACTGGCTGTTGCAACTGCTAAAGAACTGGGTATTACTGTACATGAAACAGGTACCGTTGTTGTAATAAACGGCCCGAGATTTTCAACAAAGGCAGAATCTAAATTCTTTACCTCTCAAGGCTGGGAAGTTATTAATATGACCCAGTTTCCGGAAGCATATCTGGTTAAAGAAATGGATATGTGTCCTTTAAATATTTCTTTGATAACAGATTACGATGCAGGGCTTGTCGGTGAAGTGCCGCCTGTTCAGCACGCGGAAGTTATTAAAGTATTTAATGACAACAATGAAAAGCTAAAAGCTTTATTATTTAAGTTGATAGAAAAACTTCCTCTTGAAAGAGAACATTGTGATTGTGCTAAAACCGTTGCTTCTTCGAGAGCCTAAGGAGATAACAAATAATGAGACTTGCTGACCTTGTTAACAGCATTTTTAGTTTATATTTCTGGTTTGTGCTTGTCAGAATCTTTTTAACATGGATTCCTAGCATAAACTGGTATAATCAGCCCTTTAAAGCTATTGCTATAGGTGCAGATATAGTGCTCAATCCGTTTAGAAAAATCATTCCGCCTATGGGCGGGCTTGATTTTTCCCCGATTATTGCACTGCTGTTTTTGCAGTTTGTGCAATATTGTATAGTCAGAGTACTTTTTATACTAGGATTGTAACAGATTTACATCAAAAGATTGATGTAAATAAATGTTAATATACATTAAAATAATAAAAAGTAACTAGCAAAAATAATTTTGCTCGGATTTAAAATAATATGAGGCATTTTAATATGTCTTTTTGTGTAAGAGAGTAAACACAGGAGAGCCAAAAGTGGTTGACAATCGTTCAGCAGGATTTTTTGGAATCGGTGGCAGCTTTAATTTTAAAAGCGGCGACATATCCGGTACTGCGGCCAAAACTGCTGACGATCGCCAGAGCCCTGGTATGGAGTATTTCCAGCAGGGAGAGGCTCAGGAAGAGGGTAATAATTTTTCGGAATCTCAGTTTGTGGACAGAAGCGCGCAGCTTAATGCAACGCTAAACTCTCTTGCTATGATGAATGTTGCAAACCTTATTAAAAAAAATAAAGAAGAAAAATCTAAATTAGAAGATAATAAAAAAGATAAAGACAGGGAAGAACAAAAGCTCGGGCTTGATGCAAAAATCCCCCTATGGGAAGATTATCAGGACGAAAATGAAGATTTTTTGTACGTTGATTAAGTTCGACTGTCTGTATTTTTATTTTTAATGTATCTCATAAAAAGCAATTTGCCTCGAAATTTTATATTATAATTGTTGCGGAGGACAAAATCATGAGCGTATTTGAAGCGGGTATGATGGTATGTTTCGGAGTGAGCTGGCCTATTGCTGCTTACAAGACTTACCGTGCAAAAAGTGTTAAAGGCAAAAGCCTCACATTTTCATTTCTTATTTTAACAGGATATGTTTTCGGACTTATCCATAAAATATTTTTCTACCACGACTGGGTTATATGGCTGTATTTATTTAATATGATGTTTGTCTTGATTGATATGGGGCTTTATTTAAGATACAAAAAGCGATGCTGAAAGAGCACCGCTTTTAGTTTTTTGTATTTAAATAATTTTTATTTCAATATTTATTTTTTGTTTTTTGCAGTTTTTTCTGTTTTGTTGTCCGAATTAGATTCTTTGTCAGAGTTTTCTTCGTTTTCATCTTCTGACTTTTCCTCTTCATCAGTGTTGTCAGCATCCGGCTTGGTTTCAGCAGAATCATTTTCCTTAGATTCTTCTTCATTTGTTTCTGTTGAGTTTGAGTCTTCAGCTGCATCACTTTCGTCTTCTTCTGTATCATCGGAATCTTGAGAAAGCTGTGCAATTTCCGCTTCAATCGCAGCTTTTATGTTTTCTTTTTTTGCTTCCTCTTCTGCTTTTTCAAGCTCATCGATTTCCTCGGGTGTTCTCGCTCTTATAACCGGAATATTGAGCATAAGAGCAATTTCATCCCCTTCTGACTCAAGGTTTAAGTTAAGTGCATCCTTGTCGATTTCAATGTATTTGGAAATAACTGCAATAAGCTGTTCTCTCATTTTTTGCATTGTAGCACCGTCAAGATTAGAACGGTCTTGCATAAGAACAAGTTTTAACCTGTTAGTTGCTGTTGTTTTGGAAGAGTCACCCTCTACTTTTTCTCCTTGAAAGAAGCTCAGAACTTTGTTGTAAAAATTGCTGAAAATATTTTCGCTCATTTCTCTGCTCCTTTCTACGCTTTAATTCCAAAGAAACTTTTCACTTTTACGATAAAAGCATCAAACCCTTTAGGCTCATTAATATCGAGAAAAGGAACGTCCTCACCTTTGATACGTTTTGCAACGTTAATATAGGCTTTACCTGCCGGAGAATTTTCATCGTTAACAATCGGTTCTCCTCTGTTAGTTGAGGTGATAATTCCTGTATCCTCAGGAATTATGCCGATAAGTTCGCACGAAAGAATTTCCACAACATCATCAACGCTCATCATATCATTAGACTGAACAAGGTTTGGTCTTACACGGTTAACCAGCAGTTTGTAAGATTTAATTTCTTCTTTTGCTTCTAAAAGACCGATAATCCTGTCGGCATCACGCACAGCAGACATCTCCGGGGTTGTAACAACAATGGCTTCAGAAGCACCGGATATTGCTGTTTTAAAACCTTCTTCAATACCTGCCGGACAATCCACAAGAACAAAGTCAAAATCTTCCTGTAACTGTTCGCAAATTGATTTAAGCTGGTCAGCATCAACCGCTGATTTATCGCGGGTCTGTGCAGCAGCAAGCAGACAGAGGTTGGGGTTCTTCTTGTCTTTAACCAGTGCCTGTTTAAGTTTACATCTTTCTTCAACAACGTCAACGAGGGTATAAACTATGCGGTTTTCCAACCCAAGTAACAAATCCAAATTTCTTAATCCTATATCGGTATCAATTAAAACAACGCTTGAACCGCTTTTGGCAAGCGCAGTACCGATATTAGCCGATGTGGTAGTTTTGCCTACACCGCCTTTTCCGGAAGTAATTACAATTACTCTCCCTGTCATATAGCCTGCTCCTTATCTTGTTATGTGTTATTTATCGTTTGTTTTTAAAATAACTATGCAGCCGTTCACGTATCTGGCTTCCTCAGGCGTGAATGTGTTTGATTTTTCCACATAGATATTTTTAATATGATCCGGTCTTCTTGCATAAGACTCGGCAATTCTTAATTGAATTGCATTTAAAGTTAATGCTCTGATTCTGGCTTTTGTATTGCCTTTGCAGCCGGCATGAGCGATGCCGCCGAGTACACCCCATACGGTTATGTCGCCTGCTGCGTGAATTTCGCATCCGGGGTGGCAGTCACCGATAATGACAACATTGCCGTTTGATTGTATAACCTGACCTGAACGAACTGTCTGTTTATGATATTGAGTATTCATCTGTAATATCTCGTAGTCCTCGTCAGTCATAACTTCTTCAGGGATTTCAATGTCATCTACCCCTGATTCTTTTGTCAGAGGCCAGTTTTGCATTGCTGTAATATCTTTGTCCTCTGAAAGTATATTTTCAAGCTTTACTTCAGAATCAAATATACTGTCAAGCTGCGTTTGAATTTCCTGTTTTTCTTCTTCCGAGTGTTCTTCAATAGCTGAAGCAGGGATTTCTGATTCAGGATAAGACTGATGTTTATCTTGCGCTTCTGATTGATTTTCTTCTTGCAAATCAGCATTTTCATCACTGTTTGTTGTTACATTATCAGTTAGCCGGTCTGAATTAGGTGTTTGTGAAGATTGTTGTGAATTTTCCTGTTCTGTTTCTTCCTGCAAAGCGTCAGAAGCTTGAGCAGAACTTGTTTCCTCTGATTTTTGTTCAGTTTCGTTTTCATCCTTGTAATCTTCAAGCGGAATATACTGTTGTGACGGCGAATCTTTCGGGGTTTCAGGCTCAAGAGCACTCAACTCTGCCTGAAGCTCCTCTTCCACATCTTTTGTGTTTATACCAAGAGTTGCAGCAGCAAGTTCTGTCTGTGAACATTCACTTTCGATGAGTGAAAGCGTGGAATTTATGCTGCTTATAAGTGATTTTATACTTAATATCTGAGATTGGTTAAGCGCAACATCCCCGAGCTTTAGCCATATTTTGCGGTTTGCCGCATCTGGGTTCTCCAATACATTGCTAATCTCAAAAACAATGTCGGCAGGTGTTTTTGCCTGCGACAAATCAACGATAAATCTTTTATTAAGTTCCATATTTTAACACCCGTATATAAAATATTTTTATTCAAGAATATATTAAAATTTATCTAAATACAATTGAATTATAAGCTTTGTTGCAATTTCTTATAATTTAAATTTTATATTATAATATTCAGTATGAATTTTGAATTATTTAAATCAGCTATACAAAATGCAAAAAACATACTGATTATCTCACATGTTAACCCTGACGGAGATACACTCGGTTCTATGAGTGCTCTGTATCAGGTTATTTTAAATAACTTTGATAAATCTAAAGATAGTATAAATATGGTGTATAACGGAATTATCCCTGAAATTTACAAATTTATTCCGTATCTTGATGAAGCTAAAACCCCTAAACAGGTAGAAAATAACAAATATGACCTCGCAATTGCCGTTGATATTGCGGCAAAAGACAGGATGGGCGATGCTTTACCTCTTTTTGAGAGTATTGAAACTAAAATGAACATAGATCACCATAAAACAAACACAAATTTCGGTACAATAAATTTTGTTCGCGGTGATGCATGCAGCTGCGGCGAAGTCATGCTTGATATTTTTAATGCGCTAGATTTAAAAATTGACAAAAATACGGCATGTGCACTTTATGCGGCAATTCTCACTGATACAGGCGGCTTTAGATACGAAAATACAACTGCTCAAACACTTTTAAGAGCGTCAGAGCTTATTAAACTCGGAGCAAATCCTTCACAAATTTCCCGTTATTGTTATGAATCAAAACCGCGCAATATGGTTTTGCTGCATGCAAATTGCATGATTAATGCGGAATTTTTTGATAACAACAAAATTGCAGGAATCTGCATAACAAACAAAGACATGGAAAAATTCCACGCTTCTAACGACTATACGGAAGGTCTTGTCGAAGAATTACGCCGCATAAAAACAACAGAGGTTTCTTTTGTTGTTAAAGAGGTTGACGAAAATACATCAAAAGTCAGCTTAAGAAGCAAAACAGCAGATGTAAGCGTTGTTGCACAGGTCTTTAACGGCGGGGGACATACGTTTGCCGCAGGTTGTACAATACGCAAACCGGTCAACATTGCAAAAGACAAGCTTGTGGAAGAAATAAGAAAAGTTTTGGGATAGAATAATGTGCTTGTGTCAAAAAGCGTTTAACTATTTAAAAAATTTGATAAATCGTATCATTATTGATGATTTTATGGGTATGGCAGCAGAGATGGGCTTCTGGTTTGCTATCGGCATATTTCCTTTTATGCTGTTTATGATGTCATTTTTTACATTGCTTGGCAAAAAAGCATTGTTTATGCCGATTATTCGTTTTTTAGATTCAGTTGCTCCGACAGACTCCGTTAATCTCATCAAAGAAGTTTTAAACGAGGTTTTAATATTCCAGCACGGCGGACTGGTGGCTGTCTTTGGTTTTATTATAACAGTATTTTTATCATCAAACGCAATATTTTGTATCATAAAAGGTATGAACAGGGCACTTGGTATAGAAGAGCACAGAAATTTGCTTGTGACACGTACAATATCAATTTTGATGGTATTTGTTAACATATTTTTTATGTTCCTGATTGTCAATATGATTATCTTTGGCAAAGTGTTATTACAGTTTGCGCTTAACTTTATTAACCTGTCATCGCTCTTTATTACGGTATTTATGATTGGCAGATGGTTTTTTGCTTTTATAGCTCTCTATTTAACAGCTTATCTCAATTACTTTTTATTGCCGGCCTGGGAAGGCTCTGAAAAACTTAAAAGTAAAGCGGCTTTACCGGGTACGCTGTTCTTCTGTTTTTGCTGGTTATTCGGTTCCTGGTGTTTTTCTGTATACATTAACAACCTGCACACATATAACAGGGTTTACGGTTCTATCGGTGCATTTGTAATGCTAATGGTATGGTTATACTATTCCTCATTAATGCTTCTTGTAGGCGGAGAAATAAATTCTCAGGCTTATAAAAAGCTTGAACAAAAGGAAATAAAAAAATGACTTGCTCACTAAAAGCGGTAATCTTTGATTTAGACGGGACTCTGCTTTATACCCTTGAAAATTTGCACGAAAGCACAAATTTTGCACTCGAACATTTCGGATACCCCAAGCGTTCGCTGGAAGAAATCAGAAATTTTGTCGGTAACGGAGTACAAAAGCTTATAGAAAGAGCTCTCCCTGACGGTATCGACAATCCTGATTTTAATCAGTGTCTTGAGCTTTTTAAAAAGCACTACTCACAAACAATGTATGAAAAAACACGCCCCTATGACGGAATAATCGAAATGCTGAGAACATTGAACCGTAGCGGAATAGTTTGTGCAGTTGTGTCAAACAAATTTGACTCGGCCGTAAAAGAACTTTGTAAACGTTATTTCGGGGATTTAATAGCATTTGCGGCAGGAGAATGTGAAGATGTTCGCAAAAAGCCATGTCCGGACGGAGTGCTAAAAATTATAAATCAACTCGGCTGCGGCGGAGATTGTGTTTATGTCGGAGATTCAGAAGTCGACATACAAACAGCTAAAAATGCAGGTTTAAAATGTATAAGCGTCAGCTGGGGTTACAAGGACAAAGATTTTCTTATTCAAAACGGGGCACAATTGATAGTTGGCAGTGTTGAAGAGCTGACTAAAGCAATTTTACAATAAGTTAAAATAAAAAGGTCAGGGAATAACTCCTGACCTTTTTGTATGTAAATATATTTACTATTTTACAGTTGATTTCAGATATTCATCAATAGCTCTGGCAGCACGTTTGCCTGCACCCATTGCATTAATTGCGTTTGACTCACCTGTCGGAGCAACGTCACCGCCGGCATAAACGCCAGGAATTGATGTTTCACCTGTCTCTGCATTTACAATGATATAGCCTTTGTTATTTGTTTCAAGCTCAAGGCCTTCCTTTTGTGCAGATTTTTGGATAATCGGGTTTGGCCCTGTTCCGAGTGCAACAATTACCGCATCAAGTTCCATTGTAATTGATTCACCCGTAGGAACAGGTCTTCTTCTGCCTGATGCATCGGGTTCACCGAGCTGCATAATATCAAATTTCATTGCTTTTACATATCCGTCTTCTCCGATGATTTCGGCAGGTGCATGCAAGAATTTGAACACAACGCCTTCTTCTTTAGCGTGTCTAATTTCTTCAAGACGTGCTGGAAGTTCAGCTTCCGTTCTTCTGTATGCGATATAAACCTCTTTATA
This sequence comes from Candidatus Gastranaerophilales bacterium, assembly GCA_944323685.1. Classification (GTDB taxonomy): domain Bacteria; phylum Cyanobacteriota; class Vampirovibrionia; order Gastranaerophilales; family Gastranaerophilaceae; genus Limenecus. Next base: position 54,063 of record CALUTJ010000006.1, on the reverse strand, counting down.
ACCGACTCTTACCGCGGTTCTTGCTGCGTCCATTGCAACGTTTCCGCCTCCGATTACTGCAACTTTTTCTCCGACTTTTAGCGGGGTCGGGGTTGCGTCTTCGTTAGCATGCATCAAATTAACACGGGTTAAAAATTCATTTGCACTGTAAACTCCGTTGAGGTTTTCACCCGGTATATGCATCATTTTAGGCAAACCGGCACCTGAGCACAAAAATATTGCATCATAACCTTCATCTTTAAGCTGATTTATAGTTATTGATTTACCTACAATTACGTTCTTTTCAAATTTAACGCCGATATTTTTCAGCCCTTCAAGTTCTCTGTCAAGAACCGTACGCGGAAGTCTGAAAGGCGGTATTCCGTATCTTAATACACCGCCGAACTCATGTAGTGCTTCAAACACTGTTACGTCATAGCCCTCTTTGCGCAAGTCGGCAGCTGCTGTTATACCTGCGCAGCCGGAACCAACAATAGCGACTTTTTTGCCGTTATCTTTGATTTCTCCGACTTTGGCATTTGTTTTGTCGCCGACATATCTTTCCAGCGCGCCGATTGCAACGGGTTTGCCTTTTATACCGAGAATACAGTTGCCTTCGCACTGGCGTTCCTGCGGACAAACACGGCCGCAAACAGACGGAAGCATACTTGTTTGTCTGATTATATCTCCGGCTTTATCTATGTCGCCTTCTTTTACTGCTGCGATAAAGTCCGGAATATGAATATTTACAGGACAGCCCTGCACGCATTTTGCGTTTTTGCAGTGCAGACATCTTGACGCCTCAAGTGCTGCCTGTTCGTCTGTAAAATTGCTTTCAACCGCATCAAAGTTTGTTCTTCTTATTTGTGGATCCTGTTCTACAGGGTGTTGTCTTTCGACTTTTTCCATATTAAAAATTCTCCGTTTCATTCTCCCTTACTGTTTAAGATTATAATATAAAATCAATCAATATAGAAAATATTTTATGAAATCTTAAAATTATAAATTTGTTGACAATGTATAAAAAATAGCCTAAAACATAATAATAACGAGAAATATTTTGAGGCAGTTTTATGGGGAAAAGAACCGTTTTTTATAACAAACATATTGAGCTTGGTGCAAAAATGGTAGAGTTTGGCGGCTGGGATATGCCGGTACAGTACACCAGCATAATAGAAGAGCATAAAACAGTTAGAAATTCTGCCGGTTTGTTTGATGTTTCTCATATGGGGCAGTTTTTTATCGGGGGTAAACAGTCCTTAGACTTTTTACAGAGCCTTGTTCCTCAAGACATTTCTAAATTAAAGATTTCAAAAGCAGAGTATTGCCAGCTTCCTAATGATAACGGCGGGCTTATTGATGATTTAATCATTTATTGTCTTGAAGAGAATCTATATCTTGTAATAGCAAATGCTGCAAACATAGATAAAGATTTTGACTGGTTAAAATCAAACACAGACGGATTTGATGTCACTTTAGACAACAAATCGGAAGAATATTCAATGCTTGCGTTGCAAGGCCCGTGTTCTTCCGCCATTGTTCGTAAAATCGGAATTGCGGAAGCATTGCAGCCGCATTTCTTTACAATTAAAAAATTCGGTATGGATTCTATAAACGGTTATATTGCAAGAACTGGCTATACCGGTGAAGACGGATTTGAATTTATTATAAAAAACGAATATGCTCTAATGTTGTGGGAAAAGCTTATTGAAGCAGGAAAAGAGTACGGGCTGAAACCTATCGGGCTTGGTGCACGCGACACTTTACGTCTTGAAGCGGCTCTTATGCTTTACGGCAACGATTTAACAGACAAAACAACACCCGTTGAAGCGGGTTTAAAATGGTCGCTTTCTGTTGACAAAACACAAAATTATCACGGTAAAGAGGTCATAGTTAATCAGATAAAAAACGGGGCTGATAAAAAACTTATCGGTTTTGTCATGACAGAAAGGGCTATCCCCCGTCATGAATACGAAATTTATTTTGACGGTCACAAAACAGGTTTTGTTTCAAGCGGCGGTTACTCTCCGACTCTTGATAAAAATATCGGGATGGGGTATGTTGATACAAAGGATAATATAACACTGGACGCAACCATAGAAATTATGGTAAGAAATAAATTATACAAAGCAAAAGTTGTCAAAAGACCCTTTGTAACTAAGAAATATAAAATAAGTTAAGACATATATAGGAGAAAAACTATGATTGTGCCGGAAGGTATTTTATGTTCCAAAAGTCATGAATATTTGCTGGAAGACAGTGAATCTGTTTATACTGTGGGGTTGACAGATTATGCAGTTGAGCAGCTGGGTGATATTGTTTTTGTAGAATTACCCGAAGTTGGTTCTGTATTCGAAAAAGGTGAAGTCTTTGCTACTGTAGAATCTGTTAAAGCTGCTTCTGAAATTTATATGCCTGCGGGCGGAAAAATCGTTGAAGTTAACGAAAAAATTGTAGAATCACCCGAAATATTGAACGAAAGCCCCTATGAAGAAGGCTGGCTTGTTAAGATTGAAAATCCCGATGCTCACGCTGAGTCGGGAGATTTGCTTGAATATTCCGATTATAAAGAAGAACTTGAATAAGGATAAAAATGATTAATTTTGAAGCGCACACAGATGACGAACGATTGGCAATGCTGGAATCAATCGGGTTAAAATCCTGCGATGAGTTATACAATGATTTGCCTGAAGAAATCAAAATTAAAGGGTTAAACCTTGGCAAAGGGTTGAGCGAGCTTGATGTTACAAGGGAGATTAAAAAGCTTGCATCTCTGAATAAAACCGACTACGCATGTTTTTTGGGCGGCGGCGCTTCCAGAAGATTTATTCCGGCATGTGTATCGCAAATATCTTCGAGATTTGAGTTTAACACCGCTTACACACCTTATCAGGCTGAAATTTCACAGGGGACTTTGCAATCTATTTACGAATACCAATCTATGATTTGTAATTTAACAAAAATGGATGTTTCGAATGCGTCAATGTATGATACCGCTACAGCCTGTGCAGAGGCAATGCTCATGGCTGCAAGAGTAACAGGCAGACGCAAAGTTTTAGTTTGCAAACGTGTTAACCCTCAGTACAGACAGGTCATTGATACTTACGCTCAGGCCGCAGATATTGAGGTTTCTGATGATTTAACTGTTATTGGCAATGATATAGCCTGCGTGCTGCTTCAAACTCCTGATTATTACGGTGCAATTCATGATGTTGCACAGCTGAAAGAAAAGATTACAGACGCAAAGACACTGCTTGTTTGCTGCTGCGATTTAATTTCTCTTGCCGTATTAGAGCCGCCTAAGTGTGATGTCATTGTCGGGAATTTGCAGCCGGTTGGAAATTCTCTTTCTTTTGGCGGGCCTTACGGGGCTTATTTTGCATGTCTTGATAAATACAAAAGGCAGATGCCGGGTCGTGTTGTCGGCAGAACGGTTGATGCTGACGGAAATCAAGCCTTTTGTCTGACTCTTCAAACAAGAGAACAGCACATCAGAAGGGAAAAAGCAACAAGTAACATCTGCTCAAATCAAGCACTGGTCGCTTTGCAAACAACTGTGTATTTGACGGTTTTGGGTTTAAAAGGTTTGAGGGATGTAGCGCTTATAAGCTCTCAAAAAGCGCACAAACTCGCAGAAAAGCTTTTGGATAAGGGGTTTGAACTTCAATCAAAAAACTTTTTTAACGAATTTGTACTAAAAGTCAACAACGCTGAAGAATTTCTCGAAAATTTAAAAGAAAATAAAATTCTTGGCGGAATTAAACTGGACGACAATCGTGTTCTTGTCTGTGTTACTGAGATGAACACAGACGAGGAAATAGACAATTACGCATATTTTGCGGTTTAGATTTGTTTGACTATATTTTTTATTTATTAAATTTATCACGAAGTCTGTCTATAAATCCGTTAAATTTTACTTTCAGATTGTGAATATCAGCTGCAAAAGGATTGGGCGGGCAATACGATTTTTCAAGTTCCCTTTTCATTCTGCGATTTTTACGTTTTAAATGTTTGTCAAGTTCGGAAAATTCGCATTTTGAAAGTTCATCAAGATTCATTTTATTTAATAGTGCATATTCAACCAGATCCATTCTGCTGTTAAGCTTTTTCAAATCAGCGCTTTCAAGAGTTCGGACAATCTGTTCAACAGATTCAAACGGCATTTGTGCTTTTAATGAGTTATATACAAACTTTTGTGCCTCTTTATCTTTGTCAATTACCTCAAATACCTTGTTAATTGATTTTAAAGGCGCTTTTTGAAATTTGTCATTCAGACCAAATTTTGTTTCAACAAAGTTTAGAATAAGGCTTCTGATATTCATGTTGCCGGCAGTTGTGCTTTTATACATAAAAGCAAGCTCTTTTTGCAAGTCTGATATGTTTTGTGATTGCATATTATAATTACCTGCATATGCAATATTTGCCTTTTTTAAAAGCGCAATACCGAATTTATTATAATTTTCTTGCAAAAACTGTGGTGACAATGCAGAAGCAACACCTTCATAACTCATAAGGTTTGTTATATCAAGTTTTTTTGCATAAAAAGCCTTGTCATAGCCTTTTTTGATTTCTTGTTCAAGATCTTCAACCACAAAGCTATTTTTTGTATTAAGCTCTATATATGGCCTGTAATCGTTATAATGTTGTGCAATTTCTTTAGACGAATCCGTTTTCAAAAACTTTTCAAGAACTTCATACCCGAGCGTTGATTTATTTTTAGACGGATAAGTTGAAAGCAAATTATCTGCAAGAGAAAGCTTTTCAGGTGCGTTATTTGTTAAGTCTATGATATTGTTTAATTGCTCAAAAGAATAATTCGTATCGTTGATAAGCCTTAAATGTGCTTTCTGCGGATATTTTATTTTATTGTAAATATCAAAAACAAGCTTTTTATCCTGATGCGCATCTGTTAATTTATTGTAAAAAGAATCTGTGTTGAATTTTTCAGCAAGACTGTATAAAAGAGGCATCTTGTGTTTTTTCAGTTTAGACGAATATTGTGCAACCTCTCCTCTTCTTAAGTTTAAGAAACGTGCAATCTTCCCGGTAAAAACCGCTGAATCATATAACGGATTCGTGCTAAGTGCATATTTTAAAATATTTGCCCTGCCGCCTTTGAAAGAAAGCGCATTTTTATCTAATCTAGTGTCGCAGTTGCCGCCTCGAGCCTTCGAGCCGTCACTGCTCACCTTTTCATTGTGACACTCCAAAAATTCGTTCACGTCGCTTTGCTCCTTATCACGAATTTTTCTCGGACAATCTCTGTTTGTATAAACAGGTGTGTATGTTGTTATTTTATTAACGCTCATTAGTGTAAACCTCGTTTTATTGTTGCCATTTGTATAAGTCAATAAATAAAATTTTTTGCCTTTTTATTGTGCAACTGTTAAGAAAAATTAATATTAGGAACAAAAAAGGCACATTATGTGCCTCTTTTCATAATTATATTGAAATAAAAATATTACGTATCTATATTTTGAGCAAATACAGCGTTTGTTTCAATAAAGTCACGTCTGGGTTCAACTTTATCCCCCATCAATACATCAAACAGCTGGTCACAAAGCATTGCATCTTCTACATGAACCTTCAAAAGAGTTCTTGTCGCAGGATCCATTGTTGTTTCCCAGAGCTGCTGCGGCATCATTTCGCCAAGACCTTTGAATCGCTGCAAAGTCAAGCCCTTTTTGCCTCTTTCTTCAACAACTCTCTGTAATTCCGCAAAAGCAGTAATCTGGAGTTCTTCTGTTCCTGTATCAAGAACAAGTACCTTTTCTTCTTCAATAAGATAGTTTCTGATAGCCGGATATGCATTTTTAACTCTCTGAAACTCGTTACTCTTAACAAGAACAGCAGTAAGAGATACCTGTTCGGTTTCTCTTTCAAGGTGCAAGAGCAGGTGGTATTTTTGAACTTCAGTATTGAATTTAAGTTCAACCCTGTAATCCTTAGCCTCTGTAATACCATAGTTTTCTGCGTGGTCTTTCAGATAATGGTTAATATAATCACAATGCTTTTGCATAGCCTCTTGATTATCAAAGTCTTCAGGCGTAATATTCGAACGAATGAGAGCTCTCATAACCACCGAAGGAATCGCGTTGATAAGAGGATTGTTAAAAGAGTGATAGAACGTTGACATGTTTGCCAGAAGCTCTGTCAATTCCTGACCTGTTGCGCTTTTTGATTTATCTTTGTTGTAAAGAGTCAAATCTTTAACGCCTCTTTCACGAAGCATTTTGTCAAGAGCCCTGTCATCATACAGGTATTCAGCCTGTTTGCCGATTGTAATTTTATACAAAGGCGGCTGAGCAATAAACACGTGACCTTTATCAAGCAAAGGTTTTGCATACCTGAAGAAGAAAGTCAAAAGCAGTGTTCTGATGTGAGCACCGTCAACATCGGCATCGGTCATGATAATAATTTTATGATAACGTAATTTTTCGATATCAACATCATCTTCGTTTTTGCTGATGTTAATGCCGAGAGCTTGAACCATAGACTTGATTTCGTTATTTGCATACATTTTATCAAGTCTTGCGCGTTCAACGTTAAGAATTTTACCTCTTAACGGCAAAATAGCCTGAAACATTCTGTTTCTGCCTTGTTTTGCAGAACCGCCGGCAGAATCACCCTCTACGATGTAGAGTTCGCATTTTTCGGGCTCTCTGTTTGAACAGTCGGCAAGCTTGCCGGGAAGCGTAGAAGTTTCAAGTGCTGATTTTCTTCTTGTAAGTTCTCTGGCTTTTCTTGCAGCTTCTCTGGCTCTTTGTGCCTGCAAAGTTTTTTCAATAATAGTTCTTGCGTATTTAGGGTTAAATTCAAGCCATTCCTGCAATTTGTCGCGGATTGCATCTTGTACGGCAGCAGTTGCTTCCGAGCTTCCGAGCTTGTCTTTTGTCTGACCTTCGAACTCGGGGTTAGGCAGCTTAACCGAAACTATCGCAGTTAAACCTTCTCTGACGTCATCACCGGAGAGATTGGCATCCGAATCTTTTAAGAGTTTATTTTTTCTGGCGTAGTCATTCAAAACACGTGTAATACCGTTTCTGAAACCTGTAAGGTGAGTACCGCCGCCATGGGTATTGATGTTGTTTGCAAAACTCAATATTGATTCGTTATACGCATCAGTGTATTGCATTGCAATTTCTACCTGCATATTATCGACAGCTTTGTCGATATATATAGGCTGTTCAAAAAGAACCGTTTTATTTTTGTTCAAAAATTCAACATAACTTCCGATACCGCCTTCAAAGTGGAAATCTTGTTCGTCTTTTGATTCCACATCAATATATCGGATTTTTAATCCTTTGTTTAAGAAGGCCATTTCTCTTAAACGGTTAGCTATAACATCACGGTCAATATGTGTTGTTTCCGTAAAAATTTCCGGATCCGGCCAGAAAGTTGTTCTCGTACCGGTTTTATCGGTTTCTTTAAGCTTTTCAACAGGAGTTGTCGGTTCGCCTCTTAAATATTCTTGACGCCACAAATAGCCGTCACGGGCAACTTCTACAACATATTTTTCAGACAGCGCATTTACAACAGATGCACCAACACCGTGCAAACCGCCTGAAACTTTATAACCGCCGTCACCAAATTTACCGCCTGCGTGAAGCACTGTATGAACGATTTCAAGAGCCGATTTGCCGGAATCAGGTTTTATATCAACAGGAATGCCACGTCCGTTATCCTGTACGGTAACACTTTCATCCGCGTTAATTGTTACAATGATTTCCGTACAATAACCTGCCAAAGACTCGTCGATTGAGTTGTCAACAATTTCATATATACAGTGGTGCAGACCTCTTTGAGAAGTTGAACCAATATACATGCCGGGACGCATTCTAACGGCTTCCAAACCTTCTAAAACTCTAATATTACTCGCATCATAATGTGTTTCTGCAGTCATGTTTTATTTTTCCCCAATTAGTCTTAAATTCTATCTTTTACTATATTGTACAACAAACAAGAGGAATCAACCAGTTTGTTAAGAACTGATTGTAAACAATAAAATTTTGTCCGAGAAAAATTCGTGATAAGAAGCAAAGCGGCGTGAACGAATTTTTGGAGTGTCACCTTGTTCACATAGTGAAGCCATTTTTCAGGCTTCACCACAGTTCAGCCGAAAAAGAAGGCAAAGGTGAGTAGTGACGGCTCGAAGGCTCGAGGCGGCAACTGCGACACTAGATTAGATAAAAAGCCCTTATTAAATTAAGGGCTTTTTAGTGCAGATTTTGTAGCATGTAGGTTGGGCTTGCTTTCAGCCCAACACTACATAATTCTTTATTCCCTGCCGATTTTCCAGCGTAAACCTGCGGAAAGTGACACACCGTTTCGTCCTCCGTTGTGTATCATTGCCTGTCCAAAGGCAAGGAACTTGTCTTTGAATCTCTTCTGGATACCAACACCGTACTGTACGTATGGCTTTATACTCATTTCGGGTAATCTTACACTGTCGGCCGTTACCTTGGATTCATCAAGCAAATTCCAAACCATGCTTACACCGATGTATGGCTGCCAGCCGTTTTTGGTGTTTCCTATGAGTTTTATTCCCGGAGCAAGCTGTATTGCGTGCATAGGGTCAGATTCTATTCTTACACCTGCTGCATTGTTATAGTCGAATGTATTAACAAAGGTATAAGATATAAGCATACTGGGCTGCAATATCATACCGCCGTTGAAGAACTCAAAGTTATATCCTGTTTTGTTACCTAAGCCTGCTAAAAGCATTGTATAGTTTTCAGAACCGTACATTGTTGAAGCATCGCCTGCGGAAGCTCCTACACTTAAAGTTGTTGCGTTAAAGAAGTTACCTTTGTAGAAGGTTGCAGTTCCGCCTAATAAACCGCCGTTTTGATAAGCATCAACGCCCGAATATCTTTGAGATGCACCGTTGTATCCTATATAGCCTGTCAATACTCTTTCAAAGCCGTTAGATATAGACTGCAATGGTGAGTCATAACCTACTAAAGTACCGTAGTTGATGTTAGAAACTTTAGGGCCGTTTTTAAGAGGTACGTTTTCAAATGAAGCATAAGGTTTAACCCAGAAGCCGGGGTCGTGTTGTTTTATCATGAGAGGAGAGTATGTTCCTACATCAGTTGCATCACCGGTTGGAGATAAAGCGTATTTGCCTTGATTAATGATAGCAACACGTTCAAGATACGGAATGTTCATAAATGTATCTGCGTGCTGGAATGCGTAGTTAAATGTTTGAAGCTGGGTTGTATAAGCGCCTGCCTGAGTAGCTACGGGGGAAGCCAAAACTGAGGGGTTAAATGCATCGCTTGCATTGCCGCCTGAAGCTGATGCACCTCTGCTAAATGTGAAGAAGCCGTCATCCGGATTATATGAAACATCATATTTCCAGATAGGAGAATATGCGATTGGAGAAGCGCCTGTGAAAGCGACATTAGAAGCTAACTCATCATCAGCAAATTGAATGTTAGTAACATCTTCTTTTGCATCTGATAAGAGTACAACGTTGTTAACGTTGAGCATTGCACCTTCTGTTACATTGTAGTTATCCGCTGTAATTCTGTCCATGGACTTATTGGCTAAGTCAGCGTCAACAGAGATGTTTGTGTTGCCGTTGAGGTTCAATGTCGGGATGTGCATTGTGCCGACTGATTGGTTATTAAGATAAATTGAACCTGAATTCAATGATAAAGATTGTGATTGGTTAAAGACATCTTCACGACCTAAGTAAAGATTTGTGTTGTCTAGGCTGATGTTTGCATTAATTACATCGTTATTGATGTTAATTACCCCTGTATCATCACCACCGAGCTTAAGTTTATAGCCGGCAAACCCGCTAATCTGATCATCAACCACAAACGAGCCTTTATTTGAAGCCTGTAAGGTTATTTTGGCTACCGGACTATCTACATATATAGCTTCCGGACGTTTGCCGTCTTTATCTTCAACATAATTGCCTTTGATAACAGAAGTATAGCCGTCTTTTGCCGTTAACAGCAAATCTGTAGTTGTATATATAGCCCCGCCGTGAGCTGTTTCTTTTGGAGCATAGACATAGTTGTTTATAAAGCTTGAATTAACTATGCCTCCTTTTAGCTGCGCAAAAGCATCCTCATCCAAAAGATCATATATAGATGTATATGAATACATACCTGTTGTATCATTTTCTATGGTTTGTTTTATTGTTTCGACATAAGTATCCCAGTTAGACGCATCTACATCTTGTGTCAGAAATGTAACCGTAGGCAAAAGCTTTTTACCTTCATCTATTGCCTGTTGAAGTTCATCGATAGGTACGGGCAAACCAAAGTAGGTAAGAGTTTCTTTTGTTTCAGAATTTACTATTGTAGCGCCAATATACTGAAATTCGAAGGTATTTTCAGTTTCATAACTGCCTATATTACTCACGTTAAAAATAGCACCGCCGTTAACCATAGAACTGGCTCCTGCATAAGCTCCCATATTAAATTGAGTGTTTGTTGATACGTGGTTTCCTATAAAATCTCCGCTTATAAAGTCGATATTACTATTGGCATTAAATATAGCACCACCGCCTATCCATTGTGCAATTACCTCAGAAGAGTCACCTACATTGACGTCAATATAGTTGTTTATAAAATCAGCGTTGATTTGATTTATCGCCCCGCCTGTCGAGGCAATAGCACCACCGCGTGCTATAATTTGAGCGTCAATATTTTCGCCGCTAATTGCAATGTGGTTGTTTATAAAGCTGCCTGACACACTTTTTATAAAAGAATCCGGAAGTCCCATTTGTGATATAGCAGCCCCTTGAGCAGAAGGGTTCTCAGAATTTTTAAGAATGATAGAGTTGCCGATAAAATCGCCGGTAATATTACCGATATCACCTGTAGAAGTTATTGCCCCTATTCCAACTGTATTAGACAATGCAGTGTTGTTTATAAAGTCACCTGTTATATCACCAATTGTTCCTTGAGCATTGTATATAGCAGCACCGGCAGATTCAGTTTGTGAATTAACATAGTTGCCGATAAAATTACCGGTTATATTTCCGATTGAGCCTTTTTCATTATAAACTGCCCCGCCATAGGCACGATAACTGCCTGACACATAGTTGCCAATAAAATCACCTGTTACATCTCCAATTGTTCCATAATAGTTATAAATCGCCCCGCCATAGGCATTAGAACCAGTTGAAGACGCATAGTTGCCGATAAAGTCACCTGTTATATCTCCGATTGATCCCCTATAGTTATAAATCGCCCCGCCTTGGGCATAAGAATTACTTGAAGATACATAGTTGCCAATAAAATCACCTGTTACATCTCCAATTGTTCCATAATAGTTATAAATCCCCCCGCCATAGACATAAGTATTACTTGACGCATAGTTGCCGATGAAGTCAGCATTGATATCACCGAGTTTTGCGTTTGTTCCGTTATTATATATAGCGCCGCCGTATTGATTACCAGATGTGCTGCCTGTGGTCTGGTTTACAAATGTGCCTGAAATATTTGTTGATGATTTGTCAGCGTCGTTTGGGATTCTTTGTAGCAGACTAGATGTGTCGTATTTTACGGTAATAGTATTTTTACCTTCTGTGGGTGCTGATACTTCTTTTAATTCAAGTCTGCCGTCTGCGTTTTGTGACCATTCAAAGTATTTTGTTGAGTCACCTTCACCTATGTTTGTTATAGAGTCTTTGAGGTTTACCGTATAGTACTTTGGTGTTGTTTGTATTGTTGTGACTTCTTTATACTGAACATCGGGAAGTCTGTCATCCACTGCGACTTCCTGACCTGTTTGAGGGTCATAGTATTTTATCACCTCTGTTTTGTCATAAATGGTTATTGCGTTTTGAGGCAGGTTTTCAGGGTCTGCGTTTTCGATTTCAGTTAAGGTATATGCAGACTCGGGGTAGACTTCACTAGAGTCAGGCATAGTTGCACCTTCCTGATTAAGTCTATCTAAAGTAGGTACAGGTGCTTGTGCCATTGCTTTTGAATTTATTTGCGGTAAGCATAAGATACTTAAAAAAGCTGCGATACATAAAGATTTTATGAATTTATTTTTGTGTTCCATTATACGCAAACTCCCTATTGTGTTATTCAGTTTAATTAATCGGCAGTTTTGGTGATTAACTTTAGGGATTTTGGTGTTAATTTAACAATTGTTTACATTTGAGTTTTTTGTTTGGCTGAAAGCCCGACCTACGCTGCTCCCGCCGGAGAGGAAAAAAGTAACGCCCTACCTTGTAAGCCGTAGGGGGTTCGGGGCGGAGCCCTGATGAAATACGATTAGAGATTTTTAAATGAAGGAATGAAAATTTAAAATAAGCCTATCTTGAAACACAGACGTTACGGGCTCCTGAACGTAGCCCTCCACATAGGCACCGGGGGCTTAAGCCCACGGCGTGCCTGTCTGGTTTCGCTGGACGGAAATTTTCGTTTCTGAATTTTAAAATCTCTTTTGTAAAAACGGGTTTTTCTCTTTCTTTGGTTCGTTTCTTTCTCTTTTGTTCAAGAACTCTGTTCAAAACGATTGAGTATCGTTTTGAATAGAGGCAGGCTAAGTCAAAAGCGCAGCTTTTGCGTGCCGTATTAAAATAAAAGAAATGAACGTATAAAAAGAAAAATAACCCAAATTGTTGTTTTATGTTCCACCCATTCTTTGGCGCAAAGAACGGGTGGAGCCCAAGAAACTCCCGACCTGCTGTTACGTTCATACAGAAAGTAACACAAACCAGTGCTCGGCAACTCGGGCTATATAAGTTGCTCTCCCTCATTAAACAAAAGTGTTTGTTATAATTACATAGCCCTCAAACAAACCTCGCTAGTAGTTGTTTGTGAAACTTTCTGTAACTCACTTCACAAAGGTCGGATTTTCTAGTGTTTCTGCGGCAGAGCCGCAACACCGCTACGCGGTTAAGTCTTTATTTTTTGGGGGACTGAAGCCTGACCTACTTACTAATATGTACATAGATTCTTCGCTTCGCTTCAGAATGACGCATAGAAAATGCCTCAGAATTACACAAGTATCGGAGATGTGTGTCGCGAAGACCTTTTTTTAATTTCTGCCGGATTAGTAAATCCGACCTGCATTGCTGATGTTCAGTATGACAAAAAATATTTTTTTTTCACTTTGTGAGATGTGCAAAGATAAAATAAAATTTTATGTGTCGTATGGTTATTATGTTGTGGCAGTTGACTATATGGAAATAATTAAACCACAACTTTAAGCGGAAGTTTTTCTACATACAATTTGCGCACGGCTTCTGTGCCAAGCTCTTCAAAGGCTGCGGTTTCACAACTTTTGACGCATTGTGAAAGTAAACAAGCAATTCCCCCCTGTGCGATTAAGTATTTTCCGTTGTATTTTTTTATTTTTTCACAGGCTTGCGCACTGCGTTCACCTTTGCCGATTGACGCAAGCAAACCGTTTGAATATGTCAACTCACAAAAAGAATCCATTCGTGCGGCAGTTGTAGGGCCTATAGGGCCGATAATTTCATCTTTAGCCGCAGGACACGGGCCTGCATAAAAAATTATCTTATCTTTTAAATCAACCGGCAGACAAGAGTGCTGTTTAAAATATTCCTCAAATTTTTTGTGAGCAGCATCTCGTGCGGTGTAAATTTCTCCGCTCAGAAGAATATTTTCCCCCGGAAGCAAAGAGCGTATTGTTTCTGTATCACAGCTGCTAACCTCTCTAAAAGATGAATCATCATCTGTTTGCAAATAGTCACAAGTATTCTTTTGATAAAAAATATCATTTCCTTTAATTGTGCATCCTGCGTGGCGGGTACTGTGGCAGCTTATTGTTAATGCAACAGGAAGTGAAGCTATATGTGTTGATGCTGTGCACAATCTTATGTCAAGAATACTTTCTTCAATATCCTTTAAATACTCTCTCAGTTCGTCAATAAACTGCTGTTCAGCTTCATCCGGTGTATGGAAAAAAGCTTTTTTGGATAAAAGAGCTGCATACTCCAAAGTCCCTCCGGCTCCTATCCCCAAAACCAGAGGCGGACAGCTTTTTTCTCCTGCCAGAATTACAGAATCTTTTATGAATTTGAAAATATCAGTCTTTGCCGCTGAAGGATTAAACATTTTAATTACGCTGCAATTTTCGGAACCGGCACCTTTTGCAGTTAAATCAATATGAATATTGTCACCGTCAACTATATCAGTATAAATTATTGCAGGAGTGTTTGTTCTTGTGTTTGCTCTGTTAAAAAGAGTATTTGTGACAACGGATTTTCTGTAGAAATTTTCTGTATAAGCCTTTTCTACAGCATTATTAACAGCCTCGTTAAAAGTTTTGCCTGTTATCGTAACTTTGTTTCCGATTTTTGCAAAAATAATTACCTGCCCAGTATCCTGACAAAGCGGTCGTTTGGTTTCAAAAGAGAGTTTTATGTTCTTCAAAATATTTGAATATTTAATTTTGTCATCGCCGCAAGCGTTATTAAATTTCTGTATAAGATTGGCATACAATTTTGCGTCATACATTGTATTTGCATTAACGCAAAGTTCATACACTGCTTTTTCAATATCAGAAGATTTTATTTCCACCATTCTGACATGATATAAAGATATAGTTTGAAAATCAAATAGAATATTATCAACCTTCAAAATTCAAGCCTGAAGATTTTCTTAAAGCTGCTTTTATAGCTTTTTGGGATTCTTCAAGTGTTTTTTGTTCTTCGGCCGTGAGAGTTTCTCCTCTCAGGTATTTGTTTACAACTCTGTTATACTCTTCATTGTCTGCATTAGCTCCGGTTACGGATTTAAACATCGCTGTTTCACTTTTTTGGAGAATAACCCCGTCTGCTTTTCCGTCTATTTTATCTGCCATTTGGTTAAAGAAGGCGAGCTCCTCTGCATCTATTTTGCCGTTGTCGTTAAAATCAAGGTTTTGTGCAAACAGATTGGCACTTCTTTGAGCAGGTGCTTTGATTGCATTCATTTCTTTTTCTCTGAATTCAACTGACTCATGCCCCTGCGCTTTTGAAACATTATTAAAATGTTCGTTATCTATTTCAAATTGTTTTTCGTTGTCGCTTTGTTCAACCTGTGCAAATTCTTCCTCTGTTACAGTGCCGTCTTTGTTTATGTCATAGTAATCCAGCAGAAGTTTTGCACTGTAATCGTTGTAGGCTTCAGATTGTTTGCCCTCAGAAACTGTATTAGCTCCAAAAATTGATACTGAAGAATTTTGCAATCTTTCTAAATCGTCATAAGTTTTTATATTATTAAAATTTATTTTATCAGTAACAGCCTGATTTACCTCTTGCGAGTATGTTTTTTGCTCGTTTGTACTTTTGGAAAAATCAATATTAATCTTTTGACCGATTTTTAAATAATTCGGTGTTGTAATGCCGTTGGCTTTGATTACTTCATTAACTTTATTTGCAATATCAGTATTATTTGTGAGTTTAAACTCTCTTTTACAGATATTCCAAAGGTTTTCACCGGCTTTTACTGTATATTCGCCCATATTTTCTCTCTCTAAAATTAGTAAGTATATATTGTATATATAAAAACATTCTGTATAAAAAAATTGACTTTTTTAATGTAAAAATTTGTTAATAATGCTAAAAAACTGTATAATTTGTGTGGTGAATATCAAAACAACCGTAAAGAATGGGGAGCAAAAATGAAAGTTTTAATTACAGACAAAATTAATGAAACGGCAAAACAAATAGTAGACGAGGCGGCAGAAGGAGTTATTCTTCCTACAATGAGTGAAGAGGAACTCTGCAAGGTAATCGGTGAATACGATGCACTTATGGTCAGAAGTCAAACAAAAGTAACAGCAAAAGTAATCGAAGCCGGAAAAAATCTTAAAATAATCGGCAGAGCCGGCGTAGGTGTTGATAATATTGATTTGGAAGCTGCTACATCTCACGGCATCATTGTTGTAAACTCCCCTGACGGTAACACTAACGCTGCTGCGGAACACACTGTAGCATTAATGCTTGCTATGTCAAGAAACATTGCAAAAGCCGCAACGTCAACAAAACAGGGCCTGTGGGAACGTTCTAAATTTACGGGTCACGAAGTTTTTGGAAAAACTCTAGGTATTATAGGTTTTGGTAAAATAGGCCACCATGTTGCAACAACGGCAAAAGCTCTTGGGATGAATATTATTGTGTCAGACCCTTACACAACAAAAGAAGTTGTGGAAAAATTCGGTGCAAAATATGTAGAAAATTTAGATGAACTCTGGGGTCAGTGCGATTATATAACCGTGCATGTACCGAAAACAAAAGAAACTTTGCATATGATTAATAAAGAGACAATTGCAAAGATGAAAAAAGGTGTAAGATTAATCAACTGCGCCAGAGGCGGTATTATTGATGAAGCTGACCTTGCCCAGGCTCTGGAATCAGGTCAGGTAGCACAGGCAGCCGTTGATGTTTATGAAACGGAACCTAACATTGCAGATTCACCGCTTGTTAAAACAACAGGAGATATTTTGCTGACACCTCATCTAGGTGCAAGCACGGAAGAGGCACAGTTAAAAGTAGCAGAAGATGTTGCACAGCAAATCAGAGATGTTTTACAGGGCGGCTCTGCTCGTTCGGCTGTCAATATTCCGTCATTAAAACCAGACAAACTTGAACCTGTAAAAGACTATATGCAGCTTGCTCAAAACATAGGTGAACTGGCTATGCAAATGTCTAAAGGCAGTTTAAAGGGAATTTATGTTACAGTTAAAGGCAATCTTGCAGACTTAGACGCTGCACCGCTTGAAACAGCAGTTTTAAAAGGGGTATTTTCTTCTTTTATGAATTCAGTTAACTTTGTAAATGCACCAATCATCGCAAAAGCCAAAGGCATAGATGTTGCTACGACAAAATCTAACACATCAACGGATTATATCGGCTCCATAACCCTGAAACTGGTAACGGATAAAGAAACAAACACTGTTTCCGGTGCGCTTATTGCACAGGACATGCCGAGAATCGTTAAAATCAACGGATATAACACAAGTATTGAGCCGGAAAAACATATGATTCTTGTTCCTCACGAAAACAAACCTGCGATGGTCGCAAAAGTAGCAACCGTGCTCGGGGACAAAAACATAAACATCACAAGAATGAATGTTGCGCAAAATCGTTCTCAATCGGACAACATTTCCATGATGATTATAAACACGGGCAGTGAAGTTTCTGAAAAAACGCTGAACGAGATTTCTGGCATAGACGGAATCGGTTCTGCCAAATACATAAATCTTAGTGCGTAAATAGTCCGAGAAAAATTCGTGATAAGTAGCAAAACGACGTGAACGAATTTTTGGAGTGACACATTGTTCACATAGTGAAGCCATTTTTCAGGCTTCACCACAGTTCAGCCGAAAAAGAAGGCAAAGGTGAGCAGTGACGGCTCGAAGGCTCGAGGCGGCAACTGCGACACTAGATTAGATGTATAAAAAAGATATGGCACTGTTCGAGGAATCTTCGGACAGTGCTTTTTTTATGTTATTTTTTACAATTTTTAGAAAATTAAGTAAAGAAATGTAAAAACAGTTATAAATTATGCACCTTGTCTATATAAAAAAAATATACTAAGTGTTAGGATAATTTTAAAAATATTTATTATGGTAGTCAAAGAAGGGGTAAGAATTTATGATTTGTTGTTGTGAATGCAAAACAGACAAAGACACAAAAAAGATAAAAAAAGTTTGCCGTAAAGCTTTAAAAGAACTCGGCAAAAAGAATTTTGCTTTGATTATTCACGGAAACAGCTTCCCTGCTATTGCCGGAAAAAACACGGGTTTTGGCACGCCTAATTCTCAGGCCGGCAAAAATCTTATGGATTATGCATCAGGACTGTTTAATGCTATCCAGTTAGGGCCTCAGGGGAAAACAAAAGCATGTGATTCTTCTCCTTATACAGGTACAATTTTTTCAATAAACCCGCTGTTTATTGATTTAGAACAGTTAACAACTAAAGAATGGGGAAACATCCTGTCTTTAGAAACCTACAAACGTATCTGTGACAACAACCCCAACAAAGATATTAACAAAACGGCATACTCATACATAACTAAAGCTCAAGACGATGCTTTGAGAGAAGCCTATGACAATTTCAAAAAATGGGACAACCATAAATTAAACAAAGAATTCGAAAAATTTAAACAAGAAAATGATTTCTGGCTTTCAAAAGATGCTTTATATGAAGCTCTTGCAATTGAAAACAACAATGATTACTGGCCGCTTTGGAACAGTTCTACAGACAGAAATCTTTTCAACCCCAAAACAGAAGACGAAAAGAAAGCTGTATTTTTAAGAGAAAAAGAAATCAGACTTAAATATGCTGATGAAATCAATTATTACGCTTTCTGCCAGTATGTAGCTGCAAAACAAAACGAACAGACAAAAAAATATGCCCTGAAGCATGATTTAAAACTCATAGCAGACAGACAGGTCGCTTTCTCCGACAGAGATTGCTGGGCTTATCAATCCTTGTTCCTTGAAGGCTGGATGCTCGGCTGCCCGCCTGATTATTTTTCAAAAGACGGACAGGCATGGGGCTTCCCTGTTGTTGACCCTAAAAAAATGTTCAACGAAGACGGCTCTTTAGGCGAAGCAGGAAAACTTTTAAAACAGCTTTATAAAAAGATGTTTAAAGAAAACCCTGGCGGGGTTAGAATTGACCACATCGTCGGCCTTATTGACCCGTGGGTTTATAAAGCAGGTCAAAAACCGATGCCTGAGCAAGGAGCAGGCAGATTGTACTCTTCACCTGAACATCCCGAGCTTTCTCAATACGCTATTGCTACAATGGACGATTTGAATTTTGAACTCGGTTCCGACAAAGAAAAAAGAGTTAAAAAATTAACAAAAGAACAAATTAAAAAATACGGCGCGATGATTGAAAAAATTGTTATTGCAGCCGCAAAAGAAGAGGGCTTGAATAAAGATTCAATTGTTTGCGAAGATTTAGGCACTCTTACTTTCCCTGTAGAATCGGTTATGAAGGAATACGACCTTCAGGGGATGAGATTGACACAGTTTGTTAAACATGACAAACCCGAACATCCCTACAGATGCTGCAATATTGTTCCGAGAAGCTGGGCAATGGTCGGTACTCACGACAATGAACCGGTTTCTATGTGGGCAGACAAGATGATT
This sequence comes from Candidatus Gastranaerophilales bacterium, assembly GCA_944323685.1. Lineage (GTDB taxonomy): Bacteria > Cyanobacteriota > Vampirovibrionia > Gastranaerophilales > Gastranaerophilaceae > Limenecus. The sequence continues at coordinate 34,991 of CALUTJ010000006.1, read as the reverse complement.
AACACTCATGAGGGTTATCTCAATGTACTGAATCTTGTTGACGATATGTACTCTGAGCTTCAGGGCAAAGAAAGAGATGACTTAATTGTTAAGCTTACTACTGATGCCAAAGCTTTGATGAATGTTAAGCTTGCAGAGATATTTGCTTCAAAAGCTGAAAATATTCAGGTATTCTTTACTGATTTCTTCGGAATAAAAAGTACATACAATACACCGGGAACATCAGGTGATCAAAACTGGTCATTAAGACTGCCTGACAATTTTGAGGAACTTTATGCACAAAATACAGGTGCGGACGGGCTTGCTTTAAATATGCCTTTGATTTTAAAAATGGCTATTGAAGCAAGAGGTTCCCAATATGCTAAAAAACACGAAAGACTGTTGAAAGATTTGGAAAAATTTATATAATAGTACTTGGATAGTATGTTTTCTGTAAATTTCATATATTATGTATAACAATCAATCAGCAGACAATTTAGTTATAACCGATGCCCTCATAGAACAACACCTTCATGGGGGCTTCGGTATAGATTTTGCAAAGTGTTCTTGTATGGATTTTCTGGAATTTTCAAAAAAAATCCTGCGCTGCGGCGTTTGCGGTTTTTTTCCGACCCTTGCAACAGATACTGTTGAAAATTTAAAAGAACAGATATCGGAAATTAAAAAGGCAATGAAAATTCAGGAATCTGCGCTGGAGCCAATGGCAAAAATTCTCGGAGTACATCTTGAAGCTTGTTTTTTAAATCCGCTGAAAAAAGGAATACACAATCCGTCACAGCTTCTTATACCGAATATTGACAATTACAAATTGCTTGAAGATGATGCAATAAAAATAGTAACGCTTGCACCTGAGCTGGATAAGGACTATGAGCTTTGCAAATACTTAAAAAGAAACGGTATAAGAGTATCTGCCGGACACTGTCTGGCAACAGATCTTTCTGTAGTAAATCAGGTTACACACCTTTATAACGCAATGGGTACATTTTCACACAAAGAACCGTCAACGGCTGTCAGCGCATTAAGCAGCGATAACCTTTATACGGAAATCATTGCTGATTTTAAGCATGTACAAAAAGAAGTTTTGAAAATAACGTTTCGGGTAAAACCGCTTAGCAGGGTGATTTTAATAAGTGATGCCCTGCCAATCACACACAGCAATCTTGAAACTATGGAATTTTGCTCCAAACAGATATTTTTAAAAGACGGCAAAGCAGTTGATGAAAGCGGAACTATGGCGGGTTCAACATCTTTTGTGTGCGATATAATAAAAGGGCTTGTTAAAGAAGGATTGCTTGATTTACAAACGGCAGTTGCAATGGCTTCCGCTAATATAAATTATTCAACCGGAGTTGATTGTCAGATTTACTGGGATAATGATTTTAACATCAGCGCAATGAACTATAACGGCAATATAATTACGTTTTAGCCTGATTTCAAAAATTTAAAAAAGCAAAATATTAAGAATTGTTAAGCAAAGTATATACTAATTTGGCAATTAATATATACTTTTTGTTTTTATATATATGTAAGTTAAATAAACGAGGTCAGAGAGAAAATGATTAACGCAACTAACCCATTCGCAAACTATACATTAGCAATCGCAGCACAATATAACGAATCTAAACACGGTATCGAAGAAGCTGAAAAAGCTCCCGCAAGAAAAATCTACAGATCTTTGGATTCTATGCTCGAAGAATGTGTTTTCTTAGGTGCAACAAGATTCGGTACTAACTTCATCGCATAATAAAAAGATTTTATAAAAAACTGAAACGGCAAAACTAGACAATTTTAATAAACCCTGAACCTTAGTTCAGGGCTTTTTATTTTATTGCACATACGAGCCTGTAAGCTTATAATTATGTTATGGGGATAAGTGAGATAACAAAAAGATATTTAAAAGATTTTTTAATCTATCTTGAGGTGGAAAAAAACTTTTCAAAACACACAATACGTGCTTACCACTCGGATATATTAAGCTTTTTGCTGTGGCTTGACTCAACGCCGGTAGAACAAACCGACCATACAAAGCTTAAAGATTATCTTGTTTTTATACAACGTTTCAACTACTCAAAGACCACTCTGTCTCGCAAAATTGCTGCAATAAGAACGTTTTACCGGTTTTTGTACCGCGAAAAAATTATAGAAACAAATCCGGCAAACAGCGTACACGCTCCTAAGAAAAACAAAACTTTGCCAAAATTTTTAACCGGCAAAGAGATAGAACAAATTTTAAACAACATAAAGATAGAAACACCTGCGGGATACCGTAACAGGACAATACTTGAACTTTTGTACGCCACCGGCATGCGTATTTCAGAGCTGAGCAACTTGAATTTCGGCAACCTTAATCTCGAAGAAAACGAAATAACCGTTATGGGCAAGGGATCAAAAGAACGAATAGTGCTTGTTTCAACAAGGGCTAAAGATTTTTTGGAAAAATATTTAAAAACAGTGCGTTATATGGTTAAAGAAGAGGGAGAGCCGCCCGAAGAAAATGAAGACAGTCCGGTGTTTATAAACAAAACAGGCTACAGACTTCAGCCGCAAAGCATACGCACAGTTTTAAACGATATCGTAAAAAAAATAGAATTGCCTAAAAAAGTTACACCGCACGTTTTCAGGCATAGTTTTGCGACAAAACTTTTAGAAAACGGTGCTGATTTAAGGGTGGTGCAAGAGCTGCTCGGGCACGCATCTATCTCAAACACTCAAATTTACACTCATGTATCGACAGAACGACTAAAAGCGGTGTATGATAGTACACATCCGAGGGCATAAAGTACAGCCGAAATTTTGAAAAGATTTATTATTTAACAGAGGAATCAGAATATGTTTGATGTAATAACAATAGGAAGCGCAACAATAGACTCTTTTGTGGAATCTGACGCTGCAAATGTAGTATCGGTAAGCACAAAAGAAAACAGCATAGATTTTATGTCATACCCCTACGGAGCAAAAGTAGAGGTCGAAAGTTTTAAAACCGCAGTAGGCGGCGGCGGACTAAATGCTGCTGCAAACTTTGCTCATCTGGGCGCAAAAACTTCGGCTATTTTTAAAATAGGTGATGATTTTCAAGGAAAAAATATTCTTGAAAAAGTAGAAGAAGCCGGAGTAGATACTTCTCTTGTCGTAAAAAGCAAAACCGACAACTCGGGTTCCTCTGTTATATTGCTGAGCTTTGAAGGAAACAGAACAGTACTTGCTTACAGAGGTGCTAACGGAAAAATAAAAGAAGAGGATATAAATTTTGATGCAGTAAAAAAAGCAAAATGGTTATATATTGCACCGCTGAACGGAGAATCCGGCGCCGTACTGGATAAACTCGCTCACTTTGCTGAAGAACACAATACAAACGTAGCAATAAACCCCGGCAGCTCAAGCCTTAAAAGAGGGTTGAAATATTTTGAAAAAATTCTTGCAACAGCCGAAGTTGTAGTTATGAACAAAGAAGAGGCATCACTTGTCACAAAAATTCAGGTACGGCCAGACACAAAAACAGAGTGTTTTTCTTCAGAAACCATTCACCCCGATATAAAAGCAATGCTTGACAAGTTAAAATCCACCGACGCCAAAGTCGTGATTATTACAGACGGAAAGCACGGCGTATATGCTTTTGACGGCAAAAAATATTATCGTTGCCCTGAGTTTCCGGCAAAAGTTGTCAGCACCCTCGGTGCGGGGGATGCTTTATCATCAACATTCACCGCAGCTTTGGAATACACAAACTGGAATATCGAAAAATCGCTGATGCTTGCTTCCGTAAATGCAGCATCGGTTGTATCTCACTTCGGTGCGCAGGAAGGCTTTTTAACCTTTGAACAAATGGAAGAAAGGTTAAAACAGACCCCTGCTTTTAGAGTCGAAGAAGTATAACTCTTTATAAAAATACAGCATCTTTCGACTTACAGGAAGATGCTGTATTTTAACAAATTTTGTTTGCCAAAAAGCAATATGTGAGATTATTACATAATTACGGGCAAATACTTTCCCAGTCAATGCCGTCATCATCGTCTTCGCCTGGTTCTGGGATTCTTTCTCCGTCCTCCAGCATTATTTGCAGCATTAGCTTAAGCTGGTTTTTGTAATTAGCAAGAGCGATTTCTCGTGTCTTTGCACAAAATGCAAAACTGGGAAACTCTTTTATTTCAATATAATGATATGGATTTCCGTTGAAGTCCAGGTCTGTACCTTCAACCAGCGTCCAATCCAAATTTAAATAATAATCAAGGTCTTTATCCATCTAAAGAATTCTCGCTTAAGGGTTGTGTAATCATGATACCTTCACCGCCGATTACTTCAGCCTGTTTTCCGTCTATGTAAAGATAAATCGGTTTTTTGGGGCTGCCGTTGGCAAGTGCTGTTTTTATTACCTGCTTAAATCTGCTGTAAAGGCTGTCAGCACCGCCGCCGTTTTGTATATTGCCTGAAATATCAATAATTATTTTTTTGTCGCTTTCAACTATACCCATAATTTGTACGTTTTTAGGAATTTCAGAATAAACACCGACATTTTTTTCATACTGTGTCGGCCCTGCAACAAGCTGTGTCAAAGCGTAGCGCAGTTCATTTTTACCCGAAGGAACTTCTCTTTTTACAGTTTTAAAAATACTGTTGTTATTTTTGTCCATGCCGAGAAAATAAACGGTAACATATTTTTTCGGTTTTGACTCTTCTTTTGCAGTGTTTTCTTTTTTTGCACTTGTTGCGGTAGTTTGCGCCTTTTGTACCGGAGTATTTTGCGGCGGTTCTACCACAGCTTCTTCGGCGACCAGCTTTTTTTCCACCTTTACATGCGGTGAATCAAAGAAATTGACCTTTACATAGAAAAATGCAAGCACTGCTAACGTTAATATAACTAATTTTGACCAGAATCCCATCATTCAGCTCCGAATCATTTCACTCATAAACTTTAATTATTATAATAGTTTTTTGGAACAATAACCAGACCTTTTATCATAATTTTATTGTCAATTATGAAAACATCTTTAAGTTTGATTATACTTTTGGAATTGTTTAAAACATTTGTCTTGAACGCGAGCGGATTTAATTTGTTGAGCACCGGCAGTAATTTTTGAAGGTTAACCGATGACGTGTGGCTTGAGGTCACCTCAATATCAGTAAACTCAAGATTTCCGTCTATTGCTGTCAGGCCCATTTTCATTTCCATTTGTTTTGGCCCTTTCATCGCTAGCGGTGCAATATACATAGCCGAAACAACAAACTTGTCGCCTTTTATCTCTGCTTTAGGGTTGAATACTTTAAACAGTGTCATATTTCCTACTGAAACATTAAGTGAGTTAACAAGTTTTACGTATTCAGGGGTCGTAACCATTTTTTGAAGGTCAGAGTCGGTTATCTGCGCACTGAAACCGAGCAAAAAGTTTTCTGCGGTTAAAACTTCTCCTTTGCTGTATACAAAGTGGTTGTATCCGCAAAGAGATTGGGCATGTACCTTAGAAAGGTAAATCCCTTCTATTATTGCGGAATCGGCATCGGCGGTTATACTTTTGAATTTACCTTCAAGCATGCTTTTGGCGCCGAAAGGCTCTATATCAACTTTAAAACGGGCAGCTAATGCCTCATTCATCTGTTTTCTTACCTGAGATTCCAGTGTTGTGGACAAAAGAAAATTCATGCCTGTTATTTTACTTAAAGTTGAAGATATTGCTCCGTTAACCTTTGGCACAGCCGGACACATTGATTTTTCAACACAGTTAAAGTTTTGTGCATAAACACTGCCTGCACTCATTAAAATGATTGTCAGCAAAATTAATATCTTTTTCATAATATAAATCCTTCTAAAAAAGTTTTTATCAGCTTAAAATTATTTTAAATATTTTATGTATTCATTTTGGGATACATTAACCTGCTCGGAGGTATCAAGATTTTTTATTGTCACTGTGTTTGATTTAATTTCATCGTCCATCAAAATAACCGCATATTTTGCAGCTTTTGCCGCTTTATCAAGCTGCTTTTTGAACTTTTTGTTTGAATAATCAAATTCCGCGCTAAAACCGTTGTTTCTTAATTCGTTAGCAAACTTTATCGCCTGTGTTGTATCCTGAGAAATGACAAAGGCATCTAACCTTGAATCTACAGCCTGAGGAATTAAAGAGTTTAATCTTTCCATTCCCATTGCCCAGCCGACAGCAGGGGTTGTAGCACCGCCTAAGGTTTCGACAAGAGAATCATATCTTCCGCCGCCGCATACGGCGTTTTGTGAACCAAGGTTGTTTGACTTTATTTCAAAAACTGTTCTGTTGTAATAATCCAAACCTCTTACAAGCTGTTTGTTTCTTTTATAAGGAATATTCAACGCAGCTAAATATTCTTGAACCGTATCAAAGTGGGCTTTGCAATCATCACAGATAAAATCACCAAGTATTACTTTTTGAATTTCTTCTTTTTCAAAGATTTTTTTGCAGGAATCAACTTTACAATCAAGAATTCTTAAAGGGTTTTTTTCGTACCTGAAATTACAATCCTCACAAAGCTCTGCAAGATAAGGTTTTAAAACTTCTTTTATTGCTTCTCTGTATTTTTTTCTGCATTCACTGCAACCGAGAGAATTAATTTCTATTTCAAGGTCATTTAGCCCGAGGTTATTCAAATATTTTACCGCCAGATTTATTACCTCAGCGTCAGCAGATGGCTCTGCACAGCCGAACATTTCCACACCGATTTGATGGAACTGTCTTTGTCGGCCTGCTTGCGGCCTTTCATAACGAAACATCGGCCCTTTGTACCAGAGTTTTACAGGCTGCGGAAGGCGGTGAAAACCGTGTTCAATATAAGCACGCACGACTCCTGCTGTGTTTTCTGGACGCAATGTCAAAGAACGCTCGCTTTTTTCAAAAGTGTACATTTCTTTGTTAACAATGTCGGTTGAGTCACCTACTCCTCTGGCAAAAAGTTCCGTAGCTTCAAATATCGGTGTTCTTATTTCTTTAAAACCTGCTTTTGAAAAAACCTCTAAACCTGCTGCTTCCATTTTTTGCCAGTTGGCAGATTCTTGCGGAAGTATATCTTTTGTTCCCTTTTGTGCCTGTATCAATTTTATTCTCCATATCCTTTTATAGTTTAATTATATATAAAAATAGCCTATTTCAATATATTAAAATTTATAGTAAAATCACAGATGTATTATTAATGTTCGAGGTTTATATGGATATAAAAAGTTCTTTTACTCCTAAAAATATATGCTTTACTTTGCTTGTACTGTTTATAATATTTTTGCTTGTCAAAATGACTGATATTGCACTGCTTTTATTTTGCAGCTATGTAATTTCAGCGGCAATAAACCCGTTTGTCGACAAACTCTCTGAAAAAATACCGAGAAGTCTTGCGACAACCCTGATGATTGTTCTGATACTGCTTGTGACGCTCGGGGTATTAATTCCTATTGTAATAATGTCTGTTAACGAAATAACGGATCTTATCAATAACATGCCTGCAAATATTGAAAAATTGCAAAACTTTATTGCCAATTTTAAAATAGCCGGACAGGGTATATCTCAGTATCTTAATATCGACACTGTGTTAAACAACTCAACAACAATCGCTAAAGAAGTTATAAACAAATCAATCAACGTAACGGTTGGATTTGTAGGAATTTTAACAGTGCTTGTGACATTAGGTATTATTGTTTACTTTTTGTCAAATGACAGAGATACTATTAAAAAATTCAGCTTAAAACTGTTTCCTTATAATATGCGCCCGAGAGCTTCCGAACTTATTGACGAACTTGAAACAAAAGTAGGCGGTTACGTAACAGCACAGCTATTGTCAATATCAATTGTTGGTATCATAGTTGCTGCATTTTTGCTGGTAATGAAGGTTGATTACGCAATATTTTTAGGCTTTATCTCCGCTATCCTTGACCTTGTGCCTGTTGTAGGACCTGTTATTTCAGGTATTTTAATCGTACTTGTTGCGTTTCCGAAAGGCTGGATTGTTTGTTTGGTTGCGATATTTTCTCTGCTATTGGGTCAGTTTGTGGAAAACAACTGGGCAAAACCTTATTTCTTTTCAAAATACATGGATTTGCACCCGCTTGTAGTTATATTTTCATTTGTTGTTGCTGCAAAATTTTTAGGCGTAATCGGTGTTCTTATCGCTCCTGCAATTGCAGCTGTTATTGTTACGCTGTTTGAAGAAATTTATGTTAAAACAATGAATGACGGAAATGAGGAATAAGATTGTCCGATATTATTTTATACAACCCACCGCAAAAACAAACAGAAATTAATATCTGGATGGCTTTTCCTGCAATGGCGTCTTTTGGTATGTCATCATTAGGATATATGTCAATTGTAAAACGCCTCGATATGAGAAGCGATTATTATGTGGAAAAGATATTTACGGATACTAAAAACACAAAACTTAAACCGTGTGATGTCGATGTCATGGGCTTTTCTGTTTCGTTTGAAATAGACTTTTTAGGAATTTTTAAAATTCTTGAAAACTTTAGTATTCCGTTTAAATCATCGCAAAGAGATGAAAAACATCCGATAATTTTCGGCGGCGGCCCTGTCTTGACGGCAAACCCAGAACCTTACTGCGAATTTTTTGATTTCATTATAATAGGCGATGCCGAGGATATCGATATATCAATTATAGACGTAATCAAAAACAATAAATCATTAAATCGCAACCAAAAACTTGTAGAACTTTCAAAGGTAAAAGGCATATATGTTCCCTCTTTGACAAAGTTTGACACAAAGCAGGGTGTACTTAACTTAAATAACGAACCGTACAGCGTAGAAAAAATATCTTCACCGCTTTGCGAATGTATAACAACACCGGTTCTGAGCGAAAAAAGCTTTTTTTCAAATACTTATGTTATCGAAATTGTGCGAGGTTGCCCGCAAAGATGCGGTTTTTGTATAGCCTCATATTTGAACCTTCCTTCTCGTTTTTGTGATTTTGATAAAATTATAGAAAAAATTGACGAGGGGCTAAAATATACAAATAAAATTGCGCTGCTCGGTGCATTGATTACGGCGCACCCTCAATTTGACGAAATTTGCGAACATATTTTAAAAAGAAAACGTGAAAATATTCCCGATTTAGAGCTTTCAGTATCCTCGCTGAGAGCGGATTCTATATCGCCGATAATAATACAAACTCTAGTTGAATGCGGTCAAAAACACTCAACTATTGCAATAGAAGCAGGCTCTGAAAGACTGAGAAAACTTGTTAATAAAAATCTTACTGAACCTCAGATATTTGATACCGTAAATACAGCACAAAAATACGGACTTAAAGGGCTTAAAATCTACGCAATGATAGGTCATCCGACAGAAACGCAGGAAGATATAGAGGCATTTGTCACACTGGCTAAAAAATTGAAACAAGAATTCAAAACTTTTGAGTTTACGTTCTCTTTTTCAACATTTGTACCTAAAGCCCATACCCCGTTTCAGTTTTGTGAACGAGGAAGCATAAAGTCGCTTGAATCAAAATATGAATATTTGAAAAAAGAGTTCCATAAAATCGGAGTAAAAATAAGAACTTCGAGTGTTAAATGGGATTACTGGCAGGCTTTGCTTTCCCGCGGTGACAGAAACCTTGCGGATTATTTGATTGAAGTATATAAAAACGGCGGAAATCTTGGAGCTTTTAAACAAACTTATAAGGAGCTGAAAAAAGCATCGGGTTTGCCGTCCTCAGATTTTTATGCATTGCAAAAAAGAGATACTAAAGACAATTTGCCGTGGGATTTTATAAAGACAGTTCCGTTTAAAGAAGGCTTAATAAACGAATATAACAGGCTTTTGAACAATTGTAAAAAAATGTAAAAACATTTTAAAAAATTTTTAATCAAAACACTTGACATTAAATCTTGTTATGTAAAAATAAATATGTAAGGTTTAAGTGTAGTCGAAACACTAAATAACATCTTAATTTAATTAATAACCCCGAACACATATAAACTCCTAAATAATAAACACAAAAGAGACCATTAGGATGCAGAAAACAAACCACTCAATCGAGTGGCTTTTTTTTATTTGACAAACATATAGCAAAAAACTTATACAAAATATATCATTTGATATCTAATAAGTGTATTTTGAACAATAAATCACGAATAACAATAAAACCGTGAATTTATTCACGATTAAATAAACAATAAAAATGTGCTTTTTTTACACGCTGACGCTTTTATGATGCAAAATCAAAGGTAAAGCTTGACTTATGTATTAAATCAAATGATACAGTCTATAAAAGTAAAGATAATTCCACTTTTTTAAATATTGTAGTAAAATATTTCAGTATTAAAAATAAAATGAATATTGGTAGTATTATGGATATTAAAAACAACAATAACAAAGATATTAAAGATGAATTAACGGAAAAAATAACCCAAAATCCGTCTGACGAAAATAACTATATAGAACTGGGCAAAATTTATATTGCAGAAAACGATTATCAAAACGCGCTAGGCGTTTATGAGTCCTTGCTCAACGTGAATCCTCTTAATTCGCAGGCGCTTATAAATGCTGGCAGCTTGCATTTTTATTTCAGGGATATAAATAAATCCATCAACTACTATTCAAGAGCTGCTGAGATAGAATCTAAAAGCTTTTCTATCTATATGAATCTCGGCAACGCATATGCAGAGCTCGGACAATTTGAACCGGCCATGAAAAATTATGAAAAAGCTCTTGAGTTAGAGCCTAATAATGCGCCTCTGTTCAATGCAATCGGTTTGTTGTTTCAGGATAAAAAAGATTACCTGACAGCAATTGTGTATTATGACAAGGCAATCAAATCCGACCCGAATGATCCGGAAACTTACATAAATAAAGCAAGTGCACAAATGTCGATGCATATGTACAAAGAGGCAATAAAATCATTAAAGCATGCCGTTGATATTGAGCCGGCAAACCTTAAGGCCACTATTTGTATTGCTAATTGCTATGCCTCATTAAAAGATTTTTCAAACGCGGATAAATACTTTGACAAATGCTACGCAATAGATGCTAAAGCATATCAGGTGTACGTTTGCCATGCTATTTCTTATTCAGATGCAAACAGAATTGATATGGCAATCAGCAAATACAAAGAAGCAATAGCTGTAGCCCCGCAAATGCCCAACGCTTACATACTTTTGGGTAATATTTACGTAGACAGAAAAATGTATCAAGAGGCTATAGACTGTTATCAAAAGGCATCTGCAATATGTCCTAATGATGCAAAGATATACTCTTTTATCGGCAACACGTATTTTATGGCACAAGATTTGCCCAATGCAGTTTATACGTACAGAAAAGCCTTACAATATGACGACAAATCAATAGAAAATAAACTCGTCTATATAGAAATATTACAGGAATACATAAAAAGAAAAGAGCAGGATAATAGCGTAATCGCTTAAGCATCAGCCTCTTTCGGGGAGAAATCAATGTCATACGCAAGACATACATCACCTTCTGTTATTGAACGGATAATTTCTGCGGCGTCGTATGTAATGCCGCTTATCGGACTGGCGTTTTTTATCATAGCTTATTTAATGAAAAAAGATTTAAGACCTTTTTTTAAGTATCATATATTCCAGTCTTTTTTCATCGCCTTTGCACTCTGGCTTATTCTGTCAGGGCTTGGTTATGCAATGAATATTTTAAGTTATATTCCGATACTGAAAAATATACTGGGTATGATAACATTTTTGCTTAATACGCCTTTAATTTTAGGATTTTCAATTGTGACACTGTTTTACACTGTCTTTATACTTTACCTTGCAATCAGTGCGATTTGCGGCAAAGACAGTTACGTACCGTGGGTGTCGGATATTATAAAAGAAAATCTCAGAGGCCAGATTTAACGCATTTTATACACTTTGAGCGGAGATAAAATATGAAATTTGATACAATAGCCGTCCAATATGCACACAATGCAGGCAATAACAGACACTGTATACCTGTGCCTATATACCAGACAACTGCTTTTGATTTTGACAATGTGCAATATGCGGCTGATTTGTTCGATTTAAAAACTCAAGGCGATATTTACACGAGAATATCTAACCCGACGACACAGGTTCTGGAAGAAAGAATTGCTGCTTTGGAAGGCGGAGTCGGTGCTCTTGCTTTTTCTTCCGGACAGTCCGCATCAGCAATAGCCGTGCTCAATATAGCAAAAGCAGGTGATGAAGTTGTTGCTTCTTCAACCTTGTACGGAGGTACTTTTAACCTCTTGAACACAACACTTCGCAAGCTAGGTATAAACACGCGCTTTGTACGGGGAGAATCAGCTCAGGACTATGAACAGCTTATAACCGACAGAACAAAATGTGTGTTTATAGAAATGATAGGCAACCCGAAACTTAATGTTGCAGATATAGAACCGATTGCACGTGTGGCACACAACCATAAAATCCCCCTAATCATTGACAACACTGTAGCATCACCTTACCTTTGCAACCCGATAAAATGGGGCGCTGATATTGTTGTTCATTCGCTGACAAAATATATTTCAGGGCATGGCAACTCTATGGGCGGGGTTATTGTGGATTCCGGCAAATTTGACTGGACTCAATCAGATAAATTCAGTGAACTTGTTGAGCCTGACGAAAGCTACCACGGGTTAAGCTACACAAAAGCTTTTGGTTCAAGTGCTTATATAGTAAAAGCAAGAGGACAACTATTAAGAGATTACGGCTGCTGCATAAGTCCGTTTAACTCTTATCTTACGCTTTTGGGACTGGAAACACTGCCGTTAAGAATGCAAAGAGTCAGCGATACAGCGCTTTGTGTTGCAAGATATCTCAAAAACCACAAAAAAATCTCTTGGGTTAATTACCCCGGTCTTGAGGACAATGAATATTATCCGCTTGTAAAAAAATACATGCCAAAAGGCGCGTCCTCGATAATAAGCTTTGGTATAAAAGGTGAAAACATGTCAGGCAGAGAAGCAGGCAGATACTTTATCGAACACGTTAAACTGCTTATACATGCAACAAACATAGGCGATTCACGTTCTATAATCACATACCCGTGCCTCACCACACACAGACAGCTTAATGATGAGCAGTTAAAGGCCTGCGGCATTTCGGATGATTTTATGAGATTGTCTGTTGGTCTTGAGGATGTTGCTGATATAATTGAAGATATCGAACAGGCTTTGCCCTGATATTCGTAAAATATTTTATAATCATAGAAAAGGAAGTTTGAAAAATGCAAGAGTACGTTCAATCAAAGATTAGAGCTATCAATGATTTTCCTAAAAAGGGGATAATTTTTCGTGATATAACAACGGCAGTAAAAGACCCTCAGGCCATGAGATATATGATAGATTACCTGACGGATAGATATAAAGATGAAAGAATTGACTATGTTGCAGGCATTGAATCACGCGGCTTCATCTTCGGTGCTGCTCTTGCTTACAAACTGGGGGCAGGATTTGTTGTAATAAGAAAACCCGGAAAACTTCCGGCAGAAACGATTTCTCAAGAATATGAACTTGAATACGGCACGGATAAAATAGAAATGCACGCTGATGCTGTCGAAGCCGGCAAAAAAGTTCTTATCGTTGATGATCTTCTTGCTACCGGCGGTACAGTCGATGCGGCGGCAAAACTGCTTAAAAAAGTGGGCGCAAATGTTGTTGGCGCTGCTTTTATCATTGAATTGACCGATTTAAAAGGCAGAGAAAAATTAAAAGATATTGATGTATTTTCTATGGTTCAGTATGAGGGTGAGTAAAAAGACAGCTTTTATCCTCTAAAACAATATTTTCGCTGAATAATTTTAGCCTGTAGGGTTATATACTTGCACTCGGCTAATTATAGTGATATATTTGAAGAGCTATAGTATTTTTATTGGATCGGGTATGGGTTTTAATAACAAAAATTTATCGGCTAAAGACAGAATAGTTCTTGCTTTGGATACTGATTCTCTTGAAGAGGTTGAAAGACTTGTAAAACTTTTAAAGGATTATGTCGGCTGTTTTAAAGTCGGGCCGCAGTTATTTTTGGCCTGCGGATATGATGCAATTGATTTGATTAAAAACAACGGCGCTAACGTGTACTTTGACGCAAAATTTCATGATATCCCTTCTACTGTGGCTAAAGCAGCGTCAACTCTTGTAAAAAGAGGGATAACAACTTTCAGTGCACATCTTGCCGGCGGTTCAAAAATGCTTAAGACTACAGCAAAAGTTGCCAGAGAAACCGCAAAAAAATTCAACCAGCCTACTCCTACAATACTGGGGGTTACTTTGTTATCAAGTTTCGGACAAAGAACTCTGACTGAAGAATTAAACGTAAAAATGAATATTGATGAGTATGTATCTCATCTTACATATCTGGCTCAGGAATCAAAAATCGACGGCGTAATTGCAAGTGCATCCGAAGCAAAAAAAATAAGAAAAGAGTTTTCTGATGAATTTATAATCCTTTGTCCGGCAATACGCCCGACCTGGTCTGTTGTTAATGACCAGATACGTGTTGTCACACCTGCTGACGCAATACGCTCGGGGGTAGATTATATGGTTGTCGGCCGTCCAATTACCGCCGCGGATGACCCGATTGCTGCCGCTAATTTAATTATTGACGAAATAGAAGAAGCATCTAAAATAATAGAAGTATAACAATTTTGACTGGAGGTATTAATGATTATAGGTGTGCCAAAAGAAGTAAAAAACTGTGAAAACCGCGTGTCATTGATACCATCGTCCGTAAAAACGCTTTGCGAAGACGGCAATACGGTGTACGTTGAAAAAGGTGCTGGTGAAAAAATAGGTTTCAGCGATGAAATGTATGAGCAAAACGGTGCAAAAGTCGTTGACTCGGCACAGGAGGTATACGATAAAGCAGAAATTGTCGTTAAGGTAAAAGAACTGCAAAAAAATGAATATGACATGCTCAAAAACGGTCAGACTGTTATTACCTATTTCCACCTTGCTGTTGAACCGGAGCTTGTTGATGTCCTTTTAAAAAAGAAAATTACAGCAATAGCTTATGAAACAATAGAAAAAGAAGACGGCTCTCTTCCCGTGCTTTCTCCGATGAGTGAATTGGCAGGAAAAATGTCTGTTCACATAGGCGGAAGGTATTTGGGTTGTGATTTTGGCGGCGTCGGAAAACTGTTGGGCGGAGTGCCAGGGGTGTATCCTGCGAGTGTATTTATAATAGGCGCAGGCGTTGTCGGGACAAGTGCGGCAAGAGTCGCTTCCGGTCTCGGGGCTAACGTTGTTGTTGCCGATATATGCCCTAACAAGTTAAGAGAAATTGACAGAGAATTTAACGGAAAAATCTGTACTGTTATATGTAATGATTACAACGTAGAAAAATTCATAAAACATGCTGATATTGTAATAGGCGCAGTGCTTACACCTTCTAAAAAGACACCTGTTATTGTAAAAGATTATATGGTTCAATCAATGAAAAAAGGCTCTGTTATTGTTGATGTTTCAATTGATGAGGGCGGAATTTTTGAAACTATTGACGAACCTACATCTCTGGATAATCCGGTTTTTGAAAAATACGGAGTTATTCATTATGCTGTACCGAACATTCCCAGCTGCGTTGCAAGAACCGCTACAATCTCATTGAATAACTATACAATGCCATACATACAAAAGCTTGTTAATAAAGGATTTATTGCCGCTGTAAAATCAACCCCCGAGCTGTATAAAGGTGTAAATACCTTCCAGGGAAAACTTACAAATGCTGACGTAGCAAAAACTCTCGGTAAACCGCACTCGGAATTATCAATGTTAATAGGTTTTTAATTAACTTTTGTAAAATAAACAAATTTTAAACGGCAAAAATAAATTGTCACTGACATTAACTCTGTATACAAAATTCTAAAGGAGTATATGAAATGACAGTTAATTTTAATCAACCTTCTGTTTCTTTTAAAAGCAGATATATGATAAAAGGCAAAGATATTGATATGCAAAACCCTGACCACATGGTTGCTCTCGGTTATGCTACAGCTTCTTGCAAAAACATGGAAGAAATGTTTGACAACCTTTATCATAATGAAGGCTTAAACAGAAGTAATTATGTATTCGATGTAAAAGACAAAAATGATGAAGAATTTGAATCAGTTTTAAATATGTCAGGTTTAAAATTTGATAAACTAGCGTAGTTAAAACCGTCTGTTATTATGCTTTGCCGGATGTATTAAATTGAAACGACCGGCTGCACTGTCGCATTTATTGCATATATAATAAGTTTTATTAAATAAATGCTTTGCATATTTTTTGTTTATAGTAAGATATTATTACAGCTAAATACACGGGATTTAATAGAATGAGGAAAAAGACGCATTCTATAAATCTTGCTTGAAAAGAATTTAACAAGATAGGAATAAAAGAAGGTACACACAATGGGAATTAAAGGTAAAAACGATAAAATGGTAGTTCTCGCTTGTGAAGAATGTAAAGAAAGAAACTACACAACTACCAAAAACAAAAAAACTAACAAAGAAAGAATGGAACTCAAAAAACATTGCCCGAGATGCAATAAACACACCGTTCATAAAGAAACAAAATAACTTTACTAAGACTGTTTAAATTTAAAGAGCGTCCTTAGTTCAGTTGGTAGAACGTCGGTCTCCAAAACCGGATGTCGAGGGTTCGAGTCCTTCAGGGCGCGATTTAAATTAAAAAGAGGAAATTTAATGGCTAACCAAACTAAAGAAAATATTGATTTTAAAGAAGCTATGGTGGCTTACTTTAAAAGTGTAAAACTTGAGTGGGGCAAAATCACCTGGCCCGGCAAGCAGGATATCATCCGCGAAACAATACTCGTAATAATCATTACGGCTGTATTTACAGTAGGTGTACTTGCTGTTGATACTATTTTCAATGCACTTTTTAAAGGTTTGGGCTTGATACCTTAAATTACCTACAAACAATCAGTTTAATTATAATAATTACAGGAATTAATATAATGGCAAAAAAAGACGACGAACAATTGGAAGTTAATGAGCAGCAAAATGATATTGAAGTTTTTGAAAACGAAAAACATCAAATCATTGAGGAAAAAGAAGAAAAATTGAAATCTGACCTGCAAGCTTCTCACAGCAAAGAACCGCAGAAAAAGTGGTATATTGTTCATACTTATTCAGGTTATGAAAACAAGGTTAAAGTCAACCTTGAAAAACGTATTGAATATATGAATATGGGTGACAAAATCTTCCGTGTTGAAGTTCCTCAAAAAACCATAACAAAAGTCAAAGACGGTAAAAAACAGGACAGAGAGGAAAAAATCTTCCCCGGTTATGTTCTTGTTGAAATGATTATGGATGATGACAGCTGGTACGTTGTAAGACACACAGCCGGTGTTACAAAATTTGTTGGTACCTCTAAAAAACCGATTCCGGCTAAAGATTCCGAAATCAAAAAAATCATCCACAGAGTACAAACTCAAACAACCAAAATTGAGCTTGACGTTAAAGTCGGTGACAAGGTCAGAATCATTTCAGGACCGTTTGCTGACTTTATCGGTGATATTACTGAAGTATATCCTGACAAATCAAAACTCAGAGCTACAGTTTCAATCTTCGGACGTGAAACTCCAGTTGAGCTTGAATATAAACAGATTCAAAAAGTATAGATGGCGGAAAGCTTAAGAGGCTTTCAGAACCGAAAGATTTTAAGCTGTAACCGTTTAATATCGCCGTTGTAAAATTAATAAAGTTAAAAAATGACAAAATCTTTAATTTGACAGGCGAAAACAAATAAAAGATAAATAAGGTGGAAGGGGCAAAACCCCGCTATACCACGAAAGGAGAACAATAAAATGGCAAAGAAAATCGTTGGAAAAATTAAGCTTCAAATTGAAGCAGGCAAAGCAAATCCATCACCGCCGGTCGGCCCTGCATTAGGTCAGCACGGTGTTAACATCATGGATTTTTGCAAACAGTTCAACGCAAAAACACAAGATCAAGCAGGTTATATTATTCCTGTTGTTATTGATGTATACGAAGACAGAAGCTTTTCATTCATCATCAAAAGCCCTCCGGCTGCTGTTTTGATTAAAAAAGCTATTAACTTACCTAAAGGTTCTGCTGCACCGAACAAAACTAAAGTCGGCAAAATCACTGTTGCTCAGTTAGAAGAAATCGCTAAAATCAAAATGAACGATTTAAACGCTACAACCGTTGAGGCAGCTGTTAAAATGCTCAAGGGTTCAGCCAGAGCAATGGGTGTTACAGTAGAAGAATAATTACAAGTGGAAGGGGATGCCGTACGGGGCGCACCTTTATAAAATGCCCGAAACGGATTAGAACCCGATATCACCACAGAAAGGAAAAGAAATGAGTAAATTAACTAAAAGACAAAAAAAGGCAGCCGAAATGCTTGAAGGTTTTGTGCAACCCTCAAGTGCTGCTGATGCATTGAAAAAATTACAGGAAATATCAGAAGCAACAGTTAAATTTGATGAAACTGTTGAATGCCATATGCGTCTTGGTATCGATGTAAAAAGAGCAGACCAGCAAATCCGCTCAACAGTCGTTTTACCGGCCGGTTTGGGTAAAGAAGTAAGAGTTTGCGTTATTGCTAAAGGTACTAAAGCAGACGAAGCTAAAGCAGCAGGTGCTGAAGAAGCAGGCGCTGAAGAAGTTATCGATAAAATCGCAGGCGGCTGGTTTGAATTTGATACATTGATTGCAACACCTGATTGTATGGGTATGTTAGGTAAACTCGGTAGAGTTTTAGGTCCTAAAGGATTGATGCCTAACCCTAAAACAGGTACAGTTACACTTGATGTAGCAAAAGCTGTTAAAGACGCTAAAGCAGGTAAAGTTGAATTCAGAGCTGACAAACAGGGTATGATTCACTGTCCTATCGGCAAAATCAAATTTTCATTCGATGATTTGATGAAAAACTATGCAACTCTGGCTGACGCTGTTTTAAGAGCAAAACCGTCCGTAGCTAAAGGTGTATATGTAAAATCTGCATATTTAACAACTACAATGGGGCCTGGTATCAAATTGGATACTAAAAACCTCGCTGCAGAAGTTAAAGAATACGTTTAATATTAATACATTAAAGTTTAATATTAATTCTAATATCTTAAAGCCCTCAAAAAATTGAGGGCTTCTTTATTTAGATATTGTCAATTAAAAAGCGGGAAAATAAATTGTCCCGCTTTTATATTTAAAACATCGTATTTTCAGCTTTTCTTAAGGTGATTCCCCTTTTGGATTCACGGATGAATTGAACGAATTTTTTAACATATTCATCCTGCGGAACTTCCTGTTCGATTACATCACAGGCTTTTGAAATAAGATATTTTTCTGATTTTAAAATTTTTAGAGCTTCTTTCAAATGGTCACGCACTTCTGATGGGATTCCTCTTCTTTTTAAGCCGATAGCGTTAATTCCGTGAGGAATAGGCGGACGTCCTTCTCCTTTAACATAAGGCAGACAGTCCATTCTTGCAGCGGAAAAGCCGCTTATTATACACATTTCACCGATTCTTAAATTCTGGTGAAATACGCTCATACCTCCCAAAAAAGCACCGAAGCCAACGTGACAGTGACCGCCAATGGTTGCAAGGTTTGCCATGATAACTTCATCCTCTAACACACAGTTATGAGCAACGTGAGATGATGTCATAAGCATGCATTTGTTTCCGACAATCGTTGCTTTCCCTTCACCGGATGCACGGTTAACCGTCGCATATTCTTTTATAATACAGTTTTTGCCGATTATTGATTTTGTCGGTTCGTTTTTGTATCCTAAATCCTGCGGCGCGGTACCAATGCTGGCAAACGGAGAAATAACCGTGCCGTCTCCTATTTCGCAGTGTTCAAGATATGCGTTAGGCATTATTATTACATTGTCGCCTATTTTTACGTTCTTGCCTATAACAGCATTAGCACCAATAGTTACATTGCTGCCTATTTGAGCGTCATCAGATATTATTGCTCTGTTATCAATCATTTTGGCTCCATTCTTAAATTTCCGGATTATACCGGATTATTAAAACTAAATTACATTACTGAAAAAATCATATCCGCAGACATAGCAAGCTGACCGTCTACACTAGCTTTACCCTGAGCTTTGATAATCGGCCCTTTGACTTTTACGAGTTCAACTTCCATATCGAGTCTGTCACCGGGGCGGACAATTCTTTTGAATCTGCAATTATCAATACCTGCGTAAACAACGAGTTTACCCTTGTATTCAGGCATAGTCATTAAAATTCCTGCACCTAATTGAGCAAGAGCTTCTGTCTGCAAAACCCCCGGCATAATCGGATTGCCCGGAAAATGCCCCTGAAAGAAAGGTTCATTAAATGTCAGGTTTTTATAACCTTTTGAATATTTTCCCGGTACGCATTCAGTAATGCGATCTACCAGCAAAAACGGATATCTGTGAGGAATCATATCCATAATTTGCATTACATCAAACTGTAACTTTTCTTCATTAGTAGTTTGTTCTGTCATCTATAACTCCTTATTAAACTTTTTGTATTTTATCTTTAAGCAGCTTTGCCACTTTTACATGTACGGCATGGCCTGCTTCTTTAACAATTACCTCTGCTTTTAAATCAAGCGGGTTAAAGCCTGTTAAATAAAAATCACCGATTAAATCAAGAATTTTATGTTTTACAGGTTCAAAATCGCTTTTTAGCTCTGTTGTGTAACCGTCATCTGTCATACCTACGGTATTTTCAATACTTACGCCTCTTGCGTAACCGGCTGCCTGTAACATTTCAAGCTCTTTCAAATAACCGAATGTTCTTGCCTCGATAATTTCATTTAATTTGTCTTTTTCCATAGACACCCATCTGTGATTAAGTTCAGGGTGGTTAAAGTTTACGGAATAAGTAACTTTAAACTCGTCAGATGGCATAACTATCAAATGAGTTTTTCCGTTAAAGTAAGAAACCGGCTCTGTTAAGATATAGCTTTCTTTTGCCGTATTGCCTGCTTCTTTAAATATATCAACCCACTCTTTTGAACCGCCGCCTAATATCGGCATTTCAAAATGGGTAAGATAAACATCTGTTGCTTCTATATGACAGATTGCACAAGCAGCCATAAAATGTTCAATCAGCATAACTTTCATATTTTGATTGCCGATTACCGTGCAGTGTTCCGTAGAAACAACATTATCAACACTTGCCTCGATAACATTATCCCCGAGGTGGAATCTGATGCCTTTTTTATCTGACGGCACAAGCCTTGCAGTTGAATCAACACCGGTCATCAAGCCTTTTGACGATACAGATACTTCTTTTAATATTGTATTAACTGTTGCGGTCATAGTCATTATTCTTCCCCTTGTTCAAGTGTATCGAGTAAATGTTCGTATTTTTTAAATTTAGAAACGGCTTCTTCTGCTGATTTAAGCATCTTGAGCTGTTTTATAAAGTCTTTTCTCGGAACAGCCGGAGCACCGATGATAATTGATTTGTCAGGGAATGATTTTGTAACACCGGCCTGAGCCATAATGATTGAATCAGAACCGATGCTCAAGTGGTCAGCCAGACCGGCCTGACCGGCAATTACTACACGGTCGCCGATTTTGCAGCTTCCAGCAAGCCCTACCTGAGAAACAATCATACAAGCGCCGCCGATTTTGCAGTTGTGACCTATTTGCACAAGGTTGTCGATTTTTGTTTGAGGCCCTATCATTGTATTTTCGATTGTGCCTCTGTCTATGCATGTGTTAGCACCGATTTCCACGTCATCAGCTATTACAACTCCGCCTATAGATGGGATTTTATAAACTTTTTGTTTTGTATTGGATTCTTTTACAGAACCTTCTTTACGTGCCTGTTCAATAACGTCGGGATTTTCTGTTACAAAGCTGAAACCGTCAGCACCGATACTTACACCGTGCTGGAGGATAACTCTGTTGCCGATATGCGAGTTGTCACCAATATTTACCCCCGCGTGGAAAAGACAATTTTCACCAACTGTGCAGTTTTTGCCGATGTATATATTAGCAAGCAGTTTTGTATTGTTACCTACAACTGCATTTCTTGAAATAACAACGTTAGGCCCTATAGAAACATTTTCACCGATTTTCGCTTCAGGATGAATAACAGCTGACGGATGAATACCTACAGGAGCATCAGGTGCATCATAAAACAGGTGGAGAAGTTTCATCATTGCGAGTCTGGGGCGCTCTACTTCTATTGTTGATATATGTTCAAAGTTTACTCCCAGAGGAACAAGTGCAACCTTTGCTTTTGTTTTCATAAGGTTTTCGATTTCTTCTTCAGACAGCGCAAGCGCAAGAGATTCTTCATCGGCGAGCAGGGGCGGCAATAATTTGTTTATACTTGCTTCATTTATCTTAGTAAGTATACCGCCTACGATTTCAGATAATTCCTCTATTCTGTAACTTTTCATATATTATCCTCTTTTCCTCTTTCCCTCTATTAGTTTGTTGGTATTTATTTATTTTAATACCATCAAGCCAAAAATACAAAAATATTTATATATATTTAATATTTTCGTTATGTAAACTTTTTGTAACAAATAATGAGTATATACGCAATTTTAAAAAAGTATATACCTTTATATATATAAGAGATATAAAGGAGATTCTAAAATGTCAATCAACCCGGCAGGAAATACAAATAATAACAGAGGCGGTAACGGACAGTTCAGACCCCTTTTAAGAAAAGCTCAACAGGAAAATAAACTTCAAGCAAGCCTTGCTATACTTGATAAAAAAGATCTCAGAATGAGATTTAAAAATTCAAGAGATCCGTTATATATCGCATTTGATTATATTGACAAAAGACCCGTTCAAGAACTCGCGGTTGCTTTTGTTAAAGACACACTTTTTGACGTAATGAACTTCGTATCAGGCGGAACATTAGCGTAATTAACATTAATAACAAACAAAAAGGTAAACTCTTTTGAGTTTACCTTTTTAGTATTTATACAAACATATCTTACTTGGCTGTAGCGTTCAAAGTTTTGATTATGCTGTCTGAAATATCAACAGTACCGTAAAGAGTTGTGTTGCTTGTCAAAATCAGAGCATAAACACCCTTTTTTCCTTCAGCTTCGATTGCTTTTCTTACGTCATTTTCAATTGACTGCAATGCTGTAATTTTATCTTTCTGGAGTTTATCCATTTTTGATTTTAATTCTTTAGCGTATTTGTCTTCAAGTTTTTTTCTTTCAGCATCAGTAGTTGCACCAACTACTTTTTTCTGAGCTTCTACGATAAAGACTCTTATATCTGCATCACGCTGCTGGAATGTTTTATTTATTGCATCAGTTTTTTTGTAGCCTTTTAAAACTTTGTCAATATCGACAGATGCATACTTATCAGCAGCTAATACAGGTGAGCACATAGCAAGCAAAGCAATTAAAGTAAGTAATTTTTTCATTAAACTCTCTCTTTTCTATTTGTACACTAAATATTTTAATTAAGATTAGCATATTCTGCTGATTTAGTAAATATATTTTTTATATGATAAATTTCTTGCAAGAAACCCTCTTGTAGATATTTCTGTGTTAAAAGTACAAAATATAAAAGTAAAAGCTAAAAAATTATTGGTTAGTTTTGTCTGTTATAGTATAATCCTTTTATGGAAATGCTGTCATTTAACAATATATCAATTGTGTACAATGAGGATGTCAAAGAATCCTACACAATTGCAATACAAACAAAAGAGGTGCTAACATCTTACGGACTAAAGAGTGTTGTGACACCCTCGTCAAAATACGATTCAAACGCATCGCTTGTTATTACAATAGGCGGAGACGGTACTTTGCTTAAAGCCGCCAGATTTTATGCGCCCAAAAATGTACCTATTCTCGGTATAAACCTTGGACGTTTGGGTTTTTTGGCTCAAGCTAATACTGATGAAATTGAAGCATCCATAAAAAAACTAATTAACAAAGAATACCGTATTGAAAGCAGGATGATGCTTTCTGCCTATAATGATAATGTACTGGCACTAAACGACATAGTCATTAAGGGAGATACTTTTTCCCGAACATCAAAATTATTTTTGTACATAAACGGGAAAGTAGTGTGTGACTATCTTGCTGACGGCATCATTATCTCCACCCCTACCGGTTCTACGGCATACACACTGTCTGCCGGCGGGCCTGTGCTTGTTCCGGGACTCGATGCAATGGTTATTGTGCCGATTTGTGCACATACTCTCACCGCAAGACCTCTTGTTATTCCGGCAGATGAGGAAATTAAAATAACCAGCTGCAATACCTGCGGCAGACTAAAAATGTCTACAGACGGACAGGATACAATAGATATTTCGGCAGATGATTGTGTAATTATTAAGAAAAGCAGTGTTGAGGCAAAACTTGTTATTCTTCAAAAAGAAAATAACGGTTTTTATTCTATATTAAGAGAAAAGCTGCAATGGGGAGTTGCACCGGAACGGCGATTATGATTAAAACACTACGAATAAAAGATTTTATAATAATAGATGAACTTGAAATAGATTTTGGCAGAGGTTTCAACGTAATAACTGGTGAAACAGGTGCGGGTAAGAGTATTATTATCAACGCAATTGACCTTGCGTTCGGCGCACGTGCAAATAAAGAGCTTATCCAAACAGGCAAAAACAGAGCGGTTATAGAGCTTACTCTTGAGCTGAAAGAGCCTTTGCCGCAAAAGATTATTGAAGATTACGGCATAGAAGATTACGGCAATGAATTGATTTTATCAAGAGAAATAACAGAATCAGGTTCACGCTCGCGTGTCAACGGGGCACTGGTTACACAGGATTTGATAAAAAATCTGCGTGAAATGTTTATTGACATTCACAGCCAGCACATGACATATACTTATATTCAGCCGAAGTACCATATAAAACTTTTAGACAGCTACGGGGATCTGGAGCATAAAAAGCTTCTCGAGGAATACAAAGAATTATTCACAAACTACCAACAGGTTACCAAAAAGCTGAATGAGCTAAGCAATAAATCGCAGATTGATGAACAGCAGATTGAGTTTTTAAAATTCCAGATAAATGAAATTGAGTCTGCTCAAATAGAGGATCTTGAAGAAGACAAAAAGCTCGAAGATGAGTTAAACGTGCTTTCTAACGCAGAAAAATTAAAAGAACTTACTTATTCGGCATACTGGACGTTATACGGCGAAGACGGCTGTATTCTGGATGCTCTCGGCAAGGTAAAAACCAGTATATCCAAAGCGGCAGAAACTGACAATTCCCTTTGCGATTACGAAAGTGATTTAATCAATGCGCAGGAGACATTAAGGGAAATTTCGTCTAACCTGAGAAATTATGCAGAAGCAATGGAGCTTGACGAGCAGCGTATGGATGAGGTGTCTCAAAGAATTGATGTGCTTGAAAAGCTCAAACGCAAATACGGTTCTACACTGGAACAGGTCATGGAATCTTATGACAATTTCACAAAAGAATATAATTCCATTGAATTTTCTCAGGACGAGATAATTGAGCTTGAAAAGCAAAAGGATGAATTGCTGATCCGGATGAGCAGCAGAGCAAAGGTTTTGAGTGAATCAAGAAAACAACTCGCAGGCCACTTAAGCAAGGTAATGACAAACCAGCTTGAAAAACTAGACATGCCTAAAGTCCGTTTTGAAATCAGCATAAACGAGTGTGAATATTGTTCTGACGGATTTGACAGCGTTGAGTTCTTAATCTCGACAAACATATCGGAAGCCCCGAAACCACTTGCCAGAATTGCGTCAGGAGGGGAAATTTCTCGCGTGATGCTTGCAATTAAGACAATATTTGCAAAAGCAGATAATATAGACACCATTATTTTTGACGAAATTGATACCGGCATATCGGGTAACGCGTGTCAGGCAGTTGCCCAGACTATTTCTGAGCTTGCACAATCTCATCAGATTATTTCAATAACACATCAGCCTATTATAGCCGCAAAATCCGACAGACATTTTTATGTCGCCAAAACACAGGATGGACAAACTGCGGTAAAAGTGTATAATCTAAATGAAGAAAACAAAATTAAAGCCATAGCAATGCTTGCTGCCGGCGAAATTACTGAAGATTCCGTAAAATTTGCAAAACAATTGATAAACGGTTAATATATAGTAATACTGCGTCAAAATATGGGGTTATTAATATGAAATCCGAACACTTAATTGGTCTTTATGTTATTGCTGTGTTAGTGTATTCGTTTACACAAGTTTTTCATATCCACTTAAGAATATTAGACAGCTTTTTGATTATGCTCTGCGGATTGTGTGTGATAGTTTCGCTTGCTTCTATTGTAAAAATTCTTGCCGACAACAAAGAATAAATGTCTGAATTTTATAAGGACATGTTAAAATAACTCGTATGAGTTTTGCGGAAAATTTTAAGATAAAATTAAAAATCTTTTCTGGAGATGTTTTTGGCGGAATAAATTCTGCAATTATTACATTACCTCAGGCGCTTGCCTTCGGGGTCGCTACGGGTTTCGGCGCTGCTGCCGGTATTTGGGGTGCAGTTATTTTATGTTTTATCGCAGGCATGCTCGGCCCAAAAACTCCGGTTGTATCGGGGACAACAGGCCCTGTTGCAATTGTGGTGGCATCTATGATGCTGGCAATAAACAATGATATCCGTTCGGCAGTAACAATACTTTTGTGTGCAGCTTTACTACAGCTTATTGCATCATTTACAAACCTGCCGAATCTGGTCAAATATATGCCTTATCCCGTAATCTCAGGGTTTATGAACGGTGTCGGCATAATAATTATAATATTACAGCTAAACCCTCTTATGGGACACAAAGCCATGTCGTCAACGGTTACAACTATGCTGAATCTGCATAACAGTATCCTCACCCTCAATCATCAGGCTTTGTTTATAGGTATAATCACGCTTGCTATTGTATTTTTAACTCCTAAATCAATAAATAAAATACTCCCGTCACAAATCGTTGCGCTTATTTTTTGCACATGGATTTCGGTTAAAACAGGTTTGCATATAGACAGAATAAACGATGTTGCTGTTGGCTTTCCCGCAGTTGTTGCTCCATATTTTGATATAAATCATCTTATCAAATTTTTGCCATATGCATTTACAATTGCGATAGTATTTTCAGCCGAAAGCATGCTGACCGGTCTGGTGACGGATTCATTGACAAAAACAAGACATAATCCCAAACATCTGCTTGCGGCACAGGGTATCGGAAACATATTTTGTTCTATTACCGGCTCATTGGGCGGTTCTGCTGCGACAATGAGGACAGTTGCAGCCATAAACTCGGGTGCAACAACAAAATTTTGTGCTGTTGTTAACCCGATTTTGTTGATTATACTGTTGTTTAAATTTTCCGGTTTTGTTGCTCAAATTCCGCTGGCAGTGCTTGCAGCGATTTTGATAAAAATTGGTTATGACATTATTGACGTAAAACTTTTAAAAGTATTAAAATACGCACCCAAAGATGATTTATACGTGTTGTTCCTTGTACTGTTTTTAACTGTCTTTTACAACCTTATATTTGCTGTCGGGGCAGGTATTACACTGGCTGCTCTGTTATACGCAAAAAGGGTTGCAGACAAAGCAAAACTTGTACACAAGTCTGTTTATGACAAAGAAATTATGGAACTTGAACGGGTGCTTGAAGATGATTACAAACACAAAATCAGGGTAGTACACATAAGCGGGCAGTTCTTTTTTGGCTCCGCAACACAACTGGTATCAAAGTTTGAGGATATTCTCGGTACAAAATATCTTATACTAAACTATGAATCCGATGATTTGCTCGATATCTCTGCAATATTTGCTCTGGAAGATATCATTTTAAGACTCCAGTCGCAGGAGGTTGAAATAATACTCGTTATAAAAAATGAAAATGTCCTAAAACAGTTGCAAGATCACAAAATAACTTCCCAAATCGGAGAACACAATCTTTTTTACAAAGAATATGATGCCATTGATTATGCAAAAGATAAGCTGAAATCAGTTTAATACCTCATATGAATACAGACATATGTCACAGAAAAAGCAGTTTTTGTACATTTAGTACAATAACAGGACATTATTTAAACCTGTTAAAGAAGCCTCCGCCGAATTTATTGTAAAAATATTTAATTGTATCTTCTGCGTTTGATATATGCCTTTGTGTCAGCGCCATAAATTGTGTGAGTTCCGATTTCCCCTGAGGGCCTTTTATTGCAATAGCATATTGTTTGTCTGCTGAAACTGTGTATTGAAGCCCCAGACGGTATTGTCCGCGATAATCTCTGGCAAAAACTATCTCGGAATCATTTGTCCCCCAGCCGCTGACCTTTTTTATTTGCTCTTCCAATGCTTTTGCAATTTTCTCACGGTTTAGACCTTTGTAATTTTCAAGCTGTTTATCCAGCTGGTACCTAACCTGTGGAGAAATTGAGGCCTTAAAATTAACCTGTTGATTATTGTTGTAATTGATACCGGAAATATTCATATAAAAATCCTTTTGCAGGAATAAAACATAAAATAAAAATTTTTTGCCATTACAAAAAATTTTTTGTTGATAATATTTATATTCTCCGAGAATAATTTGTGATAAGGAGCAAAGCGACGTGAACGAATTTTTGGAGTGTCACATTGTTCACATAGTGAAGCCATTTTTCAGGCTTTACCACAGTTCAGCCGAAAAAGAAGGCAAAGGTGAGCAGTGACGGCTCGAAGGCTTGAGGCGGCAACAGTGATACTAGATTAGATATAAATTATCCCAACAGCCTTTTATTCGTTTTTAAACGGCAATTTTTGTTACAATATGTTGCATTGTGAAGTTAATATAGCAAAAAAAATTCTGCACAAACTTAAAGCTGTTGTCGGGTTTCGACGACATTATTAAAATAAGTTAAAAATTTTTTATAATGGATTGCAAAACCTTCATTCTTATGCGAAAGTACATAAGGGCAGGAAAAATGATAGTAAATCAAAAACCGAACATTATAAAACGAGATCACCTTAGCCACAAGCCAAAATCTTTTGTGGCAAAAGATAAACTTTCTAAGAATAATTATTATAATAAACAAACGCCTTTAATGAGAGAGTCAGCTAATTCTTCCTTTAAAGGCGTTTCTTTTAAAGGGATATCGGCTGATAAGCTAAAAAAATCTTTTGCTTTGTACAACGAGCACAAATATAACCTTGTTGACAGTTTAAAGATGCTTGAAAAATATATCGGCAAGGCGCCTGTTGAGCTTGAAGCAAACACAAGCGAATGGAGAGAAATTGCACAACACATTGTTAAAGCTCAAAACGACAGTACAGTTGTTATAAAAGAGAAAAACTGGACTAAACAATTGCTTGATGCAATGGCCGCCCCGATTACGGAAATTCCTTTTCGTATTTTTAAATCGTTAAAAACTTCTTTTTCCGGTAAAAATGCCGCAAAAACAGCGCAACAAACAGTTGACAGTGCTAACCGGAACTTTTTAAAGAAAAAGTTAAACTCGCTTGATAACGCTGATATTGTCAATTCTTTTATCGGTTATATGGAATCTGCTCAAAAATACAAACACGATTCCGACAAAGTTCGTTCTGCCGGTTTGATGTCGAACGCTTTAAAAATGTTCGACCCTAAATCAGGCAATTACAACGCAGTGCATGAAAGAGCCTTAACAAGAATTGTCACAGGCTTTATCCCTGCATATTTCCTTGCTAATGATGCCTACAACCTTTCCAGATTATGTGATGATGATCCGCAAAAGGCTGATAAAGAAAGAAAACTCCGTTTTAATCAGGAAACCAAACGTGTTCTTTCAAACGCGTACTTACAGTTGATTACCCTTGGAGCTCTTTCTAAATGGATTAACAAGAGCAAGGCTACTTTTGTCGGTGTAACGGCGTTGAGCGTACTTATTACCGAAGCGTTCTCAAGATTATCAAACGGTAAAAAAATACACATGATAAGCAAGGAAGAAGCCATTGAAATGAACAAAAAAGAAGGCCTTCTCCCAGCAGATTATCAGCCGCCGGCAGACAATAAGACCGATGATAAAACAGCAGCTTATATCCCGACCTTTAAAGGTTCTAAAGTATTTCGCAGCTTTGCAATGGCAGATATGCCTTTAGCACAGATGAGCAGTGTTAACATGTCAGGTAAATCTATTGATGAAAAATTAAAAGCGGTTAACGAGTCAAAACCACTGCTTACCTTCTCTTCACTGGCTAAATGGTTTGTCGGCACAATTGCTTTGGGATTTGCGCTTAAATCCGCAAAAGGTTTGAAAGTTGCTAAAAATATCAAAATAAATGATTACTTCAAAGTTCTTTCAAGCAAATACGACAAAGCCTTTAACTCTTTGACCACAGTTGATTATAAGATTTCTAAACACGATTACAATAAAGTTATAAACAAGCTGAAAGAATACGATGAAGTTGTAGGCAGCTATTTTGAAAGGGTTATTCAAAACCAGCAAAAAACTAATAAAGTTAATTCCATTTCCAAAGAATTTTCTACTGTACTAAAAGACGCAGGATTGGAAGATTACGCAAAAAGTTTTGAACACATTTCAAACTTAAAACAGAATAACTCCTTCAGAAACATCGGTGTTTACAACGATGCAGCTGCTTTTATTTCTTCCAGAGATAAAAAGGTTATAGCTGACAACCTCAATGAACTCTTCGAAACAATGAAGGCTAATAATCTTGAAGAACAAGCAAATCAAATAAAATCACTTATTCTTGATAATAACGGCAATATTATCGGCAAAAACTACACTAAAGCCAAAAAACTTATCAACGATATTGCAAAAGATTATGCGTTTACTTTTGAAAACAGATTCAAAGTAGATTCCGGCGCAGAAAATCTAAAACTCTTTGAAAAAGCAATAAGTGCACTAAGAAAAATTAATCCTCAGGAAGCACAAAGATTTGCTGATACTGTAGAAAATTCAGTTAATGCGGATATGCTTTCGTTAGGCAGAAAACGCATACCAATTGTGAAAGAATTTGCCGACTTTATTGCAGAACCCTTCAAGTTTATATGGGGCACAATTACACTTCCATACAAACATATTGCAAAACCGATTTCAAAATTAATAAAACCGGACGTAAAACTTCCGCAATGGCCTAAAGAAACCGAAATGGTTGCCCAGGCTGTTAAGAGAATGACTAAAGATCCTATAATAAAACTGCCGCCGATGTTTGGACCGCATCAGGGTATTGCAAAAATTGATTACAACAAAGAAGATTTTGCAAAATATATGAACCTGCAGTTTAACAAAGGCTTTAACACCGCAACAATGTCGAGCCTTTCCAACTCGGATCTTTCGGCTCTTGCCAAAAACACTTCTACTGCGGCTACGGCATGGTTCTTGATGACTGACAACCACAACATGGTTATGCAAAAATCAAACGGTGAAAACAAGAAAGGTGCTGTATTAAAAGCTAAAGAAAGAGCAGTTCAGGAAACTTCAAGACAGTTCTACAATGTAATGTTTATATCACTGTTTAACAACACCTTCAGAAACCTTTATAACTCAAGCTTGTTCGGTGCTCAGGCCGTTAACACAGCATCGACTCTCGTAGGTGAATATGTAAACAGAAAAGCTATAGGTATGTCTGTAACGCCTCAAACCAGAGACGAAATACTTGAAAATGAGTATAACAACGTAACAAGAAAAGGTCTGCTTGGTGATTTCTTCAGGTTTATGTCCAGATTAACCGGCAAAAAAGTTCTGTCACAGCGTACACCTCAAGCTCAAACGCAAATACAGACTATTGCACAGACACAGGTTCCAAACAAAGAACAGGCAATAAAAAAATAAAACCGTATTAACGTTTTAGTTTGACGATACCTTTGATATAAAGAGAATTACAAATCTCATATACGCTGTTGTACACTGTTTCAAAATCTGTTTCAGGATAGTTTTTGTGCAACTCAAAAGATATTTGTTCAATGGAATGTTGTCCGTCAACAAGCGCAAGGACTGCAAATGATTCACTGTTGCCTGCCCAGATAGTGTCATTTTCGACATTATATAAAAATATCGTGTTCAATGGCTCTTCATAACGTTTTAAAACAGTATCAGAAAAAATCAAGACGGTGTTTTTATCCATTGCAGCCCCCGTATCCTGATATTAAGCAGTCATCGCCGGAGCAATCTATTGAGCCATATTTTTTGTAGGCCTTGGCCATACAGCCTGCTTTGCATAAAGGCACATATTTACAGTTCTTGCAAACTGAATTTTTAAGTTCTCTTTCTTTAAAAAGAGGGTTATTTTTTCTTTTACCCCAGAGAGTTTCAAAATCTTCATTTTTAAGCGAGCCAAGACACAATGCATCTGTTTCTGCCGCAGAACAGAGATATACTTTGCCATCCGCACAAATTTCAACCCTTTGGCCGCAATGACATCTGAGAGAAGCCCCGGCCGGAAGCTCATCTATATGTAAGTTTTTTAAAAGTTTCGCCCCCTCATCATTTTTAAGAAAATCTATTGTTTTAAGACCGGTGTTTTGGAGCGTAAATGCCGTGTCTTTGCGTGCTTTTTCTATTAACATTGCTGTGTATTTAAAAACGTCATTTAAGTCAGGAATCAAAGGCGAGTTTTTATCAGCTTCGAGCCGGTTTAAACCTAATTTATTTATGCCGGAATTTTTACAAAAATCATAAAGCAATGGCAGTTCTGACACGTTTTCTGTCGTAACAGTATAATTCAGTATAACGCTAAACCCTGCCGCTATAAGTTCTTTTATTCCGTTCACAGCTCTGTCATAAGAGTTTTTACCTCGTATTTTTTCGTGTGTTTCTTTTGTCACACCGTCAAGACTCACGCTAAAAACAGAGATTTTAGGGTTAAGCAGCTCCGCCAACTTTTTTGCAGCTATAGAATCTATGAGAGTTGCATTGGTTATGATGTTTATATAAAGGTTGTTTTGTGCAAAAACCGCTAAGATATCATAAATTCCTTTTTGCAAAAAAGGTTCTCCGCCTGTTATTGTGACATTTGTGATGTTGATTTCATCAACAAAATACCGTGCAAGGTCAACCAGTTCTTGAGGGTTCAGGTCACCGGCCGGAGAATATGCATTTTCGTCACCGTTATAAAAACAGTGTTTACAACGAAGGTTACACGCAGATGTAACTTTAAAAAAAAGTTGATAAGGAAGGCTAAACTCGTAGCCTTCCGGAATAAATTGTTTGAATTTTGCTTCAAAACCTGTTGCGGCAATATCTTTCTTTTTAAGAAAAACAAAATCAAAGCAGGTTTTTATATAACTGTTTTGCATTATGCAAGATGTATAAAGTATTCGTAGTTATTGCCTTCACCGCATTCAAAATCAAGTCTTCTCATTTGCTTGTTTTCAGTCTTAACAGTGTTAGCATTAAATTCTTTTGGCAAAGCCTTTTGTGCTTTTGATTCAAATTTTTCAGCATATTTAGATGCATTTTTAATAAAAGGATTTACAGATTGATATCTGATTCTGGGAACTTGCATAATTGTCCTTTCTTTTTCGGTTTTAATCTTTATAAATACGCAACTTTAGGTTCTCACCAAGTCCGAGACAAGTATAATTCAACAGCAGTTAAAATACAATTTTTTGTTATGCAAATAGTAGCAAAATTTAATATTTTTAAACTTATATAAACAAAGGAAAAAATATGCACATATCTAAACTTAACGCAGGCATGCTTATGCATAGTTTTGATTACAAAGCATCTTCTGCAAACAAAACAAATAAAGATATAAGCTTTAAAGGTGATTTCTCCTTACAGAAAATGTGGGTAGATAAAGAATCGATAAAAAACATTCTTCAAGCCAACAAAATCACATATTCCCCAGTTACTTCTTTTATTCAACAACTAAAACCCAAAGACCTTGTTAATGACAATACAGCAATTCTCGCAACGTTAAAGGTTTACGACAAAAACATAAAAAAGGATATAAACGCTATTTTAGCCCTGACTAAACACGGCAGAGAATACAGGGTAGTGTGCGTTAATGCAGATAATGCAATTGATAACCTTAACAAAGAAGATTATATCGCTTTTATAAAGTTTAAAGTAATAGACAAAAATAAGCTTCCTGTTTTTTATAACGGTGTTCTTGAGCCGCAGACGGTCAAAAGTATTGTTGAATCGACACAAAGAGACCGTGATTATGTGACAATTATCGGCGGTTACGCAAACAGTGAGCCGAAAAGATATTTTAATGCAGGCAAAAAAACAGCACTTGCGGCAATCCAATTGTTTAAAGAATTCGGCATAGAAAACATTTTCTTCGGAGCATTTCCGCCCGAAGGAAGCCATTCGCCAATACCATATTATATGCGTGCAAAAATGCAGCTTTTAGGCTGTAATGAAGATGATATACTGAGTCAAACAAATAATTACAAAACAAGACTCGTTCAAACAAAAAAGATTGCAATGATGATGCCGCAAAACGCAGAAGTTATTGAACTGGCACAACATTACAATCTCATTGGTGAATTTTTTAAAAACAAAATTTAATTATAAATGTTTTTCGATATTAGATGTGATAGTTGATTTTGGAACAAGCCCTACAAGACGTTCAACAGCTTTGCCGTCTTTGAAAATCAATAGTGTTGGCAATCCGCTTACAGAATATTCTTTAGCTGTTTTTAAGTTCTCATCAGTGTTTAGTTTTACAATTTTAAGCTTGCCTTCGTAGTCCTGAGCGACCTCATCGAGAACAGGGCCTAATTTTCTGCAAGGGCCGCACCATGGTGCCCAAAAGTCTACAACAGTTAATTCAGAAGAGTTTAAGACTTCTGATTCAAATGTTGTATCATTAATATCCAATGCGTTTGACATAACATCTCCTCCTTAAACCATATTATTAAGGTATAATGCAATTCTAACAAAAAGTCAATTAATAGACCAGATAAAATAAATGTCTTGTTATATACAAGAATTTAATCCGGAAAAATACTCCAGTTTTCAGGTTCTTTAAAGAAAAAATTTATATAAGAAAGCTCTCAATTTTTGAGAGCTTTCTTTAAAGTGGTGCCACGCCTCACTCTGCCGAGGAAAACAAGACTAAATGTCTTGTTTTACGAGAGGGGAGAACCAAGGACACAAAAAAGATTCTCAATAAGAAAGCTCTCATTTTTGAGAGCTTT
>CALUTJ010000005.1 GCA_944323685.1 Candidatus Gastranaerophilales bacterium | reverse complement strand
ATTACGGACGCAGGTGAGGGTCGACAATACACATTACCAGCCAAGTAATTCCACGCCCAGCCGGTAAGATTCTGAACACACACAATCATCGCAAAAACTTCAAAGACGGATGCTTCAGAATGACAGTTGGGCTGAAAGCCTAACCTACCTGCTCAAAATACAATTTTCGGTACGGTAAATTTTCATTCCTTCATTTAAAAATCTCTAATCGTATTCGGTCATGGCTCCGCCCCAGTTCGCTGTTAAATGAAAAATGTGTATTGGCAATATCATTGTGAAGTCGTGAATCCATTTTGCACGTTTCGCCACAGCTCAACGGCAAAAGAAGGCAACCCCCTACCGCTTGCGCGGTTAAGGTTTTAGTTTTTTGGGGGAATGAAAGCCCGACCTACGGTGCTTCGTTCGACTGTACAGCCGCTCAAAATCCGCCGGAATAGCAAAGAACGGTCATTCGTAAATACTCTTTTAACTATTTCTGACTTTGGTAAAAGTTTTTATGCAGTAGCAAAAAAAATTCATTTTGTGTTTTATAATATCAAAGATAATGAAAGGGATAAATTATGGTTGCAGGTGCAAGTTTACTTTCTACAATGCAAAAAACTTCTCAGAACTGGCAGACTCAAAATACTACCCCTGCTATTGCAAGCGTGAAAGTCGGAGATGTTGTAGGTGATAATACTGAGGTCCCTAAAAAATCTTTTATAACCCGTATCATTGAAAACCTTAAAAACAGATTGATTCAAAAAAGAATTGCAAAACTTGAAAGCATTCCTCCTGAACAAAGAACCCCGAACCAGCAGGCGGAACTTGATGCTAACAAACAATCCGTAAATTTTATGATATAATTTTTTTGGACATATTACGGGGATTACAGATGATTTTAAAAACTTATCCGCTCGGTCTGATAGGGACAAATGCATACCTTCTTATTGACGATGAGTCTAAAGAAGCGGTTTTGATTGACCTTGGCGGAGATTTTCATTTGATTAAAGATGAACTTGAAAAAAACAATGCAGCTTTAAAGTATATTCTTAATACTCACGGGCATTTTGACCATATACTCGGTGAAAGAGATGCTCAGCAATATTTTAAAGTACCTGTTTATGTTCACGAAGACGACAAATATCTTGTGGAAAATTTGCCAAAACAGCTTGAGCGTTTCGGCTTTGTAGCAAACACACTCCCGCCTGAAAAGGTGATAACTTTCACGCAAAACGACATTTTTAAAATCGGTGATAAAGAAATTAAAGTTATACATACGCCGGGGCATACTCCGGGCAGTGTTTGTTTTCTGTTAGACAAAATGCTGTTTTCAGGAGATACACTGTTTTATACATCTGTCGGCAGAACTGATTTTGAGGGCGGTAGCTTTGCAAAACTGAGCGATTCTATAACTCAAAAACTGTTTAAGCTCGATGATGACACAGATGTCTATCCCGGTCACGACAGCAAAACTAATATAGGATACGAAAAGAAATATAATTGCTATTTTGGCGCAAACAATATTTAATCAACTGTTTAAGCGTATGTTTTTTAAACCGGAGTTTATCCGGCATAAAAAAACCTTGATTCAACTCCGCCTTCTCCTATTTTAAGCCGGACAGGGCGCATACATTTGGGGCACCTGCCGACATATGCACTGCCTTCTTTATTTTTGTAAACTCTTCCGTATACATTGCAACAGGTGAACATAACGCCTACAAAATTTTTGGTTGAAGGGTTATCATACATAAAAACAGACCTTTAATAATCTTTTTATGGATATTATGGCATCTATTCAGATAAAACTTGCGGAATATCAACGTCAGGTTTGCCTAAAACTCTGACAAGTTCAAGTACTGATGCTTTCATCTGGCATTTTTGAGATGTTCCGTTAAAGAAGTCTGTATAAAAACAACCTTCACAAACGCAACCTCTTTTATAACATTCTAATGCCGTATTAGTCCATCTTCTTACGGCTATAGATCTTCCCATATCTCTGCTTCTTAACACTTTATGTTCCTCCCGAATTTGCCCCTGTTTTATTCAATCGATACTCAAAACAGGACCATTCCCCAAATTTTCAAATCTCTTGTTTGGCGGACTCCATTGCCGCAAAACCAATATCTTTTTTCTATTATATAGGCAAAAATCCTTTTTACAAGGCAATCATGGCTAAATGTAACGTTTTGTTTCGAGCCTTGCTACGGCTTAAAACACTAGCTTTTCAAGGTTTTTGTCGCTTTGTATTGCAAACTGTGACATGTTTTCAGCGTTTTGATATCATGCAAACCATGTCATAGAACATGTTTCCATGACATTTTGTTTTTGTTAAGAACTGTAAATATTTGAAGCCGTAAAACCTAATTTAACGTAATTTAACATATTTGAATTGGCCTGAAAAATAGTCTATATTGTTAACATAGGTAAATTGTACTTGAATTTTACGCTATATTTCTATAAAAAATAAAAAAATCAGACAGAGGGGATAAATTGGAAAATAATTATTTTAAGCTGTTTTTGGATGATTTAACAAAGCTGTGGAACGGCTTAGATACAGGACAAAAATTCGGAATAGTTGTACTCAGTGCTGCGACGCTGGTTATTTCAGCCTTTTTTATAATGAAATCAATGGAGCCTAACTGGTCGGTTCTTTATTCCGATTTGTCGCCTCAAGATGCTGCGGCAGTGTCCGAGAGCTTGAAAAAAAGCGGATATGCTTACAAACTTTCTCAGGACAAAAAATCAG
The DNA here is from genome assembly GCA_944323685.1 of Candidatus Gastranaerophilales bacterium. Classification (GTDB taxonomy): domain Bacteria; phylum Cyanobacteriota; class Vampirovibrionia; order Gastranaerophilales; family Gastranaerophilaceae; genus Limenecus. The sequence goes on along the minus strand of CALUTJ010000005.1, from coordinate 118,805 downwards.
TACTTGTTCCGCAGGAGTTGCAAGATGAATTGAGAATTTATGTTGCGGAAAATGATTTGATTCAAGATTCCTCTCCGGGGTTTGAGCTGCTTGATGATATGCAGCTTGGCTCTACAGATTTTAAAAATAAGCTTACCAAACAAAGAATCTATCAGGGTGAACTTACCCGTTCAATCGAAAAAATGAGCGGTGTAAGAAAAGCAAGAGTGCAGATAGCTGACCCCGAGCGTTCTGTATTTCAAGAAAAAGACGAGGTTCCAACGGCTTCTGTCATGTTGATATTGGAACCAGGATACAAGCTTAAAACTTCACAGATAAAAGCTATTAAAAATCTTGTGGCTTATGCTATCCCGAGATTGACTCCTGAAAAAGTCTTTTTAACAGACCAATCCGGCAACAATCTTACTGACGATATAGAAAAAAATTCTAACGATATAGAAAGCTACAAAACAAACTTCGAAAATCAAACCGCTAAAAAAATCCAAAGCGTGTTGGACAAAATAGTCGGTGCAGATAACGCCTCAGTTCAGGTTAGTGCTGACATTGATTTTAATTCAACACGTTCTACTATAGAAAGCTATGTGCCTGTTGGTGATACTCAGCAGGGCGTGCTGACATCAACCCAAACGGAAACTGAAAATTATGACAATCCGTTCCCTAACACAACGGGTGCAATGACGGGAACAAACAATCCGCCTGCTCAAAACCCGCAAAACAATGCTCAGCCGCGCAATTTAAATTATCAGAAACAAAAAACGGCTTCCACATACAGTGTATCTAAAGAGATTAAACAAATTGTGTATGCACCGGGGACTGTAAAAAGAATGACTATTGCGGTTGCAGTCAACAAGATACTAACCTCTGAAGAAAAAGAAGAACTCGAAAAACTCATTGCCTCGGCCAGCGGTGCTGATTTGCAAAGAGGCGATGTAATCAATGTAACCAGCCTTGAGTTTTCGGCTAAAGATGCTGACAAAGAAGCTGAAACCGCTGCGACAAAAGCGATTCAGAAAGAAAGAACTCAAGAGATTGTTATCAACAAACTTGTTCCTATGTTTGTTATACTTGTTCTCGGTCTTGTTGCATTGTTTGTATTCCGCTCGCTGTTCGGCAAATCAGATGAAACAATTGATGACTTCGACAGCCGTTATCAAGAAGAGCAGCAAGCTATTACAGATAATCTGATTGACAAGTTTGAAGTCGAAGCTCTGCCGCAAATAGAAGCGAGATTAAATCCAGAGTTGGATAAATTAAAAACGGATTTGACGGATACGATTATGTCTGACCCGTCAGAAGCGGCTAAATTACTTATTTCATACATTAAGGACTAACTAAAAAATGGTAAGTGAATTAACATATGAATCCATGACACAAAGACAAAAAGTTGCGGCGTTATTGATTGCACTTGGGCCGAACACCGCTTCGGAAGTCTTAAAACATATAAAAGACGATGATATACTTGAACAGATAACATTTGATATTGCAAGTTTAAATAAAGTACCGACAGAAATATTAAACAGGGTCTTAGAAGAGTTTCATTCGCTTTTTTTAGCCAGTGATTACCTGTCTTCTGGCGGTACTCAGTATGCAAGAACAATTTTGGAAAAAGCATACGGTGCCGATCAGGCTCAGAACATGCTCGGCAGACTGGTCAATCTTTTAACAACAAACCCTTTTCAGTTTTTTAACGATGCTGATCCGGCTCAATTGGCAACATCGTTCCAAAATGAAAACCCTCAGTTGATTGCATTGATTCTTGCTTATTTAAAACCGGAAAGTTCCGCTAAAGTTTTAAACAGTCTTCCTCCGGATGTTCAGGCGCAGGTTGCATTCAAAATTGCTGATATGAGTTCTACAAACCCTGAAATTATTTCGGAAATAGAAAAAATTGTTGAAAGCAAATTCTCCTCAGTTGTGGCTCAAGACTTTTCTAAAGCCGGCGGTGTCGGTGCTCTGGCCAATATTTTGAACCGTACTGACCGTGCAACCGAAAAGAATGTTCTTGAATATCTCGAGGTTAAAAACCTTGAACTTGCCGAAGGCGTAAGAGAGTTGATGTTTGTATTTGAAGATATTATTCAGCTTAAAGATAATGCTATTCAAAGAATTATACGAGAAGTTGATACAAGAGATTTGGCTATTTCACTCAAAGGTGTACGTGAAGAACTAAAAGAAAAAATTTACAGCAACATGTCAGAACGTGCTCAGGCAATGCTAAAAGATGAACTTGAATACATGGGCCCTGTCAGAGCAAAAGAAGTTCAGGAAAAACAAACAAAAATTGTCGGTATTATTCGTGCTCTGGAATCTGCCGGTGAAATTATCATAACAAGAGATTCAGCTGAGGACGAATACATTGAGTAGAATCAAAAGCGAAAATATAAATCTCGGCAATTCCTATGTATTGAATCCCGAAGGGAAAAAGGTGCTTAATAAAGAAATTACCGATGCACACCTTATTGCGGAAACTATTTTGCAAGAAGCCAAAAAGCGTGCGCAGGAGATTGTGAATCAGGCAAATCAACAAAGCTCCGCAATGATTGCCAGTGCAACAGCAGAGGCTCAAAATTCCAGAGAGCAGGTAACGGCTGATGCAAGACGTCAGGGGTACGAAGAAGGCTATGAAGAAGGCCGTCAGAAAATTACTCAGGAGCTGCAAGATATCGTTGAAAATGTAAACAATTTTGCTAAAAGTGAGTTTGAAATAAAACACAGGATAGTAAAATCGCTGCATACGGATATTCTTGACCTTGTTGTGAATATTTCCGAAAAAATTTGCCGCAACCAGCTTTTATATGACAAAAAAACTCTGCAAAATGTAGTTGAAAATGCAATATTACAGCTTAAAGAAAAAGAAAACATTACAATAATTGTTAATCCGCAAATGGCGGAAAAAATTTATGCAATTTCTGGTGATATGAAAGAAAAAATTCATACACTTGAATCAATAAAAATCATAGAAGATAATTCCATATCACCTGACGGAACAATAGTGGAATCAGTAGGTTCACGTATAGATGCGCGGGTAAGCGCCCAGATTGAACAAATATCAAACAAACTTTTTGACGAATTAAACTCGACAAGCGAGCGTGAACTTGCAAAAGAAATCGACAATATTGACAAGAACGTAAATGATAAACCTGAATCGATATAAAAATATAATCAATCAAACAAACACTCTGCAAGAAGTCGGCAAAGTAATACAAATTATCGGTTTGACAATAGAAGCGGACGGCCCTAAAGCGAGTATAGGCGACCTTTGCTATATTTATAACAAACTTGATGCCGAGCCTATCTGGGCAGAGGTTGTAGGCTTTAGAACGGAAAAAATTATTCTTATGCCTTTAGGCTCAATGGACGGGCTTATGCCAGGTGCTGTTGTTATAAACACCGGCGGTTCCATGAAAATAAAAGTCGGGCCTCAGCTTTTAGGCAGAGTTTTAGACGGATTAGGCAGGCCTATTGACAATCTCGGTGAGATTAATTCCCAGTCTTTTTATTCTACACAGGCTGAGGTTATTAACCCTCTGGCAAGACAGCTTATCAGGACTCCGCTTTCTCTCGGCATAAGGTCGATTGACGGTTTTATTACCGCAGGTAAAGGTCAAAGACTCGGTATATTTGCTGGTTCAGGTGTAGGGAAAAGTACAACGCTTGCCATGATGGCCAAAAATACAAGCGCAGACCTCAATGTTATTGCTCTTGTCGGAGAACGCGGCAGGGAAGTAAGAGAGTTTATAGAAACAACCCTCGGCCCTGAAGGAATGAAACGTTCAATTGTTATAGCCGCAACCTCGGAACAGCCGTCCCTTGTAAAAATTAAAGCAGGCTTTGTTGCTACGGCTATTGCGGAATATTTCAGAGATCAGGGTAAAGACGTGTTGTTTATGTTAGACAGTGTAACCCGTATTGCAATGGCGCAAAGAGAGGTGGGGCTTGCTGTTGGAGAACCTCCCGCTACACGTGGGTATACTCCGTCAGTGTTTGCTCTTATGCCAAAACTTTTAGAACGTGCCGGCAGTAATGAATACGGAACAATAACAGGACTTTACACCGTTCTTGTAGAAGGCGATGATTTTAACGAACCTATATCCGATACGGCTCGAAGTATACTTGACGGTCACATTATGCTCTCAAGAGAGCTTGCCCACAAAAACCACTACCCTGCCGTAGATGTGCTGCAAAGCGTAAGCCGTGTTATGAAAGAAGTTACATCGAAAGAGCATGCTGATGCTGCCGGCAAAATAAGAACACTGCTGGCAAGTTATAAAAAGAACGAGGATTTGATAAATATCGGTGCGTACGTTAACGGCGCCGACCCGCTGACGGATCAGGCAATAAAATTTATGCCGCAGATTAACTCATTTTTGCAGCAAAAAGTGACAGAGGCATCTGCATATCAAGATACGGTTAACAAACTTATTGCACTCGGTAATCAAATAAAACTGTAACTTTTTATTTTTTAAAGGCAAAAAATTTTTTGTTGATGTTTTATTTTTTGTACAAATAAGAAAGCAGGTACAAGCCATGGCATTAATAAACGAATTCAGAAAACTTGACGGTTCACTTATGAGAACATATAAAAATATGAGAAACGGAAATATTACCCATGTTTTAAGCAATGAAATCGGCGGAAAACGTATCGGGGTTAAAGCTGTTAACTGTGATGCACGGCAGAATCCTTACAGGATTATAGATATTGCAAAAAACAGGCATGATATATACGAAAAAGCCCAGGACGGTTCCACAATACTTCATAGCAACGGAAAAACACAGAGTTTTCCTAATTTAATTTTTAATACCGTTTGCGAAAGAATTTTCGGCAAATAAAAAGCCCCTGCAGTCCCAACCGGCAAAGGCATTGATGTTAATAAATTAGGATTTTTCAGTGAGTATTTTTGTTTAATTTGTTATGTTTAACAAATTAATAACCAGATTATGAACTGATTAACTGTAAAACTTCCTGTAATAATGATTTGTTTGTGGAAATTATTTTGTTAGCCACATCAAGCTGCATTTTAGCCTGTTGATAATATGTGATATTGGCTTTAAAGTCACAGTTTGACATTTCCAACAAGCCGCCTCTGACTTCGCCGCGTCCTATGACAGGTCTGCCTGATTCGGCTGTTTCAATAAACTCGCCCTGCTTAATTTCGTACAATCCTTCAGGGTTATGGAAGTTCATTATTGCAAGTTTATACAACGGTACAACATTTTTCCCGCCGTCGGATTTTCCGTATAAAATACCGTCGCCTTTGAACTCAAATTCGTCGTATTTGCCTAAATATTTACCGTTATTCGGGTCTATCCACAATTTTATGTTTGTTGTGGGAAGGTTAACAGCCCCGCCTTTGATTCCTGTTTCTGCATAAATATCGGCATCGATAGGCTTTGTGCCCTGCATGATTTCACCTTTATCGTTTAAAATGTAACCTTGTACGGTATAACCGCTAGGGTTTTTGTAGACACCTTCTTTATCAAAGGTAAATTCTCCGAGTCTTGAATAGACAATTTGTCCGTCTGCACGGCGAAGTGTAAAGTAGCCTTCTCCTTCAAGGAAAACGTTTTCGTTAGAAGTACCGGGGGTTGATTTGCCCTGACCGACGTTCTTATTAAAACCGTCTATGATTGCGGAGTTCAGGAAGGTTTTAAATGTTGCTTGAGTTTCTCTGTAACCCGGAGTATAGATGTTTGTTAAGTTTTCACCGATAGCATCCATCCAGTCAGTGGTGGATTTTTGGGTATTTAGAGCGTTTACGAATGAATCATTCATTGATTACTCTCCTTTATCTTCTTGTTGATTTTGTCGTTCTTTATTTTTTTGTCCGTTGTTTGATTGTCTGTAAAAAAGGTCATTATATGGAAGATTTTGGTCATCAAACCTTTGTCTCAGCGAATCTATGTTGTTTCTTAAATACATTTCAACAGCCTTGTCACCTGGGATAAATTCTGCCGAAACTTTACCTTTAGTGTCTATTTTCAATATTACGGACACATTGTTGTCGAAACTTATACGAACGGGCTTTTGTTCGTTATATGCCTTTGTTATTAAGTCCGTAAGAACTTTTGACGTTTGTTGTGTTTTGTATGTCGGGCCTATTTCGTCTGCAAACTTTATTAATGCTGTTTTTTCGCCGTTTTGCTGAACTGCGAATTGTTTGTTGTCTACTAAATCAGCAAAGAATTTTGCATCTTCTTTTGAAATTTTTAAGGTATCAAAGTTGTATGCTGATTTTATATTTTGCAGTCTGTTAACCGTGTCAAAGTTAAATTGGTTAATATATTGTTGATTAACTGCATTTTGATTTTGCATATTTTGTTGCTGCAATTGGTCTGTAGCTGTTTTATCCGCATTTTTTTGTTCTTCTAAAACAGTTTTAAAATCGCTGTTTTTTTCTTCGGTTTTTTCTTCGGTGTTATCTTTTTTGTCTTCTGTTTTTGATGAAGAAGAAACTTTTTCATCTTTAGAAGCAGATGTTTTTATCTCATTATCCGTATCAATCGATTTTATGTTTTCTGTTTTAGTTGTTGATGTGCTGCTTGCTGTTACATTCATTTTTGTCAATTTCCTTCTTCATTGTAGAGGGGGTTTTTCATTAGTTCTTTAAGCAATTCTTCCTGTTCTTCTTGTTGCTCTTCTTCCTGTCTTTCCTTTGTTTTGGCAAAGTATTTTTGTATTGCGACTTCGGAAAGTTGTTTGAGTTCTGCTTTTTTTTCTTCTTCTATGTAAGCTTCTCTACAGTGCTCTTTGTGTTTTTCAAGTACTTTTACCGCTTTTTCGAGTTCTCTTAATTTATCTTTTTCTATATCAAGAGCTTCCTGCGCTTTTTGTCTGTCAGCCTCAAGACTTTCGCCTTTATCGTAGAGGTGTTTTAAATATGTATCGTAAGATTCGTACATTATGAAATCAGCCTGACGCATGTTTTGTCTGGTTGAGGCGATTTCTTTGTTGTTCCTTTCTATGAGTCCTTCTATTTTTAGCACTAATGCCTGTGCGTTACGTACATTTTGGAGCTGTTCTTCTTTTTTTCTGATTCTGAAATCCAGAATTTTTTGGAGTCTGTAACGAAAAGGCATGGGGATCGCTAATTTACTATTCTACAGATTAATTATTAAGTATTGCTCTGATGATTACTACATCTGTTTGTATGATTATGTATTAATAAAATTTTTCCGAAAGTCAAATTTGAGCTGTCCGAGAAAAATTCGTGATAAGGAGCAAAGCGACGCGAACGAATTTTTGGAGTGACACATTGTTCACATAGTGAAGCCATTTTTCAGGCTTCACAACAGTTCAGCCGAAAAAGAAGGCAAAGGTGAGCAGTGACGGCTCGAAGGCTCGAGGCGGCAACTGCGACACTAGATTAGATTTTTTAGCCAATCCGTACTTTACGCAAAATTAATATATTGTTATTTAGAATAAGTTTCTATTATAATTCTATGTAAGAATTTAGTCTTTATTATTAATATATTGGAAAGAAATAGTATATGTCGAACAGGATAAATAGAGTTGTAGGGTTTACTTTAGGTTGTTTTGATTTATTCCATATAGGACATATAAATTTGTTAAGAAACGCCCGAGCCCTTTGCGATACGCTTATTGTCGGAGTTTGTTCCGATGAATATATGACAAATAATAAAAGAGAACCAATATATGCTTTAAATGACAGAATGGAAATTTTAAAAGCCTGCAAATATTGTGATGTGGTTGTTCCTGAAGATACTCTGGAAAAAGTTGAACTATATAATAAATATAAGTTTGATGTTCTTTTTGTTGGTTCTGACTGGTACGGTGATGAAAGATACAATGTTTGGGAAAAACAATTAAAAGAACTCGGGGTGCGTGTTGTTTATCTGCCTTATACAAATGAGGTAAGTTCTTCTAAAATTATTCAAAAAATTTCTGATATGAGGCAAAGACACTAGATATGGATAATAAACAAAGTCTGACGTACTGGAAAAGCAAAGCTGAGTCAAATCCGACAATAAAAGCTTCAAAAGTGTCCGATAGAAATGATTTCTCAGATTATGACAGAGATTTTATTTTAAAATATACAACTAAAAATACAACTATTTTGGATCTTGCTGCCGGTACGGGCATAACGTTAAACAAATATTATGACAAAGTAAAACACATTACTGCTGTTGAAAAGTTCAGCCAGTTTTCTGATTTTATCGTAAAAGCCCCGAAGGTTACCGTTATAAATTCAGATATTGTAGACTTTATTCCCGATTCAACATATGATGTTATTCTTATGTTTGGAGTTACTCATTATTTTAATAAAGAAGAATCCGCCTTTTTATATAAAAAATATAAAAAATTCCTGAATAATAACGGTAAAATGATAATTAAACATCAATTCGGAGTGAAAGAAGATGTTACGGTTGAAGGATATTCCGAAGAATTGAAATGCAATTATTACTCTCAATACAGACAAATTGATTCTGAGGTAGAGTTGTTAAAAAGTCTTGGTTTTACAGCAGTCGATTATACGGATATTTACCCTAAAGAATGTAACAGGTGGGAGAATACACATTTTTATGCAATTGTTGCGTCACTTTAATTTGTTAAAAAAAACGGTCTGTGCCGTTTTAATATTTTTTGTCTGGCAATATCCTGCATGTGCTTATATTGACCCCGGTACGGGCAGTATGCTTTTTTCCGTAGTTGTCGGAATCAGCGCAACTTTGTTTTTCCTGTTTCAGTCTTTAATTATTAAATTAAAAATGCTTTTTTTTTCACAAAAAGATTTAAGCAAAAATTCAATACCGTTTGTTATATATTCTGAAGGCAGACAATATTTTAACGTGTTTAAGCCTGTTTTGGACGAATTTGAAAAAAGGAAAATCCCCCTTGTTTTTTATACCTCATCACAGGACGACCCTTTTTTTAGCCACCATTATGATTATGTTAAAGGAGAATATATAGGCAAAAATTTTGAAGCATATTTAAAGCTTGCATTTTTAAAAGCTGATATTTGTCTTATGACTACTCCGGGTCTGGATGTTTTTCAACTGAAACGTTCAAAATATGTTAAATATTATTGCCACATATTCCATGCGGTCACTTCTTCTCTTGTTTACAGATTATTTTCTCTGGACTATTACGATGCGGTATTGTGTGACGGAGAATTTCAAATACCAATGATAAGAGAAATTGAAGGGAAAAGGAATTTACCTCCTAAAGACCTTGTTGTCACAGGCTGTACGTATATGGATTTGTTGAGTGAGAGGGTCAAAACCTTGCCGCCGAAACAAGAGGGTTTTAATATTCTTGTTGCACCAAGCTGGGGTGAAAGCGGAATTTTAAAAAAATACGGAGCCGATTTGCTTGATATTCTTGCAGATTCGCCATGGAATATTATTATACGTCCTCATCCGCAATCTTTAATCGTCGAAACAGATGTGGTGGAAAAACTCAAAAAAAGATACGAAAATAAAACAAATATCAGCTGGAATTTTGATGTTGACAATTTGAACATTCTGTCACAGGCGGATATTATGATAAGCGATTTTTCGGGTATTATTTTTGATTATGCTTTTTTGTTTGAAAGACCGGTTATATATATAAATCAGGAAATGAACAGAGAAATTTATGACATGAGTGATTTGGATGAAGAGCCATGGCGTTATAAAGCTATAAGAGAAATAGGGATAGAACTTACAAAAGATAATTTTAAAAATATTATTTCAATGATACAAAATCTTTCAAGCAACGACAAAGTTTTGAGCGCAATACAAAACGCAAGGAATGTTGCATGGCAAAAACAGGGCCAAAGTGCAAAAAATGTTGTCGATTATCTGATTGAAAAACAGAAGGAGCTTTCCGGATGTTAAGTATTTTATTTCAAACAGTAATATACCCCTTGTATGCATTCTTAGAAATAATTTTCAAGTTTTTCTACGAAGCCTTGAGGCACAACATCGGTCTTACAATATTTGTTATAAGTTTTTTGATAAATTTATTCTGTCTGCCTTTGTATATAAATGCGGAAAAACTTCAAAAACAGGAAAATGATATACAAAAAAAGCTTAAAAAGCGTGTTGATTGTATAAAAAGAAATTTTAAAGGTGATGAAAGACACATGCTTCTGGCAACTTATTACCGCCAGAATAATTATCATCCGATAATGTCTTTGAGAACCAGCTTGAGCTTGCTTTTACAAATTCCTTTTTTTACCGCGGCATATTTCTTTTTTAGTCATCTGACATTGTTAAACGGACTTTCTCTCGGTATAATAGAAGATTTGTCAAAACCGGATGCTCTTTTTAAATTTAACGGAATAGCAGTAAATGTGTTACCTGTGTTGATGACGGTAATTAACCTTGCTTCAGGTGCAATATATTCTAAGGAACAATCCAAAAGAGATAAAATACAAATCTGGGTGCTTGCGCTGATTTTTCTTGTAATATTGTACAATTCACCTTCCGGTCTTGTTTTGTACTGGACGTTTAATAATTTATTCTCGCTTATTAAAAATATAGGTCTTAAATGTGCCAAGCCTTTGATGTTTTTAAATATAACACTGCTTGTTGCAGCTGCCGGTTTTTTAATCTATGTATTTGAACCAAAGCCGCTGCACTGGTTTTTAATAGCGGTTGGTGCCGCTTATATTGCATTTATGATTTATTTTTATCAAAAGAATAAAGAAAAATTCTATTTTAATTTTGATGCATTGTGGTCGGCAGATTCTAAAAGTTTGTATTTTTTAAGCTGTGGTGCATTACTGCTGCTTGTCGGATTGGTCATTCCGTCTAATTTAATAGCTTCTTCGCCTGCTGATTTTTCTTTTTTGGATCCTTATACCTCTCCGCTTCCTTTTTTATGGATAAACATTGTTAAATCCTTCGGTATTTTTATTTTTTGGGGCTGGGTATTGTATTATTTTTCATCGGAAAGAGTACAAAAAATTCTTCCGGTTGTTTTTTCAGGGCTGGTTTTTGCATTTATTTGCAACCTGTTATTGGTTCCGGCGTTTCACGGAACCATGTCAAATACTCTGACTTATAATATGGTCTGGAAAGAAAGTTATGATATTCCGGTAATACTTGTTAATAATCTGGTAAATATTTTGTGTTTTGTATTAACGTACTGTTGCATAGCAAAAGGCAAAACCGGAATTTTAAAAAAAATCATGTCGATTTTAATAATCGCCTTTGTGTCTGCGGGTGTTATAAATATTTGTAAAATACAAAGTGTTTTTAACAAATACAGTGCGGCTGTAAAAAATAACGGATTAATAGGCAAAAAGGTTTACAGTTTTAGCAAAAATAAAAAAAATGTCTTGATAATTATGATAGACAGGGCAGTGGGTACGTATTTGCCCCTGATTTTCAGAGAGAAACCCGAATTAAAGAAAATATACACAGGATTTACATATTATCCGAATACAGTATCTTATTACGGACATACAATACTGGCATATCCTGCGCTTATGGGCGGATACGAGTACACACCTTTAAACCTTAATGCCCGTGATAAAGATTTGATGGTGGATAAACATAATGAATCATTGCTGCTTTTGCCTTTAATCTTTAAAAATGCCGGCTGGGAATCAACTGTAACAGACGCGCCGTGGGGAAATTACAAAGATGTTACACCTTACGAATTATTTAAGGATAAAGGTATTAAATACGAAAACCTGAAAGGCAAAATCGGAAGATTCTATAAATCCGAATATCTTAAAGAAAATGTTTCAACAGCGACAAATTTATCAAGAAATCTTCTCTATTTTAGTTTTATGAAGGTTGCTCCCGCTGCACTGAAAGGTTTTATATATGACGGAGGCAAATACCTTAATGCCAATAAGAAAGATGACGGCAAAAAACTGGTGCCCTTCTTGATTGAGAGCTATGCAGGATTATTTTATTTACCGCAGTTAACGGATTTTTCTTCTGACAAACCTGCTTTTATTGTTATTAATAATGAACTAACACATGCTGAGTCTTTTTTGACGTATCCTTCCTATAAACTTACAAATAATCCTAATCCCGGAAAACCGCTGGATACTGACAATTATTCTTTACAGCATTATCACTTAAATGCAGCTGCGTTGCTTTTAATCGGCGATTATCTTAAATATTTAAAAGAAAACAATGTTTACGACAACACAAGAATTATTATAGTTTCCGACCACGGTGCATTGTTCACTCACAATCCCTATCTTTCTTCTGAGGTTGATGCCCGTATAATGAACTATAATCCGGTGTTGTTTGTAAAAGATTTTAATGCCGGAGGCGAATTTAAAACAAACCATGACTTTATGACTAATGCCGATACTCCGATGATTGCACTTAAAAATATTGTGAACAATCCTAAAAATCCGTTTACCGGCAAACAGCTCTACTCTGATGAAAAGAAAAACGGGGTATACATATTGCTAAACCATAGTGAATGGAATCCGTCGTATTTTTATAACGATACAAAGCCGCTGAAAGATGATTCACGCTTCTGGTATGTTAAGGATGATATTTTTGATATTGACAACTGGTCTAAAGACATGTACAAACTGCGTTAGTGTTAAAGCTGTTATTGTAAGGTAAAAATATTACAAAATGTAAAAAGTATTTTCTTCTGAAAATACCGTGGTAGACTAGATTATAGGAATTGGGGAAAAAATCCTTCAAATTAACTAGCAAAAAATATTTTTAGAAGTCTTGTATAAATAGGACTTACATGCGATTCAAGGGAAATTATGGTTACTGTGTCAACTATTCAAAACGTTCAGTCTAATAACGCTGTGTCTTCAGGCTCCCTGCCTGTAGCTGTAAAAGTATCATCAGCACAGAGTTTTAAAGCCGGCAAAAAACAAGATACAGAAAATCACAGTCTTAGTTATTATAAAAATGATATCCATGAGGACGAATTAGTAAAGAAAAATACCCTTGCAAAACGCATAGGTATCAATATAGAAAAGACACTGGATATTCCTTTGATTCATTTTCCCAGAGGCCTGGGCGGAGCACCTGATTATACGTTTTTTGAATTTTTACAGACAGCAAAATTCCCTTATTATATAGGCGGTCCTATTCTTGCAGCTTTATTTTATGCGGGTGTAAAAAAAGACAACTTCCGCTCTGCCGGTGCAGCCCAAAAAGTAGCAAAACACATGGCTCTCGGGGTAGGTTTGTATTACGTTGGTGCAGCATTAGCCAAATCAATTATTAATAATACCGTAAAACTCAGCAGAGGGGTTGATCTTAAACAGCCTTATGCAAAATATATCTCAAAATCTTCTCACAAGTCCGGATTCTTTACAAAAGATGTAGAATTCCATACCGCTTTTGAAAGCGCTGATTTTACAAGAGTAGATTTGTTGTATAACAAAAAAGGCAGAACTCCTGAAGAAATTAACGAAAATTACATTGAATACGGTAAAAAATACGGTATCAAAGAAGATGCAAACAATATTGATTCCACAATAAAACCGCTTATCAAAAAGACTATTGTTATGGCAAGAGCATGGCAATATGCTTTGACTGCGTTTTTTGTAACACTAGGTGTCGGTATGGCTAACCAGCCGGCATGGGACAAAACTTCTTCGGAAGGATTTAAAAAGACAATAACAGAGGGAATTTTTGGAAAAGGGGTAAAAGCAAAAGACAGATTGCACAACGCCAAAGTTGCAGTTTACGATTATATGCTCAAACCTTTCGGAAAAAGTTTTACGGAATTTTGGAAAGGTCATTCAAAAGGCTCTTCTATCGCAGGTAAGTCCGTAATCCTCGCTACAGCCGCAGCCACATTGACGGCTATAGGTTTGTTGCTTACACAAACATCAGCAAAAGGCCACAAGCTTGAAACAACCGGAAATAACAATATTAAAGAGGTACAAAAATAGATGGGCAGTTTAATTCAGTCAATACCTGTTTATAAACCACAGACTACACAATCATCTGCATCAGGTGTTACTTCTGCTGCACAAACAACACCTCAACATTTGAGCGGCCAGCCTTTTCAGGATATAAAAAACCAGTTTCCTCAAACTCAGGTTTATACTTATATACCTGCAAAACCTCTCGGCGATCCTCATAATAAACCGATTGGCGTAAGACCGCAGCCGTCAAAAGCCAGATTGGTACACGAAAATTTCTTACAGTCCATTGGCAGTACCATAAAATCTTACGGAGATTATGCAAAATATTTTTATAATGCAGCCTTTAAAGGTGAAGGCAAAGACTACAATGTCGGCAAAATTAACGACCTTTCAATAAGAGCAGGGTCTTTAGGTATTGCTGCTGTACTTGCTACCTCAAAAATGTTCCCGTTCGCAAAAGGTATGGAGTTTGTAGGGCTGGGCACATGGTTTGCTTCCATGGCAATTTGGCCGCACATTTTGGGTGCTCCCATTAAAGCTTTGTACGGTGTAAATATAAATAAAGAATATATTGATTCCGAAGGCAGGAGAAAATATGTCTACGAAGACAACCAGTATCGCCCCATGGATATATACAGATACGCCGATTTGAACGGCAAACCTCTTACGCCTGAAGAATACTATAAAAAATACGACAAAGAATATGTTTACCTTGATAAAATGGGTGACAAATTAGGCGTTCCCAGAAATATTAAAAACAGAAATGAAGCCACAATGAACAGAGCCAATCAGGTTGCTGTTCAGGGTAAAACTCTGTGGATGATGACAGCAGGTGTTATGACACCGGTTGTGTCTTCTATTGCCGCAGACGCGCTACAAACACCTTTGAAAAATTATCTTGAAAAAACAAGATACAATAATGCTGAAAAGAAATTAAAAAACCTTGAAAGACAAATTGACAGCCTTAATAATTCCGGTAACAGAAATATTGAAAGCATAATGACTGCTTTGAATATAAAAGTAAATCCGAAAGATCAGGCAGTATTGGATAATATGCTTAAAGACGGCAGCACATTATCGCCCGAACAATTTGAACAATTACAGGATTTTATTGATACAAAATTCTTCGGTTCAGGATACAAAACTTCTCTTAGCGCTGCAATGAGAAAAGGCGCTGATATGACTGAGCCTAAAGTATTTGTTACTAAAGAATTAAAAGAAACTCTTGCTAAAATTTCTTCAGAATCCGTTAAAGAACTCCTTGAAAAACTTCCGGAAACAACCAGAGCAGCATTGCCTAAAAGCCTGTTAGAAAGCAAAGGTTTAAATGAACAGCAGATTAATGAAATACTCAAAGGCGTTCTGATGACGGAAGGTATTTCTGAACAACGCAGCGGTCAAATTGCTTTTGAAAATATAACTCACCAGCTTGGTTACAATTCTCTTAACGGTTTGATGCAGGCTGTTACACAAAAAACAATTGAGCCGTTCTCTTACAGCAAAGTTTACGACAAAAACAAAAAACCTCACGAGTATGCACCTTTGCACAATTTTAACCGTGTATTAAAAGATACAATAAACAAAAAGTTGCAGGCGTATTTTGATACAAAAAGATATTTTGTGGTAGATAAAAATGAAATGCAAAAAATATTTAATTTTGCTTTGACAAATAATGAGCTTCAAAACAAACTCAAAGAGTTTGAAAGAACATCTATCCAAAATATTTCCGAATCCATGACAGCAATTAACTGGGAAAGGGTTCCTAAAAAATATCTTAAAACAATGGGCTTTAACGAAGGTGAAATAGTTCTGCTTGCTACGCAGGATGCCACAACTGCAAGCAAAGTTTTGAGCAAAAAATTTACGCAAATAGCTCAGGATCCCGAAAAGTACAAAAAAGTTATTGAAGAAATGGCAAAATATGCCAAAACAGCAATATCAAAAGAAGAAAAAGCAGTTATTCAACTGATAGGCACGCCTGACACCAAAGGTATTCTCGTAAAAATTAAAGAATTTATGGAATCAGTTGCTGATAGCAATTTTGGCTACGAAACTAAAAAAGAACTGACATCTCATTACAGATTGAGAATAAACGAAATCCAGAGAAAACTTAAAAACACAATAGATTCCTATGTAAGACCTATTAAAGCACTTGATTTGTTCAAAGAACTCAAAAATGACGTAAAACATATTCTGGATTTCGGCTCGGACGGCAAAGAAAGAACAAACTTCAACCGTGATTTGTATCCGTTTGCAAATATGTCCCGCGAAAAACAGATTGAATCATTAGAAACTTATATGAAGGATATTATTCTTCAAAAGAATGATATTAACAGCTGGACAACAAAGATGGAAACAGAACTCCCCGGCTCAAAACAGGGTATGAAACATTCTCTTGAATTTGTCCGCAGTATTGCAAATAAAATATTCGGGCCTCTTTCGGGCGATACTGCTGCCGCAATAAACGATCCTCAGTTTGTTGATATGTGTGATTTCAACAACCGTCTGATGAGAGGAACTTTCCTGAGAATAGAAAATAAATTGCTGAAAAAATATACAACACAGTACAATGTATTTTACGACCTTGTAGATAAACTGGCAGGCGATGATAAATCCGTATATGATCTGCTTGTGCGTATACTTAAAGAAAAAAGATTTATGCTATCTGAAGGTGATTTCCATAACTGCATGAACCTTTTAAATACTTTCAAAAATAACGGTCACCTGGCACCTGATTACAAAGTAGACGATGCCAAAAAGTTTGTAAATGCCTGCCTTGATATGAATATGTCAAACAGAGCAATTTCTCAAATTTCAGGTAAAAATATTACGGATTACTTTATAAATGCTGCACAGGAAACCCGTGCAAGAAATAAATGGACAAAACTGGTATACGGATTGCTGGGCGGAACAATTGCAATCAGTGCGTTGACAATAGCCTTAATGGGTAAAGAAAACCACTTTAATAAATATAATTATGAGTATATTAACACCCCCGAAGGAGCCGGTAAATAATGATTAACATTAGCTTTAACAATACAAACACTCATAGACCGAATTTTAAAGCATCATTACTAGCACAAATGATGCAGCAATCAAGCACACCTGCTCCTACAAGCAATCAGCAAAATACACAGAGCTCAATTCCTTCTTACAAACCTGTTACAACACCGATTGCTGACAAATATAACAATCAATATGCTCATGGCAGCTTGATGACAGCACTGTTGAGAAGAACATCTCAAACACAATCATCACCTGTCACTGCGGCAGCACCGGTGGCACAAACGGAGGCACCTTTAAACTATAAAAACAATCTGCGTTCAATGTTCCAGAACAATCAGGCTGTTATTTTTGCACTGGTTCCGAGAACCTTCACCGCAAAAGATACGGATAATAACGGTCTTATACAGGGCAATGAAAGACCCGGTTATTTTACCACAATGGTTGAACGTTTAGATGAGTTAAAAAGCTACGGTATAAACACCTTGCACCTGCTGCCGATTAACCCTCCTGGTAAAATTGCCGCAAAAGGCAATGCCGGTTCTGTTTATGCTCCGTTAGATTATCTGACAATTGACCCCAAACTTGATGACCCGACAAACCCAAAAAATGTTTTTGAAGAAGCTAAAGACGCAATAAAAGAATGCCACAAACGCAATATTAAAGTTATGGTTGACCTGCCAAGCTGTATGTCGGTTGACCTTTATGAAGCAAGACCTGACTTAAGAGCAACGGACGCCGAAGGTAACCCGAAAACTCCTGAAGGCTGGGAAGATATCAGAATGTTCAATCCGTGGCAGGACGAAGACAGAAGAATTTTGAACCCTGCTCTGTTGGATTATCACAAAAAATTTATTGATATGTGTATAAATCTCGGTATTGACGGTATCAGAGCCGATGTAGGCAGGGCAAAACCGCCAGAATTCTGGGACGAAATAACTTCTTATGCAAGAAGCAAAGACCCTGAATTTGCCTTCCTTGCAGAATGCTATACAAACGAAGACGCTTCTCCGATGAAAAACATGCCGGCAGACCGTCCTTTTGAAGCATTAAAAGCAGGTTTTGATTCTTATTACGGTCAGTATCATATATTCCATATGTGGAAAGCAAAAGATTTCAATGATTTTATAAGAGAAAGTCTTAATATATCAAGAGATGCTCAAACAAATGAGTATGTCTTGCCGAAAGGTAAGTCCTTAATAGGCTCGTTTGCCACACACGATGACGACAGCCCAATGTCACACGGCGGCCCCGATTATTGCATGATGACAAATGTTATACAAACTACTCTGCCAATGACAAATCCGTATATCCTGTCCGGTTTTGAAAGCGGTGACAGATATTTGTATGATTACGGCAAAAACTATGTAGATTCATCATTTGCGGAACTGATTAAAAATCCTGTTTATGATTTTGCAATACAGTATATGCTCAAATCCATAGATAATGCGCCTGTTATCTCAAAATTGTATAAATCATCTGACAAAAGCAGAACATTAGGCGATTTGGAAAATGACCCGCAGTACTCTCAGGCGATTAAATTCCTGCTGGAAAACAGTGCAAACAATAAAGTATTTACGGATAAGAACATGTCTTATTCTGCTGCATTGAAGAATGATGATTTCAGTGCTCTTGTTACTGATATTTTATATACGGCAAGAGAATACAGCAATCTAAAAGAGCTTCTTTCTACTGATAATAAGAATAAAAAAATAGTTGAACTGGCAGATGAAAAATCAAAATTCAAAAACATAATTCAGTATTTTGAAACTTCAACTCCGACAAAAGACAATATAGTTTATTACGTACACAAGCAGCGTCTTGACATCTTCAATCAATCACGCCAGCCTAAAGGACATCACCCTGAAATAGGCCAGCACTTTGGTTATTTGATGAACTGTGTAAGACCTAAATATGGAGAACTAATTACAAAAGGTTCTTATATACCGTTAAATGTAGAAAACAATAAACTTGATGAGGTTATTGCCTATGCAAGATGCAAAGACGGCAAAACTCTTATTACAATAGCAAACCATGATGTTAACTCAAGACAGCATGTTAAAGTGGAAATTCCCGGCTTAAGCGCAACTGAACCTTTGCATGATTTGGCTCCAAAATATGGCACAGGCAGTATCTGGCAGGCTGAAAATAACGCAATTGATATAGACCTCGGTCCTGCTCAGGCTCATATTTTTGAAGTAAACACTCCGATGCTTGAACAATCAGTTAAAGCAATGGGCGGCGAAGTGTTGCAGCAATATGTGTAATTGTAATAACGGCTGAGCGACTGTAAGGACTCAGTTGTTAAGTATATAAAAAGCTGATAGTCAGTAGGTTGGGCATACTTGCCCAACAATAAATTTGGGCATTAATTGGACACATCTTTTTCTTTGATTTTGGGAGTTTTTAGCATAATTTAAAATATGCTTTATGATTTTATGTTCTGATAAAGTCCGATTCCGACCGCTTTAAGAATATAATATCAAGCAACTTCCTACGGTCAATATTCAGTGATGTTGGGCAGGTATGCCCAACCGACGTTTTATTATATATACAACAAACCGGACATTAAAATACACGAATAAAACAAGACTAAATGTCTTGTTTTATGAGAGGTAGAACCCCGATGCGTCAGCATTGGGTTCGATTCCACAAAACATTAAACTTTGAAGTATGAAATAATGGTGGAGCGGATTTTGAGCGGCTGTGGAGTCGAACGAAGTGAGCGAACAGCTATGTGAACAAGGTTGATGTAGTAAGGACTCCCTTCAAAAGGTGCTTGTAGCACGTTTTGAAAGGAGGTAGGCAAAGTGAAAAACGAAGTTTTTCCGTGCCGTATAAAAATTGTGAAACTTACAAATGAACAACCTTGTGAACGTCAATAATCCAAGACGAGGGACTCTGCCGAATAAAACAAGACTAAATGTCTTGTTTTATGAGAGGTAGAACCCCGATGCGAAAGCATTGGGTTCGATTCCATAAAACATTAAACTTTGAAGTATGAAATAATGGTGGAGACGAGGGACTCTGCCGAATAAAACAAGACTAAATGTCTTGTTTTATGAGAGGTAGAACCCCGATGCGAAAGCATTGGGTTCGATTCCATAAAACATTAAACTTTGAAGTATGAAATAATGGTGGAGACGAGGGACTCTGCCGAATAAAACAAGACTAAATGTCTTGTTTTATGAGAGGTAGAACCCCGATGCGAAAGCATTGGGTTCGATTCCATAAAACATTAAACTTTGAAGTATGAAATAATGGTGGAGACGAGGGGAATCGAACCCCTGTCCGAAATGGAATGCAGCAAACATCTACGAGCGTAGGAGTCTTTTATCTCGCTTTAGCACGGAAAGCTTCCTTAACCTGAGCTAAAACAAAGCAGTTTTAAGAGTTACGCTCTTTGAGAAAAGTCTTGATACGGTTAATTCTCATCCCCGTACTGCGTCTTGCATGGTTGACCCTTGCAGCCGGCAAGCTGGGCGGCAAGAGTGGGCATAGTTCAGTCTGTCGAACTATCGGTTACTAGGCAGCGAGAGCTGCTCTTCTGCCGAAATTGCCTTCGATAACGTTGTTAGCGTTTAATTTAAGTTGCTCGTTGATAACCGAGAACAGCGCTCGGACCCGCAGTTTGATACAAACGATCACCCCGTCAAATCCAAAACGTCCCCATATTTATTGAGAAATTTTGAAAGTATATTGGTTTTGGGCGGCTGTCAAATTTAAAATTTGCAACGCCGCTATTATTAAGTTACGTTGTCGCAAACTGAACGTTTCCGCCAACTTCACTCCTGCTTACGCTGCGGCTGTCAAATTCTAAATTTGAAACGCCGCCATCGAACGGTTGCGGCTCTTTGTCGTCCGGCTTCCCTGACTCCAACGAGCCTTCACGCACGGCTTACGCTTTCAAAATTCCAATATAAAATATTCATATTTCAAAGTACTGTGTATATTATTATATCATACTATTGAGTAAAAATAGTAACCTGCTCAAAACATTCCAAAAAGTCTGCTCTTGGAATTTTAACAACCAGTGATGTATCATGAGGATTAATCAGATAAACATAATCTTTGTCTACTTTTTTGATAGCATAAGCATGATTATTAACAAGGGAAAAGCCGTTTCCTGACAATATATCTTTAAATGACACATCAGCAGTATATTTTTTATCAAGTTCTTCTTTTGTAGCTGCAACAAATACCCCCTGCGTACCGTATTTTTGTATCATATCAAGCATCTCATTATAAAAATGCTCGTTTTTCTTAAACATAGGAACGCCGGTTGCAATAGACTGTTGAGAGGCGGCAAAAATATTTGAGTCGGAGTTATTGTTCTTTTGGGCGAGTTGATGCAAAAAATAAGGATTTGTAATATAGTTTGAAATTTGAACTACATCAGAACCTGTCAAAAGTTTAAAAGCTATTGCAGGATTATTGCCGTCAATTGTAGTTTTTCCCATAATAGGGTTTTCTTTAAAATATCGTTGAACCGCAATCTCCATTGCTCTGACATCAAGATCGCCGGAAGAAAGTTTATCAGAATCTTCAAGCTCCTGCGGAGTAATTGTATAGGTCTTATTTACCCCTTTAAGGTTAACTATTATATTTTCTGTTTCAGGATCAATATTAACGCTGTCGTCCAGCAAAGCCTGTCCTTGAGGAGAATTTCTCAATGCTTGTATAGTTGACAAAAACCAGCAATCTCCGGTTTCTCCCTGACGAAAATCTGCGTCTATATCGCCGTTTGGTTTTTTATTTTCTTTATTTACTTCTAAAAGAAGATTGTCTATTGCATCCGAAGCTTTTTGTAAATCAAAGTTTTCATCGGCAATCAGACTTTCAAGCTTCCGGCTTAAACCGGAAGAATATAGATTATTATCCTTCGTGTACTCAGCAAGTTTTTGCCCGAGATATTTTAAAGCCTCTCTTTTTTCAGATTCCGACATATCAGAAGCTAAAACTTTATCAGAAAGAGAAATATACTTTTCTTCTGGAGTGCCAGGGTTTTCATATTCACCAACACACAGCATAACAGTTAAAATATTTTTAGAATCACAGCATTCAATATATTTAAGACTGATTTGCTTTTGTAAACCTTGTATAGGGTAGGAAGAATTGTCAAAATATATTACCTCACCGTCATTGTTAAAAGATGTGCGGGAAATTGCCTCATGAGTATCTTTTTCTTCAACTATACGTTCCAGCAATTTTCCATTCCCTGTATAAAAATTGTGAATAAGAGTATTATCAGACATGTAAAGAAACTCATCCTTTGAGTTATTCTTATAGGTAATAGTTTTTGAAGATATACTTCCATCGGGAAGAAAAGAAGATTCTATCAGAGAACCGTTATCATCAATTTGAGATGACTTATACTTATGACCATTTTTATCAAAATAGTCTGTTATTTCTTTTTTATCTGAATTGATATAAGTTAAAGAATATTTGCCGTCCGGATTTATAGCCTTTTGTGTGCCGTCTTTTAAAATCTGTTTTTCTATACCGTTTTCATTTGTTGAGGAAACAATATCTGTTTTTGCAGAATAATCAATAAGCTTTTTCATAAAGCCTAAAAATCCTTCTCTATCAACATCAGCCTGTTTCATATCAGATTGTTTTAAAAACTTTTTCAGTTCTTTTTCAGACAACTCACCGTCTTCTCCGGCAGATTCTTTAACTTGATTTAAAAATACAGAAATTTCTGTAGAATCAAGAATATTATTGCCGTTTTTATCACACTTTTTAAAGATATCTATAAGCTTGGGATCATTTGCTATTTCAGCAAAATTAAGACCGCCTTTTATATCGCTTACTTCAATACTTTGTTTTTTTGATTTAATAATAAAATCTTCATTTCCCATACCTTAAATATCGGCATTGCCGGAAATAACTTAATAAATATAAAAATAAGATTTTACAAAAAGTAACAATTATGCAAGCCTGTCATTCAATACATAAGTATGAATATGATTAGACAACTCTTTTTTATATCGTTCTATATCAGGATTGTGCACAACATCGTAGGCAAAGTAACTTTTTACAGGAATCATTGCACAAAATTCATGCAGCTTGTGCAGTGCAACAATTAGTTCATCCGGACTTTTACCGTTAAAAAAGCTATTAATATCATCAAAAGCCTCAAAAGGAGAATTACAGGTAAAAGAAAACATATAGCTTTTACCCTTCATCAAACCGCCTTTTCCATAATCCTTTGAGCCTTCATAAAATATACCGTAGCGAAAAACCTCATCTATATATTTTTTAAAAATCCATGGCACGGAAAACCAGTTCATCGGCGTTTGATAAATTACAAAATCAGCCCATTTGTATTTTTCAATTTCCTCATCAATATTATAACCATTTTCTATAATTGTGGTTTTAACTTTATTATCAGGCTGAACAATGGCAATAATCTCTTCAAAAAGAGTTCTGTTTAATCTGCCCTCGGAAAAAGGATAGTATTTATGTCCGTTTATTACTAAAATATTCATATGCATAAAATACAATCAAAAATGAATCAGTAAATCCCTCTCATATCAGTTACACAGATTGATTATAGTCTCTACTGTTTTTCCATTGTACAAATTTTGTAATACCGTCAATAAATTTTGTAGATGGCGTATAGTTTAACAAATTGTGAGCTTTGCGCAAATCGCAAACCGTTTTTTCCACATCACCCGGCTGCATTGGCAATCTCTCTATGATTGCTGTTTTGCCTAAAACCTGTTCTATTGTTTCTATCATTTTATTTAAAGATATCGGTTCTCCGCCGCCTAAATTTATAATTTCGTAATTCGATTTATCATATTCAATTGCAGATATGATTCCGGAAATTATATCATCTATATAAGTGTAATCTCTTAGTGTTTTTCCATCACCAAAAACAGGTATAGGCTTGTTTTGAGATATTAAACTTATGAATTTGTTTATTGCCAGATCGGGACGCTGCCGTGGCCCGTATACGGTGAAAAATCTCAAGCATAAGGATTTTATGTTATATAAATTGGAATAAGTATAAATCAACTGTTCACAGGCTGATTTTGTAGCCGCATAAACAGAAATAGGCTCTGTAACTTTTAAATCTTCTGAAAATATTTGTTCTTTACAGTTGCCGTAAACAGAACTCGAAGAGGCAAAAACTAATTTGGGAACATTATATTTTCTCATCATTTCAAGAATCTGGACAGTGCCTTCAATGTTGCTTTTTATGTATTCAACCGGTATTTCTAAAGATGGTCTGACACCTGCTCTTGCCGCAATATGTACAACAACATCAATCTTGTTTTCTTTAAAAATTTTTTCGACTATATCTCGATTACAGATATCTGCCCTGTACAATTTGTAGTTATCAAAACGGCTTATATTTTTTATGTTGTTTTCTTTAATTTGAGGGTTATAGTAATCATTAAAATTGTCAATAACCGTTATTTTATTGTTTTCAATCAATTTGTCAGCCAGTGTTGAACCTATAAAACCGGCTCCACCCGTTATTAATATGTTTTTCATTACAATTCCTTATTTGTTTTCTAAATAAAAATCAAACCCCAGCAATGTCAATTTTTTAACACGTATACCGTTTTGCATTACATATTTCATTGAAAATACTTTCTGCAAAAAGTCTTTTAGCGGATTTTTTAATTTTCTGAAAAAGTAGTCAGAATCCTCTGCGATTAAATTTGTTTTTATATCGTCAAAAAATAAAGAAATCTGCTCTTTATTTTCAATATTTTTAATTTCGTTATTAAAACACCCGACAAACGCCTGCTTAAGTTCAGTATTATACTTATTCCAAAGGTTGTGAGTTTCAAAAAATTCTTTTGTATACAAATACGCTTTTATAATATTTTTTGCCTTGTCACCGCGTTTTGAGGAAATTGAGCCCTGACGGTTAATCCTGTAAAATATCAAATTTTCATCGACAATACATATTTTTTGGGCAAGTGCGGTTGTCGCATAGGTAAAAAATACATCTGTGCAGGATTTTATATCCTGAAACAAAAGTTTGTTGTCAAAAATAAAATCTTTTTTATACATTTTTGCCCACGGAGCCATAGGAAGAAAAGTAAACTTTCCGCTTTTTATATCATCTATACAAAAAGCCTCTTTATCAGGCAGCGAGTTTTTATTTATCTGTGATTTTTTGTCAATAATACTTCCTGTTAAATCGTCACATATTTTGTATGAGGTAACAACTATATCAGCATCGTTTTCGACTGCTTTGTTATATAATTTTTGCGCAAAGGTTGTTTCAAAATAATCGTCAGAATCCAAAAACAAAATATAATCTCCGGATGCATTTTGCATACCCGAATTACGTGTGCTGCTAAGACCCCCGTTTGGCTGGGTGATTATTTTCACTCTGCTGTCTTTTTCTGCGTATTCGTTTAGTATATTTAAACTGTTATCGGTGGAGCTGTCGTTTATACAAATTAATTCAAAATCTTTGAACGTCTGATTAATCAAAGAATCCATACACTGATTCAAATATTTTTCCACGTTGTAAACAGAAAGTATTATTGAGATTTTTATATCGTTATTTTCCATAAATTTTCTTCTTTTAAATATTTATCAATATTTTGTATAACTTGCGGATTTTTTCTTCTGAAGATTGTTCAAGTATCAGATTGATTGCTTCAATCAGCTGTTGTTTGTTTTTTGTTTGAGATATATCAAAAATTGTTGCAGGTTCCACACACAATGCATCGCAGATTTTGTATAATAAATTCAGTGAAAGCGAGTTTTTTCCGCATTCTATACGGCTTAAATGTTTTGCATCTATGCCGACCTCTTCTGCCAGATAATCCTGTGTCAAACCTCTGCTTTTTCTGATTTCCTTTATTTTTTTACCCAGCAGAATATTTTTATTTACATCCATTTATTTATTATGCCAATCTTTTGTTTTACTAAAAACAAAGTTTTATATCACTTTTTGAATCAAAAATTGACATATTCTATCACTAATTCTATAATTCATGTAGATTTTTGAACTAAAAAATAATATTATTTATCACTTTATGGCAATATATGAAGTTAAGTGTACTTGTTACTTTTTTTAATCAAAAAGAATATATAAAAGATGCATTGGATAGTATTGTTAATCAAAAAACAAATTTTGATTACGAAATACTTGTCGGTCTTGACGGAAATGATGCAGATAGTGAAACTATACTTAATACTTACTTAGAAAAATATAAAAACATAAAATTATTCAAATGCGATAATTCAAAACTAAAAACTATAAATATAGAAAAAGCATCAAATAACAGAGTTAATTTATTAAAACATGCATCCGGTGAATATTTTTGCTTGCTTGACGGGGATGACTTTTATATTGATAATGCACGTTTTCAAAAATTAATTGACATATTAGATAAAAATCAGGAAATTATCGGCTGTGCCCATGACATTTCGATTTTTGACGCTCAAACCAAAACCTATACACATCAAAAATTTTATAATAAAACCAGGACTATTTTTCCAGAAGAATATACAAAGAGTAAAGTACATATTTCCGTCAGTGCATTTATTTTTCGCAATATATTTGATAAATCCATACCGCAGGATTTTCCGCAAAACTTTTTTAATGACTCGACCATAACCCTATATATGTTAAAGTATGGAAAGTTCTATTATATTAACAAGTCTATGCTTGCATACAGAACAAATATCAAAAGTATATTTATGGCTGACAATTACTGTTCAAGAAAACTGCAGCAGTTGCTTGCCACTGAAATTAACCATAAGGTATTGAGTCAGTACTCGGACAATTTATGCAATCGATACAGGGCGCTTTTGATTAAATGTTTAAAATTTATTGGAATTAATAAAGACGCAAATTTAGAGTTAATTAAAAATTTTGCAAAAGAAAACAATTGCTATTTTACATATAGCATATTAAATTTTAATAGTCTCTCTCAAAAAGAAAAAAAACATTTTATAAAAAATGTTGCTAAATATGTTTTTACAAACAACTATCCGATAAAGTATAAAAATGCAGAGCTTCTATATTTTGATGGAAGAAGCAATTTTGGAGATTGCTTAAATTTATATGTAATTCAAAGGCTGTTGGGTGTTAATGTAAAAAAGTCCCACAGGAGTAAGGCTTCGTTAAGTGCAATAGGCAGTGTTATGGAAGCGTTTTTATTTAAAAAGTTTCATTTGCCTTTTATTAAAAATCGTAAGTTATTAAATATCTGGGGGAGCGGTTTTATAGAAGATGTGAATCTTAAAAGGCATCCTTTGCAAAAATTTAGCAGGAATGTTAATATTTTGGCTCTTAGAGGCTTTTTAAGCAAACATAGATGTGAAACTATGTTAAATAATAAATTAAATAATATAGCTCTTGGTGACCCGGGATTGCTTGCTTCCAAGCTTATAAACCCTGTCGATATAAAAAAAGAATACAAGGTCGGGATTATTTTGCACTATGTCGACAAAAATTCTGATTTGTTAAAAAATATACGCCTTAATGATTATTATTTAATTGACATTGAGTGGAATCCGATAAAGGTAATAAAGGAAATTGCCAAATGTGAAGTTATCTTTTCTTCTGCAATGCATGGGCTTATTGCATCTGATTCACTTGGTATTCCTAACCAATGGATTCAACTGTCTGAAAATGTGTACGGTAAAAATTATAAATTCAAGGATTATTACTCTGTTTTTGGTATTAACAATCCTCAGCCGATTGATTTGAGAAAAACACCGATTACCGCTGAAACTGTGCAACTCGTAAAGGAAGAATATTTAAAAAAGATTTCTATGCATAAAGTAGAACAAATTCAGAAAGAATTATTAGACGCTTTTAAGCTTTACAATGTATCATAAACTCTTTTAATTTCTTTGATATCCTGCCACATGAGCCATTTGGGGCTGCCTTTTTCGCGTGAATCGTTGCGCAAAAGATAAGACGGATGAAAAATCGGCATCATCTTTGAGCCATACGGCCCGTCAAACCATTGGCCGCGCATTTTTGTTATACCCCTTGCATTTTCTATAAAAGAGTGTACCGCAATATTTCCGCAAAGCAGTATGATTCTGGGTTTTAATGTTTCAATTTGGATATCCAGATATTCTCTGCAAGCGGCTTTTTCCTCCGGAAGCGGGTCTCGGTTGTCCGGCGGACGGCATTTGAGAGTATTGCAGATATAAACATCTTTTTGTCGTGACAAACCAACACAGCCAAAAATTTTATCCAATAGCTGTCCGGCTTTGCCGACAAAAGGTTCTCCTTTTTGATCCTCCCAGTAGCCCGGGGCTTCGCCTATAAGCATAAGTTTGTGGTTTGGAACGCCTGCTGAAAATACTGTTT
Source organism: Candidatus Gastranaerophilales bacterium (assembly GCA_944323685.1). GTDB lineage: Bacteria > Cyanobacteriota > Vampirovibrionia > Gastranaerophilales > Gastranaerophilaceae > Limenecus. The sequence continues at coordinate 90,674 of CALUTJ010000005.1, read as the reverse complement.
TGGTACGGGTTTCGCCAAGCGGGCATTTAAAACACTCACGGCATCTTGCCTCGGTTTCTTCAAGAATTTTTTTGATATCCGAAAAATTTTCCTGCATATTTATCTGCCCTTTTTACGATAATTGTACTATAAGAACCACTACAGCGACAAAATAAAAAACTGTTCGGGTAATTGTTTTTATCTGATTAATGAAGATAATAAGATTTATTAATTTTATGTTCTTTTTGTTATACAAAAAATTACGGGTGTAATAAAATAAAGCCATGAAAAAATTAATAAGTTCACTACTCCTTGTTTCTTTCTTAGCCGCAAACACAGCTTATGCGCAGACAATAGACGCAGCAGCTGTTAAAACGACTGAAAAACAAGAAACACAAGCAGTTAATACACAACCGCAGCAGTTTACTATCCCCGCAAAATTAGAAGCGGAAATAAAAGCGTCTATTGTACAAATTTACGGCAAAGAACGCTGCGACGAAATCTATAATAAAATTACGGAAATTGCGGCTCAGGCCGTAAAAAATCGTTCTGCACAGCTGAAGGCAGATGACATAAAACGTTCGCAAGACTGGTATAAAGACGAAATTATTTATATGTTTTATACTGACCAGTTTGGCGTAACAAATACGGACAGTAAAAATACCTTTAAAGATACCGAAAGAATGTTTGGCTATCTCAAAGACCTTGGCGTAACAACTTTGTATATGCTGCCTTTTGCCGATTCTCCGATGCAGGATTCGGGGTTTGACGTAAAGAATCCCCGTGATGTTCGCTCTGACCTTGGCGGAATGAAAGAGTTCAAGGATTTTATTACAAAAGCAAAACAGTCAGGATTTAAAATAAAAGCGGATCTTGTTTTGAACCATTTTTCGCAGGAGCATGAGTGGTTTAAAGATATCGAAAAAGGCGACCTGTCCAAGTTGGATTACTTTATTGTAACTGATGAAATGCCTTTGTATAAAAAATATCAGGACGAAAAACTCGGTACGGTTGTAGAATACTTTGAAAAAGACGGCAGTGTCTCCAAAAGAAGGCTAATCTTCCCTGAAAATACGGAAAATCACTGGCGCAAAGTTACAATAAAAGGTAAAGATTATTATTTTTATCATACATTTTATCCCTTCCAGCTTGATATAAACTGGGAAAACCCCGAGGTTTTGTATTATTGCCTCGAAACAATCAGCTACTGGTGCAATATGGGTATTGATATTTTCAGAATGGACGCTATCCCGTATCTGTCTAAAGAACCCGGCACTAATGCGGAAAATCAGCCCAAAACACATGCTATTATCAGATTGTTGAGCAACTATATTCAAGCTACCGCTCCTTCTTCCGTTATTCAGGTGGAAGCATGCCAGCATCCTAAAGATATTTTGCCTTATTTTGGCAAAGAAAGAACGGTTGACATAAAATCAGGTGACAAAACAAAAGCCATAAAACGTACGGATGAAGCGCAGATAGCCTATCATTTTCCGTTCATGCCGGCAATATGGGCAAGTTTAATCACCAAGGATAAAAAATACTTTTTTGAAGCAAACAAAGAAACTCCTGCTATTCCCGAATCAGCAACGTGGGCAATATTTTTAAGAGTTCACGATGAGTTGACTCTGGAAATGGTTACACCCGAAATACGTGAAATCATACATAACGGACTCGTAAAAAAGGGTGCTGATTTCAGAAAAGGTTTTGGCGTAAGCGGAAGAATGGCAAATTTCCTTGACAATGACCCTGACAGAATCGGCCTTGCTTTTTCGATTTTAATGTCATTACCCGGTGTGCCTATTATCTATTACGGTGATGAAATCGGAGCAAGGAACAATTTTAAAAACGCCAAAGAAATTGAGCAGGAACGAAAAGCCCGGCAGAAAAAATCCAAGACTAAATCAAAGCTGCTCAGCTATTTTGATTCACGTGACATACACCGCGGCAACATACCGTATAAGCTTTTCTACGGCTCTGCTAAAGACTATTACGAATTCAACAGCAAAGTTTATAAAAAAGTCAAAAATCTCATACAATTGAGAAAAGAACTCCCCGTTATGTCGCGCGGACAGTTCATTTTGTTGAACACAAAAGACCCGGCCAATTTTGCTTACATAAGAAAAGATAAAGATAAACAGATACTTGTTGTCAATAATTTGTCAGATAAAAAGCTTGTTGCGGAAATAACTCTGCCAGTTGAAATAATATTGAAAAATAACGGTCATATAAGAGTATTGAAAAATCTGATTAATGACGACAATGTCCGTGTTAACCTGTCATTGAAAAATAAAACAATGCACTTGAGAGTGAAACCCTATGACGCTTTGTGGCTGGAATTATAAATTATAACGGAGCGTTTAAATACATTATTGAATAATTTAAGTAAGCTGCAAAACATACCCACAAAATATAGGGAACAAGCAGCGCAGCTGCCGCTTTTGAAATCTTAAAAAATTCTGCGGCAGTCATAAACCCAAAAATCAACATAAAAACAATAATGACAAAGCTCATGGTTATATTCTTTAAATAGAAAAACGCAGGCGTCCAGGCAAAATTCAACACCATTTGTATCGTAAAAAGAAAATACCCGAGCTTTTTGTCTTTATCGGATTTTTTATAAATATAAGTGAACAAAGACAAAAAGATTAAAACATACAAATAAACCCATGCCGGCGTAAAGACGCTGTCAGGCGGTGTAAAAGCGGGTTTGTTCAAAGATTCGTACCATATCATATCCATAGTGCAGTTATTATTGCACTCAATTTATCAATTATTTATACCCGTTTGAGCAGTCCAAAACGGCTGTTTGTTTTGTTTTTTTATTTTAATCTGAATTTGTCCGGCATGATAAATAATATCTATATGACTGTAAATAATATTTGTGCGGCAAATTTTACAGAGGATGTCTGCAATCTTAATGTTATAATAATAAGTATGAAAGAAAAACTGACATATCTGCAAGACAATTTAAAAGACAACAAGCTTGTCAGATGGCCTGATACGTGTTTTCCTCTAAAATTTTATATTGCACCATTCAGGTGGTATAAACGTGACCAGAATGACAGTTACAAATATTATGCTCACGTAAAAAGAGCGCTGCAAGCGTGGGAACAGGCAAGCGGCGGGAAAATCCGTTTTAATGTTGTTCAATCGCTTAACGAATCTCAGGTCAACCTTGATTGGCGAAGAATCGACAGAAAATCTCTGGGGCACTGCTATTTCCATTTTGATAACCAAAGCCGTCTGTATTCCGCTGAAGTTCAAATAGGGCTTTCTGACGGCATAATACATAAGCAGTATCAGGATGAAAACGAAGTTTATCACACAATTTTGCACGAGATAGGCCACGCTCTCGGTCTGGGGCACAGCCCTTATGACACTGATATTATGTACACTCCTCATAAATACGGAGTTGTAAGTCTTTCGCCGAGGGATGCATATTCTCTGCAATGGCTGTATAAATTGCCGTACGGTATAAGTGTAAAAGAGCTTGCCTCTAAATACGGCGTGCAGTCAGAGGATATAGATTATATAATTACAAAAATAGTTACGGCAGATAAATCTTCCGGTTTTGAAGATGTAAAAAATTCCATAAAACTTAAACAAAAAGATTTGGAAAAAGAACAGAAAACACTCGCGGAATTGAAAAAATACAATCTGGGGTTGCAAGATGTGCAAATATCTTCGAATATTCAGGAGTATATTAAAAAGAATATAATGATGAAAAAAGATGAGAAAAAATAAAAGCGGCTTTTATAAATAAAGCCGCTTTTTATTATATCAAATAATCTTTAACGGATTACAGATTGATAAGTCTTCTCAATTCATCAGGACGGCTTGTTTTAGCAAGAGCGTCTTCAGCCGAGATAAGATTTTTCTTATACAGGTTGGCAAGAGATGTTTCTAAAGTCTGCATGCCGTGCTGTGCACCTGTTTGAATTGCAGAATACATTTGAGAAGTTTTACCTTCACGGATAAGGTTAGCAATAGCGCCGTTAACGACCATAACCTCTAACGCCATTACACGGCCTTTCTTTTCGCCTGTTTCTGTTAATTTAGGCAAAAGGGTTTGTGAGAATACCGCACAAAGCGAGTTAGACAACATGATACGAATCTGCTGCTGCTGGCCTTGCGGAAATACGTCTATGATACGGTCGATAGTCTGGCTGGCAGACGAGGTGTGGAGTGTACCCATAACCAAGTGGCCTGTTTCTGCGGCGGTGATAGCAAGTGAGATTGTTTCGAGGTCACGCAACTCACCTACCAGAATGATATCAGGGTCTTCACGCAGTGCTGACTTAAGCGCGTTAGCGAATGACCTTGTATCCTGACCGAGTTCTCTCTGGTGAACTACACTCTGTTTTGATTTGTGAACAAATTCGACAGGGTCTTCGATTGTTAAAATGTGTTCGTTGCGGTTTTCATTGATATAGTCAATCATTGAAGCCAGAGTTGTTGATTTACCTGAACCTGTAGGCCCTGTTACCAGAATCAAACCTCTTGGTCTTTCCGTGATTTTTCGTACAATCGGCGGAAGCCCTAATGATTCAAATGTCGGACAGGTTGTGTTAATGGTTCTGAATGCGGCAGCATAGGTGTTATTGTTTTTATAAACGTTAACACGGAATCTGCCCAGACCGTGGATACCGTATGAAAGGTCAAGCTCCCAATCTTGTTCGAGTTTTCTTCTCTGTTCGTTGTTTAAGATAGGGAAAATCAACGTTTCTACGTTTTCGGCAGTTAACATTTCATGGTTTGTTCTGATTAACTTACCGTCTATACGGAATACCGGAGGAAGGTTTGCGGAGATGTGAATATCACTCGCACCCTGCCCTACGGCATCTTCCAATAATTCTTCTATTAACATAATATTAAGCTCCTACTATAATTCATTCCGATAATGACCGATAACGAATTTTTTAATGATATAATAAATTGTGCTTAACTAAATTTTACAATCTAGAAGCGTTATTGTCAAAATAAATTATGGAGATCAGGCTATGGATATAAAACCGGTAAAACTGAGAGATTTTGAAATTGGAGGGGACAAACTCACCATTCTTGCCGGCCCTTGTGCAATTGAGAGCAGGGATGTGCTTTTTACGGTGGCAGAAGCTTTGAAAAAGCTTACAACCGCGCTGGATATAAATTATGTATTTAAATCTTCTTTTGATAAGGCTAACCGCAGTTCTATAAAATCTTTCAGAGGCCCTGGGCTGGAAAAAGGTCTTGAACTGCTTGCAGAAGTAAAAAAAGAGTTCGACCTGCCAATTGTTACCGATATCCATACACCCGATCAGGCTGCCGCTGCTGCACAGGTGGCAGATATAATACAAATACCGGCTTTTCTTTGCAGACAGACTGATTTGCTTGTTGCTGCCGCAAAAACAGGCAAAATTGTTAACATAAAAAAAGGACAATTTCTTGCCCCTGCTCAGATGAAACCGCTTGCGCAAAAAGTTGTGGATTCCGGCAATGACAGGGTACTTTTTACCGACAGAGGCACAAGCTTTGGTTATAACAACCTTGTTGTAGATATGAGAGGTATACCCATAATGCAGGAAATGGGTTATCCTGTTGTGTTTGATGCTACCCATAGTGTACAGCTTCCCGGCGGTGCCGGCGAATGCTCTTCAGGTGAGAGAAAATACGTATCCACGCTTGCAAAAGCAGCTATTGCCGCCGGAGCTAAAGCATTGTTTTTTGAAGTTCATCCCGACCCCGACAAAGCACTGTGCGACGGGCCGAATATGCTTTCTATTGACATGGCAAAAGATGTGTTCAAAATTTGCAATGACATATTCAAGCTTGTTAACAAGATATAGCAAAAACATACATCTAATCTAGTGTCGCAGTTGCCGCCTCGGGCCGTCACTGCTCACCTTTGCCTTCTTTTTCGGCTGAACTGGGTGAAGCCTGAAAAATGGCTTCACTATGTGAACAATGTGACACTCCAAAAATTCGTTCACGTTGCTTTGCTCCTTATCACGAATTTTTCTCGGACATTATAAAGAATTCAACGGTATATCGAGTTCACCGTCAGTGAGTTTTCTTATGTTTTCCAAAATTTCATAAGGATAGTACTCAAAGCCTGATATCTCTTTATTTTGGCTTAATTCTTCAATTTTATGCAAATATTTTGGCAAATTCTGTTTAATTTCGGGGTGCAATTTGTACCAGAATTTTAAATTTTTATCCTTCTGGGCTTTTTTGCAGCCGCTGCACATAATTATCTTACGTCCTTTTTGCTGCGAAAGCGTGTTAAAATCGCTGTTAGGGATTTTTACGTCAAGATCTTTTACTGTAGCAACCGAGTTTTTAAATACGTCTTGAGATATAACTTTAATTGCATTGCCTACTTTTTCGCAGACTGCTTCTTCAGGGAATAATATAACCTGAATTGCGTATAATTCTTTTATTTTACGTATAAGTTTTTGGGTAAGCAGATATTTGCTGTTGTTCTGGTCTTGCAGCTCGCCTATGGTTTCTTTCATCATTCTCTGGTAATAATGAAAGTCAAATTTTTTGTCTTTGTCCATATCCAGAAACATATTTTGCGTTTTTTCTATATAAGTATTTATAAGGTTCTGGTTATATTCATTATAATTGTTGATATTTGCCGTTGTTGCGGCTATTGAAGCGCAGTTGTAAAGCTCTTCTTTAATTTGTTCATATTTATTCTGACGTAAAAAGCTTAAAATATCGGCTTCCGTTGCTGTGGGGAGTTTTATCAAGAGCCCTTTAAATTCTTCAATAAGTGGCAAATATATAGGTTTGATAATATTTTTTTTGTCATCGAAAATTTTTGCAATTTCATACATTGATGAAGTATTTTTTATTTTTTCAAATAAAGCACATTTATCTTCATGGGTAATTGTTTCCTGCCCGCAGGTGTAACAGGGGATTCCGCTGTGTTGAACAAGTTCAAAATTTACATCGCGATTTTTTGTTACGCCAGTTATGTTTGACAGTTGTTTTAATAAAACATCGTTGTCATCGGGGTTTATTCTTTCGTTTGATGTATCTCTTACAAAATTGGCAAGCACAATCGGGTAGGCTTTATTGCTGTTTAATTTTCCGTTTAACGCAGCAAGTGCAAGTTCCTGAAGATGCTTGTAATAGTTATGAATTTCGTTTGTAGTTTGTAGTTTATAGAGATTTTTTTGCTCTGTGCTGCAGTGCTCGCACGTGAGAATCATGTTCAATATAGTGCCTTTTTGGGCATTACGGTTATTGTTGACCTTATGTATATCGGATTTTGAGTATTGCAGCAAGTTTCTTAAAACGGATTTTTGTCTGGAGTCAGAAGCGGCCATGCCGGCAAGACTCTTTGTAAACAATAATTCTAACCTGCAATCTTTTTTCAGTTGAGAGGAGAGTTCATTGTATATTTCGTTTTTATTTTTAGCTTGCAAAAGTTTTATGGTGTTTCTGAAAGATACATTCAAATATTTCAAAAGAGCATCTTTTGATTTGTTTTTATACAGATGATTTATCTCTACCTGACAGTCCGATAAAAGCTTTTTGTCATTGTCGCAAAGCGGATATTTGTTTAAGGTATCATAAAAAATTTCATTTGTTTTTTCCGCACTCTGGGCTGTTTTTTTTGTGTAACCTTCTTTAAGTATGTTCAAAAACGGTTCTATTTCAGGCTTTCTAAGCTTATAGAACATTAATTTGGAATCTTTTACAATACTTTTCAATTCAGGAACTATGCAGGAAGAATATTTGTCTAAAAAGTTGCAAAAATCTTCAGGCGATTTTATCTCATTGGCTTCTTTCATTGCCTGACGGAATTCTTTTTCCGACAACATTTTTGTGCCGCATAACGGACAGTGCATGTTATCCAGCGATTTAAGCTCACCAATGAATGCAATGGTATCTATCCCTTGCAAATTAATGGGCTTATAGGTATACAGCGATTTACCATAGTCTTTGTCTGTACTATAATTCTTATTAACTTCTACACTACCTGAAAAATTATGATTAACCGATGTATTACCGTTGATTCTGTTGTTAAAATCATTCGGTATTTGCATACTTCTATAAAAAATATTTGTGACTAAAAATTGCTATTTTTCGTTTACAAATTCAAAAATTTTTACATCTTGATTTTTTGAATTGTATATCTTAACCAGTTTAAGATTTTTAGAAAACAGGGTCTCCAGATTCTTTAATATTTTTGTATATAATAATGCATAACGTGCATTTTTTTCAAGTTCTGTTAAGTTTTGTTTATCAATATTAATACCTTTTAACATCGGTTGATATAACTCATCTGGTATTATATAAATTCCGTAATTTTCTATCAGATAAAGTTTTTGCCCTTTTTTCATCTTTGACAAATACTGCTCTTTAAAATATTTCTCTAATGTTTTTGGGGCTGTAGGGGTGTATAAAAACTTTTGCAGCTTTAATTTACTTTTGTCCGTATTTTTATATTCTTCTTCACTCAGGTCGAAAGTTTCTCTCATCAAATATGCATCGCTCATAAGCAAGAGTTCTTCGCTTCTGTAATCTACAAGCTGTCCTTTGTCAAAATATTTGTATAAAAACCTGCCGAAATACGGCATAACTATTATATCGTTATCCCCTGCACCGGTTTGTTCAAGAGCACGGGCGCTGTAATAGTGGAAGGAAGAGTTCCTTTTTAACGGAGAATCTTTGTAAAATAAAAAGCTGAATAATGATATACAAATGAGCGTGCCTGTTAAAAAATAAAGCAATTTTGTATTTTTTATCCGCGCAAGTCCGTATGCAGGAAGAATCAGCAAACATAAATGTGCAAGCATTATGTATCTTGTGACAAGCGGAATTATATGTAATTGTGCAAGTATTATCATTATAAAAACAAAAATTGTTGATACGGTTAACAATAAAATTGCATTTAAATTTTTATCTTTAAATATTTTGTAAAGCCCGTATACTGAAATTGCAATAAATAGAAAAATATAAAAAACAAAACCGGTTATTCCGAGTTCTTTTATCATCGAAAACGGGCTATACCAGACAGGATTGTTTGATAGATTTGTGATTGCGGGAGTAAAAAAGTTTTGCAGCAACGTAAAAACAAAACCTAAATCAAAGTGGAATATGTCAAAAAGCGTACAAATACTTTTGTTTAAAGATAACATTGTTTTTATTTGAAAATACAGATAGGGAATATACGCAATACCTGCTAAACCAAACGAATATAAATAGTTTTTTAAGTTTTTTCTGTTTTGGCACAATAAAAAAACTAGTCCTGTTATAAATTCCGCAAAAACAAAGAACACACCGGCATTAAAGGTATATATGATAATAAAATTAACCGCTAAAAGATAAAGTGCATTTTTTATGTCCAAATCTTTGGTAATTTTTGAGAAAAAATATAAACTCAAAAGCCCGAGCAGCGGCAAAAGCGAATAAAATTTCAACTCTTGAGCATAATATATCTCAAGCGCACTAAAGGTATTTAAAACGGAAAAAACAACGGCTGTTTTAGTATCAAACAACCTTTTGCATATAACATATCCGAGAGGAATGCTTGTTGCGGAAAATATTACCGGCAGCAGTATAAGCGTTATATCAGCAGTGCCTGTTAATTTAATCCAAAAATGTAAAATTATAAAAAATAGCGGTGCGTGTAAATCGGTAAGCAAAACAGTTTTAAGGATTTCTAAAATATTGGATTTTGAAGCTATATCAAAACAGTAAAGCTCATCTATCCACAATGCTGCCCCGTTAATATTTACAAGCCTTAAAAATAAAGCGGCAAGCGTCAATACAATTACAAATACCGGTAATTTTTTATCAACTTTCATAAATATAATTATAACAGAAATTTTTATAACGGCTTAAATAGCCGGTTCTGCGAGCATAAGAACATTCTAATCTAGTGTCGCAGTTGTCGCCTCGAGCCTTCGAGCCGTCACTGCTCACCTTTGCCTTCTTTTTCGGCTGAACTGTGGTGAAGCCTGAAAAATGGCTTCACTATGTGAACAATGTGACACTCCAAAAATTCGTTTACGTTGCTTTGCTCCTTATCTCGAATTTTTCTCGGGCATTTTAATACAAATTTTTTATATCTGTTTGGTTATGATTGCAAATATATCGTTAAATATCAGCACCATCATAAGTATAATTAAAAGCAGGAAGAAAAAGTTGCTTATCTTTGCGGTAACTCTTTCATCAAGCGGTTTGCCTTTGAATTTTTCAATAATCAAAAACATCAAATGACCGCCGTCCAGAGCCGGTATAGGCAAGAGGTTCATAACCGCAAGGTTGATGCTTATTATTGCTGTTAACAAAATGCCGTTTAATATACCGGTTTGTTCAATCATGTCGCCGCCCATTTTAGTTGCTGCAACAATACCCCGCAGCTCTTTAACAGGGATTTGTCCGGTTATAAGTTTTTCAAGCCCGAGAAGAGTATATTTTGTGTTAATCCATGTGTATTGCAGCGAACCGGTTACAATTTTGGCAGGAGAATCTGTTTCTATAAAAATTCTTGTGCCATCGCGTTCTATACCTATTAAACCTTCTTCGTTAGAATAAATTGCGGGAAGATTCAGCACCTTATCTCCTCGTTTTACGGTGAAAAACATCGGTTTTCTTGTATCTGAAATCGCTTTTGCAACATCGCTTAAAGAGGTTTGTCCGTCTGCAATGTATTCTTTTTTGTTTTCAAGCGAATTTCTCAATTTTATCTGAGATTTGTTTAATCTTATTGAATCATTTTTTATTCTTTCAATCCCCATCAAAGCTGCGGCAGAAAGATGCATTGCCTCTTCATCATGAGGTTTTATTAATTTTATTGCCGTCCCTTTGGCTACGGGTTCGGAAATGTTTTTTATTTCTGGATTTTTAGTTTGCAATTCTTTTAATGCAGTGTCATAAGCCCTGTTAGAAACATAACCGTCAAATTTTCTGCTGGCTTTTGCGTATATGTTAGTCTGGAACGGCTGTATAATATTAGAATTGTTGATTCTTAAAATAATATCACCTTTTTGAAGTCCTGAGGCTTTGACTGAAGCTCCTTTAGCTTCACCTACGCTTTTGATAAAAACAATAGCTTTGTCTGAGGGCAATTTGTGAGTTATTGCGCCTGTCACCATAATAAGAGCAACTGCACACACCATGTTAGCTGCAACACCCGCAATAAGAACGAGTGCTCTTTTCCATGCCGGCTGGTTTTGAAAAAGTTCAGGAGAGTCTTTAGGAATACCCGCGTCTTCATCATCGTCGGGGAATGAAACATATCCGCCTAAAAGTAATGCGTGTACAAGTATTTCTATATCACCGATTTTTCCCTGATAAAGCGTAGGCCCCACAGGCAATCCGAAGCCGAATCTTGTCACTTTAAAACCGAGCATTTTTGCGGTGAGCAGGTGACCGAGTTCGTGTACCAGAATCAAAAAGCTTATCAGCAAAATCATTATAATGATATTCATAAAAAATTTTCCTCTAAAAAATCTCCGTTAATTAATATACTTATTCTATCATATACAATTTTAGGTAAAACAGTTATTATAATTATTGTATGTTTGGAATTTTATCTCAATTACTCGACCTGTTATATAAAAAACGCTGTTATTTTTGCAAAAGTACAAAAGAAAATTCAAAATTCTGCTCAAAATGTTTTGCAAAAATAAAATTTTTGCCCTTCTCTTCTCTTGAAGTTATAAACGGCGCAAAAGTCTATAGCGCAACTGTTTATAAAGATAATATCCAAAAAATGATAAGAGGGGTGAAATACCATAAACAAAGAGAACTTACTTTATATCAGGCTAAAATTATGTACGGGTACTGGCAAAATCTTGAAATTTCAAAACAAACTTTTGTAATAGTCCCCGTACCGGTTAGTAAAAAAAGACTAAAAGAACGCCACTACAACCATATGTCTCTTGTGGCAAAAGAATTTGCAAAATTAACAGGCTATGAAATAAATGAAAATCTTATTATAAGAGTAAAAGATACCAAGCCCCAATATAAGCTGAGCAAAGCTCAAAGAGCCAAAAATCTTAAAGGCGCTTTTGAAGCAATAAAAGAAAATTTTTCCGGTCAAACAGATAAAAATTTTCTTATTTTTGATGACATACTGACAACCGGCAGCACTATATCAGAGATAACAAAGTTGTTTCACAAAAACGGAGCAGACAATTTGACTGCTTTTACAACAAGCTGTAGCGATTATAATCTGCATTTGTAATTCGATATTTCTATCCCTTCGAGTTCAAGCAGCTTTGCTTTTGTCTTAAGTCCGCCTGCATAACCTGTCAGGCTCCCGTTTGTTGCAATGACTCTGTGGCACGGAACAATAATTGAAATGGGATTGTGCCCGACCGCACTGCCGACAGCCTGAGCAGACATTGTTTTTTTATTCATTTTTTCAGCCATTTTTTGTGCAAGCGTTTTATAAGTAGTAAGCTGTCCGTAAGGTATTTTGCACAAAAGATTCCATACTTCTTTTTGAAAATCACTGCCGTGTGGGTCAAGCCGCAGCATTTTTATATCGGGTTTTTGTCCGTTAAAGTAACTGTCAAGCCAGCGTTTTGTGTCTTTAAATATTTTTAAGTCGTTATGCAAAGGCATAGTCTCGCCGAGTTTTGAGGCATAATATTTTTGCCCTTTTAACCACACCCCGCACAGGTTTTGCCCGTTACTTACAAGCAATAGTTCACCTATCGGAGAAGTGTAATATGTTTTGTAATATGTTTTTTCTCGATTTTGCATAATTTATTGTATTATAGTTGAAAAAAAGGATTATGTGTTTATGAAAAGATGCAGCTGGGTTGATGAAAAATCTGAAATATATAAAAAATACCACGATGAAGAATGGGGAGTGCCAAAGCATGATGACAGAGATTTGTTCGAGCTTTTGGTGCTGGAATCTTTTCAGGCCGGCTTGTCGTGGTTAACCGTATTAAAAAAAAGAGAAGCTTTCAAAAAAGCTTTTGACAATTTCAACGTAAAAAAAGTTGCAAATTATGACGACAAAAAAGTTGATGAACTTTTGAAAAACGATAAAATAATAAGAAGCAAAAACAAAATCCTTTCTGCCATAGGTAATGCCCGTGTTTTTATTGAAATACAAAAAGAGTTCGGCAGTTTTTCAAATTATATATGGGGCTTTTCAGACAACAAGGTCGTAAAAAAAGATTTTGTTAAATTGCCGGTCAGTACGGAATTATCTGATACAATTTCAAAAGATTTAAAAAAACGCGGTATGAAATACGTCGGCACGGTGATTATATATTCTTACCTGCAAGCAATAGGCGTGGTAGACGACCATGAAAAAGATTGTTTTAAGTATTAATTAGTTAATTTATAAAAAACCCCCGCTATTTTTGCGGGGGTTTAATTTTGCAAAAGTTAAGTTTAACTATTTGCCGCAAGCACAGCATTCAGAGCCGCAGCCAAAGTATTCTTTAACTTCTTCTACTCTTACTTTGATACGTCCGTCAACGGCAATGCCTTCGCCTGTTTTTTCAGAGATAAGCAGCGGGTTGATATCAAGCTCATCAATGAATTTGAAGTCATTAACCATTTGAGACAATCTGAGAAGAGTTTCTTGAATTTGTGCAATATCAGCAGGTTTTGTACCTCTTGCACCTTTCAAGAGTTCGTATGCTTTAACTGATTTAATCATTTCTTCAGCATCGATGTCTGTTAACGGAGCGATTCTGAAAGTAACATCTTTCATTGTTTCGATGAATACACCGCCTAAACCGAACATCATCATCGGGCCGTATTGAGGGTCAGTTGCAATACCGCAAACCATTTCACGGTTACCTTTAACCATTTCTTGAATGATTACACCTTCAAGACCGTCAATAAGTCCTTTTTCAGTCAATTTAGCAATTAAGTCTTTGTATTCTGCTCTTAATTGTTCTTCTGACTGGATGTTTACTCTTACACCGCCAACGTCAGTTTTGTGAGAAGTTGTTTTTGAAGTCATTTTCATAACAACAGGGTAGCCGATAGAGTTACCGAGGTTAACAACTTCTTCTTCGTTGGTTGCAAGACCGTATTTGCAAGCTCTGATGCCGTAAGCGTTCAATACATCGATAGATTCTAATGTAGTCAACTGAGCACGTCCGTCAGCAACTGCCGCTTTGATGATTTTTTCTGCTTTAGCTTTGTCTACATCGTAAGCAGGGATTTTGCCTTCAGGTCTTTGCATCCACAATCTTTGCTGGTTAAGTCTGTTAAATCCGTCAGCAGCTTCTTCAGCGTACATAAAGAACGGCATATTAACATCCATGTTAGAAAGTTTTGTAAAGAATTCGCTCTTAGTCATGAAAATACCGATAATCGGTTTTTCGGGATATTTAGCTTTGATTTCCATCAATGCCTGAGCAACGTCAATATCTTTCAAGCCCAAGAACGGCAAGTAGATAACGCCTATCATATCTACGTTTTCGTCAGCAATAACTGTTTCAAGAGTTTGTTTGTAGTGTTCGATAGGAGCTGATGCAATCATATCTACAGGGTTTTTAACACTTGCTGCAGCAGGTAAGAAACTTCTTAATTTTTCTTTAGTTGCGTCAGAAAGTTTAGCCATTTGCATACCGTATTCGCAAACAGCGTCTGTAGCCATGATGCCGGGGCCGCCTGAGTTTGTAATGATAGCTACTCTGTCGCCTTTCGGTATCGGAGAAGTTGCAAATACTTTAGCTGTAGCAAAAAGGTTTTTCAAAGAATATTCTCTGATAACACCTGACTGCTGTAATAAAGCGTTAGCAGCTTTGTCCGCACCTGCTAAAGAACCTGTGTGAGAAGATGCAGCGGAAGCACCTGCTGCTGAACGACCTGCTTTTAATGCAAGGATAGGTTTTTTCTTAGTTACTCTTGTAGCTAATTTTCTGAAATTAGCCGGGTTTTGGATAGATTCCATGTATAACAAAATCTGTTGTACATCGTCTTCGTTTTCCCAGTATTCAATAGCAGTTTCTGCGTTGACATCAGCCTGGTTGCCGATAGAAATAAATTGAGCAAAACCGAGGTTGAGGTCTTTTAAGATGTTCAAGATACCGCCGCCTAAAGCACCTGATTGAGAAACAAAACCGATGTTGCCTCTTTCCGGAAGAGATTCAGCAAAACAGCCGTCCATTCTGATGTCAGGAGCAGTGTTAACAACGCCTAAGCAGTTAGGGCCAACGCATCTCATACCGTATTCTTTTAATTTTGCAACGAGTTCTCTTTCTGCTTGTGCACCTTCTTCGCCTGCTTCTTTAAAGCCTGCGGAAATGATACAAATGCCTTTGATTCCTTTTTCGTGGCATTCATCAATTGCATTTAATACAAATTTTTGTGCAATAACTATGATTGCTAAATCCACATTGCCGGGGATTTCTTTAACGCTTGTGTAAGCTTTAAAACCTTGAATTTCTCCGCCTTTAGGGTTAACAGGATAAATATCTCCCGTAAAATTATATTCTTTTAATCTTTTCATAATGTCGGAACCAATAGTGTGGTCCTTTGTTGATGCACCGATAACAGCAATTGCTTTCGGACGCATAATTTTGTCTAATTGTTCTTTTAGCATGTGTTCACCTTTCTTTTGAACTTATGTCCTCGTTAGTAATTTCACGATTAATTTTTCAAAAATCACGATAAGTTTATTTCCACCACTATAATTATCATACGAAAATAATTTTTGTACAAATACACATATGGACTGAATAAAATTATAAGAATTAGAATAAACTTTGCTCTGTAAAAAAAATTTTATTTGTGCTATTTTGTAGGCATTGAATGATTAAAATACACCCGAGAGAGGCAATAATGGAAAATACAAAAACAGTTAACTTCAGCGATTTGCCGACTACATACGATGCAAAAGCTACGGAAGAAAGAATTTATAAGTTTTGGGAAGACAATGAATGCTTTAAAGCTGATGCCAAATCTCCTAAAAAACCGTTTTCTATAGTAATTCCGCCGCCGAACGTTACCGGTGTATTACATATGGGACATGCTATTGACGAAACTTTGCAGGATATTTTAGTCCGTTATCACAGAATGTCCGGTTACGAAACTCTCTGGGTTCCCGGCACTGACCACGCAGGTATTGCAACTCAAAATGTTGTTGAAAAACAATTAAGAGCAGAAGGTACAAACCGTCACGAACTCGGAAGAGAAAAATTTTTAGAACGTACCTGGGAATGGGCTAACGAACACAAAAGTGCTATCTTAGACCAGTGCAAACGTCTCGGTGCTTCTTTTGACCGTTCAAGAGAAAGATTCACCCTCGACAAAGGCTGTTCTGATGCAGTAAAAGAAGTTTTTGTAAGATTATACGAAAAGGGATTAATTTATAAGGGCTCTTATATTGTAAACTGGTGTCCGCGCTGTCAGTCTGCTATTTCAGATGTTGAAACGGAATACGAAACCGAAGCAAGCCACCTCTGGGAAATCAGCTATTCCTTAAAAGATGAACCGGGCGCTATAGTAATCGCCACAACAAGACCGGAAACAATGTTCGGCGATGCTGCAATTGCGGTTAATCCTACAGATTATAAATACAAAGATTTAATCGGTAAAACAGTTGTTATTCCTTTAACAGGAAGAGAAATTCCTATTATTGCGGATGAATACGTTGATAAAAAATTCGGAACGGGCGCTCTTAAAATTACTCCTGCTCACGACCCGAATGACTATGAAATTGCTAAACGCCATAACCTCAAACCAATCTGGGTTATCGATGGTGAAGGCAAAATGAAAGCCTGTGCGGAAGTTCCTCAGGAACTCCACGGCTTAGACCGCGATGAAGCACGTAAGAAAACAGTTGACATGCTGCGTTATCACAATGATTTGATAAGAATTACAGACCTTGAACACAATGTAGGTAAATGCCAGAGATGCCATACAACAATTGAACCGTTACTTTCAGAACAGTGGTTTGTTAAAATGAAACCGCTTGCAGAAGCTGCTATCAGAGCGGTTAAAACAGGCGAAATCAAATTTGTTCCCGAAAAATGGGAGAAAAATTACCTCGGCTGGATGGAAAATATCCGCGACTGGTGTATTTCCCGTCAATTGTGGTGGGGACATCAGATTCCGGCATATTATCACAATCAAACAGGTGAGATGGTTGTTGCTAAAGAAAACCCTGATCCTCAAAATTATACTCAGGAAACCGATGTTCTTGATACGTGGTTTTCTTCAGGATTGTGGCCGTTTTCTACAATGGGCTGGCCAAATACCGACTCGGAAGATTTCAAAAAATTCTATCCTACAACAACTCTTGTGACAGGCTTTGATATTATTTTCTTCTGGGTTGCAAGAATGATTACCATGGGATATGAATTTACGGGCAAAGCTCCTTTTTCAACGGTTTATATCCACGGTTTAATCCGTGACGAAAAAGGTCAAAAAATGTCTAAGTCAAAAGGCAACACGGTTGACCCTGTAGGTGTAATCGACAAATACGGCTGCGATGCATTGAGATTCACTATGACATCAATGTGTACATACGGCGGTCAGGATATAAAAATAAGCGAAGACAAGTTTGAATACGGCAGAAACTTTGCAAACAAAATCTGGAACGCTTCAAGATTCGTTCTTATGAATCTCGAAGGCGTGGACAACAAAGCAATTGACACAGATAACCTTACAATTGCCGACAGATGGATTCTGCACAGACTCAACGAAACAGCTAAACTCGTTAATGAAAATATCCAAACATACAGAATCGGAGAAACAGCTCACGTGTTGTATGATTTCTTCTGGAATGAATATTGCGACTGGTATGTTGAGATTGCCAAAATCCAATTGCAGGATGAGACTCAAAAAGCTAATACTCAAAGAGTATTGAGATATGTGCTTGATATGTCATTGAGAATGCTTCATCCGATTATGCCGCATATTACGGAAGCTATCTGGCAGTTGATTCCGCAAGAGAAAGAAACAATCGGTATCATCAAAGCAGAGTTCCCTACATACAAAAAAGAATTTGTGTTTGAAACGGAAAACAAAGAAATGGAACTTGTTTTTGAAACAATTAAATCTTTAAGAAACGTACGTCAGGGCTTGAATATTCCGCTTTCTGCGCAGATGAATATTACGGTTCTGGCAAGTGCAGCAGAAAAGCCGATTTTTGAAGCTGTTGTACCTTACTTAAAACGTCTTGCAAGAATCGAAAGCGTTGAATTTAAGGGCGAAGATACTCAAATGCCTAAAAAATCAGCTTCTGCTGTTGTGGGCAATTCAAAGATAATAATTCCTCTTGAAGGTTTGATTAACTTTGATGAAGAGATTGCACGCCAGAACAAGAAAATAGAAAAACTCAATAAAGAAAAAATGAGTTTGGACGGCAGACTCAAGAACAAAAACTTTGTTGAAAAAGCTCCTAAAGAATTGATTGAAGAAACTCAAGCCCGTGCGGATGAGTTGACTGCACAAATCAATGCGATAAAAGAGCTTATCGAAACATTGAAGTAGGATTGAATATTATATAAAAAACAGAGCCAATTCTTCAGGCTCTGTTTTTTATTAATTTAATTTGAGAATAATTATGAATAAAAAACAATTGATACAAAGCTGTTTAATTTCGGATGATGCAATAGAAACGTACCCCTTCGGGAAGGAAGAGTATAAAGATATCTGCGTTATGCGCCATAAAAGCAACGATAAATGGTTTGCTTTAATTTTTTATCTTGATAAAAAATTATACATAAATGTTAAAACAGAACCCGAAATCGGGGCAATTTTGAGAATGCAGTATCCGTCAATTACCTGCGGATGGCATATGAATAAAAAACACTGGATAAAAGCTGACCCCGAAGATACTCCGATAGAGGTTTTAGAAGAGATTATAAAAAACAGTTTTCAATTAACCGCTCCGAAACAAAAAACTAAAAAATTGAGTAAATAGCAAAGAATTTTGTTTTTGGTTTTTCAGTTTCTTGTGAAAATAAATTTTGTATCAAACAGAAATTATACAATGAAGGAATCTGAACTTGTGAGTGCAGATTTTGGGGTATGTCAAAAGTCTGTTTCTTTCAGCGGGCTTAAAAACCCCGACTCTCCTTGCCTGTTTGTTTTTGATTTAGACGGTACACTTGCTGATGGAAGTACGGACGAAATTAAAAAAGTTTTTAACATAGCAGCTCAAAGAAATGCCCGTGTTGTTTTTGCAACAGGCAGAAACCTCGATGAGTTTGAAAGTTTGAGAAAAAATCTTGAAGAAAAGAATTTTGATAGTTTCTTGCCTGATTATCTTGTTGCAAATAACGGCGGGAATATATATACAAAATATGATAATGAATTGAGAAAAGATTTTAATTATGCTCAAAGTATTTGCTCTGTGACAAATTTTGACAGGGAAACAGTTATACTAAGTCTTGAGGTTTTTAACAATAAAATGACAAGGATAGATAATGATGAAGAAAATACTTTGGTTTTAAAATATAATGTTTCTGCACAAACTGATTTAAAAAGACTTAGAAAAGATGTTCTCAATTTTCTTGCTCAAAAAGATATCAAAGTATTGTGCGGATATAGTGGAGAAGGTACAGACAATCAAAAGCTTTTTCTTGCGCCTTTTAACAAAGCTAGAGGATTATATTATATAAAACAAAAACTAAATATTCCTGATAATGAAATACTTATAGCGGGAAATGACAACAATGATATTTCAATGGCGCAGATGTCTGAATTCGGGTCAAAATTTATTTGTTTGAATAATTCTGTGATGAATTTAAAAAATGTTTGTAAGGATTTAAAAGAAAAATTCGGCAATATTTATTTTTCTGTACAAAACGGAACAAAAGGTATTGTTGAAGGTATGGACTACTTTTTTAAAAACTAAACAACATTAACTATCTAATCTAGTGTCGCAGTTGCCGCCTCGAGCCTTCGAGCCGTCACTGCTCACCTTTTCAATGTGTCACTCCAAAAATTCGTTCACGTCCCTTTGCTCCTTATCACGAATTTTTCTCGGACTTATTAAACATAAAGTAAATTTGTCGTGAAAATCCCCGGAAACTTTAAGCTTGAATTTTATATTGCTCCTGTGGAGTTTGCGGTCGCAAACTCTTACGTCGCAGTCGTCCAGTGTCAAAAAGCCGGCAAAACTCAACGTTTTGACCGGCATTTTTCACATCCGTATGCTTTTTTGTTTTTGCCAACTCCGTCGGAGTATGGCTCAAACTGCAAAAGACGTCTGGTGTCGTCCTGTCCGCTTTCACCTTCGTGAAACCGTCACGGACTCACTTTGGTAATGCTTACTCGTAACAAAAAACGAGGCACAAGCCTCGTAATTTTTGTTACATCGTAAGTTCGGCGGCAACGGGATTTGAACCCGTGTCAACAGAATGAGAATCTGCTATCCTGACCCCTAGACGATGCCGCTGTAGGGAAACTATTTTTACAACACAAGTATAGCACTAAAAATTTTTATGCAAGATAATCGTTTACAATAGTATCTTTTTTTACGGGTTTTAAGTTTTTGCAGGCTTCTTCATAACGTTTTGGCAAATCTTCAAGGATAACTGAGCTGTCTGATTTCCCCATTTTTAAAACGCCGTCTTCTTTGCGGTAAACTCTCATTGCAAGGCTAGGCATTTCCACACGATAATTAGGATCTACGACATAAATGGAAACAATATCATCTCTGCCGTCATTTTCGAGTCTTTTGATTTCTTTATTAACAAGTTCAATATCTTTCTCGCTGCAGCAATCAATGACAGAAACACCGTTATTGACGGGTAGTATAACTTTAGAGCCAAACGATACGTTAGTTGCCATATATTCTCCTTGGGTTGCATTTATTATATTTTAAAGCTTCTCATAAATATTTTTGCTATTTTTTTAAGAATTGTAAAATTATTTCAAATTATCTATAGAAATATATTCAATTGAGGCAAAAAAGTTTTTTACGATATTTTAGGTATTCAGAGGTCAAAATATGAATATAAAAAAAACAGGTATAGTTATTAAAACTGCATCAGCAAACTTGGAAGGCAGAAATTTACGTCCCCTCAAAGACTACAAAGGCGTACTTTTAGAATTAAACGATTATGAAAAAAAACAAATTGCAGAGTATGAATCTAAAATCAGTGCATTTGAATGTGAACTGTACAATTTGTATAATATATTGAATAAAGAAAAACGCCCAGGACGGCAGGATTTTTGGTGTGAAAGAATTATGCGTATTGAATATGAAATAGACAAACTTAATGAATTAATCAAAGAGATTAAAGTTAACAGATTTAATTTTCAAAAAAAATATCAAAAATAAACTGCCTATAGCAAGATTTTAAGTGAACATAGCTCCCGAGAATCATTTTAAAAGCAAATAATAAATGATATTATTGTTTTCGGATTAATAGGCAGTATGTTTAAGTTTGCAAAATACTTTTTTATAGTTTTTTTAATCACGGCAATATTACCGCTTGTGATACTGTTTTTGTGGAACAATTCACAAATGAAAAAAATTCAGACTATTATGTCTAAAACAGGTCTGACAAACGGTATGGCAAAGCTCGAACAGAATCTGAATAATAATCTTGTGATTCAGGAGGGCGAAATCCAGAAAAAATTGTATTTTACCCCAAAAACTCCACAGCAAATTAATATAATAAAAAAATTATTAAAAGGCTATTCGGTAGAAATAGTAGATATTGATGTATTACAGCCGGTATCTTTTTATGAAAAAAATAACAATTCCTTGTGTTCCTGTACAATTTTGCCTGTTGAACATAACAAAAACAGTATAAAAATATGTAAACCTCTGAATTTACAAGAAATTCGCCCCGCAGGCCCTTACAATATAGAAGTCAAATTTGATAAGAACCAGACTTCTCTGCCTGAAAATATTGCTATAGACCCTATGTCAACTCAATTTTTGGATAAAACTTCTTTAATAATAGAAAGAATTTTTAATCTTAAACCTACCCCGAGGATGAATGTTTTTGAAATTAAAAATAATGACGGGAAAATAATAAGTTATATCTTTATTTCCATAGCAATGCGTCCGAACAGGCTTTATACGGATAACATTATAACAGGCATGTTTATATTGCTTGTCGGTATTGTATCCAGCTTTGTTATCGGTTTGATAATTAACAGAATATTTGTACTGCCGGTTATGGCGCTTTCTAACGCAACAAAAGAAATAAAAAAGGGGAATTTTAAATTCAGGTTAACAACCAAAAGCAATCAAGAGCTTATACAAAATATCTACAACAGTTTTAATGATATGACGCAAAACCTTGAAGCAAAAGAAAACTTACGCCAGAGTTTTATATCTAACTTAACTCATGATTTGAGAACCCCGCTGGTTTCGCAGGCTCAGTCACTGGAATTAATCTCTCAAAAGTTTCAAGAAATAGGGCTTCAAAATGAATTTGAACTTGCTGAAAGTCTTGCCAAAAATAACGAGCATCTTTTAAAGATGGTGAATTTGATTCTGGAATCATACAGTTTTGATTCACAGAACTTTAAATTAAATATAGAAAAGGTTGATATCTATGAAATAACGCAAGACTGCGAAGAACGCCTAAAACCGCTTATTGAAGAAAAACATATAAAATTTGAAAACAATATTTATAAGGGCGGTACAACAATTGACGGCGACAAATTCCACCTCACCAGAGTTTTTATGAATTTATTATCAAATGCAATAGAAAACACTTCTCAAAACGACTGTATAAAAATAAATGCTCACTACAATGATAATGATGTAATAATCACAATAGAAGATAACGGCAACGGAATTGCTCCGGAGGATTTAAAATTTATCTTTGACAGATACTATTCCGGCAAAAGTCTCGAACGCAAATTAGGCGCAGGTTTTGGGCTTAGTGTTTGCCAGCAGCTAATAAATCTTCATCACGGTTCAATAACTGCCCAAAGCGAGCTAAATAAATTCACCAGATTTATAATCACACTTCCGCTTAGGCAAAATAAAGAGGGAAAATAATGGAAATTTTAATAGTTGAAGATTATATCCATACAAGAAAAACTACGGCTTACGGATTAAAAATAAAATTGCAAGATGTAGTGATTTCTGAAGCTGAAAACGGTCAGTCTGCACTGAATTACATAAAATCCGGTCACAAACCGGACGTTATACTTATGGATATTTCAATGCCGGTTATGAACGGAATTGATGCGACTTTGCATATAAAAAATATTCTGCCGGACGCAAAAGTAATTATGCTTACTTCTTTCAGCGAAAAAAAACTTGTGCTTTCTGCTTTTAAATCCGGTGCAAATGCTTACTGTTTGAAAAATATAAAACTTGATGAACTTGTCATTGTAATCCGCTCCGTGCTCAACGGTGCTATGTGGATTGATCCCGCTATTGCACAATTTATACTTGAGATAATGCAGTCAAATACACTAGATACACAATTACAGGAAACATGCTCATATGATTTTGACCTTACCTCAAGAGAAAAAGACATATTAAAACTCGTTGCCGCAGGGAAATCTAATAAAGAAATAGCTGACGAATTGATACTGTCTATTCATACCGTAAAAAATCATCTTAAAAATATTCTGCAAAAACTCTGTGTAGAAGACAGAACACAGGCTGCAATTCTTGCGATAAAAGAAAAGCTTGTGTAAATTGTCCGAGAAAAATTCGTGATAAGGAGCAAAGCGACGTGCACGAATTTTTGGAGTGTCACATTGTTCACATAGTGAAGCCATTTTTCAGGCTTCACCACAGTTCAGCCGAAAAAGAAGGCAAAGGTGAGCGGTGACGGCTCGAAGGCTCGAGACGGCAACTGCGACACTAGATTAGATGAAAATTAGCCCCGCGGGGTCATTGATGTTTAATACAATAAAACTATAATAAATATGTAAAGAGAAATCCCTGACACGATAACAGAACAGCTCACACTAACTATCACATCAGTTCAGTTGTAAAATTCTCTTTAAAAAGGCTATTCGTCCCTGTGAATAGCCTTTTACTTTAAATTTAAAAACGGTAAAAAGCGAAAACTACGTAGTTTTCGCTTTTTTGCATATGATTTAAGGCTGGTTTGGTGATTAAATATTACTCTTGTTAACGGTTTTACTTATGCCTGATAACGCAGTTTTTTATTTGCTTCATTGTTTGTTGCACCTGAATTTTGACCTGCCGCAGCTTGAGTTGAGTCATCGTTTGACGGAGCAAACAAAGCTTCTTCATCCTGCGCTTCAAAATCCGGCAGGGTGATACTGTTTTCGTATGCATAATCTTCGATAGCAGATGCGCCTTGTGAAATTACATCATCAGGAATACCAAGCTGCTGGTACTGAAATTTTTTGTCAATTTCCGAAATTTTGTAACCGGATACCGAATTTAGTGATAAATTCATAGTTGTTCTCCTTTTTTTAGATTGTACGAATTTTCCCTGTATTATAAATTTCGGAATTTTTATGCAAAAATTTATAGCCCTCAGGAGTCAAATAAGGACACAATAAATAATAATTTGTCAGAAACTGTCCGAGAAAAATTCGTGATAAGGAGCAAAGCTATGTGAACGAATTTTTGGAGTGTCACATTGAAAAAAAGTGAGCAGTGACGGCTCGAAGGCTCGAGCCGGCAAATGCGATACTAGATTAGATAAAAGCCGGCTTTTACCGCCGGCTTTAAATATTTATCATAAATTATTTAATCTTTTTCAAAGATGACAGGAAGTTAAACCTCTCAACATCACCGTCAACTTTTGTTAAAAATACCTGACAGTCTTTTTCTTCTGCATCAATAGGCGGCAGCTGCTCTAATTCTGCGGAATAGTACAAGCTGTCGTTGCTTCCGCCTAAGGATACTCTGTTAGCCAGACTGTTCAGTGAGAAGTTTCTTAAAAATCCTGCGAAGCCTTTGTTTTTGTTGCTGAATTTTGTATAAATTCTTAAAGAAGCATCTCTTGTAACAAGGTCATATCTGCCTATGATAAATGAACTCAACTGATCGGCAGATGATTTAATCATCAGCTTTTCAACAACATTGTCTTTCATTTGTAAATCACCGATGATTCTGTCAAAATCACCCTGCGGAACGTTTACCAGATCAAAAATTGTTGACGGGCTAATCATTGCCATCGGATTTCTGAATAATGCCGCAAACTTAAGCGCGTATTCAACCAGCCCTACTTTGGCTATGGTACCGTTTTTAACCTCAAATTGTATTCTTCCGTTTAATTTGAGAGAATCGTCAGTATTGATTTCAATCAAACCGCTTGCTTTGCCGGTTATTTCACGTTTCAGCGCAAGCAATGTAGTTGCGATTAAGTCGGAATTTATATCTTTTACTCCCAATCTAAGATAATAATCGTGTTTTTTCAAATCACACAACACTTTGAGAGAAGAAATACCTTCGGCAAAGTCAAATCTGTTGGATTTTATCTGCAATACCCCGTTTTTATCAAGAGTAAGATTTGCCCATAAATTGCCCATATTTATATCTTTGTATTTGCCTTTAACAAGGTGCAAAATGCATCTTTCAACAATAATTAGGCCTGTATCAAATGTGTAAGAGTCATAAGTGGATTCGTCATCAACAGCATTGTCGCTTACCTGCTGAGCCTGCGCAGTAACCAGTGAGGCCTGAGTTTGATTATCTTTTTGAGGAGCAGTAGCTACAGAAGAAGTATTTTGCTGGTTCATAGAAAGGATAATTTTTTCTATATCGATATTATCAACCGTCAAATTAATATCTTTTATAACAACCGGCAATAACAATGAGTTTTTAAATTTGCCCGTAAAATTATATTTAGAGCGTTTAAACCTTCCGTCAGCCTTGATATGGATAAGGTTTTTGTCTGTAGAAAAACTTGCAGACTTGATACCCAGACGTTGAGAGGGAATCAAAACGCCGTTCATTTCCATTTTTCCGTCAAGTTGTGGATTGTTATTGTTCAGCACATAGTGCATATTGCCCGATATAGTGCCTTTTCTGAAGAGTTTTTGCCCTATTAAAACATTCAAAAATTCACTCGGCAAAGGTTTAGGTATATCAAAACCTAAGTCGGTAACAACCGGAATCGGTTTAGAACAGTCGACATTACCGTTGATTGTTAATATAGGCTTAACTCCTTTGGAATTTTTATCTAAAACCTGTGCTATATAATAATTTATGTTTTTAATCTGAAAAATATTATTTTCAAAATGGAAATCCGCTTTTAAGGCTCTGTCCCATTTTACGGGGCTTAAAGATGCACCCTCGATTAAAATATCTTTGCCTTTGGCAAGCTTAAACAACCAGGTTAAATCAACTACACTGTATTTTGATTTGACATAAAGTATTGTTTTAGAATCACCGCCTGTCAAAGTCAGCTTGCAGCCTGCAAGTTTAGAAAGGTAATCTCTGGTGAATTCGTTTGTGGCAACACCTTTAACCTCGATATTTGTGTCAACGGATTTCATGTAATCATCAATCGTGCCGGACATCTCAACCGCATTACGTTTGTTTTTGCCGTAATAACCTTTAAAGTCTTTAAGGAATACAGTGTTATTGTTAAACGTAACAAGTCCCTGTTGTACCGTAATGGGCAGATTGTTGACAGGAATAACCTTCAGACCTGCATTATTTACTTTTATAATACCTTTCAGGCCTTCTTTTTTGGTAAGCTCGATTATAAAATTAAAACTTCCGTTGATGTCTTTGTAGAAGGCAAGCATTTCTTCGCCGTTTGGCATAACAAGGTTAGAACGTAAAAGTTCTATAACATTTTTCAAATCAAACTTGTCGGCATATACCTTAAAGCTGAAATCTCCCCTCTTTGCATAAGCGTTCAGGTACATCTTTGAGTTATTAACAAACAAGATGCCCTTTTCCATGGAAAGTCGTTTGTCTTTTATGTAGACTGTGTTTCGGTCAGAAATAAAAAATTTCATCTCGTGATTATTTTTTTTGACGATTGCTGCCACATTGAAATGTACGATTTTCGGCTCTCTATAATCCGTTACAACAAGTTTTCTCGCATCGACTTTAACAGATGTGGCTTCATCGAGATTGTATAAAACAATACACTGTTTTACGTAGAAAAGCGCATTAAACCAGTCAATTGTCCAATCGAATTTTTGTTGTTCTTTTTTCTTTTCGGGTTGTTTGTGGACAAGTGTCAAAATTTTATTTACGTCAACATAAATAAAATCAGCACCCAGCCTGTTTAATATTATGTTTTTCTTAAAAATTTCCGCAATCGATATCGAAGAATCAAATTTGGTTAAAACAAAATAATCTTTATTGTCTTTGGAAATTTTAAACGCATCGACTTTAAAATCGATATCAGGGCCCAATTCTGTCTTTAACACCGGATTTTTAATATCAATATCAACGTTTATAAGCTTGCCTGCGGCTTTTTCAACGTAATTAACCAGCTTTTGACTTGAAGCTACGGCAGGCAAAACTTTTAAATATAAAACAAACGGAATACTTATTAATATTCCTGCAATAACAGCGATTATTGCGTACAGTTTTAATAATTTTAAAATATTCTTCATAATAAATAAATTTCCAACTGAATAACCGACCACTTTTAAAAAGATTATATCACAACTAAATTTGTGATATTATATTGATTATGAAAAAGATTGTCTTGATATTGAGCTTAATTTTGTTGTTATCTAATTGCGCTGTAGCACAAGAAACCGTTAGCGCAAATACGCAGATAAAAAATTCTGATGTGGAAGTTTTCAGCGATGACAATAAATTCGGTATAAAAGATAAAAACGGCAATATACTTGTCCCTGCTGAATATAAAAAGCTTGTACGCGTTGGCGAAACCTCATGGATTACCCTAAAAGGCAGCCGTTACGGCCTGATGGATAACTCGGGCAATTTCCTTATTAAGCCAAAATACAGACACGTGGAAAGAATTTTGCTTAAATATGTCAAATTCGGTAATGATAATGATTACGGACTGTATGATGAAACAGGTAAAGTTATTATCCCTGCGGAATTTTCATCAATAGAACCGCTTTTTGGTCAGATGTTTTTGACCTGCAAAAAATATAAATACGGCGTGTATGACATCAACGGACAAAAACTTTTGCCTAACAACTACGATGACATTTATATGCCGGATCCAAACTCAATGCGTATTCAATATCAGGGTGAATGGTTTGAACTTGCCCGTGCTGACGAAAATGACATTACTCTTCCGGAAAACTCTGAAAGAGCAACAATTAATGATAAAGATATTACAATAACATATCTGGTTACCAATACGGGGGCAATTTCGGGATATTCTGCACTCACGGTTACGGATTATATTCTAAAACTTATTTCTTCAATCTCACCGGCTTATGAACAAACTATTGACGAACTTATGTTTTCTCAGGGCGCGGAAGGTATATCCATCTTTGTCAAACTCGGCTGGATACCTAAATTCCCGTTTGTATATGCTAAAAAATACTACCAGACATACAGAAATCCAAATAACGGTCCGTTGTCGGATGTAAGAAGCAACCTCAAAAGACACATAAAATAATTTTCTGCACTAAAATCTAAAAAATAATATTTCTGCCAAAAATAAAAATGCAGTGATACTGCGCTTTTTGGCCTGATTTTAAAAACTTAACTTAATCAAACTTAACAAACATGTTATAAAATCAAAAAAATGGGTATTTATATAATATAGGCATCTAATATATTATACTGATTTTTTTGTAACGAAATTGACACATTTCTCGAAAAAAACTAAAGTATTTTTATAAAATGCCGATAATTATATTGTTTTTTAGCAAAAAATGAGGAGCATTGCATGATATCCAAAGAAAAAGTTAACAAATTACTCGGTTTCACTCTGGCAGAGATACTTATCACAATGATAGTGATAGCACTTCTTGCCCTTGCGAGTATACCGGTAATTAAAAAATCAAAAGAATATCGAGAACTTTCTCAAGACCAACACACCTGGTATGCAACATACGATTCAAGCAACAATCTTGTTGTGTACGAGGATGGTACTGCTAAAACAGGTAGTGATTATATTGGCACAGAAAACGGAGAAACCTTCGCAAAATTTACACCTCCTGATGGGGTATCAAAATTTAACGTAACAGTTATTGGCGGCGGTGGCGGCGGTGCTGCCGGTGAAACTGGTGTCGGTGCAGCAAGAGTTTACTTCCCTGACACAGAAGACAGATCATTTACCCCCGTTAAAACACAAGAATATCAAATCATTGCCGTTGGTGGCGGCGGTGGCGGCGGCGGTGGTGGTGCCGCAGCAGGTTCTGCCAGAGGCGGATACTCCGGCGGTGTAGTTATTGCAAGAGCTACCCTTGAAAAAAACAAAACATATAACGTATTTACAGGCCCAGGCGGCGGCGGTGGACACACAGATTCCGTTCTTGGTATCATTGGCGGATTTTTGGGCGGTCTTCTTAGCATGAATATCAAAAGTATATTTAATGCAACCGGTGATTTATTTGGTCTGGGCGACTGGATGTCTGATATGATATTTAAGGCTCAACCATCTTCTAAATGGGACGGCGGCGGACACGGCGTATCTTCAATTGTATGGGGACACGGCCTTAGAGTAGAAGCTGGCGGCGGTTGTGGCGGTGCCTTCCGTTACTGGGGTACAGAGTGTGCATGGTTTGTCTGCTATCCGAAAAAGAAATGGTCAGGCGGCTGTGACGGCGGTTATGCAAATCAGTGTACCGGCGCAACTTGTATTACAAACTGGGCGCCGCAAAAAATAAATCCGACGGATCCACAACATGGCGGCATTATTTGTCGGAGCGCGGATAATTGTTATCCGGAAAATCTTGCAGGCAACCTTGAAGGCGATATTACCGGCTACGGTAATGGCGGCAAACGAGGTGGTTCCGGTCGTGAAGGCAAACCCGGTTCTGACGGATATGTTCAAATTAAAGAAACACCTTTATATGGTGGCGGCGGCGGACAGGCCGGTAATGTATCTTTCTATACCTTTGAACGTTCACCTATTGAGAAAAATAGTGACGAAAACTTTGTCAAAGTATACATAGGTAAAGGCGGACTTGGTGCAACCGAATCAGGTAAAAAAGGTGAAGACGGTCAATTCTCAAGATTCGGAACAAGAATTATTGCTGATGGCGGCAGAGGCGGTGAACCAAGAGCCAACAATATGGAAACGGCGTCAGCAAACTATCAAGTTCCCGGTCAAGATGGTGCTAAAACTGCTGTACCTGCAAATATTATAGAAAAACTCGGACTTACTGTTAATATGCTTTTAGGCGGATACAATAATGGTAACGCCAATATTGACGGTCAAGGTTTTGCTCAAAACGGTATACAAGCAACACCTGGTTCCGGAGGTGCCGGTGGCGGCGGTAAAGGTGATGAAAATTATAATGTAAATAATACAGACTTTGGTACCGGTGGTAACGGGGCTCCGGGTCTGGTAGTAGTCACCTGGTAAAAATAAAAAATCAATACAGTTCCGGTTATTTTAATCGGAACTGTATTGGGTAATTAATAAACATATGATAATGTAGCAGACTGGAGTAATTAAGAATATGAATCATAAAAAATGCGCATTCACTTTGGCAGAGGCTCTGATACTTCTTTTAATCGCAGCACTTCTTGCGGCTGCGTTTGTTCCTGTTATTACGAGAAAACATAAAGAAGTGGCCGCTCATGGCAAATGGATTTGCACACTTAACGATAACGGACGACATGTGCTGAAAACCATTATTAACGGTAAAGATTCAGGGTTTAAAACAACTTCTCCAACGAGCTATTGTACATTTACCCCGCCCGCTAACGTAAAAGAATTTACAGTTAAAGCAACAGGCGGCGGCGGCGGCGGCGCAGGCGGTACCACAGGTACTGAAGAAATTTTATATGATTCGGCTTCTGATGGCGATACTTTTGCATATAGCGTCAAACAACCGGGTAGCTATCTTATTGTAGCTCGTGCAGGCGGCGGTGCCGGCGGTGGTATCGGCTGCGGTGAGGCGGATAAATATGTACCTCCAAGTTCTCTGACTTTCCAAGAAAACAAATGTAACGCCAGTTCTCATGATGACCAATCCTGGAACGAATCAACTCAATCACATTCCAACCCAAAATGGTCCGGCTGTAACATAACGACACCAAGCGGTGATATAAGTAAGTACGGATATGTTGATATGGAAGATCCTACCTGGAAGGCCGCGAATAATTATGAAAAATTATACCAGAACGATGCGGCTTTTACGGATAAATATAAAGGTCATAACACAACCTCGGGATATGACCCCGGTTTTAAATATGAGCATCTACAAGACTCAACTCTTAAAGAAAGGGTTCTGTGTTTTGCAGAAGAAAACTGGCCTTTTTCTAAAGCTAACGAAGGTGTTAACGTAGACAAATGCTGGAACTTCCCCGGAGAAGGAGGCAAACAGGGACAAGACGGTAGAAAAGCCGGTAATGAAGATGCTAACTCTGTAGAGTTGGCAGCAGGTCAATCTATATATATCAATATAGGCGCCGGTGGAATACCTACTCAAACGGGAAGTACAGAAAGAATAAAAACATTGTATACTCCAAGCGGTACATATTCTAACAAAGATATTCCCTCTGGAGGAGTTGGCGGATCCGGAGGCAACACAATAGTTGATTATGGAACCGGAACCCAAATTCTGGCAGGCGGTAGAGGCGGATATGCCAGACAACGTGAGAAAATTATATATAAAGATATTGTTGTATATGAATGTCCTGTCGTAGAAACAACAGGAGAATTTTACGATTATTCAAATTCTTCTGCTTGTGTTGGGCTTTCTCAGTCAAGCTGTTCTAATAAAAATGGTTGTGTAGTTAATACACATCAAGACCGTGACTATCTTGGCTGTAGCGGCGGCGGTATCTGCACAGGAAAGTCCGAATATTCGTGTTACGGTTCATGGACTGAAGAAACAACAAATGAGGATGGAACAGAAGGTGAACCCATTGTTCATACATGTTCACCATCATACAGTGCATGGTACACTGTTTATGACGGATGTTCTGTCGATAAGCATACAGGTCCTGCGTATGAAGTTGATTATACCAAATGTGTAAGCAAAGTAAGACCAACTTATGACTTTAATATCTATGGTTGTGTTTATACATCAAAACCCGAACTTGAAAAAGCTGATTACAATGAAGCTGATTACCCTCAATTAGTACCAACAATTACACTAAAAGGTCAAAAAGACAGCTCTCATGCCGATGCAGAACCTGTGGCATTTGATACCGGAGCATCAGGTTCAGGCGGATACGGGCTTGGCAATTTTGCACATAACTATCTGCAAAGTATTCCGACTGCAGACGGTATAGATTATGTATTATCTTTTGCCGGACAAGCCGGTACAAAAGGTGAGGCAACCGTATTTAAAGTTTCTTATACAGC
The DNA here is from genome assembly GCA_944323685.1 of Candidatus Gastranaerophilales bacterium. Taxonomy (GTDB): domain Bacteria; phylum Cyanobacteriota; class Vampirovibrionia; order Gastranaerophilales; family Gastranaerophilaceae; genus Limenecus. The sequence continues at coordinate 58,410 of CALUTJ010000005.1, read as the reverse complement.
AGGCAGCGGCGGTCAAGCAGGCTCATACATAAACACTATGTATAAAAAACTTGATAAGTTAAAAATAACAATTGGCCGTGGCGGATTTTCTTCAAGCTATAATACCAAAACAGACGGTCAAAAAGGTGGTGACACCATTATAAAAAGTTCTTCAGGTGAAGAATTATTTACCGTTGCCGGCGGAGCAGGCGGTAAAGCAGATGCAATAACAGGAAATGTTACGGCAGATCGCTATATGATTGGCGGTGATGGTGCCCCGTCTCCGATGGAATCACTTGATGATCAGGCCAAGATTATTCCTTACGGCGGTAAATCGGGAACAAACAACAGTATACACGGAATGTCACCCAAAACCGAGGTTTGGAAAACAGGAACCAACCTAAAAAATCTTCTTGGTTTAAACTTCAGCGTTTTCCAATTTGTAGGAGGAAATCCTCTTGATGTTACATACGGCGCCGGCGGCGGCGGTGGTTCTGGTTCTAAAACAGAGGCCGGTAATGGCGGTGTTGGCGCACCGGGTGCTGTAATCATTGAATGGTAAAACCGATAATTGAAAAGACAAAATATTGTTCCGGAAAGCAATTACATAAAGAACACAACTTCTTTGCAACCTGCTTTCCGGACCAGATAATAACAAAACAGCTCAACAAAAAGGACAATGAATGGCAAAAAACATAAAAAAAATGAAAGCGTTTTCTTTAACAGAAGTACTGGTAACAATGTTTATCATTATGCTGTTGATTATAGCAACAGCACCTCTTGTTACAAAGAAAAATACAAAAAACGCAAAACCTCACGGTGTGTGGGAATGCAAGCTTGATGAAAATGGAATGCCATACAGTACATTAAAAATAGACGGTATATTGGTTGACACAACCGAATACGCGACGGAATACTGTCTGTTTGAACCTCAGCAGAGTGCTGAAGAATACACTATTACAGCTATTGGCGGCGGCGGCGGCGGTGCATCTGCTTCTATTTCAGTGCCAGATGCGGTGTCATACGGTACTGCTGTGTCATACAAAATTCCTCAATCAGGATACTATGATGTTGTTATGGTCGGCGGCGGCGGTGGCGGTTCACCCAAAGTTCAATGTACCGTAAGCAGCTTTCTGTGCCATTTTATGGGAGGTTCCGGCGGCGGTAAAGGCGGCGGTGCAGGCGGTATAAAAGTATTGGAAAATCAATACTACCAAAAAGATAATCTTTATATCCTTGAAGCCGGTATGGGCGGTGAAGGCGGCGGAAACGGTGACAATCATTGCACACACAGCTGGAAAGATGAAAACTGCAAAGGCCAGGACGGTATTGCCAGCAAGTTTTACAAATTCGGTGACGATCCGTCTACGGTTGAAGGCGGCAAAGGCGGCGGCAAAACTTCTCCCGGTCAGGCAGGCAATCCAAAACTTTTCAACAACCAGAGCGGCAACGGGATGTCTGGCGGTAAAATATTCTCATATGCAAGTCTAAGTAGCACATCACAAAAAGCAGTACAACTGCTTGGTGCAAGCATAGGCACCCAGTTGTCATATGGCGATGGCGGTAATGGGACTTCGATTTTGTATGGTGAACCCGGCAAAAACGGTATAGTAATGTTGAAATCAAGATCCTTTTATGTAGGCGGCGGCGGCCGTCAGGGCAGTGCTGCCTATATGGTATTTAAAGATATGAAAGAACCTGTCCGTGTATATGTTGGACAGGGCGGTGCAGGCGCCACCACTGAAAACAGCCCTGGTGAATCCGGTGAAAACTCTTCTTTTGGTAACTATCTTGTTGCTAAAGGCGGTGATGGCGGTGCTATCAAAGCAGACTCTTCAACAAACCAAAATACGACCCTTGCAGGAAAAAACGGCAGTATGTCACCATACGGCGGGGTGTTAGCAGGCGGAAATTCGAGTAATTTAAACGGTCAAAACGATATGGGCACCGATGACTCAATCGACATTAATGAAAGAGGTATAAAAGAAGCCACTGATACAACTTACGGAGCTGGCGGCGGCGGCGGTGCAGGCAAGAGCAGGGTAAATTGTGACCCTGCAACCGGTTATGAAGGATGCTGGGGCCGTGGTGGCAGAGGCATGCCGGGTATAGTCCACATCGAATGGAACTAACAGTTAAAAAATTTGAAAGGTAATATACAATATGAAGAAAAAAGCGTTCACATTGTTTGAAACGTTAATTGTATTAGCTATAGTTGCACTTCTTGTGTTATTAACATTAAAGATATTTAAAAATGCTGATGAAAAGGCATACGGTGACTTGTATGCAAAAGCATACAACACATTAAACACTGCAACATATAATATCCAACTTAAAGTTGAAGAACACAATGATCTTGCCAACCTCGAAGCACAAAGAGAAGGCAGTTCAGCTGCATCGGATAGTGATTTATTAAGATTTCCTAATGTTGCAAAGAATGTTACCAATCCTACAGATGCCCAATTGTGTACAGAGCTTACTTCGCTTGAGGAAGGTTTTATAAACACAATATCTGACAGTTGCGGTACCAGTGCTAATAATACTAACATGATGAACAATATTATCCCAAAAAACCCAACTTTCAGAGCAACAGACGGAATGAAGTATTATCTTGCAACGCCGGCAGGCATTCTGGATTTTTATTATATATGGGTTGATATAAACGGTGACAGAGGCCCTAATAGTACTAAATATGTGATGGGTAAAAAACGTCCCGATATTGTGCCGTTTTTGATTAGTAAAGAAAACGGAATAGTGGTACCTCAAGGATATCCTACCTATGATATTACGTATTTGAAAGCCAGAGTGTTGTCGGCTGATCCCGATTTAGAAAAAGACTATTCAATACCAATGACTTTCTATGAAGCACAGTCAATAGCTTATTCCGGAAAAACTTGGACTTTAGATCCTTTAAGTGCTAAAGTGGATTTTGATAAAACATTCCCGTCTAATTTGCCTAAACCAACCCCCAGCACCACTATAAAAAATAGTTTAAAATGTGATAGTAGCTCATATTCTATTACACGTGATTTTCCGCCATGTGCCGTTGAAGTCAGCGTGTTTATGAGAAAATAAAAATAATGTAAATAAAAGCCTCCGGGATTGTTTATCCGGAGGCTTTTTTTCTAATCTAGCGTCGCAGTTGCCGCCTCGAGCCTTCGAGCCGTCACTGCTCACCTTTGCCTTCTTTTTCGGCTGAACTGTGGTGAAGCCTGAAAAATGGCTTCACTATGTGAACAATGTGACACTCCAAAAATTCGTTCACATCGCTTTGCTCCTTATCACGAATTTTTCTCGGACAATTTATCTTATAAAATTTGTCATAATTTTTTCTTCTCTTTGAGGAATTTCTATGCCGGCTTGTTTGCCTGCCTCAATACATTTTATTAGCCATGCCATATTTTGCCCTAAAATACGCATTACCTGCAATCCTTCTAAATCCTGTTTTACCTGCTCTGGAGAATTGCCGTGCACCATATTCCAGTAATTTGAAGATACTACGGGCATGTTGTTTATGGTCAAATGTTTTGTCATTGCATCAATAGAAGCTGTTGTGCCTGCGCGTCTTGCAGATACGACAATTGCTGCGGGTTTGTTTTCCATAAACTCTTTGCCTGCGAAAAAGGCTCTGTCCATAAATGACAGCACTCTTCCGCTCGGGTGGGCGTAGTATACGGGTGAGCCGAACACAAATCCGTCAGCTTCTTTTGCTTTTTCTATAAAAATATTTACGCTGTCTTTGTCATAAACACATTTGCCTCTATGGTCACGGCAAGAGCCGCAGCCTATGCAGTCTTGTATCGATGTCAGGCCGATATGAAAAATTTCGGTTTCTATACCTTGCTCTTGCAAAGATTTTTCGACTTCACAAAGCGCTGTATAAGTGCAACCGCTTTTATGAGGGCTTCCGTTGGCCAAAATAACTTTCATAATTTTCTCCTTATAATATTAACCATTATTTATTAAAAAACAGTAAATAACACACATATATAACTAATCCGGCAAGAATGGTTTCCAAAATTTCACGCCAGAGAGGCTTTTTCTGTTCATCACCTGATAAGGGTTTGTCAAAATCATCATCGGATTTTTTCTTTGTTTTTTTTGATTTTTTAGTCTTAGCCTTTGATTTTTTTTCTTCAACACCCTGTGATAGTCTTTCTTCTTCCTCTATCCACTGTTTTTTCTTGGCAATATACTCTTCCTGCAAAGAGATTTTTTTGCTTTTTTTGCCTGTAATCAAAAGTTCCTCGTCAAAAACTTTGTTTAAAAGCTCTTCGCCTGCTCCGCCTTTATAGACGGCAAAGTTTATGGATGCTTCAAAAGCGCGTTCAAGACATTCAAGCGCTTCTTTTCCGTCATTAGATACATTTAAAGAATGCACTGCTTTATTGCCGGCTTTTTTTAAAAAATACAGGTCGTCTATAAACTCTTTTTCTATCTCACTCGGTGAGGGAGTATCTTTGAGAGTTGCAAGCATTTCATCAAAAGAATCACCCGCTTGCGCTTTTTCTCCCATCACAAGACGGCATAAATGTTCCCCCAGACGTCTTGTCTGAGCCATACACTGTTCAAAGTATCTGTCACGAAAGAGATTCTCCGCGTCCGCAGCTATAATGTAGAGGTTTTCGTTTATGTTTTTTAAAAAATCAAAATTACTCATAAAATAATTATATTACAATTTATACATTCTTCTAATGGAAATTTTTACAAATTTTGCTTAATTTTAAAAAAAATTTGCCGAGAAAAATTCGTGATAAGGAGCAAAGCGATGTGAACGAATTTTTGGAGTGTCACCTTGTTCACATAGTGAAGCCATTTTTCAGGCTTCACCACAGTTCAGCCGAAAAAGAAGGCAAAGATGAGCAGTGACGGCTCGAAGGCTCGAGACGGCAACTGCGACACTAGATTAGATAAAAGGAGCAAAATATGTCGGAACCAAATTCAAAATTACCGAATCTTAACACCTTGACTGAAGAATTTGTATTGAAACTTGAAGAAGAAAACACAAAACCTCTGTATAAATTAACCCCGAATCAGGCACGTGATTTTTTGGAAACCTTGCAGGCGCACACTTATAAAGAAATACCTGCTGATATAAAGGATTTAACCGTATATACGGATATTGCCGGCAATGTAAATTTACGTACTGTCCGTCCTAAAGACAACAATGACACATTAGGTGCAATCGTCTATATACACGGCGGCGGCTGGGTAATCGGCGGCAAACAAAGCTTTGATATGCTTATCAGAAAAATTGCGCTTTACACAAACTCTGTTGTATTTTTCCCCGAATACTCGCTATCGCCTGAAGCAAAATTTCCAAAAGCTTTAGAGGAAATTTATGCACTTGTAAAGTACATTTATGAAGAGCACAAAGAATTTAACATCGATAAAAATCGTATTGCATTGGCCGGTGACAGCGCAGGTGCTAATATGGCAACGGCAACAGCCATTAAAGCCAAAAATGACGGAGTGGTAGATATTGTTTTCCAATGTCTTTTTTATCCCGTGACCAATGCTGATATGGATACACATTCTTATGACCAGTTTCGCGACGGGCCGTGGTTAAGTAAAAAAGCAATGGAATGGTTCTGGGATTGTTATGCCCCTGACAAAACGATTCGCGATGATTTGTATATTTCTCCCCTACAGGCTGACGAAACTCAGCTGGCAGGTTTGCCTCCGGCACTTATTATAACTGCGGAAAACGATGTTTTAAGAGATGAAGGCGAAGCCTATGCAAGAAAATTAGATTCAGCAGGAGTAGATGTGTTGAATGTCAGAATGAACGGAACAATCCACGACTTTTTAATGCTGAACGCACTGTCTGAAACTCCTCAGGCAAAAGGTGCACTGATGTTGGCCTGTAACATGCTTAAAAAAGCTCTGGAGAAATAAAATCAAAAGTCCTGTAACAAAACAGGGCTTTTTTATTGCACGTAATGATTTATCAGGCATAATTTATCTATGAAGATAGCTCCGTTTAAAGTAGAAGACTGGATGAACGAATACGAAAAGTATTCCATATATGACCTTGGCAACACAACTGTACAAACATTGTCGCTTGACGAATTGTTTGAGCTTACAGGCGAAAATAAACAGGAGTTTTTTGACAATCTTTCCAAACAAAAGTTAGGTTACGGTTATATTAAAGGACTGCCTGCTTTTAAGACCGGAGTTAAAAATTTATACAATACAATTGAAACAGACGATATTATACCGACAATAGGTGCGGCAGGTGCAAATCATCTCGTTTTTTATTCGCTTGTTGAACCCTCTGACAGAGTAATATCGGTTATCCCGACATATCAGCAGCTGTATTCTATACCACAATCATTCGGCGCTGATGTTAAGTATTTGCGCCTTACACCTGAAAATAAATTTTTACCCGATTTGGATGAACTTAAAAAACTTGTTAACGAAAAAACAAAACTTATCTGTATAAACAACCCTAACAACCCTTCGGGTTCATTGATTGACGAAAAAACGCTTCAAGAAATAATTGAAATTGCCAGAAGCGTAAACGCTTATATTTTGAGTGATGAAGTTTACAGAGGTCTGAATCTTACAGATGAATATACGCCATCTGTTGCAGATTTATATGAAAAAGGTATAAGCGTATGTTCCATGTCAAAAATCTTTTCGCTTGCCGGTGTACGCCTCGGATGGATTGCGTGCAAAGACAATGAAGCTATGGGAAAATTTATCCGCCACAGGGAGTACAACATGATATCCTGCTCTTTGTTAGATGAGAATATTGCGGCACTTGCATTAAAACATTATGATAAGATAATCGGGCGCAACAAAATTGCAATCAGAAAATGTTTTGAAATACTTGATAACTGGGTAGCCGGACAAAAACATATCTCGTATACAAAACCCCGTGCAGGTACTACGGCGATGTTGTATTACGACTTTGATATGACATCAGAGGAACTGTGCGACAGACTTGCTAAAGAAAAAGGCGTGTTTTTGACTCCGGGGTTTTGCTTTGAAACAGAACACTGTTTTAGGGTAGGATATTGCAAAAGTCCTGATGTATTAAAACAGGGACTGGAAAAAATAAGTGACTTTATACAAGAATTAAATTAAAGAAAGTAACCTGTATGATAAATACCGTAATTAATGATAAAACGACACAAACTCAACAAGACAGGCGTGAAGAATTTTCGACAAAAGTGAATATTCTCAAGGCACTGGCCATAACACTTGTGGTGTCTGGTCATTTAGAATTTTCACTGCTGGGAATGTTTACGCCGTATTCGTTTCAACTGGCTTTGTTTTTCTTTATTTCAGGCTATTTGTTTAAAGATAAATATATTGATGATGTTTTTACTTTTGTGAAAAGAAGGATACAAACACTGCTTGTTCCTTATTTTTTGTATGATGCCTTTTATCTTTGTGTTACGGTATTGATTGCAAAATTGACCGGACATTTCTGGGGACAGCCGATTTCTCTTAAAAACTTTTTGATTACACCTTTTTTAAACGGACATCAGTTTGATTTAGCCTGTCCTTTGTGGTTTGTCACACAGTTGTTTATGACAATGATTGTCTTTTTATTCTTATTTAGAGTTTTAAAAAAGGCCAAAGACAACAAGTATTTTCACCTTGGAGTTTTTGCTGTTTTAGGCTTTCTGGCAATACCGGTTGCAAAGATTTTTCCTGTTGACCCGTTTATGCTTATTGTTATAAGAACAATGTTTTCACTGTTTTTTGTTTATCTCGGGTATTATTACAGACACTATATAGAAGAGCATATCAATATTTTTACTGTCAAATGGTTTGCGATAGTAGTTGTTGTTCAGTCAGTTTTGTGGTTGTTCAACAGAGATTTTGACCCCGAACACGGTATAGGCTTGAGTTACGTTCTTGTATGGGCAAGATTTGACCAGCAGATAATCGTTCCCGTTATTACTTCATTAACGGGAATATGGGCGTCATTGTTTACTGTAAAAATCTTTTATCCTTATTTAAAAGACGTAAAATTTATTAAACAGATGGGAGAAAATACTTACCACATTATGGCGAATCATCTGCTTGTTATGTATATAATTACGGCTATTTTTTTAAAAATGAACGGCATACCGGTTTCGGAACGAGCAAATCACGATATTTACTGGATTTACAACCCTGTTCAAACAACTTATTTGTATTTTGTTTTAACAATGGTTATTTCTACTTATGTCGGGGTCGGTTTGCAGTTTATAAGGAAAAATATTTTGCATATTGATACAAAACGATAACCGCATTATCATCAAACAAAACATAAGTAAAAATAGTATGTATCAACTCTCGTATATTATTTATGATAAAATTAAAAAATATATCGGGAGGATTTATGGAAACAATTGTAAACTATATACAATCGCACGCGTTAATGTTTTCTTCAACAATTTTAATTGTTGCGTATATTTTTATTGCGTGGGAAAAAATTTCTAAAGTAACTGTTGCAATGCTCGGTGCGGCATTAACTCTTATACTGGGCCTTTTGGCGCAATCCAAAGGACATGATACAATTGACCCGCATTACTTTATAAACTTTGTTGATTTTAATGTAATATTTCTTTTAATCAGCATGATGATTATAGTCAGCATTGCTTCAAAAAGCGGTATTTTTACATGGATTGCCAATGCATTATTGAAAAAAACCAAAGGGCACCCGACAAAAATTTTAATAACTTTAGGCTGCTTTACCGCATTTGCATCAGCATTTTTAGACAACGTTACAACGGTTATTCTTGTTGTACCCGTAACTTTTCTGATTGCAAAAAAATTAGATATAAATCCGATTCCGTACCTGATTACGGAAATTCTTGCATCAAATATCGGCGGAACTGCTACTCTCATAGGCGACCCGCCGAATATCATAATCGGAAGCAAAGCAGGGTTTACTTTTATGACCTTCTTGCTTGAGCTTACGGATATTGTTTGTTTAATTTTTGCCGTGACAATGTTTATCTTGTGGTTGTGTTTTAAAAAAGACCTTGTAGCTACGCAGGATAAAATGGACGCGGTGGCGGAGTTGGACAATTCTCAAACAATAACAGACAAATCACTTGCAATACGCTCTTCCGTTATATTATTGCTGGTTATATTAGGCTTTATTTTGCACGATGTAATACATATGGAGTCTTATGTAATAGCACTTGCCGGCGCCAGCTTTTTGATGATTTTTGAAAGTCCAAAAAGAGTGCTGAACGGCATAGAATGGAACACAATATTTTTCTTTATCGGGCTTTTTATAATCATTGGCGGTTTTGAAGCAGCGGGCGGAATCTCTATAATGGCAAAGTGGATTCTTGATGTAACAAACGGAAATGAATCTGCTGCGGCAATGTTGATTTTATGGGCTTCCGGTATTTTATCCGGTATAGTTGACAATATTCCATATACTGCGACTATGGCGCCTATGATTTATCAAATACAACTGGTCGAGGGTGCTGCATACGCGCATCCGCTGTGGTGGTGTTTGTCTTTGGGTGCTTGTCTTGGCGGAAACATGACAATAATAGGCGCAGCAGCCAACGTTATTGTTTCGGAAACTGCTGCCGCGTACGGCAAGCCTATTTCGTTTATGAAATATTTAAAATATGGCGCAAGTATAACATTTGTATCGCTTTTAATGAGTTCAGCATATATTTATTTCAGGTTTTTATTGCCTGCTTCTCACACGGTACAATAATCAGAATTTGCCGCTAGATTAACCGGTATAAATTCCGTTATCGGGTTTTTTACAATTTTAATTTTTTTATCGTTTAAGACACACATTGCCCAAAATCTTTTATGGCATTAACAAAAAAAATATGATAAAATTTATCTTGGAAATATTAACGGAGATTGAATTATGGCAAGAATCGTAAGACCCTCCTGGGCAATAAGATGTGTACAATCAAGCTGTAGAGAATTGTTTGAAGTTGCAATCTTAGAAGACGGTAAACAACAGGAAGTTGTATGTCCTAAATGCGGTGAACACTATCTTTATCCTGTTTTACCCGATGATGAATCCGCTGAATAAAGTCTGTTGATTATGCAGGAACCGTTTTATCCAAGACCTGTAACAAACAAAAGGTACTATCAGTTCAGCGAATATTTAAAAAACAAGTTTGGCAAAAAGGTGTATAAAATCACCCTTGATGCAGGTTTTAGCTGCCCGAATCGAGATGGAACTATCTCCTCGGGCGGTTGTATTTTTTGCGATGACGGGGGCAGTTTTTCGCGTGCCCATGATTCTCATATGTCAGTGCAACAGCAGGTGTTAACAGGTATAGAAAACTTATCAACACGTTTTAAGGCGCAAAAATTCATGTCTTATTTTCAGGCGTATTCAAACACTTACAAACCTGTTGAAGAACTAAAACAAATCTATGATGCCTCGCTTTGCCACAAAGATATAGTAGGTATTTCAATAGGTACAAGACCTGATTGTGTTGACGAACAAAAACTTGATTTAATTGCATCTTATACTGAAAAATACGAAACATGGATTGAATACGGGCTTCAATCCATGCATGACAAAACCCTTAAATTTATCAACAGAGGACATGATTATCAAGCATTTTTAAAAGCTTATCAAATGACAAAACAACGCGGCATAAATGTTGGTGTACATGTAATTTTAGGTCTCCCGAACGAAACAAAAGAGGATATGCTTCAAACAATCAAAACCCTTGCGGATTTAAAAGTTGACGGGGTAAAGTTCCATTGTCTTTGTATTTTCCCTAACACAAAACTGTATGAAATGTATGAACAAGGTCAGATAAAGCTTCTTGAAGAGGATGAGTATGTGGATATTGCGTGCGATTGTCTTGAGCTTCTTCCCGAAAGAACAACAATCCACAGACTCGGCGGTAACGGTTTGCAGGCAATAAAGGTTGCACCTAAATGGCTTAATAAAAAATTTGAAATTTTAAATAAAATTGATAAAGAATTGGAAAAAAGAAATTCTTATCAGGGTTGCAAATTTATTTCTTTATAATATTGGGAATACCGACTCTGTTTCTGCCTGTTTCTTTTGCGTTGTACAGAATTTTGTCTGCTGTTTCTATCATTTCGGCTATTGTAGCAGCAGAATCCGGATAAGTCGAAACCCCGAGACTTATTGTAACATTTACGGTTAAATCTTTTTTTACCGGAAATTGGTGGTCTGCAACAAGTTTGCATAATTTTTCCGCAATTTGAAATGCATTTTTGTTTGATGTGTGGGGAAGAATTATTGTAATTTCTTCTCCTCCGTAACGGCAAATGATATCAGGCTTTCTCAAAGAACTTTTTAACAGTTGTGACACCTGTCTTAAAACCGCATCACCGACTTGATGTCCGTACGTATCATTGAAATTTTTAAATTTATCAATATCGATAATTATCAGAGAAAAGCAATCGCCATATCTTTTGCAGGCTTCATAATTTATACGCATTTGATCCTGGAAAAATCCGTGATTATACAATCCGGTCAGGGCATCATAAATAGCCAGTTTATATACCTGTTCATAATCTTCGGATTTAAAAAAGTATTTTAATGCAAGCACAATAATATAAGCACAGACTATTGACATTGCCGGCATTACAACAGGCAGCCACAAATAAAACAATTGCATTGCCGCAAAACACAACCATATATAAATTACGCATATTGAAAGTGCGGATACAAAATTTATTAATGAGGATTTAACTTTGAAAAGCATAAATGCCGTAATCAAAAACATTAGTATTGACAGAATCAACGTTGAGTTAGTACTGATTTTTTTTATACATGAACCGTCTAAAGCGTTACTTATAAATGTGGCATATATCTCAATACCCGGCAAAAGTTTGGTGGTCGGTACAGGTTTTAAATCAGACAGCCCGTCTGCGCTAAAACCTAAAAGCACAATTTTGTTTGTAAAATAATCAGGCGGCAAAACCGGTTTTTGATTCAATTTTTGTGCTTCCATAGAACGGAATACATCTTTAAAGGATACATAATTAAATGTTGAGCTTCGTTTTAGCGGATTAATATTATACCAGTTTAGCACTGCCTCTGTTGAGTTGAGAACCGGTATGTTTCTTTCACCTAAAATAAGTTTATTTTTTCCGTCAATTTTATACTGTTCAATTTTTATGCTTTCTTGTTTTTCTATATATTTTTTCAGAATTTTTAATGCAAAATTGGCATAATATTCAGGAATTTTGGCTTCCGCTTCATTTTCATAACGGACAAATAATGGCAAGGTTCTTATTATACCGTCTTTTGAACGCTCAAGATTAATGTGCCCCAAATTTTTGGAATATTGTAAAAATTCCGGATACAGCTCTCTTAAGTTGTGATAATAATAAGGTTTTATATTTTTATTAAATATATGTTTGTCTTTAGTATTGCTTTGCAGCTTGAGAGGTGTCCTCTCCTGTCTTGTATAATCATCAAAATAAATTGCACCGAACAGGTTGTCGTAGGCTCCGAAAGTTTTTGCAAGACGGATATCATCTTCTTTGTTTTTATTCCAGGCTCCGACGAATAAAACATCGACACCGATTGCTGCTGGATTTTGGGTTTCCACATAATCTATAAAATCGGCGTATACTCCTCTTGGCATAGGCCAGGCCCCAAAATGTGAGGTCAAATACTCATGGCTTAGGTTATCAATCCCGACGATAACTATTTCCGGCACAGGTGTTCTGTGTTTTGCAAACATTCTTTGTCGTATATCAAAAGTCTTTAATTCCGTCTGGGTGATAAATTCTTTTGCGGAATGTATTTTTTGTGCAAAATTTTTTCTTCCGGTAATAAGTAATACTGCAACTAACAGTAAAAGAATACAGAAAAACAATATGATTTTTTTATATTTTTTATTGGAAAAATTTATCGCCATATGTAAATTAATTGTAAAGTTTTTAAAATACTTAGTCAAATATTGCCGAAAAATTGAGTTTATTAACATGTGAAGGAAAGGAATACAGTGCTATGTTAAATGGAGTAACTTTAAGAACAGCCAATACGGCTTTGCCGAAATTAAAAAGAACTTTGCCCCCGACAGGAGTTGTTAAAAAAACATTTGCCCCGACTCAAAAACCGTCTTTTAAGAATATGGCTGACATGCTTGATAAACTTACGCCCGAAGAGGTTAAAAAAAATAAAATTTATCAATTAATAAGAAATAATATAAACAATACCATTGTTAAAAGATCTGAAGCAGGCGGCGGCTGTAATTAAAACAAAATAGCAAAATTTTTTATTTTTGTATTTTCTCTTTTTTGTAAACGCAAAAGAGAAGAAATATGGAAATAAAAAAATATAATTATAACAGATATAACGGGTTGCAAAGCACATTGCCTTCTTTTAAGGGGTATGATGCAAGAAAATTGACCGGACTGTTTGTTACGGACAAAACCTGTGCTGAGGCGTTAAAAAAACTTTCTGCCAGAACAGATATAGATATTTTTGCCCCGAACATTGCATCCAAATCCATAAAAAAAGAATTTTACCAGCTTACGGCAGGTAACAAACTTTTGTGGGCGCAGGATTATTTGACCTTTTTAAATTATCAGGCAAAAGCTGTTTTGTTTGACAATTCACGGGATTTTTTAAAAAGGGTATTAAGAGCCTGCGGTGACGGATTAAAAAAAGATTTGAATTTTTCGCCTTTTAAGTCTGAACCTCATATCAGAGGCGGAAACTTTTTTATTTGCCTTAACAAGGGTAAAAAAGACCTTTTAATCAGCGAAAACAGACAAATTTATCCTGAGGATTTGGCAAAAAAAATATTCAATGCAGACAATATAATTACCGTTCCTAAAATGGATTACCATTTGGATTTGTGTATTCGTCCGCTTGATAACGGCAATGTTCTTGTGTCTGATATTAATATGACAAAAGCAGGCATGCAAAACGGAATTGACAAAATTAAAAAGTATATTGAAAAAAATAATGTTACGGGTAAGGAAAAAGAAGAACTGGAAAACGTAATAAATAATATTGATTTGATGATACAAAAATTGGATATTACATTGCAGTTTGACAAATACAAACCCCATGAAACCGTAAATAAAGTTGAAAAAATATTAAAAGATTCAGGCTACAATCCTATAAGGATTCCAGCAAACTACCACTATTTGGATGCTGTAAAAACAAAAGAAAAAGAACGGGAACAGTTAAATAATTTCCAAAATAATATTAATACATTAAAGAATATGAGTAAAAATGATTCTGCGCATGTGCGTGCCGTGGTCGACAAATTTATAGAGCTTGAAACTTTTAAAAAAGACCATGACAAAACATTGGGCGTTGAGATGGAAAGTTTTTACGAAAACAATTTTATAAATGCAATTGCCTACAAAAAGAACGACGGCAAAATAGGCTACATTACTAATGCTTCGCTTTTGGACAAGACATTGGATATAACTCCGGAAATTGAACAAAAAACAGGCTTTAGTACAAAAAATATGTTTATAGAAAGTGTTGCCCCATATATTGATAAAGAAAATATTTATTTTGTTGATGAAAAATTAACTCAAAAACTCTTTAAGAACATGGGCGGAATCCATTGCGCTGCATCAGAAATTCCTGTTGTATAAAAAATCTTTATACAGATATAAAGATTAGATAAAGAAATCAAGATTCGATAAAAATTTGCTTTATAATGTGTACAACGATAAGAAAAATACATGGAGAAAAAAGATGCACGCAGATTCTATTAAATACTTTTTAACACAATTAGAAACAGCAGATAACAAAAGCAAAGCAGAAATCGAAAACATGCTCGTTAATGTTGGGTCAGCGGCAGTTCCTGTTCTGGTTGAACAATTACAAACAGTAAAAGGCGCTGTCAGAGGTGTTGTTGCAATGTCTTTAATCAGAATCGGCGAACCTTCAGTTGATTGCCTTAAGAAAGTTGCTCAAACAAACAAAGATTTTGAATGGGTTGCTAAATATTTGATTTCAGAAATCGAAGGCGAATTGGCTGCGTAATAAATTCAATAACTAGCCGAAAACAAAAAATCAAAAATTAAAAGGGATTGTTCAATAAATTGGCAGTCCTTTTTTGTTAGACAATTTTTACACCAACTGGATTAGCAAAAAATTATTTCTTTAAGTTTTATTACAGATAAAGATGTTTGAAAAAAACAATATAGTAGTATAAAACGCAAACCAAACGCCAAATTTGAACATCATATAAAATATATTGAGGAATGTAATACATCTTACCATATTTCTTGACTTTAAGTTTATCAGGCTATTAATATAAGTATAAAGAAATAGTGAGGTCGCATGAAAAGTTCAACATTATACAGATCAAACCTTTCTAAAGAAAAAATGGCTCTTTTAGAAGAATTGAAAGCCAAATCTCAAAACACTTCTTTTGAATCACGCACTCCTGATGTTTACATCAGACCTGCTAAGGAAAAAGAACTTGATGTTTTGTGGCAAAACTTTAAAGTAAACCAGAAGGAAGAAAAATCTCCGGGGGTTTATTTGATTACCGGTTTTGTGGCAGGTGCATTATGCATGTTTTTAATGACTGCTTTATTGAGTTTCAGCTCTAATGCAATCAATGAACGCAATAACCCTGACTCACCTAAACTGGTTAAAAAAGTTAAAGCCGAAAAACCGGCTAAACTTTCCATTATTCCTGCTGATCAGGCTGTTGAAGAAGTTAAAACAGCTGCACCCGAGTCTTATACTGTTAAGTCAGGTGATACTTTAGCTGGCATAGTAGTCAGATTCTACGGCAAATATGACCCTTCCAAAATTACAAAAATAATGGAAGCTAATAATATGTCAAATCCAAACGCTTTATCAATTGGTCAATCTCTGGTAATTCCGATGGATTAATAAAAAATGACAAGATAACAAAAAACCGGTTAATAATTTAACCGGTTTTTTATTTTATATAAATTTATTTTTTCCACGCCAGCATTCTGATTCCCTCTTGTGTCGGGTATGCTGTTGTATAAATATTAAAATTGTTTTTAGGTTTGTTGTATTGAATTAAAAATTCTACGTTTTTTACATCTTCCGTGCACGTGTCATAGCCGAATTCATCTCTGATGATTTCGGCAAAAAATGTCTGGTCTTCATTTAAAGACAAATCGCTAAGGTTTTTGACGATACGCATACTATCATTTTATACTTTTGTATGAGATTTTGCACCTTTTGTTATACAATAGATATAAAATTGATACATTGTGTAACATTAATATTTTTTGTTTATCAATGCAGTGTGTGCGCGATTTTCAAAAGTATCATCAAGATTAAAGAGTTCAATTTTTTCTTTGTGTCTTTTATTCAGGGCAAGTGAAATTAAATAATCAGCAAAATGCGGGTTTTTGGGCAAGAAAGACCCGTGCAGATAAGTGCCGAAAACATTTTTGTAAGTGGCGCCTTCGGTTTTGTCTGCACCGTTGTTGCCATGACCCGTTTTTACGTAAGCAACAGGCTTTGTATCGTTTTGTAAATAAGTTAACCCGCTGTGATTTTCGAATCCGACAAGAGTTGAAGGATTTACAAAGTTGCATTCTGCTGTGACATTGCCAATAAATCTTTTGTCACCGGCAACCGTGTATGCATCCAGAAGGCTGATGCCATCGAGTTTGTCGCCGTCATTTGGCAGATAATAATGGCCTAAAAGCTGATATCCGCCGCATATTGCCAAAAATACCGCATTTTCATCTCTGGCGTCCTGTAAAGAGGCTTTGTGTTTTTGCAGCTCTTTTGATACAGCAATCTGCTGTTGGTCTTGTCCGCCGCCAATAAAATAAAAGTCGTATTTTTTTATGTCTATGGAATCGCCTAAATCAATAGAATCAATGTTTACATCAATACCTCGCCATTCGCAGCGTTTTTTAATGGTTAAAACATTGCCCCAATCTCCGTAAATATTTAAAAGTTTAGGGTAAAGATGTGCAATGTTGATTGTGTAATTTTTGCTATCCATGATTTAATTATTACAAAAAATTTTGTTTTAAACAAATTTTAGTTGTATAATAAATGTGCTGATATGCACCGGACTTGCAAAAGCACGAACTGTTTGCATCAGGCATGACAATTTAATATGCAATCTGGGTGAGTGGCGCAGTGGTAGCGCAGTTGACTCTTAATCAATTGGTCGTGGGTTCGAATCCCACCTCACCCAAAATTTTAAGACAAGAGGGCTAATGCCCTCTTTTTTGCACCATTCGAACCCACGAACGTGGGATAATTTGAAATCGCATCGCAAGCGATGCTCAGTCCCACCTCACCCAAAATTTTAAGACAAGAGGGCTAATGCCCTCTTTTTTGCACCATTCGAACCCACGAACGTGGGATAATTTGAAATCGCATCGCAAGCGATGCTCAGTCCCACCTCACCCAAAAAACTTTTGAGTAAAAAAATTACGAGGCTTGTGCCTCGTTTTTTGTTACTCAAAAGCATACGGATGTGAAAAATACCGGTGTAGTTTTTTGTCCAGATTGATTTGTACGGATAGATAGTGTATTAAACCAGACATTTCAATCCTGTACGGTTAAAATGATTTTACCCCGTAAAGTGGCTTTGTGTTTAGGTTTCAACCTGCCGGAAGTGTCCGAAAATAATCAAACCAAATTACTTGAAAAGTCCACGAAGTGTCCGTTGAAGTCCACCCCATCGACTTTTGCTTATAACCCTTATGTGGCGGAAGTTTAGGACATATTTGAACATGTACGAATGGTTTGATTATTTTCGGCAAGGACATTTGAAATTTTAGCCGAAAGTTTTTTCTTAAGGTCGGAAGAATTTTCATCAAGTTTGAGAAAAATAAAATTGAAATTGAGAAAAATGCGGAACCAACTTTGTGAAAAAATATTTTTCAATTGATACAAAACCGACACAAAGTTCATAGGTTGTGGTAAATTTTAATTTACCGCAACAAAAATGTTTCTGTAA
The DNA here is from genome assembly GCA_944323685.1 of Candidatus Gastranaerophilales bacterium. Taxonomy (GTDB): domain Bacteria; phylum Cyanobacteriota; class Vampirovibrionia; order Gastranaerophilales; family Gastranaerophilaceae; genus Limenecus. The sequence goes on along the minus strand of CALUTJ010000005.1, from coordinate 40,552 downwards.
TCAAAGATTACCAAAACCTACTAATATTAATAACATTCCTCTTTGTATTTTAATCCCCATTCTTCCATTGACATTAATACAGATTTTAAACTTAAGCCGGTTTCTGTTAACGAATATTCAACTTTTGGAGGTACTTGCGCATATACTTTTCTTTTAATTAATCCGTCATTTTCCATAGACCTTAAATTTGCAGTCAATACTTTTTGGGAAACATTCCCGACAGATTTTCTTAACTCTCCGAATCTTTTTGTACCATTTAATAAATCTCTTATTATTAACACTTTCCAGCGGTCTGAAATTAAAGAAAGTGTCACCTCTACTGGGCATTTAGGTAATTCGTTTTTGTTTTTCATATAAAATCCTTTATTTAAGCAATAGTTTCAAAAAGGTAACTATAGAACATTAAAGTGCTTACTTTACATAAGTTACTTACATGTTTATTATATCCATGTAAGTAAAAGTGTCAATACAAATTAAAAGGAGAACATTTATGACAAATTTTAGAATTTTAAAAATTGGAAAGTTAGATGAAGTTAGTAAAAACTATGAAAACGGTAAAGTATTTTTACACGATTTATTAGATTTAACAAGTTGCGAAATCTCAGTAAACTCTATGAGTGCCGGTGTAAAACTTCCATTTAATCATAAACACAAGCAAAATGAAGAAATTTATATTTTCTTAAAAGGCTATGGTTCAATGACTCTTGATAACGAAATAATAGACGTAAAAGAAGGAGATTGTATAAAAGTCTTGCCGCAGGCTGTCAGAACAATGGAAGCAAAAAACGATTTGCAATATATTTGTATTCAGGCAAAAACTAATTCACTTGAACAATTTGGATTAGGTGATGCCGAACTTTGTTAAAATTTTATGTTATTATAAGACTTTTTCTTTGAGGTACTATGTTTGCAAGTACCTCTTTTACTATTTCAGACATTGTTTATTTAAAAACTATCTTTTAAGATAAATAACGGTGAGTATTGATAAAGTTTGGGCTTCAATTTGCCGAAAATAATCAAACCATGTGTAACAAATAATCAAACCATGCGTTCTTTTACACCCACGAAGCGTGGGATAATTTGAAACGCATCGTAAGCGATGCTTAGCCCCACTATATTTTCACATCTGCTTTGAGAAAACAGCAGGTTTGTGATTTGGTTTTTTTTAAGCATAATTTTACAAACGGATTTTATTTTTATGTTTTATAAGTTTAATTTGCAGCAAAATTAAGGATTTTTTTGTCTTTTTAATTTTTTGTATAAAGCTTGTATTTTGGTTAATTTATCTTCTAGAAACTCCAGAGGTGTGGCCTCATCTTTTTTCAGAAAAATCGTGCTTGAGATATTTGTAGTATTAGTTATAGAGTTAAATTGTGCGCTGTAAGAGACGGAAAACATATCATAAGATAAATTACAATTTCTAACGGAAATGTCAATGGAATCTTTTGCGGTTCCGATTTTTTTGCCTGCTTTTTCCAGTTTTTTAATTTCTTTGGAAGAAAGCAGCCCGTCTTTGTCGGAAATATTGGTATTTGCTTTAAAAGAGACATTATTTATTTTCATAAGTTTTTATCCTTTTTTGATAAGATTTTGATTTTTGTTTGTGAAAGTTTTAAAAAAAGTGTAACCTCCAGCAAGGCATGCCAGCATACTATTTATAAACAAAGAATTTTTTGCTGGTGATTTAAAAAAGCTGCATTTTCTGCTGACAAAATCAAGCCCTACACCGAAGCCAAACCAGGCGAGCGCTGTTTGTGCGGCGGGTTGTATGGGTGATTGATTTTTATTCATTTTAAAATTGTTTGCTTTGTTATTACGAGCAAAACTGATTCTTGTAATCTGCATAAAAAACCTTTAAAATCGGCCGGTGATTACTATACAGTAAAAGAAAAACAAAGAGGAATCAATATTTTGTATTTATTACGTCCTCTGTTTTTGAAATAATCCGTATATCTTGTAAAATACAAAACATTTGTAGTTTTTATATGCACAAAGCGGGAAGTTGTTTTTTAGAAAATAATTACACAATTTGCCGGTTTTATTTTTTATATACTGCATTTTTTCGGAATATTCCGGAATTTTTATCCCGTCGAACATTTTCAATATGTTATAGGCCGAATACATATCATCCCAGGTAAAAGGGGCAGGTCTTAAATGTTTGTTTGTACCGCGCAGTCTTTTGGGATTTTTTAGATTCAATTCGTCTTCCGGCAAATCTTTGCCGAGTGCGTGTTGAAAATCAAATAGTTTGGTTGTTCCGTCAGGGGTAACAATTAGATTGTCGCAGTTAAAATCACGATGAATAATATTATTTTCAAAGAGAATTTGAGAAATATCATAAATCGAATTAAAAATTTTTATTTGTTTTTCTAAAGAAGATTGCTCGAGCAAATCTTGTGACAAGACTTCACCGTCGATGTATTCTATTGCCATAAACTCTCTGTTGCCGCTTAATTCTAATCTAGTGTCGCAGTTGCCGTCTCGAGCCTTCGAGCCGTCACTGCTCACCTTTTCAATGTGACACTCCAAAAATTCGTTCACGTCGCTTTGCTCCTTATCACGAATTTTTCTCGGACATTTTTTGTACATTACCGGCTGTGGAAAATAATCGGGATTGATTTTGTAAACAAATTCAAGCGCTTTAAACTCTTTTCCATAGATTCAAAACCGCAGCGGCACTTTATAAAACAGTAAATATCATTATATTTTGCTTTTAAATAACAATGAAAATCGTATGGCGTTACGGCCGCATTGCGGATGGAAGATATGTCACAAAAACCTGATTCTTCAAGTATTTTAAACCATTGCTCAACCAGTGGCTGCAAATTGTTATTTTCTAGCCCGTTCATATAACTATATATTATAAAACAAAAATTATTTTTCTCTTACCCATAGCATACGATTTCCGTTAGGTGAAATTTTTTTAAAACCGTTTTTTCTATAGAAAGCGTGATTTCCTGAAAGCAATGAAATTTTGTCGTTATCCTGTTTGAAGTAATTTAGTATAGCTGTTCCGATTCTTTTGATATATTTTGGCCCGACAGGGTACACGTATTTAGGGTGTGTCTGAATATAATCAATATCTATTTCCCTGTCATTTATTTGATGAATTTCCGCAATGCCGAGCACATCTATATCTTGTATTTTTTCAAAGTTATCTTTTTGTCTTGTCAGAACAAAAAATCTGATATTATATTTGTTTTTATCTCTATGAGATGCGGATTTTATATCATAATAAATATTGCTAGCGTAACTGTCTCCGCCAAAATCTCTTGCTATTTCGTATACGGAGTCAACATCGTTTTTATCATACGGGTTTAATTCCGCCATAGAAGCATAATCAGGCGTATATGTTTTTGTTTCGTATGAATATTTTTTTATCGGGAGTTTTTGTACAAAACTTGCCCCGAAGGATATCACATTGTTCATTTGTTAGATTTAAAACAAGAAAAAAATATTTTTGCTATTTTGTTTTGATTTGTTCTGTTATGCTAAAATTGTAGCAGATAAGAGTTTTTCATAAGAACTGAACAGCCATCGCAAAATAAACGAAAATGGAACAAAAGAGTATATTTGATAACGAAAACAATCAGCCTCTGGCATCGCGTTTAAGACCGCAAAGTTTGGACGAATTTGTTGGCCAAACCCATTTGATAGGTGAAGGCAAAATTTTGCGTAAATTGATAGAAGAAGATAAAATTTCTTCTCTAATTTTTTGGGGGCCTCCTGGTGTCGGCAAAACTACGCTCGCAAGCATAATTGCTAATAAAACAAATTCCGTTTTTATAAATTTTTCCGCAGTGACAAGCGGAATAAAAGAAATAAAGGCTGTTATGACTCAAGCTGAAGAAGCCAGAAAAATGGGACAAAAAACCATTGTTTTTGTTGATGAAATCCATCGTTTTAACAAAGCGCAGCAAGACGCGTTTTTGCCGTTTGTGGAAAAAGGCAGCATTATACTTATTGGTGCTACCACGGAAAATCCGTCTTTTGAGGTCAACGGAGCTTTGCTTTCCCGTTGTAAAGTTTTTGTGCTGCAGCCGCTTAGCACGCAGGATTTGACAGCGTTATTAAAAAACGCAATCAATGACCCAAGAGGTTTTGGTAATCAAAGAGTTAATATTTCTGATGAACAGCTTGAAATTGTTGCAAAATTTGCAAACGGTGATGCCAGAAATGCCCTTACTACGCTTGAAATGGTCGTTTTAAACGCAACGACCGACAAAAATGGCAGCATTACGGTAACAGAGGAAACTCTTGAACAGTGTATTTCTAAAAAATCATTGTTGTATGACAAAAACGGAGAAGAACATTACAATATAATTTCTGCTCTGCATAAATCGATGCGTAACTCTGACCCTGATGCGGCGGTGTACTGGCTTGCCAGAATGCTGGAAGCAGGTGAAGACCCGTTGTATGTTGCCAGAAGAATAACAAGATTCGCAAGTGAAGATGTCGGGCTTGCTGATCCGCATGCGCTGGAGATAGCGGTTGCTGCATATCAGGCCTGCCATTTTATAGGGATGCCCGAGTGCTCTGTACACTTGACACAGGCTGTAGTTTATATGTCGCTTGCTCCAAAATCAAACGCTCTTTATATCGCTTATGAAACCGCAAAAAAAGATGCTATAAAAGAAATTGCAGAACCCGTACCTCTTGTGATAAGAAATGCTCCGACAAAATTAATGAAGGAATTAAACTACGGCAAAGGTTATCAATATGCACATGATACTAAAGAAAAACTGACAACCATGCAGTGTCTGCCTGATTCTCTTGCCGGAAAAGAGTACTATCATCCGACAGAGCAGGGGCTTGAGGCAAAATATAAAGATAAGTTAGAAAGAATTAAAAACTGGAAAAAATCACACAGCAGTGATTAAATCTGTTTCGATGCCTGTACTGCATTAAGATAATAAACAGCGCGTCTTATGCTGTTCATATCTTCTTTGCCGAGGTCTGCCGGTTTTTCATTTGGGGCAAATCCGTATAAAATATGACCGGTTTTTGTTGTTTTATTTAAACCTTCAACCAGTGTATCGTAAGCTTCCTGTGCATTATCAAACACGGGGGCTTTATCGACAAAATCAGCGCCGCCTATATTTCCGTCAAGGTAATAAAGTGTTTTGTTTAAAACTTCTTCAATTGTTGCATAATCTTCTTTTTTACATTCCGTATAGTTCAATAAAACAGGATTTAACCTCGGATTTATTGAGGTTTTTGTAATATTAGCCAATCTGTTTCTTATTCTTGCCATAGACTCTTTAGCGGCTTCAAGTCTTTCTTCCGGCTGCATAAGGTCAACAGTGACAACGCTTTTGGGTGAACTCATTGTGTCATCTTTATAGAAAATTTTGTTGTATGAAGATGTGTATTTGTCGGGTTTGTAATAATCAAAGTCATTAAAACCGCCCATAATCAAAGACTTTTGGTTTCCGAGACCTGGCTGCGGAATCGGTGCGCCTATGATTTTTTCAAGCGTTTTATGAAAAACCTGTGTGTCTTTTCCGTAGACATCCGATTTAAAACCGTTTTCTCTCAATGTGTGAACTGCTGCCGAAAGGATTTCACCGTCTTCTTTTTTAGTTGTTTGATAGTATTTTGTTCTTACGCCGCCGCCGTTTGTGCTTTGAGTTTGAACTTTAATTGTGCCTTTAAATGTTAACGGTGTTGAATAATTAAGAGGTGATATATTCATAGAAAATCCTTTCAAAACTTTTTGCTTTGTCTGGGCTAAACCTCAAAAAGACATTTTGTTGCTATTGATGCAACAAAAATTAACAATTATATTATTAAATCTCTATATAAAAAATTAGTCTTGAGTTTGTAATCACAGCATGTTTTTGAAATAATAAAAATAATTCATTAGTAAACAATAAAAATTGAGAGCGGTAAGAATGGGATTATTGGAATTTTTTAAAGAGCCGGCTAATGCTGAGCCTATTTCGGATAAAGAAAAAATAGACAAAACATATGCACATTTTCGCTGGAGAATGTTCTATTCATGTTTTATCGGTTATGCAATGTTTTATCTTTGCAAAAAGAATATTGCAGCAGCCCTTCCGTCCATGAGTAAGGAACTCGGGTATTCTAATCTTGAACTCGGGGTTATCGGCAGCTCTTTGTATCTGACTTATGCAATAGGCAAATTTGTTAACGGTATGATAGCAGACCGTTCCGATGTAAGAAAATTCCTGCCTACGGGGTTGATACTTGCAGGTTTGGCCAACATTTGTTTTGCCCTTAGCTTTTTTGTTATCACTCCGGGAAAATTCACTTTCTTCGGACTTCCCAGTGCCACAATACTTTTGTGGGTGCTTGCATTTTTCTGGGGTTGCAACGGCTGGTTCCAGTCAATGGGGTTCCCGCCTGTAGCAAAGAGTTTGACTTACTGGTTTTCTAATTCTGAAAGAGCTACAAAATGGGCAATGTGGTCAACATCTCACCAGACGGGTACTTTTCTTGCCGTAATTCTTTCGGGTTTTGTTATTGCAAAATTCGGCTGGCAGGCTGCTTTTTACATCCCCGGTATAATGGCTATATTGCTGGCTGTATGGCTGTTTAACCGTTTGCGAGATAAACCTCAGTCTATCGGGCTTCCTGATATTGAAGAATATAAAGAACCTGAAAAGGTCAAGGAAGCTGCAAAAACAGAAACACAAGACGACGGAATGACTTATATCCAGATTCTTGTGAAAAATGTTTTGACAAACAAAGCCGTATGGGCGCTGGCTATGGCTTATGTATTTGTTTATGTAATCAGATTCGGTACGGAAGACTGGATTATCAAATATCTTGTAGAAGCAAAAGACAACTCGCTTGAACTTGCATCTATGAAACTTGCCTGCCTGCCGTTGTTTGGATTTTTCGGAACAATTTCTGCGGGTATTATTTCGGATAAAGTATTTAAAGGAGCAAGAGCACCGATTAACGTAATATTTTTAATCGGCGTAATTATTTGTATGACAGGTTTGTATTTTAACGGAACAGGTACAAACTTTATTGACTCCGCTTTTCTTGCATTAACCGGCAAATCGCTTGTAGATGTGTTTAAAATCAACGGTTCCGGTGTAATAGATATTCTTTTAATAGGTTTTTCAGGCTTCTTTACTTACGGGCCTCAAATGCTTATCGGCGGTGTTTGTGCTATAGAATCAAGCTCTAAAAAAGTTGCGTCGGCTGTTACCGGCTTTACCGGAACGTTTGGCTACGTAGGTGCAATGCTTTCAGGGCTTGGCACCGGTATTGTTGTTGACAAATTCGGCTGGAACGGTGCACTTTTATTCTGGGGCTTGTCTGCCTTAATTTGTGCTTCAATCTGTCTGCCGATGTGTTTTAAAAAGAAAGCTGCTTAAATTATGAAAATACAAAGTACACCTTCATTTAAAGCGAAAACCACAATACTTTCGCACAATAATATTTTGTCGGATAAACAAATTTCAAGGTTAAAAAAAATGGGAGAATCTATCGGTACAAATGAAGATTCTATTCACTTTAACGTGAGAAATTTTAAGAAAAACAGAATTGTTGTTGCCTACAGCGCTAAACTTAAAACAAATAAAGGTGATGTAGAAAGAGACTTTTCTCTTATGACATATAAAAAACTGATAAATCCGGAAAGTTTTATCGAAAAAATTATGACCGGCATAAAAAATTTGGTTAACAAAAGCTAAAAACGGCAAATTTTGCCCGTTTAACCATATAAAACTGTCCGAGAAAAATTCGTGATAAGGAGCAAAGCGACGTGAACGAATTTTTGGAGTGTCACATTGTTCACATAGTGAAGCCATTTTTCAGGCTTCACCACAGTTCAGCCGAAAAAGAAGGCAAAGGTGAGCAGTGACGGCTCGAAGGCTCGAGGCGGCAACTGCGATACTAGATTAGATGAAAATCTCACCTGTAAAAATACTCTTTACCTTGTGCAACAAAATAGTTTTGTATAATCTGTCTTGTGATATAATCTTTTATAAAAAAGTATATAGGAGTATAAAATGAGAACATCACAGAGATTGGATAAAATTCCTCCGTATTTGTTTGCGGAAATAGACAGAAAAATAGCAGAAGCAAAAGCAAAAGGACATGATATCATTTCATTGGGTATAGGCGATCCTGATACCCCAACCATACCGTCTGTAGTAGAAGCTATGCACAAAGCTATTGATAACCCTAAAAATCATGATTATCCGCCTTATAACGGTACTGTAGAATTTAGAAAAGCGTCTTGTGAATGGATGAAAAAACGTTTCGGCGTTGAGCTAAATCCTGATACGGAAATGCTTTGCAACATCGGTTCAAAAGAAGCAATTGCACACGTTTTCTTTGCATTTGTTGATGACGGAGACTATACGCTTGTTCCTGACCCAGGTTATCCTGTTTACAAAAACGCTACTATCTTTGCCGGCGGTACGCCTTATTCAATGCCGTTAAAAGCAGAAAACAAATTTTTACCGGATTTTGATGCAATTCCTGAAGAAGTTGCTAAAAAATCAAAATTGATGTTTTTAAATTATCCTAATAACCCTACTGCCGCTGTTGCTGATTTGGATTTTTACAAAAAAGCAGTTGATTTTTGTAAAAAATACGATATTCTCTTATGCTCTGATATGGCATATTCAGAAATGACATACGATGGTTACAAAGCACCTTCGGTACTTCAGGTGGAAGGGGCAATGGATTGTGCAATAGAATTCTATTCACATTCAAAATCCTACAACATGACAGGCTGGAGGGTTGGTTTCTGCTGCGGTAATGCTAAGGCTATCAAGGCTCTTGGTACAATCAAAAACAATATTGATTCAGGTACATTCAAAGCTATTCAGGAAGCTGCTATTGAAGCTTACAACGCACCGCAGGAACAAATAGACAAGCTTAATCAAATGTACAAAGAACGTAAAGAGGTTATGGAAGAAGGCTTAAGAGATTTAGGCTGGAGAGTTGAACCCTCTAAAGCTACTTTCTATTTGTGGCTGCCTGTTCCTGAAGGTTTTACTTCAGAGGAATTTGTCACAGTTATGCTTGAAAAAGCTCATGTTGTTGTTCCGCCAGGAAACGGCTACGGCAAATGCGGTGAAGGTTTCTTTAGAATTGCTTTGACAAAACCCGTTGAGCAGATTCAAGAAGCTTTAAGACGCATGAAACGCGCAGGCATAAGCTATAAAATGACAAAATAAGATTTAGATGAATTTTTGCAAAACGGGTAAGATCTATTGCCCGTTTTGTTTTTTGCCTTAAATAAATCATTGCGGGCAATGAAAAATTAACTTATAATTATTTTTAGCAAAATTTAAAAGAAAGCTTGTTAAATGAACAAATTCAGATTTTTAACCTCGGGAGAATCCCACGGTATATGCCTCAATGCAATAATTGAAGGTATGCCCTCCAATGTCTTTATAGATAAAGATTTTATTGATTCAATGCTTGCAAGACGCCAGCAGGGCTACGGCAGAGGCGGACGCATGCAGATTGAAACAGATAAAGTGCAGATAAAATCAGGCGTCAGATTCTCTAAAACAACAGGCGCACCTGTTTGTCTTGAAATAACTAACAAAGACTGGGCAAACTGGCAGATACCTATGTCTGTTGAAGAGCAGAATCTCAAAGACCCTGACGTTTTACAGGCTGTTGAAGCAAAGAAAATTACCCGTGTACGTCCCGGGCATGCGGATTTTGCGGGTGCATTAAAATATAACCATAAGGACGTGAGAAATATTCTCGAACGCTCAAGCGCCAGAGAAACCGCAACAAGAGTTGCCGTGGGAGCGGTTGCACAATGCCTTTTAAAAGAGTTTGATATAACCTCATCTTCAAAAGTTCTGCAAATCGGCAGCGCTTTTGATGAAGAAAATATGAAAAAAGAAATTGATTCCGCCAAAGAAAACGGCGACACCTTAGGCGGAAGATTTGAAATAACTTTTAAAAATCTGCCTGTAGGGTTAGGCTCTTTTGTAAACTGGGACAGAAGAATAGACGGTCTGCTTGCGCAGGCGTTAATGAGTATACCTGCTGTAAAAGCTGTTGAGTTAGGCGCAGGCTGCAAAGCAGCTGAGCTTAAAGGTTCTCAGATGCATGACGAAATATTTTGTGAAAACGGAAAATATTTTAGAAAAACAAACAACGCCGGCGGCATAGAAGGCGGTATGACAAACGGTGAAGCTGTTGTTCTGACCGTAACTATGAAAGCTATACCAACAATGAAAAAAACGCTTAATTCCGTTGATATAATTTCTAAAGAACCTTATACCGCTCATTTTGAACGTTCCGATACCTGTGCTGTTGAAGCTTGCGCTGTTGTCGGTGAGGCTATGTGCGCTATTGTGCTGGCAGATGCGTTTCTTGAAAAATTCGGCGGCGACAGTATTGAAGAAATTAAACAGAATTTTGAAAACTATAAAAAATTAATAGGTTGAAAATACAAAAGTGGACGACAAAAAAAACATTGTTTTAATAGGTATGATGGGTGCTGGCAAAAGTACTATCGGACATCTGCTTGATGATAGACTTAAGGACTTTTTTTATCTGGATATGGATAAAGAAATAGAAAAGCTTGCTCAAAAACATATACCTGAAATTTTTGCACAAGACGGCGAGGCACATTTCAGAAAACTCGAACACGAACTCATACAAAAGTACTCCAACTACCATAATCAGGTAATATCAACAGGCGGCGGGATTGTAGAAAATATTGAAAATATCAATCTGTTGAAAAAAAACGGAGTTGTCTTCTATCTTTCTGCCAAAATTGATACTCTATATGAAAGAGTGCGCAAGGCGACAAACAGACCGCTTTTAAAACATCCTAACCCTAAAGAGAGAATCAAAGAGCTTGTCCAAAAACGTGAGCCGTTTTATAAAATGGCTGATTTTGAAGTTGATACGGACAACAAGGATTTGGTGCAAATAGTACAGGAAATTTTAGATAAATATGAAACAGCCGCATAATTTAAAAGTGAATATTCCCTCTAAAACAGCTTACAGCTACGATATTATTATCGGAGAAGAGTTGCTTTCTAAGGCAGATGACCTTGTTAAAAGGTATTCAAAAGCACAAAAGTTTTTGATAGTAACAAATGAAACAATTGCAAGACTCTATAAAGACAGCCTCAACATTGAAAATGCAATATGGCTGGTTTTAAAAGACGGCGAAGAATACAAAAATTTTGAAACACTAAAACAGATGATTGATGCCTGTGTTGAAAATCGTCTTGAACGTCAGGACTGTTTAATTGCTTTTGGCGGCGGGGTTATTGGAGATATGACAGGTTTTGCGGCCGCAAGCTACATGCGCGGCATTGATTTTATTCAGATTCCTACAACGCTGCTGGCGCAGGTGGATTCTTCAGTTGGCGGCAAGGTCGCAATAAACCATGAACACGGAAAAAATCTCATAGGAGCCTTTTACCAGCCTAAAGTCGTTATAATTGACACAAATGTCTTAAAAACACTGGATTTAAGACAATTAAAGACAGGTCTGGCAGAAGTTTTAAAATATGCTTTTATAGAAAAATCCTGCGGGTATGAAAAAGATTTTGGATTGTACGAATTTTTAAAACAAAACCGGCAAAAAATATTTGCTCTGGATTCAGCAGTTGTGTCTGAACTGATTTATATGTGCTGCACTTTAAAAGCCTGTGTTGTCAGCAAAGACGAAACAGAAAAAGGATTGAGAGCTATTCTAAACCTCGGGCACACCTTTGCCCATACAATAGAAAACCTTACAAATTATACTGTATACACCCATGGTGAGGCTGTTGCAACGGGAATGAAAATGGCGTTTAAGCTTTCGCTGCTGAAAACTTTTATTGATGATGAATATTACAATAAAGCCTGCGAATTAATTGATGAATACGATTTAATTTTGCCAATGCAGGATTTTGATAAAGAAAAGTTCTATGACGAAATGTTTCTGGACAAAAAAGCGCAGGGCGGAAAAGTGCGCTTTGTTTTACCTAAAAGGCTTTACGAAGTCGAAATAACTTCTGACGTCACTAAAGAACAGGTATTCGGGGTGTTGTAATTTATTGTAATAAAGTAAAAAACAAAGAAAGCAACCCAGCTGTTTTAAGTATTGCTTTTAGCAAACCGGTTTTTATTTCTTTATTTCCGTGTACAGGAACAACTATTCTGGCTTCTTCGCCTTGCTTTACAAAAATATGATGTGAACCTGATATTCTGACTAGTGACCATCCGTTATCAGATAAAATTTTGCATAACTTTTTGCCGGTTATATTTTTCATAAGGCTACAGAAATAATTTCATCTCCATTATCCTGTATATCGACAGACATCCAGGCAAGAATTGCTTCTTTAATGTTTTCTTTAATTTCATCTATAGAATCACCCTGGGTATAACATCCCTTCAACGCAGGAACTTCTGCCCAGTAGCCATTTCCTTCTTTATGCAAAACAACATCAAAATTCATAAAAAATCCTTTTCTTTTATTTTAACATTGTTTTCAGTGATTTCAATAGTCAAAATCATAGGTTCTTATAGTCGTTTACATAAAAATACTAAAATTCTAATCTAGTGTCGCAGTTGCCGCCTCGAGCCTTCGAGCCGTCACTGCTCACCTTTTCAATGTATCACTCCAAAAATTCGTTCACGTCGCTTTGCTCCTTATCACGAATTTTTCTCGGACAAATTTGGGTTTATGTTAAGAAATGTAATTTTAAATTTTTGACACTAAAATCCTTGTCGTATAAGCTTTTCTATAAGATAAGATAAGATAAGTGAACCCGCGTTATATCAATTTTTTGATTTTTTACGACTTTTTATTATTTATAAATAAAAAGGAGGATTTTACATGACACAAGTTAACGGTTCGGAATTTCAAAAATTTGCTCAGGAAATCAACAGGAGTATTCCTGAAACCACAAGTACGGTAAAAGACAAGCAAAATGTAATTGCTGCTAAAAAACGCATTTTATCTCATCCGGATTGTCCGCCGGAGGCAAAAGCAGAACTGCTAAAGGATATAGCAAAACTTGAGCAGGAAATTAAAAAACTGGAAGAGCGTGAAAAAAATGAAAAACATGAACAGGTTTTAAATACCAGCATTTTTCCGAAAAGAAATATAGGCTAAGAATATAAAAAAGGTGCAGAAATTTAACTGCACCCTTTTTATTACTGTATAAAACGTTTATACAAGATTCTCAATAGCTGCTTTAACCCCTGAGCCGAGTTCAAACTTGTGCCCGAGCTTGTAGAGGCTTGCTTCCAGAGAACCCACTGCGGCAATGACATCTCTGTCGCAGACAAAACCTAAAGTTCCCATTCTGAAAATTTTGTCCTTAAGGTCGTTTTGACCGTTGGCAACAACAATATCAAAATCTTTTTTCAATGTGCTTCTGATATCGGGAACGGTTATGCCCTCGGGCGGATAGATTGAAGTGATTGCGTTTGACGCAATTGCATCATCTTCCACCATCGGTTTTAAACCGATTGCCTTAATTGCCGCACGCAAAGCCTTTGCATGTTTTGCATGGCGGGCAAGAATGTTGTCAAGACCGTCTTTTTTCATCATTTTTAATGCTTCATTCAGGGCAACAATAAGGTTAACAGCCGGTGTATACGGTGTTGAATTAGCTCTTACCGATTTTCTGTAAGCGCTCCAGTCAAAATAGAAAGACGGGTGTTTGCACTGTTCGTGCATTTTGAAGGCTTTTTCGCTTGCTGCAAGGAATGCCAGCCCCGGCGGAATCATGAATCCTTTTTGTGAACCTGAGATGAGAACATCAATGCCCCATTCGTCCATTTTGCATTCGATTGCTCCTATGGAAGTTACCCCGTCAACAACAGACACAGCGCCGTGTTCTTTTATCAAAGCAACAAGTTCTTTGAGCGGGTTTGTTACGCCCGTTGAAGTTTCGTTATGTGTTAGAGTAACGATTTTTATCTCTTTGTTAACATCAGCGTCGAGTCTTGCTTTTAAGACTTTCGGGTCGATAGCCTGTCCTGCTGGAACTTCAATTTTTTCAACATTAGCCCCTAAAGAAGCGGCTATTTTTGCCCAGCGGTTGCCAAAATTACCTATAACAAGCGACAACACTTTGTCCCCTTCGTTAACTAAGTTTGATAATGCCCCTTCCATTGCGCCTGTTCCGCTTGATGTATAAATAAATACATCGTTTTGGGTTTGGAATAACCATTTTAAATCCGCATATGTTTCTTCAAGAATTGCGGAAAACTCTGTGCTTCTGTGTCCTACCGGATGTTTTGCCATAGCAAGAAGAATGCTCTCCGGTACGGGTGTAGGGCCGGGAATCATCAAAAAACTTTTATCTTTCATTTAATTTTCTCCATATAATCTATTACTCAATATAACCCTGATTCACCGCAGGTTTATAACCTGTTGAATTAAAAATATTTAGTGGCAGCTGTGGCCACAGGAGTGGTCTTTGTCGTGGTTATGTGAGTGTTCTCCGTGGTGGTGAGAACAATTTGGAGATGTTGTTTGTTCTAATGTACCGTTTAATAGATTTTTAACAGCTTCATCTGCATTGCCTGAAATACCCGCAAAAATTTCGATACCTGCTTCGCCTAAAGCATTAACCGCACAGCCGCCTATGCCGCCGCAGATTAATTTGTCTACGTTTTCGTGTTCTAAAAGCTGGGCCAGAGCACTGTGACCTTCACCGTCAGAAGAAAGTATTCTGGAATCAACAACGCTGTTATTTTCTATTTCATATATTTTAAACTGTTCCGTATGTCCGAAATGCTGGAAAACATTTTCGTCACTGTCATAAGCAACTGCTATTTTCATTTACACAAACTCCCTCTTTGTCTTTTAATAAAACTATTCTCTCACATTTATTAAATTAAATAAAGAGGAAATTTATAAATCTGCTAATGACAAAGTTTTCTTAACATTTTCTTTGAAAATTTTTATTTTTATGTAAAGATTTTTATAAGATAGCGTAAGACTGTCTTTTAAATCAATTGTCACTCAATTTAAACTTGTTGTCATCTGATGATGTAGTTTAAAATCCGCATAAAGCGGAAGGACAGATTGTAAAATGTAGTAGTAAATATTAATAAAAAAAGGAAAAAACAAAATGCCTAGACAAGTCCCATTAGAAAAAGTTAGAAACTTCGGGATTGCTGCACACATCGACGCAGGTAAAACAACTACAACAGAACGTATTTTGTTTTACACCGGTAAAACTCACAAATTAGGTGAAGTTCACGACGGTGCTGCAGTTACCGACTTTATGGATCAAGAAAGAGAACGTGGTATCACTATCCAATCAGCTGCTGTTACAGCTATGTGGAAAGGCCACCAGTTAAATATTATTGACACCCCCGGCCACGTTGACTTTACTATCGAGGTTGAACGTTCTTTGCGTGTATTAGACGGTGTTGTTGCCGTGTTCTGTGCGGTTGGCGGTGTTCAATCACAGTCAGAAACTGTTTGGAGACAGGCAAATAGATACGAAGTTCCGAGAATGGTATTTGTCAACAAAATGGACAGAACAGGGGCTAATTTCTATCGTGTAGTAGACCAATTGAGAAACAGACTCGGTGCTAATGCTCATCCTATCCAGCTGCCTATCGGCGCTGAAGACCAGTTTACCGGTATTGTCGATCTTCTCGATATGAAAGCACATATCTATACTAACGACTTAGGTACCGATATTAAGGTTGAAGATATTCCTGCTGAAATGGTAGACAAAGCTAATGAATACCATGCAGCACTTGTTGAAGCTATTTCTGAACATGATGACGATTTAATGATGAAATTCCTTGAAGGTGAAGAACCTACTATGGAAGAACTCCAAAAAGTATTGAGAAAAGCTACCTGCGAAAACAAAATTGTTCCTGTTTGCTGCGGTACCGCTTTCAAAAACAAAGGTGTTCAGCTGTTGTTAGACAACGTAGTTAACTATCTTCCTTCACCTGTAGATGTTAAAGCTATCGAAGGTGAACTTGAAGACGGTTCTAAAGTTGAAAGACATTCATCAGAAGCAGAACCTTTCTCAGCTCTTGCATTTAAAGTTATGACTGACCCTTATGTTGGTCGTTTGACTTTCTTGCGTGTATATTCAGGTAAATTGTCATCAGGTTCATACGTTTTGAACGCAACAAACGGCAAAAAAGAACGTATTTCAAGACTTGTTCAAATGTATGCTGACCAGAGAAACGAAATTCAAGAGGTTTACGCAGGTGACATTTGCGCAGCTGTCGGTTTGAAAGACACAACAACAGGTGATACATTGTGCGACGAAAAAGCACCTATCATCTTAGAAAAAATGTCATTCCCTGAACCTGTAATTTCTGTAGCTATTGAACCTAAAACAAAAGCTGACCAGGATAAAATGGGTATTGCTCTGCAAAAACTTGCGGAAGAAGATCCTTCATTCCGTGTTAAATCTGATACAGAAACAGGTCAGACAATCATTTCCGGTATGGGTGAGTTACACTTAGACATTATCGTAGACAGATTGTTGAGAGAATTTAAAGTTGATGCTAACGTTGGTAAACCTCAGGTTGCTTATCGTGAAACAATCAGAGGCAATGCCGATCAAGATTCTAAATTCATCAGACAGTCAGGCGGTAAAGGTCAATACGGTCATGTTAAAGTACAAATTGAACCTGCCGAAGAAAATGCCGGCTTTGTATTTGAAAACAAAATCGTCGGCGGTGCTATTCCTAAAGAATACATTGAACCTGCGAGAAAAGGTATGGAAGAAGCCCTTGAAGGCGGTATCTTAGCAGGATTCCCGATGATTGACGTTAAAGTTACTTTGTATGACGGTTCTTACCACGAAGTTGACTCTTCGGAAATGGCCTTCAAAATCGCAGGTTCTATGGCTATCAAAGAAGGTTGTAAGAAAGCTAAACCTTGCATCTTAGAACCTATGATGAAAGTAGAAATCGAAGTTCCTGAAGAAAATACAGGTGATATCATCGGTGATATTTCTTCAAGACGCGGCCGTGTTGAAGGTATGGAAATCATCGAAGGTACAGGAATCCAAAAAATCAGAGCAACTGTTCCGCTTGCTGAAATGTTCGGTTATGCAACTGATATCCGTTCAAAAACTCAAGGACGCGGTACTTTCTCTATGGAATTCAACAAGTACGAACAGGTACCTGCTAACATCGAAAAAGAAATTATCGAAAAATCAGGCGTATCAGCTTAGTTTTTTGATAAATCTTATAAATTCAAAACCGGTATTCAATATTTTGAATGCCGGTTTTATTATTTCATCGCTTTATGGCGTCTTAGATAACGGCTTGCTTTATCTTCGGGTATGATAAATATTATTTTTTAGCAGGTGGAATTAACTAATTTTGTAAAAAAGACAAATTATATTGTTATGCACAATCTGGTGCTTCTGCCTGTAAATTTCATAACAAAAAAATTTTTCACGGGTTTTATGTTTGTATAATGAAAATTTCAGACCGATATTATAATTTTACTTTTCCTTGTACCGGATACAAACCTTATACACCCTGTTTCGGTATAAGTTTTAAGATGCCTAAACTTGTATCTGATATTTTTGTAAAACAAAATATTGATGAGGTTTATGGCATTATGAAAATAAAGAAAGTGCATTCCGGCAAATTCGGTACAATGTGCAAAAATTCTATACCTTTAAAAAACTTTGAAGAACAATTTGATCCTGAAACTCTTGATAAACTGTATAAAAGAGGACTTTCTACAAATACGGAAGGCTGGTCTGACTGTTTTTTAAAGTCTGGTGCGGATAATCCTCTTTCTACCTCATCGGTTTATGATTGTTCAGTTATGTATTTATTTAACAAAGATACAAATACACATTTTTTGTACCATTCGTATTATAAGAAAAATCAGGATGAATTTGACAGCTTAATAAAAACATTTATGCCCGAAGGATTCAGCAAAGCTGAAATTTTAGCCGGTTCAACTAACTGGTATTTAAGACATGCTCAAACTTTGCCAGAAATGTTAAAAGCACTCAGAGGGAACAATGCACATGCTAATATAAATGTTTGTCACTACAGCTCAAAAATGCCTGAAGTTGTCGGGTATAAAGGTGATTTGTTTGAAATTCCAAACCGTGTGGTTGCTATGGGCGGATATGATAAAGGGCAGGCGAGTTTTAAGGTCTGTGATTTAAAGGCGCATGACTTGCTTTATGAGCTGGAGTTTAACGCAACCTCGTTAAAAAAGATAGCCCTGATAAGACAATTATACGAGCAAGAACCGCTTGATAAAGAGGTTGTAAAAATAATAAACAGAGAACTTGATAAATACATGAAAAAACTTCTTCAAAAAAGCGGCAATCAGTTATGAAGAATATAAAAAAGCCCCTGATTGTTTTCAGTGGCTTTTTATAAATTACTTTTTATGAATTAGAATATATGAGGAATATCTTTTAATGTAGCTTCGCTTATTGATGGTTTTTTCCCCGAGCCTTTAGGATAAGTTGTTTTGGCTTCGTAGTTGCCTGTATAGAAACCAAACTCGTCTTTTATGGCTTTGTAACTTGTTGTGCTTGTGTTATCTGATTTTTTTGCTTTGACAATCACACGGTTACCGGTATTAGGGTCATATATGGTTTCTGTTTCCATTTTATAGGTCTCTCCGCCTTTTATATATGACTCTTTTGAAATAATTTTATCTCCTTTATAAATATGTTCGCGGGTTGCATTTGTAGCCCAGTTTGTTTTGTCATAAACTTTATTTCCGTCTTTATCGAATCTTACTAATTCAGTTCTTTCCACTCTGGAACCGTCTGAATTTGTAACTCTTGTTATGGTTTCTTTTGAGCCGTCGGAATAAATTCTGTCAAATTTCATTCCTCTTTCTCCTGACCAGCCGGTTTGAGTATATTCAGGTCTTGTTTGAGATACAAGAGTCGGTTTTTGGGGCTTAACTTTTTTGTTATTTACTTGAGATATTTTGTGCTGTCCGTATTCTTTATATTCAATCATCAAGTCTTTACCCGATGTATTTGTCACTGTTTTTAACGGGGTTTTGTTTACGGGGTCATAAGATGTACGTCTGAAAGCACCGTCAAGAGTAGTAACATTTGATTTTAAGAGCTGACCTGCTTCATTGTATTCTTTAACCATAACGGCACCGTTTTTGTTGACGGAACGGACTTCTTTATGACCGTTTGGTAACATTCTTTCAGCACTTTTTGTTGCTTTTGCTTTTTTCACCGCTTCTGCTGCTTCTTGTTTTGCCTGTTGGATTTGTTGTACAGCGTCTTGTTTGGCTTGAAAAACAAAAGCATCTTTTTGAGAAGTCATTTCGGCAATTTCCTGTGCTGTTTTATTTCTTAATGCATACATTTCCTGCTGGACTTTTCCTACAGCTTCTTCGCCAAGTCTTACAGCTTTATTTACGGCTTCTGAGATTGCGTTTTGTGCACTTTCTTTTGAAACACCGCCAAGAGCTTTGCTTTTTAAAGCAGAGTACGCTTCTTTTGTTATATTTGCAACATTTTCAGGGTTAATTGCCATTGTTACTTCCTTTCATACTTACACCTTAATGTTTTTATAAAGTCATAAAGTGATTAAAAATTGCCACCGGAGTTATTAATTATTAAAAATTGGTAACAGTTTATTTTAAATTTTTGTCAAAATACCCGACAATAAATTTTAAATTTTTTATTGCTTCTTCGTAAGTAAGAGTTAAGCTTTCCAAAAACCTGTGTTCAAAAAGTTCTATTTTTTGTGCTTTTTTATCGACGGAAGTTATTGTGTAGCAGTGGTTGTCTGACATACCTTTGCGCAATCCTATCGAGGTTCCGGCGACAAAACTGCTATTTGGTTCGTCACTGATTTTGTCAAAGATATCTTTGCTTTCCCGGGCTTTTGATTTCAAATGCAGTCTTAGCCCGTCTTCATTTAGTTTGAATGCGGTTTTCCCCGTAAACATTTCAAGAAAATTCGACGGTTTGTTAAACTCAAATTTTTCGTTACAATTTGGGAATCTGCATATCCACGGTTTTTTAGAAGGATATTTTTCTAAAAGTTTATTCATTGCAACTTCTATCGCCTTAATAATCGGATTGTGCGGCTGAGTTAAAATAACAGGATTTTTGTACTTGTCTAAATATACAAGATCATCCATTTCTTTTTGTGTGACAAAAAAGTCATGGCTTTGAGTGTTAATGTTGTTAAAACGTATTTTGTATCCGTCGTTTGTGTGTGCAATATTTTGTGCAAGAATTTTTCTTCCGTTGCTGCTGCGCGAAAGCGCACTTATTGAAGCGACAAGATAGCAGTCCTGAAAGTGCTGAACGGCATTTTTTAGAGTTTCTATTTCCGCTGACGAGATAGGTTTCATATTTGCGATAAAACATGTAAAAACTAAAAATTGCTGTTGTTCAAAACTTTATATTGCTTCACAATCCGCTTGTAAATAGCAACTTTTTAGATTTACAATGTTTATATTGCTGTAAATTTAATATGAGTCTTTATTATGGAAAATAAAAACAATACTTCGTATATTCCTATAGCTACAGCAACAGGGGCTGTAGGCGGAGCTTTTTACGGATTTAAACACCCCTCTGAAAAATCCTGTTTAAAAATGTCGAATTTAAAACCCACTGTTATAGAAACAATGACTGAGTATAAAGACTCTTTTAATCTTGAAAGGGCTCAAGTTGCTGCTGCGGAAGGAAAGCTTCAGCTTGATGAATATTCAAAAGTAGAAAAAATAGTTAAAAACTTTAATGATGTTATAGAAAAAGAACAAAAGGTTCAAGAAGTCTTAGAAACACCTTTTGAGCAAAGGACAACAACCTTGAAAAATGCGACAAAAGAGGCTAACGCTTTAAGACCAAAAATGTATAAAGCCCTTTTGCAATTGACAACCGATTTTCAAAATAAATTGGTTGAACTGGATATTATGGATAAGGAAAAATTTTGCACGACAACTAAAGCGGCAAAAGCCAAAGCCGTCACTATGTGGAAAGAACTTTCCAAAGGGGCTGCAAAAGGTCTCGCTGTCGGTCTTGCGGCCGGTGCTGCTGTCGGGTACGGATTGAATTCTATTACACGGACTAAAGCAGAAAAAAATAAAGTTTGATTGGTATGAAACGAACAATCATACCGATGGCAGACATTGTGTTAATCGCTTATTAAGCGTGTATTAATCAATGTCAATCGGGGAGCGGTTTATTGCGTCAATTGCTGCACGTGCGTTTTGTACAAGTTCATCCGATACATTAGGGATAACCGTGAGCTGTCTTAATACATCAATTGTTCGTTTAAAGCAGCGTACAACATCACCTTCGCCAGACGGTACCTGTTCAACCAGTTCGTCCCATTCACCGCCGTTTACCCAGTATTCAATAAGCGGCGAATAATATGAATTAATATACATTTCAGTTTCTATATCACAATCACGCTGCAAGATAGTCAGTCTGCGTCTGATATCTTTTATTTTATTCAGTGCTTTTCTTGTGCCTTTGCTTATGGGGATTTCCGGATAAACATCTGCTCTTAGGTCTTCTGTAGTTATTGCGCATATTACGGAAGCCAGCTCGTCAACTTTAAGTGTATCAAGCTCTCCGCTGAATATTATTTCTGCAAGGAACAGCTCGTTTTCCGCGCGGATTGCACCTATTGTCAGACCTTTTTCGTTGGGGTAATTGTTTTCCAGATAACCGGCTTTTTCAAGCGCATAAGTGTGATTTAAAAATTTTCGCCAGTATATGTCTTTTTCGTATTCAATGGTTTTTTCAAGCTTGCCGGCACGTTTTTGAAAACGATCTAAAAGTTCAGTCTGTTTCATGTGTTTGCGGTACAATTTGCAGGTATCGCATTGATAAGACTGGACTCTGTGTAAAAGCTCTTTTGTTTGTGTTTCGAAATTTTTAAAATATTCCACATTATCGGGATTTTTTTTATTCATCTGTTTACGCAATACTTTTACGGTTTTTCGTTGTTCTACGTATGTGTTGCGCAGTTTGTTGTATTCAAACATATCTTTTGATGTTCTGTTAAACGGACACTTAAACGCTTTAATGTTGTCTATTTCGTTATTAAGCTCCTGCTGCTGTTTCATCAAAGGTGTCAGTCTTGTTGTCGAAGAATAATAGCCGAAACTTTTTAATATAAGCTCTTTGGCTTCATCCAGCGTAAAACGCTGCAAAAGGTTCACCACCATTGAATATGTCGGAGAAAATCTGCTTTCTAACGGGTTTGCGTCACTGGTGACAAGTTCCGCTACTTCTTCAGGCGACTGAAAAGCTGTGCCTATAATTGTTACATAGCCGATTTCATCCATTCCTCTGCGTCCGGCACGGCCTGACATCTGTAAGAATTCACTGGGTGTCAGCATTCTGTGTCCGGAATCCGTACGTTTTGAAACTGCACTGATAACAGTGGAACGGGCTGGCATGTTGATGCCGGCAGCAAGGGTTTCTGTTGCAAAAACCACTTTTATCAAACCTTTTTGAAACAGCTTTTCAACAAGCACCTTCCACCCCGGTAAAAGTCCGGCGTGGTGTGAAGCAACCCCGCAAAGTACGTATTCAAGGTGTTTGTTATTGTACAAGTACGGGTTTTCTGCAAGATAGTCATCAACAATTCTTTTAATTTCTTTTTGTTCGTCCGGAGTTGTCAGGCAAAGTCCGGCACATTTTTCCATCTGTTCATCGCATTTTTTGCGTGAGAACGTAAAATAAATTGCGGGCAGCATGTTTTTTTTATGCAAAACAGATACAACGTCTTTTGCTACCTGACGTTGCGGCATTTTACCCCGTCTGCCAAAGTATTTTGCTTTTGACTCGGGTTTGATTTTTTTGTTTAATTTTCCGTCAGGGGTAAGCAAAGGCAGGATATCATTCGGTTTTGACGAATCATAGTAATAATACCTTAAAGGAACCGGACGGAAGTCGGTATAAACAAGTTCAGTACGGGAATGAACTGTATTAATCCAGTCCGTAAGCTGTTGAGAGTTCGCGACAGTTGCAGAAAGAGCTATGATTTGAACGTTTGTGGGACAATAAATTATGCTTTCTTCCCAGACTGTACCTCTTTGCTCGTCATTCATATAATGAACTTCATCCAGTACAACATAGCGCACATCTTTCAGATTGTCTGATACGGAACCGAAGTTTGTTCCGTATAACATGTTTCTGAAAACTTCTGTTGTCATAACGACGATTTGTGCATCTCTGTTTATGGAAGTATCGCCGGTTAAAAGCCCGACTTTATCCGTTCCGTATTTTTCGGAAAAATCGCTGTATTTTTGATTGGAGAGTGCTTTTAGAGGTGTTGTATAAAATATTCTGTGGCCTTCGTTAAGAGCTTTATGTATTGCCATTTGGGCAATACAGGTTTTCCCGGCTCCTGTAGGGGCGCAGACTACAACACTTTTGCCGTTATTTATATGAAACAGCGCTTCTTCTTGAAAATCGTCAAGTTTAAAATCAAATTTGTATTCGGGCATATATCTTCCAACTTTTTTACTGTCTATATATATAATGCCACAGAAAAAACAGTTTTAAACTATTTTGCGGTAATTTTTAGAGCTTTTGTTAAATGTATAGTGTTTTGTTTAAAATTAAAGTAGATTTGGTTGATTTTAGCAATAAATAATACCATAAGCCAAGTTTCTTATGTGCAAAATTCTTTGTGCGTGGTAAAATTGGTATAAATAAATTAGACTTGAGGAATTTTTATATAATGATAGATTTACTTTTAAAACTTTTGGGCGACCCTAACCAGAAAAAAGTTAAAAAAATGATGCCCGTTGTCGAACATATAAACAAGCTTGAACCCGAAATGGAAAAGCTGACAGATGAAGAATTAAGGGCAAAAACAGAAGAGTTTAAAGAACATTTAAGAAACAGAGAATACTCAACGGACTTTAAAAAAGACCGTGAACTTGAAAAAAAAGCACTTGATGAAATTTTACCCGAAGCATTTGCTGTTGTGAGAGAAGCCGGTAAACGTGTTTTAAATATGCGTCACTTTGACGTACAGCTTATAGGCGGAATCTTTTTGCATAACGGTCATATTGCGGAGATGAGAACCGGTGAAGGTAAAACCCTTGTGGCTACATTGCCTGCTTACCTCAATGCTCTTACAGGCAAAGGCGTGCACGTTATTACTGTTAATGATTATCTCGCAAAACGTGACAGTGAGTGGATGGGCAAAATTTATAAATTTTTGGGCTTGACTGTAGGTGTTATACTTTCAAATCAAGGTCGTGACCCGTATGAATTTGAACGTAAAAAAGCTGCCTATGCTTGTGATATTACATACGGAACCAACAACGAATTCGGGTTTGATTACCTGAGGGATAATATGGCAGGCAGCCTTGATATGCTTGTGCAGCGCCCTTATAACTACGCTATAATTGATGAAGTCGACTCTATTTTGATTGACGAGGCCAGAACTCCGCTTATTATTTCGGGCAGATTGGAACAGTCCGCACAGCTTTATCAGGTTATGGCTAAAATCGCTCCGCAGCTTAAAAAAGATGTTGATTACGAAGTTGATGAAAAAAATAAAAACGTAATTCTTTCGGAAGCGGGGATTGACAGAGCAGAAGAATTGCTCGGCATAGAAGATTTATTCGATGTGCACACGCAATACGCTCATCATCTTTTGCAAGCCTTGAAAGCCAAAGAATTGTATCAAAAAGATACCGACTATGTAATTAAAGACGGGGAAGTCGTTATTGTTGACGAATTCACAGGACGTCTTATGGAAGGCCGCCGCTGGTCTGACGGATTGCATCAGGCGGTTGAAGCAAAAGAAGGGGTGGAAATTCAAGACGAAACTCAAACCCTTGCCAGCATTACGTTCCAGAATTTATTCAGACTTTACCCCAAACTCGCTGGTATGACAGGTACTGCAATGACTGAAGAGGCAGAATTCGGTAAAATTTATAACCTTGAGGTAACAACTATACCGACAAATAAACCGGATATCAGAATAAACCTGCCCGATGTTGTTTATAAAACACAAAAACAAAAATACCTTGCTGTTGTTGATGAGATTCTTAAAATGCACAAACTGGGCAGACCTGTTTTGGTAGGTACAATCAGTATTGATAAATCGGAATGCCTTTCTTCACTTTTAAAAGCAAAGAATATTCCTCACAACGTGCTTAACGCAAAACATCATGAAAAAGAAGCTTACATTATTGCACAGGCAGGCCGTTACGGAGCAGTTACAATAGCAACAAACATGGCAGGCCGAGGCACAGATATTCTCTTAGGCGGTAACCCCGAGTATCTAGCTAAAGAAGAACTCGATAAAAAGGGCATTACTCCCGAGCATCCGGATTATGAAACTTTAAGAGATGAAGCATTGAAAGCTGCAAAAGCAATTACGGAAGCCGAACATGAAAAAGTTGTTAAAGCCGGCGGGTTGCACGTAATAGGTACGGAAAGGCACGAGTCAAGACGTATCGACAACCAGCTCAGAGGGCGTGCCGCAAGACAGGGCGACCCCGGTTCAACAAGATTTTTCCTTTCTCTTGAAGATGACTTGATGAGAATTTTCGGCGGCCAGCATATTATTAACCTTATGAACACTCTTAAGGTTGAAGAAGATATGGCTATCGAATCAGGTTTGATAACAAGACAAATCGAAGCTTCGCAGAGAAAAGTGGAAACTTACCACTTTGACATTAGAAAAAGCGTGCTTGAATATGACGATGTTATGAATATTCAAAGGGAAAAATTCTACCAGCAAAGACGCCGTGTACTTAAGGGTGAAGATTTAACAGCTGATATCTATTACATGATTGAATGCGAAATAGACAGAATTATAAAAAGCTACATTAACCCCGGGCAAAACCCGCAAGAATACATCTACGACGACATGCTCGGCATGGTAAAAGAAATTCATTCTCTTATCCCTCAGCTTAACTATCTGGAAGTTAATGACCTGCAAGGCTTGAGTTATGAATCTATTTTTGAAAAACTAAAAAAACTGGCTGTAGATGCCTACAGAGAACATGAAGAAGAAACAATCAGATTTTATAACGAAATTCAACAGCAATACGAAGCTGTTTATGAACCTGAGGAACCTTTCTCCGAGCACAACGTAATGAGGCATATCGAAAAAGATATACTTTTGCGTGTAGTAGATAACAAATGGATTGACCACCTGCACAATATAGATATGCTGCGTGACGGTATAGGTTTAAGGGCTTACGGTCAAAAAGACCCGCTTATCGAGTATAAACGCGAGGCTTATGACCTTTTCAATAATATGATGCATGATATCCAGTCAGAAACCGTTAAATATCTGTACAGAACAAGATTCGGAGTACAGATTGTTAACAGACGGGATGACGATGTGATAGAAACACAGCTTTCTCATGCAGCACAAACTTTTCAGGCTCCTTCAGAGGAAGATGAGCCGCAGGCTAATTCACCGGTGCACAATGCAAATAAAGTAGGCAGAAATGATCCATGCCCGTGCGGCAGCGGCAAAAAATACAAAAATTGCTGCGGAAAAGATGTCTAAAGTTGCGTATTGTCCGCACTTTTAATTTACATAAAAAATATTATTGACCTTAAGTTAAAAAAGTTCTATTATAATATTTACCGTTTAAGGAAAGCAGGGTGAAATTCCCTCACTGGTCCGCAGCCGTTACAGTCGGAATGCTTATCCGGTATGTATTACTTCGTGACAAGGAGATTTTTTTATGGAACTTAAAAAATTTGATGCCGACCGTGCAAACGGAGCTTTGACGCTTGCGCAAAAAAATAGTAACGCAAAAGCAACAAACCCTTATGTAAGCAAAACTGCCGAAATTAAAGACTTTGTGACCGACAAAAATATTAAACTGGTTGATGATTATTTAAAAAAACTTGACTGGCAGGTTAAAGAAAATTCTAATATGACATACTCCATTCAGGGGCTTAACAACTATATTTCATCTGCAATAAGCAAAAATTACTGGCTAAATAAAATTTATACACCTGAAATCAAACAGGCACACGAAAACGGTGATATTCATATCCATGATTTGAACATTATTTCAACATATTGCGTGGGGTGGGATTTAAAAGACCTTTTAACAGAAGGTTTTACCGGTGTGGATGGTAAAGTCAAATGTGCTCCGCCCAAACATTTCCGAACAGCTCTCGGGCAAATAGTGAATTTTTTATATACCATGCAGGGTGAAGCCGCAGGCGCTCAGGCTTTTTCTAATTTTGACACACTGCTTGCTCCTTTTGTAAGATATGACAAATTGGACTATGCTCAGGTCAAGCAAGCAATGCAAGAGTTTATTTTTAATCTCAATGTGCCGACAAGAACCGGATTCCAGACGCCGTTTACCAATATTACAATGGATTTGACTGTTCCGTCTTATTATGCAGATGCCTCAGTTATAATCGGCGGCGAGTTGAAGGAAGAAACTTATAAAGAGTTTCAAAAAGAGATGAATCTTATTAACAAAGCTTATTTCGAAGTAATGATGCAGGGTGATTATACGGGAAAAGTCTTTACCTTCCCTATTCCGACCTACAACATTACAAAAGATTTTGACTGGGAAAATCCTGAGCTTGACGGGCTGTGGGAAATGACGGCAAAATACGGAATCCCGTACTTTTCTAATTTTGTAAACTCTGATATGAAACCGGAAGACGCTCGTTCTATGTGCTGCCGTTTAAGAATAGATAACAGAGAGCTTGAATACAGAGGCGGCGGTCTTTTCGGGTCAAATCCTCTGACAGGTTCTATCGGTGTTGTTACAATAAATTTGCCGAGAATCGGATACCTTGCACAAAATGAGGCTGAATTTTTCCAAATGCTTTGCCGCAATATGGAACTGGCAAGAGAAAGCCTTGAAATTAAACGAGAAGTCGTAGAAGAATATACGGACAAAAACCTTTATCCGTATACAAAATTTTATTTGAGAGATATAAAAGCGCGTTTTGGCGTTTATTGGAAAAATCACTTTTCCACAATAGGGCTTGTCGGCATGAACGAAGCCTGCGAAAACCTTCTCGGCAAAAGTATCGGAACAGGCGAAGGCAAGGAATTTGCGCTAAAAGTTATGGATTATATGCGCAATATGATTTCTAACTTCCAAAAGGAAACAGGTCATAATTATAACCTTGAAGCAACACCGGCAGAGGGTACAACCTACCGCCTTGCTCGGTTGGACAAACAAAAGTTTGATGCAATTAAATGCGCCAATGAAAAAGAATATCAATCAGGGGCTAAACCTTTTTATACAAACTCAACTCAGCTTCCTGTAAACTATACTGATGATATTTTTGAACTTTTAGACAATCAAGATGAGTTGCAAACCAGATACACAGGCGGCACGGTTGTACATATTTTTGCCGGAGAAAGGGTTTACGACATAAATGTTGTAAAAAATCTTGTAAAAAAAGTTTGTGAAAACTACAAACTGCCCTATTTTACTTTTTCTCCCACTTTCAGTATTTGTCCGACCCACGGTTATATTGCCGGGGAACATTTTACCTGTCCCGATTGCGGTGAAAACTGCGAAGTGTTTTCCCGCGTTGTTGGTTACATAAGTCCCGTAAATCAGTGGAACGAAGGCAAAACGGAAGAATTTAAACTCAGAAAAACCTTTGATATAGTAAATTCCCAAAGCTGCGTCTGCGGAGAATAAAATGCAGATAGCGGGATTGCAAAAATCTTCACTTGTTGACTATCCGTCTAAAATTGCGGCCGTAATTTTTACCTTAGGCTGCAATTTTAGATGTCCGTATTGTCACAATCCGAACATATTGACAGCTGTTTCGTCAAACAAATTGTTTGATGAATCAGCTGTTTTTGATTTTTTAAAATCCCGTCGGGGCAAACTTGATGCTGTTGTGGTGTCCGGCGGTGAGCCTACCTTGCAGAAAGATATTATAAGTTTTTTTGAAAAGATTAAAAAACTCGGGTTTTTAACAAAGCTTGATACAAACGGAACCGCTCCGGAGATTCTTAAACAATTGATATCCTGCGGGTTAGTTGATTACGTTGCAATGGACATAAAATCTCCGATTGACAGGTATCCTCAAATTGCCTGTGTTGATGTTGATACAAAAAAAATTGAACAGAGCATTGAGCTTTTGAAATCTTCCGGCATAGGGTATGAGTTTCGGACTACAACGGTAGCATCGCAGTTGAGTTTTTGCGATTTTGAAAAAATAGGTAAAATGCTCAAAGGCTCAAAATCCTATTATTTACAAAAATTCAAGCCCGATGTAACGCTAAATCCTCAATTTGCGTATGAAAAAACTTACGGAGATGATGAATTTAACACAATAAAAACAATGCTTTTAAAGTACATAGATAATGTGTATGTGCGCTGATTTTTTATTGTGCAAAAGCTTTGAAAAAAAGCACAATTTGTGCTAAACATTTATTATGAAAAGATTCGGATTTTTAATTACGGTTGTTTTGTTTTTAGTTAGTTGCCAGTTTTTGGGGAACTTGCCGGCGATAGCGGATGTTATGCCTTATTATACCGGTTCGATAAGCAATGAAACCATTGGTTTTTTGCAGGTTCCAAAAACTTTTAAACTCTACCTTTACCCGAGAGAAGACTCACAAAACATCGAAAATGTCAGCTGGACAGATACATCAGTAAAGCTTAATAAAACTGAAATTGAGCCTTCGGCATTGTTTGCCGCACAGGTGGAAGCTAAAAATCTTGCATTTTGTATGGTCATTGATATGCAAGATGACTGGTACAAAATAATCTATGATAAGACAACAAATAAATCAGGCTGGATAAAAGCGTCTAATCCCGATGATTTTTGGAGTTTAAAAGATTTTTATGCTTATTACGGGCGTAAATACGGCTTGTATTATATGAAAAACGTTGATTACCGCAAAAGAGGCTACTACAGCGGGGCGGATAAGCTGTCACAAAAACTTGGCGGGTTTACGTACATACGCTCCGTAAAACTAAATAAAATCAGCGGCAACTGGGCACTGGCAACGATTCTTGATATGGGCGGCCAGCTTAAAATAGGCTATATCCAGTGGAGAGAAGATGACGGTTCTATTATTTTGTTCCCTAAACTTGCTAATTAAATAAAGATTAAACTTTTATTTTTTTTAGCTGGCAAAAAGTTTTAAAAGAAGTAATATTTTTTTGAACCTCATCAATTATTGCATCAATCTCAAGTGCTTCTGCCAGAGTTTGGGCTTTTTTGTAAGCGGTTATTGCGTTTTGCGCATAAGTCGAAGCGTGTTTGGGTCTTTTAGTCACCATTTCTTCAAGATATTTTGCGTAAAGCTGATAAACAGAAACTTTTAAAAGTTTCATATTGTACTTTTTGGTAATTCTTAGTGCTTTTTCAATATACATTTTAGCCGATTCCATATCACCTTTGATGATATAAATTTCGGCAATAAGTTTTTTAAACAACACCATAAAATAGTAATTTGAAATTTTGGGGCTTTTAGCAACTTCAAGTGCTTTTTGCGCAATGTGCAAAGATTTTTCGCTTCCGTCAGTTACAAGGGTAAGTTTTGCAATGAAATACCAGCATAAAAATGCACCGACGGCTATTTTCTCTTTTGCAAAAACTGTTATCTGTTCGTTAAAAATATTTAATGCCTTAGACAGGTTTCCTTCCTCCTGCAAAATTTTGCCTAAGAAAACTTTAAGCAGATTTTTGACAAGCACGTCATTGTAGTTGTTTGCAAAAGTAACAACAGAGAACAAATCAGCCTTAATATTTTGCCATTCGTGTCTGTGCAGTTTGTTTAAAATATTGATAAAATTCCACATTGAAATGACTTCGGGTTCTACAATTTCTTTTGTGGTTTCTTGAGTCAGCGCAAGTAATATATCATCAGATTTTTTCAGGCTGCCTTGCATTGAATAAGCCAGTGCTTTAGCCAGTTTTACCCTTTGCAGATAGTTTTTGTTTTCTACATTGTTTTTTGCAACAATTTCGTCTATCAATTTTAAGATTTCAAAGCTTTTGTTGTTTCCCTGCGAAATTAAAGCCATTGCAACGGTCAAATTACCCTCCAGCCACGCTTCATAAATCACATCCATAGAAATTCCGTTCACAGGTATTTCGTGCGACAGAGCTTTTTCCACAACGGGGATAATATCATTGCTTGCCATGTTGTAAATTTCTTCCGCATTACCGAGGCAAAACATCGCGTTTAGTTTTTTCTGTTTAATCAATGCACATTCAAGCTTTTTATCAGGTGCTTCGATTAGTTTTAACGCAGTATCGACAGATTCGATAACTCCGTAATAGTTGCCAGTTAAAGAGCAGCTTTTGCTCAAATATCCGGCAAGTTCTATTATTTTAGGTTTGTTATCAACCTTCATAGCATTGTTTATTGCTGCGGATAAATAAGAAATTGCCTCGGAAGGTCTGCTGCGATAAATCAGCTTGCCCATGCGCTCCTGTATGTTATTTATTATCAAATCTTCGTTTTCGGGTTTTTCTTCCTGAGCGATTTTTAAGCATTGTTTTTGCGACAGTGTCCACAGATGCTCATCACCAAGGTAAGCGCATAGTTTTATATTGTCCGTCCAAATATTCAGCGCAAGCAGTTTTTGGTTTAAACTCTGCGCGATGAGGGCTTTTAGGGCATTGCTTGAGAGAGTAAAAGAGTTGATAATATCAAAAATCTTTTCGTTTAAAAGTTCAAAATCTTTGCTTTGTTTTGCTTTTTCATAGACAAAACGCCATAGTAGCGTATTTTTAAATTCATATATGTTATTGTTAAATTGAGAGATATACGCAAATGTGCTGAGCATATTTATTGTATTTTGGAACTGTTCGGCTTCGTTTTTCATGATAATACCGAGCAGTTTTACATTAAACTTGTTGCCCATAATTGCGGCCGTACAAAGAGTTTTAAATGCAAGCGGGTATTTTCTTTGCAGATAATTTAATCTTAATGCGAGAATTTCGTAAAGATTTTTAGGTACGTTTAGGGCAATAGGGTTTTTATTGTATCTTATTTTGCCGCTTTCTCTGTAAAAGGCTTTGTTTTCGTTTAAAAGAATAATCATCTGTTCTATGTAGGCACTGTTGCCCTGAGAAAGTTGATAAATCTTTTCGAACAGAGGTTTTGGTAATGGGTTTGAACCTTTTAAAAATATTTTAATCAGGCTGTCTGTATTTTTAGGCGACAGTTTTGCGAGTCTTATGTCCTCATACTGGTTTTGCAAAAGTTTTTCGGAATAAAAATACCCCTGTGTAATACGGCTGTCTTTGTATGAAATGATAAGTTTTATGTTTTCGCCCAGATTGCCCCTGTCCACAAAATATGACAAAAATTCATAAGAAGCGCCGTCTATCATATCAAAATCATCGATGATAATAATGATTTTGGATTTTTTAGACAGTTCACATATTAGTTTTTCAAGCAGTGAAAAAGTGATGTCTTTGTTTGTTAAAATATCTTCAAACTTTGCCGTCAGGCTCGGGTACAAAAAGTTAAACAAATACGATATTTCATCGGCGTTAAAAAACGGCAGACTTTCCGAAAGCATTCGTCTTGCCTGACGGATAAAGTCGTTTGACATGTTTGAAAAATTAGGCATATTAAAAAATGTGAGAACAATTTCCTGAAATATGCCAAACGGGCTAATTTGAGAATTTGCGCTGCATTCGCCCCATAGCCAGACATAATTTTGTTTTAAAAGGTCGCTGAAAAGATATCGCAAAATTGTAGATTTCCCGTAACCTTCGGGGGCGCTGAGTCCTATTATAAGTTTTTCCGGCTGCTTAAGGGCGTTTATTATACGGTTTTTTGCTTTTATCTGGTCATATTCTGTTTGTTCAACAACCTGTATTGCCTGTTCTTCCGCTACAGTTTGAGCAATAATTGCATCAGGTGTGTATTCCGGTTTTAATATGTCCTGTGATTTGTTTTTTGTTTGCTTTTTAGGAGGCTGAACCTCTTGTATCGGGGATTTTTGTGTAAAGTTTTCAATATTTTTTACAACTTTTTCTTCTGATATAACAATTTGGGAATTTATAACCGGTTTTTTTTCGGCTGTTATTTTTTCTTTTTTTAAGCTTTCTGAAATTTTATCTTCGCCATCCGGAAATGCAAGCAATTCCTTAGATATTCCTGTGTATAACTTTGTCTTGGGTAATTCTATCGAAACAGAATCCTTGCGGCTTTTTTCCATTTTTGTCAAATCCGTTATGGATATTTCCGCTTTGTCTTTTACCTGAGGGAACGGTTTTGCGCATTTTCTGCATTTTTTTGCGTTAGGAAGATTTATGCTGTTGCATGAAGGGCAATGCTTCAATAACTGTAAACCGCACCGTGTACAATATTCCGCATTTATCGGGTTTATTTGGCCGCATACGGGACAAACCGACTGCACCTTGGTGTGGCAATAACTGCATCTTAGCTGATTATCAGGTATGATTTTTTTACATTTTAGACAAAGCATTACAAAAACCGCTTATATTTTAAGCTTATTATATTATAAAGATTAATTTAATTACATATGTAAGCATTCAACCGCATTAAAAATGAGATTTTACTATTTTTAATATTTCAATTAATCTTTTGCTGACTTCTGCCTGAGAAATATTTACTTCTGCGGCAATTTCTTTTTGTTTAAGTTCTTTGACATATCTCAGATAAAATATCTTCAAAAATTCTTTTGAAGGATCATTTTTTTGAGCCACCAAAACTATATCTACAATTTTTTGAAGCAGATCTTTTCTTACAATTTTTTCTTCAAAAGAATCTCTCGGGTCTGCAATGTCGTAAACAAAAGGCTCGTTTACAACAACTGCGGTTTCCTGTGTTTTAACTGTTTCAGGATCTTGAATTTTTGCCGGCAGCGGGTTTATCAACACTTCATGTGTGCTGACGTACTTGTTTTCACGACGTCTTACTCTGCCGTTTTGTTTCAATACCGTTAAAATTGCAGTATTTGCAACTTTGGCAATGTAGTTTTCTATGTCTTTGATATTGACATTGTCAAACAAGGAATAGGATCTTTTATATGTTTCCGAGCAAAAATCCTCTATTAAATCCTCATTGCCTTTGAATTTATTATTAGATTTTACTAATTTTTCGATAAGCTCTCGTTGTTCGTTTATAGTATCCAATTTTTCAACCCAATTCTATGAATATAAATAAC
Organism: Candidatus Gastranaerophilales bacterium; assembly: GCA_944323685.1. Lineage (GTDB taxonomy): Bacteria > Cyanobacteriota > Vampirovibrionia > Gastranaerophilales > Gastranaerophilaceae > Limenecus. The sequence goes on along the minus strand of CALUTJ010000005.1, from coordinate 6,528 downwards.
TTATTTGATTATATCATATCATAGAATTAGAAATTAATTATTAAAGTTAAGAAATAATCGGAATTATAATTTTGCAATTTAGGTACGCTTACATATTTAAGTGTATTTTTTATGCTTTTGGTAATAATAGCGTCAATTTTATCAGATCCGCTGGATTCCAGTACCTGTATGCCTTTCATGGTGTTGTCAGGTGCTATTTCAAATGAAACTTTTACATTGTTATTGAACGCAACATCGGCAGCATTAGCTAAATCGTTTTGTAAATTTAATTGAATATTTTTGCCTGCTGTTTGTAAATATTCTTTAACAGAAGGTTCAACAGCAAGCTTTTCGTTAACCTGCCAAGATAATTTTGTTATGGATATTGCTGCGGGTTTATCAGAGAAGGAGTTTGTCATTGATTTGTTTATATCCTGTGATACCGCGGCAGATGATGTATCTGCTGCTTCATCTGTAGCGGCGGCATTATTCTGGAAGTCAAATACCTGATTATCCTGAGTAGTGTCTACAGAATCGTTATTTGCAGCGGCAATATTCTTCTGGTACATATAATACCCGCCGGCTACACCGCCTATTGCCAGTAAAGCAATCAATGCTCCTGCAATAGCAATCTTTTTAGTCTTTTTGACAGCTTCAGCGCTCATCGGTTCTTGTGAAAGGTCAAGTTCAACCTGTTCTCCATCTTCAGGAGCCTCTTGTTCTTCAAACAGGTTTTCTATTTCTCCGTTTTCTTCGTTATGTGCGGAATCCGTGATATCATCACTGTTGTTGTCAGTTGTAAACTGTGTTTCCTCAACTTGAGTGTCTGTTTGTACATTTTGCGGCTCTTCATCCGTGTAAGGTTGTTCATCATTTATTTGAACAGAAGGTGCAGCGGATGTTTCTGCCGGCTCATTATCTTCATCAGAAAGTAAAGCGAGCAGATCATCATCTAACAGACCCTGCAAGTCATTGTCTTCTGTAGGGGATTCTTGCTGTTCCATTTCTTCTTTTTCTTGAGTTTCCGGTGTATTTAATTCTTGTTCCGTTTCGATTTCTTGCTTTTGAATTTCTTCGGGTTGTTCAGTATTTGATATTGCCGTAGGTTCCACTTCTATATTTGAGTAGTTGTAATCAGGAAAGTCAAAATCCGTAACGTGCTGTTCTTCATCTTCCTCTTCAAAAGATTCTATAACAGGCTCTTGTTTGTTAAGGTCAAAAACAGTCTCATTGATATCACCAAGCTGACTATCCTGTTGGATTTGCTCCTGTTCTTCCTGAGTTTCTGTTTCATCATCATATTTTAATTCAACAGGTTCCTGAGGACGAGAAGCAGCAGGCCATTCGTCTTTTTTATCATCTTCTGAGGCTAAAGTTAATCTGTCCCCGGCTTCTTCTGTCGGTATATTCTGTATGATATCATCGCCATTGTTTTGAAGTTCCTGTTCTTCTTCAATCGGTTCAATCGTATCAAGTGTTTCTAAATCTTCCAGCTCAAGTGAATTTGAGTCACTGTCATTTAGCTCGGGTAATTCGTTGTCTTGAGCAAGTGTCAACTCATCTTCATTGGAGATATCTTCTGTAGGCGCTTGTTCTTGTACAACTTCTTGTTCAGTTTCTTCTTCATTTTGCGGTTCTATTGCAAAGGATTCAGTTTCTTGAATCTCTTCAGGTTCTGAAAATTCTTCAGGTGTTTCAATGTCTTCAGGGAGATTAAGCGAGTCATCATCTGGCAATTCAAGCTCGTCTTCCTGATGTAATTGAAGGTCAAGCTCATCATCGATTTGAAGATTTATGGATTCTTCCTGTTCTGCTGTTTCAGGTTGTTGAAGCGTTTTATCATCTTCTTTATTTTCTTCCTCAACTTGTATATCTTCCGTTAAAACATCAGGTTCATCAAAATCAAGAGACAATTCATTGCCGGAAAGATTGTCAGAAGTTTCGGTTTCTTCTTCAAGCATAATATTTTCTTCATCGAGTGTTAAGGCTTCTTCTTCATTTATAACATTGTCTTCCTCTTTTGTTTCTCCGGTTAGCTGAGGTTCAGAAATTTCTTCAGGGTTAACTTCGGGCAGAGTATCTGTATCAGTGATATCTTTCTGCTCATCATTTTCTGCTTCTAATTCAAGCTCAAACGGATTAGCCGCAGGCTCACTTGCAAAAGCATCAATTGAAGCGTTAAGTTCATCAAAAGAGTCGTTTAATTGAAGTTCGGGTTCCTGTGTTTCTTCTGCTGAGGTTTTGTTTGTTTCCTGATTATCTTCGTCAGTAGGAGTGTTATTGTCTTCAGAAAGCTCCGGCTCGATAGGGTCTGTATTATCTTCTTGTAAAAGTAAGCTTTCTTCATCATTTTCAGCCAAAAGAGTTTCTGCTTCCGATGATGTTTCTTCCGGTTCAGTCTCTTGAGATTGCGTAGTCTCCAAAATAGAATCTTCTACAATTTCAGCGGTTTCAAGAATTTGGTCCGGAAGTGTATTTTGCACTGCATCGTCTTGCTCTTCAGTAAGCGGTTCCGGCTCATCATACAAATTTAAAACAGCGGGTTCCAGCTCTTCATCAGTAATTTGAGAAGCAGCTTCCTCTATGATACCTGCGGTTGTAGAGGCTATTGCATCTTCGGCAGCAATTTCAGTACCGGCAGCAACGGCAGCCGCAGCACTTATTGTGTCCTGTAGAATGCTGCTGTTATTAGTTACTTCTTGCGGGAAGTCCTCGCCGGCATTTTCAACCAATGCCATATTAGCGATAGCAGCTTGATCCACCTCCTTTTTGTTTCCGGATAAAACACTTAAAGTACTGTCATTTAAAAGTTCATGATAATTTTTTAGCTGCGAAACAATATCGTCAAAGTCGTTTATGTCACAGAAAATATCACGGCAAACCGCACAATCAACGACATGTTTGATGAAGAATATTTTATCTGCCTCGGTTGCCTGTTCATCAATAATACTTGCACAGAGTTCCTGTATTTTTTCATGTTCTTCTTCCGAATACTCTTTCGGTGTAATATTAAGCTTTTGTGCGTACGGAATAAATTCTTCAAAAGGTTTGAGGATATCGAGAGGATATGTGTAGTATTCTTCGCCGTTTTTATCGTATTTAAGCTCGTTTTCAGGTATAAAGCCCAAAAACTCAATATCATTTAACGAATTATCAAATCTCACGACAATATAAGCCTGCGGTTTGATATCATATTTGACCTGTAGTTTAGGTACTGTAAAGGTTTTGTCGTTAAATGTCACTCTGACATCAAATCTTGCGTTATTTGCATAAATATCGGCAATTTCTATTTCTTTTGCAAATACTGCTGATTTGTAAAGGCTGTGATTTGAATGAGTTTTTAAATCTTGCTCATTGAGATATTTTGCGACTGCATTGGCGGCAATCCCCAGAGCATAGACTCTTTTTCTCGTATACGTGTCATCAACCTTGCATGCAACAAATTTTGCATTATCCACTACATCACTGTCGATATTTATTTTAAAGCTCATAATAATTCCTCATATTCCGTTCTCTAATAATATAGATTACAGTTCTTAAAAAAATATTCCAAAACCTTGCAATCGGTGATATAATGTAACAAAATGTTTCATAATCTTAAACATGGGCTGACCATGTAGCAATAAAATGTTTTCTGTAGTTTTATATAAGCACAGTGTGTAAAAAAGGAGTGTTAGCATGTCAACAAGTTTTTCAACAATTACGCCGATGAATCCGGCTACAATTTCAAGAAAACCGACTTATGCAATGAACAACAACCAGCCGCAGCCGGCAGCAAGCTCCCCGATGGATGCTCCGGCAGGTCAACCCGCTAAAAAGAAAAGCCATTGGTTTTTAAAAACTCTGGGGGCAGTTGTTGTATTAGCTGCGGCTGTCGGATTGGGCAGAAAATACTTGCCTAACGTATTTGACCCTGCTGCAAAATTGGCAGGCACAGAAAATATCTTGCAAAAAGGTTTGTATTATGCAAAACTTGGCGTAGCAAAAGCAGGTGAATTTGTTAATACGTATGTTGGTAAAGCATACGATGCGACAAAAACTTTCGTAACAAATTTATTCAACAAAAATAAACCTAACAATCCATAGTTTGTCCGAGAAAAATTCGTGATAAGGAGCAAAGCGACGTGAACGAATTTTTGGAGTGACACATTGTTCACATAGTGAAGCCATTTTTCAGGCTTCACCACAGTTCAGCCGAAAAAGAAGGCAAAGGTAAGCAGTGACGGCTCGAAGGTTCGAGGCGGCAACTGCGACACTAGATTAGATAAAATACAATGTTTATTGGAAAGACCGGATATTTTTATCCGGTCTTTTTGCAATTTATATAAATCTTGAAAATACTTTGTAATAAAGAAAAATCGCAAATAAAATAAGTATTACACCGCTGATTTTGGTTAAAATATCTGTATATTTAGCCGCTGAGGACAGATTTTTTAAAACTGACGTAAATAATCCTGCAATAAGTATTATTACGCCTTGTCCCAGCGAAAATAAAAACAGCATTAATGCCGCATAAATAAAGTTTGCGCTCATAGAGGCAGCCGCCATAATTCCTGCAAGAATCGGAGTTGAACAAGGCGAAGCTGCAAGCGCAAACACCATACCGAGCAGCAAGGGATATGTTATAAAATTGTGTTTGTCACTTTGCGGAAATTTTTTTACAAGTACCGGAAAATTTATATCCAGAAGCCCGACAAGATTTAGTCCGAATATCATAATTAAAGAAGTTAAAATAAGTACAAAATAGACTCTGCTTGTTGCATCAAAAATTTGTCCGGTAAGTGCACAAACAAGCCCGATAGCAGTAAGACATACAGACAATCCGATAATAAAAAATATTATTTGTATTATATTTTTAGAGGTTCTTTTTTCCGATGAACTGCCTATATAGCTTACAACAATAGGAAGCATACCGATTCCGCATGGTGATAAAGAGGCCACGACACCGCCTAAAAAGCACAACAGAAGAATCAACAGTGAAAACTCTTCGTTTATGTGGTTTTGAAACAGTAAAACAAGTTTATCCATTGATTAAACCTTTTAGAATATTTTCCAGTTCTTTTTCTGTCATAAATCCTTCTGTTTTTTTATACACATTACCGTCTTTTTTTACAAAAATCATTGTCGGTACAAGGGTTATATTATATTTTTTGATTAGAGCATCGGTTTCGGAATCATTGTTTTGTGTTGTGTATTTTTTATATTCGATTTTGTCGGAATATTTGGGCATTACAACACTTGTTACCCCTTCGAGCTTTTTGCAATCCAAACACATGGGTGAAGAGAATTTTAAAACAGCAGGTTTGGTATAACCGCTTTGCGCGTGGGCTTCAAAGCCTGATTTTGGCGCATTTGTTTTGTCCAGTACAAAGTAAGCTGCCAGCGGAATAATTAAAATAGCGAGTGCAATAATCCAATTTTTCATATCAATTCTCCTTAAATTATATTTTAATACAACATACAATAATTTATGACAATTAATATTATATAAGTGTGTAATATGGTATATTATAAATAAAAATTGTCCGAGAAAAATTCGTGATAAGGAGCAAAGCGACGTGAACGAATTTTTGGAGTGTCACATTGTTCACATAGTGAAGCCATTTTTCAGGCTTCACCACAGTTCAGCCGAAAAAGAAGGCAAAGGTGAGCAGTTACGGCTCGAAGGCTCGAGTCGGCAACTGCGGCACTAGATTAGATAAAAATTTTTAGGAGATTTGCATTGTTTGATATAAATATTTGGATTGATGAAATCGTATCTAAAATAAAAAATACTTTCGGTGACAATTTGTTGTTTTTAGGTTATCAGGGGAGTTATCGCAGGGGAGAAGCGACAAATAACAGCGATATAGATATGGTGATTATATTAGCTAAACTTGGTATTAAAGAGCTAAAGGAGTACAAAAAGATAGTAAACTCTATGCCTCAAAGTGAAAAAGCCTGCGGGTTTATCAGTTCGAAAGAAGAGTTAAAAAACTGGTCGGGCTATGAGCTTTTTCAACTTTATAACGATACAAAAGCAGTTTATGGTGATATGAAAGATTTAATACCTGAAATTACCGCAGATGATGCAAAATTTGCGGCAAAAATAGGTGCGCAGAATGTTTATCATATGGCATGTCACAGTTATTTGTATAACGATGACCCGAAAGCTGTATTGAAAGATTTGTATAAGAGTATTGCATTTGTTCTTCAGGCGGAGTATTTTGTGCAAAGCGGAGAATATGTTTTGACTAAAAAAGAGTTATACACAAAATTGCCCGCTGCGGAAAAAGAAATTATGGAACCTGCTTTGAATCGAAATATTATCGATGATTTTACGCAAGAACAGATTGAAGCAAGTTATGCTGAATTGATAGAGTTTTGTTCAAAAATAATAAAAAGATATAACTAAAAAGCTTTTAAAATAAGTATTTGTAAAAAAGAGATTTTTTTGATAAGATTAGTTTACCTTAAAATTGAATACGCGGAGAAGTGGCCGAGTAGGCTGAAGGCGGCACCCTGCTAAGGTGTTAGGTGGAGTAATCTGCCTCGAGGGTTCGAATCCCT